>JBEBGV010000007.1:0-101419 GCA_040081265.1 Vicinamibacterales bacterium
GCTGACAGCACTTGCCACGTTCGACCGCTTAGCCCAAAGAATCGGCCTTGAGCGGCGCGCCAAGCATATCGACCCGATTGATGCTGTTCGCCGCGCTGTGGAGTTAGCGAATCAGTGACGCTGCCCGAATTCATGCGCCTGTTCGACGAGTTCAAGGCGTCGTCATGGGACGGCTGGCGGACTGTATTGGGGCGTCTGACCACAGACGTGCGCGAATTCTTCGCAGTCGTCGGACGCGGCGCGGGGAAATCACGCATTGTTGCGCTGATTGCGTGCTGGTTTGCTAGTCGCGCTTACACACGCGTTGCAGGCGAATTCATCTACGTCGGCATCTTCGCGCCCGACAGGAAACAAGCGGGCGTCACGTTTCGCTACGTAGTCGGCTTGCTGAAGTCGGTCCCTTCCCTCGCTGCACTCATCGTCGCGGAACGCGCTGACAGCATCGAACTGTCGAACGGCGTTGTCATCGAAGTGCTGACAGCATCTGTCGCTGCCCCACGCGGACGCGCCTATGCGCTAGTCATCATCGAAGAAGCCGCATTTCTGCGCACGGACGATTCCGCGAATCCGGACGTCGAACTGTTGCGCGCTGTGCGCCCTGCACTAGCACGGGTCCCTGGCAGTCTGCTTGCCGTCGTCAGCAGTCCGTATGCGCGACGCGGCATCCTGTATCAGGCCTGGACGAAGCATCACGCGAATCCTGTCAGCGATGTCGTCGTCGTGCAGGCAGGGACGCTGGAGCTGAATCCCGCGTTCGACAGACGCGCTATCGAGGTGGCACGGGAAGAAGACCCTGCCAGTGCAGCCGCAGAATACGACGCCCAGTTCCGCAGCGACGTCGAATCCTTCATCGCGTTCGACGTCCTGCGCGCTGCAACAGTTGACGGACGCTTCGAACTAGCGCCTGTTGTCGGTCAGGAATACAAAGCCTTTTGGGACGGGAGCGGCGGTAGTGCAGATAGCGCAGCACTTGCTATTGCGCACAACGAACGGGGGCGCCTTGTCTTGGACGCCGTGCGGGAAAGGCGACCCCCGTTCTCCCCGGAAGATGTCATTGCTGAACATGCCGCTGTCCTGAAGACGTATGACATTCGCGACGTGACAGCGGATGCTTATGCCGGCGAATATCCTCGAGAACTTTTCAGAAAACATCACATTCAGTATCACGTCAGCACGCGAAGCAAGAGCACCCTGTATTCGGAAGTGCTTCCACTTCTGAATTCGAAACGGGTCGAATTGCTCAACGTGCCACGACTGCTGACGCAATTCGCGACATTGGAAAGGCGCGTGTCACGCGGCGGTAAAGACAGCATCGACCACGGTCCCCGCCAACACGATGACTTAGCCAACAGCGTCGCGGGCGCACTTGTGTTGGCTGCCACGGACGTTCCCCGCGTGTGGTGGGACAACGAAGCCAACTGTTACAGGCGTGATTATGGCATCACCTTTTAGGAGACACCGACATGTTCGGCACACAGACGGATGAGACGCCCGATGCGGGCAACCAGTTGAAGACAGCACGCGAACAACACGCCGCGCTTGCCGCATCCTTGCCGGCGCTGCAAGAAGTCGTGCAGGTGAACAGCGCGACGCGCAACGACGCGAACGCTGTGCTTGAACGCACAGAAGGCGACGCGCTGATTGGAGTCGTCTTGGAACCAGCCCTGACACGCGCCCGCGAACGACACGACGCGGCAGTGACTGCGCATCGCACAGCGGAAGCCAACTTGCGAAAGGCATCAGACGATGTCGCGCGACTTGCGGACACGATTGCGCGCCTCGAGCCCGTGTATCACGAACAGCGTTCTGCCGAACTGAATGCCAAGTATGCGGAGACAGTCATCAAAGTGCGCGACTACGTGACGAATCCGGAATTTCAAGCACTGCTTCAGACACTTGTCGCAATCCGGGCGACAGCAGACATCGAGTTCCCGTATGCGCATCCGAATCAGCGCACGCATCAACGTCCGTATCCCGTGTCAGCAGGCTTGCCGAATCTTGTGCTTGTTGACTTGCTGCTGGGAACAGCGGGCGGCATGAGACGGCCGCTGGATTCGTGGCTGGAACGCGTCGAGGCGTTCTTGAATCCTCCCGCACAGGTTGACACGCCCCCGTTCCGCAACGTCTTGAAGGACATCTTCGGACCGCCGCAGCCGCAAACACGGTCGCGCGGCTTCACCTACTGAGGAACAACATGGAAAAGGAAACGTTTTCTGCGCAGTGTCGTTTCTCAACGGGCGACACGAAGAACACATTCAAGGGAATGGCGTCAGTCTTCAACAACCTGATTGACAGCTACATCCCCACACGCATTTTGCCCGGCGCGTTTGCGAAGACGCTGACGGAGAACCGTCATCGCGTGAAAGTGTTGTATCAGCACAATGAAGCCTGGCCCATTGGCATCCCGACCGTGATGCGCGAACAACAGGACGGCCTGTATGTCGAAGCGAAGATTTCAGACACGCAGATGGGTCGGGACTGCATCACGTTGATGAAAGACGGCATCATCTCGGAACTGAGCATCGGGTTTGACCCCGTCCGCAGTGAAATGGTCGATGAAGGCGCCGCGATGGGTATGGTTCGACACATCTCCGAAGTGCGTCTCTGGGAGTTCTCGCCTGTCACGTTTGCTGCCAACAGCGAAGCGCGCATTACATCCGTCCATAGACGCCCGTCTGGCGCAATCGCAGACCTCGACAGGAAGATGGCGCGACTGAAAGACATGCAGAACGCGCTGACTATTCCCGACAAGCTGCGCGCACTGGACAGGCAGCTTCTGGACGCCAAGATGCGGAGGCTGGGTCGTGCTGTCTGACCCGCTTCCCGTCAGGGACACAGACGACACGCGCGAACAGCGAACAAGCGTCACGAACGGACTGCGTGCAGTGTGTCCGGACCTGGCGTTCATTGACTGCGCGCGATTAACAAACGTCGTCGTCGATGCGCGGTTGCTAGGGGATGAACGTCCAGCACGCGCACTGCTCGCGTTTTTCAAAGCGTTGCTGGATGCGTCGGACGAAGCGGAAGCGGACGCGGACGTGTCTGCTGTCATACCAACTGCGTGATTCCCCTGATTCGGCGTCTGCCCAAACGAAAGGATTCTGGCCACTTTCGACGCGGGGGGCGAGACTGGGGAAGGCAACGCTAGGTATCGCAGTTTTGCGATTACGCTGTTGCTGCGTAGGAGAACGAACGTATGAATGCTGCTGCTTACTGCCGCAAAAGCACGGAACAAGACGTCGTCGCTGAACAGAAAAGCGTCACGCGTCAACTAGAAGGCGCCCGCCTATTCATCGACAAGCAAGGATGGACGCTGGACGATGCGTCCATCTACGTCGATGACGGCGTCAGCGGCGCGCGCTTCACGACGCGTCCGGACTTTCAGCGCATGCTGCGCGACGCTGAAGCGGGACGCTTCGAACATCTTGTCCTGTATGACCTCGACAGATTGGGACGACACGGACACTCAACGATGGTTGCGCTGAATCATCTCGTGGACGCAGGCGTCACGATTTGGGACTTCTCGACGGGACGCAGTGTTGACGTCGATTCGTTTGAAGGCGAAACGATGACATTCCTGAAGACGCGTTTCGCACAGCAGGAACGCGAACAAGCTCGGAAGCGCGCGCGTGATTCCGCACGAAGAAAAGCGGAACAGGGACTTGTGACGGGCGGAAAGGTCTTCGGGTATCGCAACGTCAGGCATGCCAAGGGAGAAACGCGGCGTGAAGTTGTCGCAGCGGAAGCCGACGTCATCCGACGCATCTTCGACCGCTACTTAGCCGGTGCAGGACTGCGGACGATTGCGGAAGAACTGAACGCGGAACAGGCCCCCAGTCCGAAAGCGCAGCTAGGACGCCCGAACGGTTGGAGTCATTTCAACATCCGCGAAGTCTTGATGCGTCCGCTGTATCGGGGCCAAATCATCTGGGGACAAACCAAGTCGTCATACGGGCGCGAGCTTGGGACACGCCTGACGGACGAAGAACGGAAGCGTGAAGCTGCGCAGTTGCCACAGCCGGAAGACACATGGGTTCGCGTCATTGATGAATCGCTGCGCATCGTGGATGCTGACGTCGCAGCGCGCGCTGATAAGAAGCGGACTGAACGCGCGGAACGCTACGCAGCATCCCTGCCTGCACCTGGCACGAAGAAGACACGACTGGGAGGATTCGGACGTTCGCTGCACGGACACTATCTGCTCAGCGGGGGGACGCTGAAGTGTCAGACATGCGGGGCGAACTTCGAAGCCATCAAGACGATGTTCCGCGGCAATGGGATGGTGAAAAAGCTTGTCTACATGTGTTCCACGCGTCGGCGGCGTCCGGGAGTCTGCCCGAATCATCTGGAACTGCCCATTGAACAAACGGACAGCATCGTGCTCGACATGATTGCGGGGGAAGTTCTTGGCGGGCAGATGATTGAACACCTGCTTTCGCTTGTGGACAAGGGGGACGCGGACATCACGGAGCATCTGCTGGCGGACAAACAGCGGCTGCAATCAGAAATCGCCAATTTGGTCGAATTGGCTGCTGTCGGGGACGTCGCAGTCCCGACAGTCACGGCGAAGCTTCGGGAGCGTCAGGCGCTGTTAGCGCAAGTCGAAGCGCAGCTGACAGCGTCCCCTAGACGCGTCCGTCCAGATATCGACAAGCTGCGCGCTGCGCTGACGTTCCGCGCTGCGCAATGGAAGGACACACTTCGGGCAGAGCCCAAAATCGCGCGTGCGCTGATTCAGCGTCTAATCGAACCGCTCGTCATGCTGGACGAAAGCGAACGGCCCGACTTCGTAAAGGCTGAATTGACAGGGACTTGGGCACTGCTTGAGGAGGAATATCCCGCTGCAATACCAAACACTCAAAAATTGGCGTCCCCACCGGGATTCGAACCCGGGTTTCAGCCTTGAAAGGGCCGCGTCCTAGGCCTCTGGACGATGGGGACAGGTAGTGAGGCATCGAGCGTCACGCTCGAACATGTCATTGTGCCACAGCCGACCGTCCACGGCAGGCTGGTGAGCCCCCCGGGGATCGAACCCGGGACACCCTGATTAAAAGTCAGGTGCTCTACCACTGAGCTAGGGGCCCGGACTGCGCGGACACAACGCTCGATAATTATAGCCCGCGTTCTGAAGGCTCTGAAGCCTCCGGCCGGTCGCAACTCTCGCGCGCCTTAGGACCATGGCTCGGCCCGCGCGACTATCGCAGCTCCCCGTTCAACTCGGCATAGACGCGGCGAATCGCGAGGGGGCCGAACATGTCGCGAATAGACCAGCCGTCGAACTCGCCAAATTTCGCCTGCATCATGGCCTGTTCGACCGGGACGCCAGCATCACGCAGGCGCTTCCCCTCCGCGATCGTCGCTTCAACCGCCCGCCGGAATGTCGGCAGTTCTTCCTTCAGCGTCCGGGCATCGTCGACAAATCCGTGTGCTGGCACGTACCACGCCGCATCCATCTCCTCTGCCTTCTTCAAGGCCC
The DNA here is from genome assembly GCA_040081265.1 of Vicinamibacterales bacterium. Taxonomy (GTDB): domain Bacteria; phylum Acidobacteriota; class Vicinamibacteria; order Vicinamibacterales; family UBA2999; genus JBEBGV01. The sequence goes on from JBEBGV010000007.1 coordinate 5,477, forward strand.
CCAGCCACTCGGACGGATACCCGCCGCCCATCGATGGAAACATCCGCGACATGTACGTCTCGCTCAGAAACAACACCTTCTGTGCCGGGAGGTACACGGTCAAGTCGCTGCCGGTGTGACTGCGCCCGAGGAACAAGATCTGGATTTCGGTGCCGCCAACAGTGATTACCCTCTTGTCAGCGACCGTGTCCGTGGGCACCACGACCCTCGGGGGATTTGCTGAACCGCCCTGGCGCGGCGGCTGCGACGCTGCCCGCTGAAACGCGGCTTGCGCCACCGGATGCGAGATGAACGTGGCTGTCTGGGGAAACGCTGAATTGCCGCCGGTGTGGTCCCCATGGTTCGACCCGATGATCACGTACCGGATCGGCTTGTCTGACAATTTGCGAATCTCGGCGACCATTCGCTCGGTCTGCGGTACAGTCCCCTGCCCATCGACGACAACGACCCCGTCGGTCGTGACCACAATGAGCGAGTTAGTGGTAATGGCACCCTGAATGTGAACATCCTCGTACGCGTAGACATTCGGAACGAGGGGAATCATTTTGGGAAAGTCCTGAGCCGTCAGCCCACGCTTGGCGATTTCCGCGGTCTTCACTGGCGCCTGTGCCGGGAGAGGCGCCACCATTCCTGCGAGCAAGAACGCCACCGTGGATAGGAAACGAATCACTGGCTGCTTCATAGACACGACCCTCCTGAGACTGACGCAGTCCTATCATCGCACCGGGACAACCTCGCGTGCTCCGCACGCTCGTTGTCGGCCAGGATATATGGACTGTCGAAGAACAGATCGCCGTGAGTCGCGAGCGCTGCGGGTCAGGAAGCCGGCCCCCGGGGCACCGCCGCTTCACCGGATCAAGGTCCCGAAGCGCGCGCGGCTGAAGGTGGATGTCGTGCAATTGCTGCTCGACGAACGACAGGGCCATCGATGATCGCCTACGCGGATGCGCCAGTGCGCTTGTGACGACCGAGCCCTTGCGTTGGGCGCCCAGGCGCATGGCCTGCGCGTCGTGGGCAGCCAACTCCCATGAGCTGATGCGCGGCGCCGCGCTGGCTCAGAAACTCGTGTCCAGCTGGGTCTTGATCCAGGTCACCCGCCGGCGAAGAAAATCTTTCAGCGTGGCGATCTCCGCGGCGTGGGAGTTGTCCTGTGGCGGGAACTGCGGCCATCGGCGGAAGTTGCGCTCCGCGGCAGGGCCGACATCGGCGACCATGCCGTCAACGATGCGGTCGAGCGCGTCGGCCGAGAATTCCCTGTTCAGCAGCACCTTGAAGCGTGCGGCGTAACGTGACCGGAACTCCGGATCGCGGAACAGGAATCGCCACCACCCCTCGTTGAAGTAGTCGGCCGCATTGAACGTCTGATTCCATTCCTCGGGCGCAGTGGTACGCCAGTCGTACGGCGTGCCCATGCTCCGATCGAAATCCCACACGGGGCCGGCCGCCAGACGACCGGCGCGGTCCTTGTGGAAATACGAACTGAACCTGAGCGCGTCCACGTTCTTGGTCAGCGCATTGACGATGTTGTGATCGATCCAGGCGTCAACGTCGATGAACTCCGAGTAGTGCTGTCGCGTAGACGGATGACGGAAGTCGGGAGCCCTCGCAGCCTCGAGAAAGTCGTTGATGAACGTGGTGATGTAGTCGAGCTGCGGCCTCCGCTCAGGCGACCGCATGTCCTCGGCATCGGGATACACGAACTGGAGCCACCTCCCCGCCGCCGCGAAGTCGGGCACGCCTTTGTCGATCCGCACGATAAACCCGCCGGTCATCGCCGGCAGGGTCGCGGCCGAGGCCGGGAGTCTCGCGACGTTCACGCGTTCGGCGTCACGCTCAATCTTTTCGATCAGCGTGAAGAATCCAAGAAAGCTCTCAGCCCGCACGTCGCCGTCGTCGTTGACCATGAACACTTCGGCAAAGCGCGTGCGGGGCGCGTAACGACCGATGCGGTTGCTGAGCTCGAAGGCGACCGCATTCCTGATGAGCGACCGGTCGTAGAGGACTGGGTCCGACAATACCCAGTCGGCGTTGCTCGGCAGCCCCAGCAGTGGCCGGGCGCTGTCGGTATCCTCGCCGTCCGCGCGCAATTCCACGGCGTATTGCTTCTTGAGAAAGTTACGCGACGTCGCGCCGCGTACGTGAATGCCGATCCGCGCGTCGAGCGCCGCGCGACCGACGATGCGGCTGGTGCCCGCCCTCGGTTCAAACACCTGGAGCGCCGCTGCGACGTGGTCGATCCCGAATGGGTCAAGGGTCCCCGATTCGAAGGTGTGAATCAGGATGACTGGCAGGTGGCTCGTGAACGCCTGCGTATCCGGGTTCACGCGCAGATAGGTTTCCGTGGCGACTGGTCCCAGGCCTTCGCGCGTGTCCCCGTCAGGCGCGACCGCCAGGGCACGGATGCGGGTCGACTTCTCGAGGGTGATAGGCCCGCGGTAGATCGGCGACGTCGTCGTCGGCAGTGAGCCGTCGAGCGTGTAGTGGATGCTGGCCCTGGACTGGACCCTGAGGGTGACCGTTTCGCGGTCGACGAATGTTCCCGCGCTCGGGCTGAACACCACCGCCAGGGCACTCTGAGCAGCCGCAGAGGTGGCCGGGCTCGACGAGCACGCCAGGAGGACGAAGACCAGCACCGCCTGCCGCGCTGGTCGAGTCCACGCCGTCGTCACACTCGATGTCAGAATCATCGGTTTCCAGAGCGAGTGTAGGACAGAAGTTCGGAAAACGGAGGCGGATTGTGGGCGCGGTTGACATCGGCGCACCCGAGGCAGACGATGACGTGTGGGTCGCGTGCTCCTCGTGGCAATGTTGGTGTGTCTCAGCGCCCCGCCGGCGTTTACGCAGACGCTGAGCACGCTCCACATCTCGATCGTCCTGCCGGACGGGGCCGGGAGGATCACCCCGGTGGCACGCCATACGCTGCTTATCAGCGACGATCCGCCAACGACATCGCCGCGCCGCACCGTCACGACACTGGCTGGCACCGCCGACATCTCGCTGCGTCCCGGGCGCTATGCCGTGGAGTCCGATCAACCGGTGGCCTTCGAGCGCAAGACCTACGAGTGGTCGCAGCGCATCGATATCGTCTCTGGCCGTGACGCGACGCTCACCCTGACCGCCGACAACGCGTCTATCGACACGACGACCGCCACTGCGACGTCGGCGACACCTCCGGACACTGATCCTTCGTTTCTCGCCGCTCAGTGGCAGGACGCGGTCGTGGGGCTGTGGACCCCCACCCAATACGCATCCGGCTTCGTGGTCGATGCGCGCGGCCTGATTGTCACCAATCAGCGCGTCATCGGCACGGCAACGTCTGCCGAGGTGCAGTTCACGCCAGAGATCAAGGCCAGGGCGACCGTGCTCGCGTCCGATCCCAATCGGGACGTCGCCATTCTGTGGGTCAACCCATCGGTGGTCGCATCATTGCGGCCGGTACCGCTCGCATGCGGCCAGGCGAGGCCGTCGGTGGCCAACGCGCAAGAGCTCTACACCATCGCCGCGCAGATGACCGGCCTCAAGCGGCTGACGCTTGGGGGAATCACCGGCGTCGGGCCACGTCTGCTGCTGTCGGATCTGAGGGTCGTGCGTCGCAATGCCGGGGGACCTGTCTTCACCGCCGGTGGCCTGATTGGCTACACGACGCTCGATGACCGGGATCCGGATGCGCGTTCAGACACTCGGGTGGTGAGGATCGACCAGGTCTGTGACGTGATCGCGTCCGCCGAGAAGGCCATGACCGGGGCGATGCCACCAGATGCGACGCACCTGCCGCTCGATCCTCAGCGGCCGATTGCACCTGCCGCGCTGAGTGCGGCGGTGGGCAGTCGGGCCGGGAACCTCGACCCCTACTCGATGAGCACGACCGATTTCGATGTCGCCTTCATCACACCGGTTCACGTCTACGGCGCGAGAGATCGGGGTCGTCGTCCGGTGATGGACTTCGGCAACTGGTCGGAGTACATGGCGGATTATCCGCGCGTCGTGCTCGTGCGCGTCACGCCGAAGATGGTCGAAGGGCTGTGGGCCAGGGTGGCCCGCGGGGCCGCGATGACCCAAGGCATGTCATTGCCGCCCATGAAACGGGCCAAAGCCGGATTTTCGCGGATGCGTGCCTTCTGCGGCGACACCGAGGTGACGCCGATCCACCCGTTCATGGTCGAACAGCGTGTCTCTGAGACCGAGGCCCTCTATGAAGGGCTGTATGCCTTTGATCCAGCCGCCTTCGGTCCGCAATGCGGCACGGTGAAGTTGACCGTCTACCCGGAAAACGACCCCGACAAAGGCGACACTCGCATCGTGGATCCGAAAGTGTTGGATCAGATCACGCGGGACTTCGCAGCGCTGTAGCCATCTCCGGGTAGACTCGGCGAATGGATAGCTGCACACCGGGTGCGTCTTCGCAGACAATCGCTTGATGCCCCCCGCGCCGCTCACATCCAGTAATCTCCACGATCCCGTCCTCCCCCTGGTCCGCCCGGTACCGGTCGCGCTCCGCACCACACAGACGATCGCCGATGCCCACGCCGCCGTCCGGGCCGTCCCCCGCGCCTGTGACATCCCCCACTTCTACGTGCTCGACGATCACGACCGGCTCGCCGGCCTGGTGCCCGCGGGACACCTGCTCACCGCCCCGCTGGACCAGCGGGTCGATCAAGTGATGGTGCTGAGCGTGCCGGCCATCCCCAGCTGGGCGACGGTGCTCATTGCCAGCGAGTATTTTGCGACCAAGAAACTCAAAGCCTTTCCGGTGATCCACGGCAATGGCACGCTGGCCGGCACCCTGGACGACAGCCTCTTCACGGGTCAGGTCATCAGCGTGGCGCAGGAAACCTACGACGAAATCTTCCAGCTGGTCGGGATCCACGCCACGTCGATGCGGACGCCCTGGACCTCGTTTCTCGACCGCTTCCCGTGGCTGCTCTCGAACATGAGCGGCGGCCTGCTCTGCGCCTTCATCGCGTCGCGGTTCGAAGGCCTCCTGCAGAACATCGTCGTGCTCTCGCTGTTCATCCCGATCGTGCTGGCGCTGGGCGAGAGCGTCAGCATGCAGTCGGCCACGCTGACCCTGCAGGGTCTGTCGGACGACTCGCTGAGTCCCCGGCGCATCTTCCCTGCGCTGTGGCGGGAAGCCCGCACGGCCGTTCTGCTCGGGCTCAGTTCCGGGACCCTGGTTGCGCTCGTTGTCCTGGCCTGGCGGCGAGAACTCATGAGCGCGCTGGTTATCGGCGGCGCCATCACCGCGTCCATCCTGATGGCCTGCTTCTTCGGCGTGCTGATCCCCACACTCGTTCGACTGTTCAAGGCCGACCCGCGAATCGCCGCCGGTCCGCTCGTTCTTGCCACGACCGACATCGTGACCCTGGTGTCCTATCTCTGGCTCGGCTCGGTGGTGCTGGGAGGCTGAGGCCCACCCACCGCGCTAGAATCGAAGGGATGTCGAGACTTCGACTGACGACCCTTGTGGCCCTTCTGACGCTCTCGGTCGGGGGCGTCTCACTGTCTGCCCAGGGGGTTCCCGCTGGCGAGTGGGTGCACCCGTATGCGTCCGCGCCGGGTCTCTGGGAACTGGTCGGTCGGCTCTTTCCAGACACGCCCGAGCTGCGCCGGGATCGCACCTTCCGTGGATTCCTCGAGCCCTCGATCCTCGCCGCCGGAACGATCCGGCCGAAGACCAGAGCGGGAGAGATTCTCGGAAGCTTTGTCCGCTTTCTGCCCTTCCAGGAGAAGAACGTCCTGAACGCGGACCTCGCGCCGGACCGGCTCGTGGTGGCCGATGTCACGCAGGTCATCTTCGTCGCCAGAGATGGCAACGCCGTGCGCCTTGAAACCCGCGTGGGCGATCCGTCCTCAGAGTTTCAGCGCTGCTACGACGCGCGCCACACCCAGCTCGCTCACCTGACCGACATCCGCGTGCAGTCTGCTCTGGCCTGCGACGCTGCCCTCTTCTGGACCGCGTGGCGCGGGCAGGTCCCTGTGTCGTTCGACGCCGAAGGACGCGGCTCGCTGCTCCTTGATCAACTCGGGTTGCTGTCACTCACCCTCGATCCCAGGACCACCGAACTCAGCGCCACGATCGGCACGCCGCCGGTCGGTGGCGGCCTGGGACCCCGGCCCCGGTAGCCCGTGCCATAATCTGCGGCCGATGAGATTCGTCGTGCGCGTCGCCGCACTCTGCTTTGCTCTGCTGGTCGCGCAGTCGTCGCCTGCCAGCGCCCAGGCCCCACCGCGACCAGCCGATGTCGCCCCGCCACAGCTCAACGCGGTCCGCCTGACCGAACCACTCCAGATCGACGGCAAGCTCGACGAACCGTTCTACACGACCGCGCAACCGTTTTCGAACTTCGTGCAGGTGGAGCCCAGCCCGGGGCAGCCGCCGTCCGAGCGCACCGAGGTGTGGCTCGCTTTCGACGCACAGAACGTCTACGTGGCGTTCCGCAACTGGGAATCGCAGCCCGATCGCATCGTCGCCAAGGAGATGCGCCGCGACACCAACACCATGTGGGGCGGCGACGACATCATCGCCTTCATCTTCGACACCTTCCACGACGGCCGCAATGGATTCCAGTTCGCTCTCAACTCGATCGGCGGACGCGACGATGGGCAGGTGTCCAACGAACGGCAATACAACGGTGACTGGAACACCGTGTGGAACTACAAGGCGGGACGCTTTGACCGCGGCTGGGTGGTGGAGGTCGCCATCCCCTTCAAATCGCTGCGTTACGGAACCGGCCAGGAGCAGGTGTGGGGGTTCAACGCGTTCCGCACCGTCCGACGCAAGACTGAGCTGGCGTATCTCACCCCCACCTCGACCGTCCGTGGACAGCAGGGCCTGCAGCAGACCTCGCTCGCGGCCACACTGAACGGCATCTCGGCGCCGTCAGGAGCCAAGAACCTCGAACTGAAGCCGTACGTCATCTCCAACACCACAGCTGCCCGTGCCGCTGGCCGCGGGCTCGCCAATCACTGGGCGCGCGACTTCGGCGGCGACGTCAAGTACGGCATCACGCAGAACCTGACCGCCGATTTCACCTACAACACAGACTTCGCGCAGGTCGAGGCCGACCAGCAGCAGGTGAACCTGACGCGGTTCAGCCTGTTCTTCCCCGAGAAGCGCGAGTTCTTTCTCGAGAACCAGGGCACGTTCCAGTTCGGCACCACCGGAGGCGCCAACGCCGTCAGCGATGTCCCCACGCTCTTCTATAGCCGGCGCATCGGCCTCGAGCAAGGCCTGGCCGTACCGATCAACGTCGGCGGCCGCCTGACCGGACGAGCCGGTCCCTACACGCTGGGCGTGATCGACATCCAGACCGGCGAGGAGAGTGCCGCGCGTGCACTCCCCACCAACTTCTCAGTTGTGCGCCTCAAGCGCGACATCCTGCGCCGCAGCAGCATCGGGCTGATCATGACCGGCCGCTATGGAACCGAGAGCGGGCGAACCGACAACACGGCGTACGGCGTGGACAGCACGCTCGCCTTCTTCAGGAACCTGACCATCAGTTCATACTGGGCCAGAACCGAGGCGCGCCCGACGGCCACCTCGGACCGCACGAGCTATCGCGCGCAGCTCGACTACAACGCCGACCGCTACGGCCTGCAGGTCGAGCAACTGGGGGTCGGGCGCAACTTCAATCCCGGCATCGGATTCGTCCGGCGACCCGACATCAGCAAGTCGTACGCCCTCGCCCGCTTCAGCCCTCGCCCGAGGGCCAGCCGTTTCGTGCGCAAGTACTACTTCCAGGGGTCGGCCAGTTACATCGAGAACGGTGCGGGACGGCTCGACACGAGGAACCGCGGTGGCGAGTTCGACATCGATTTCACCAACGGCGACAAGTTCATCCTGAGCTACGACAACGCCTACGAATACCTGCCGGCGCCTTTTCGCATCGCGACCGGCGTCACGCTGCCGGTGGGTGGCTACTCCTACGACACGGTGCATCTGGGATTCAACCGCGCCGCACGGCGTCGCGGCACAGGCAACTTCTTCGTTGACTACGGCACGTTCTACAACGGCCACAAGACCGGATTCGGCGTCAGCGGCGGACGGTTCAGCGCCACGCCGCAGCTGGCGTTCGAGCCCACCTACTCGGCCAACCGCGCCGACCTCGTGCAGGGCCGCTTCACCACGCACCTGGCCGGCCTGCGCGCCATCTACACGCCCGCCCCACGGATGTTCACGAGCGCGTTCCTTCAGTACAACTCGAGCACGCACAACGTGTCGGCCAACGTCCGGCTGCGGTGGGAATATCAGCCCGGCAGCGAGCTGTTCGTCGTCTTCAACGAGGATCGCGACACCTTCGCTCGCGGATTCCCGGAAGCCACTAACCGCGCCTTCATCGTCAAGGTGAACCGGCTGTTCCGCTTCTGAGGCGCCTTTTGTCGGTGATGCCGAGGAACGGCTGGTGGACGTAGACCGTTGATGCCTCGCGAAGCGCGGCGAATCGCCGCGCCGCTGCGGACGACGCGGCTCAGAGTTGTTATCGCCAACTGCGCACCGGAAGCCTCTATCGGATCATGCCGTTGACGAAGCGGTCGTCGAAGACCACCCACCAGAACGTCGCGTGACCGGCGGCCAGCAGCACCGCGCTCACGACGCTCGCCCGAACTGACTGCGAGCACACCCACAGGAGAGCGAACACAGCCGGGAACGCCGCGACAATCATATCCATCTCGATCGCGATCCCCTGCACGGGCCAGAACAGTACAAACACCACGAGACAGGGGGCCGTGAATGCCAGCGCCATCTTCAACTCCCGTGGCCACTGTCTGCCCGCACCCAATGCCACGAGTGTCAGCGGCAGGCCGGCCACCAGGCCGCTCAGGACGATGTCGCGAATCCCCACCAACGAAAACATCGGGTAGAGGATGCGAGAGTCGAGTTCCGCCGTTGTCCACAGCGGTCTCGACATGAATCCACCGTTGGCGTGGCCGGGCACCACGTCATAACCCAGTACCACAAGGTAGTACCACAGCCAGATCAGCGCCGCTCCTATCGCGATTGCGCTGAGCGCCGTGGCCAGAACGACTCGTCGTCCCACCGGCAGGTCCGATGCGAGCACGGCCAGAAACAGCGCCAGGATCGCCAGGTAGCCCACGCCGTGCAGGGCCGCACCGATCCCGAACAGGATGGCCCCGACCAGAAGGCCGATTGTCAGCTCGCTGCCCTTGACCAGGTCGCGGGCCACAAACGGGAATGCGGCCGCCGATAGCGACAGGTAAGCCACCTCGAGATAGCCGAAATACATCAGGGTGGCCGGAGCGATGAGCGTGAGCGCGACATATCGGACAGACCGGGCGCTCCACCCCTCGGCGGCAGCGAGACACCACAGCAGCAAGGCAGACATCGCACCAGCCAGCCATGAGAGCCACCGGTACGCCCCCAGAGACGAACCCTGAGTCGAGCCCAGCATGACGTCGAGATGGTCCAGGAGCCTGTACGCCAGGTGTGCTGAGAAACGCACGTCGTCGTTGTTCCGGACGACTTCGTCGAAGTTGTTCCTGTCCTGGACGATGCTGCTGCCATCGCCCATCACGAAGCCCTTTTCCGGAAGTGGCAGGATGAACGCGAGCGCGAGAAACGCGGCGAGCACGGCCGTCGTGAGCGCGGCGCGGAACTTTGCGGAGTGTGACCGGGACCCGACCAGAAGGAGGGCGCTCAGCGCGATACAGATGGCAGACTGCACGAGGCCACTATTGTGGCTTACTACTCACCACCAACTACTCACTACTCACTACTCACTACTCACTACTCACTACTCACCGCCTACCTCTTCGTCAGACTCCGGTAGACCGCCTCCACAAACATCGGCGTGGTCCAGGACCCGCCGGCCGCTCCATACAGCGGCTCGTACTCGTAGGCGGGCCGGGCGGCCTGCACCTGCTCGAGTGTCTTGCCCTGCTCCACGAGCAGCTGCACACGGTCGCGCACGATGGTGACCATGTCCCGATACTCGACGACGTCCGCCTCGTTACAGATCCGCCCGTGTCCCGGGACGACACGGGTGCCATCCATCTCGTTCATGCGCGGGATGGTGATGTCGATGATGCGGTTCAACGCGTCAATTTCCCCCTGGATGCTGCCACCACGAGCCAGGTCAATCACCGGAAACGTCTCGGTGCTCAACACGTCGCCCGCGCTGAGGACGTCGGACCGGCGGAAGAAGACGAAGAGATCGCCGTCGGAGTGGGCGGCCTTCTGCCAGAGCAGTTCGATCGGCTCGGAGTTGAAGAAGAGCGTTCGCTTCTGAGTGAAAAAGGTCACCGTCGGCCAGAAGCTCACGTCGAGGGCCGGCGTCGGCCCGTTCGACGCGCTGAGCCGGTTGAGCACGTTTTCGTGCGCGTAGATCGGCGCTTCCCTGTAGGCCGACTGATTGGACCCCGGGGCCGGACGGCCGGCCTTCGCCACGGCCGCGTTGCCCCCGACGTGGTCGCTGTCGGCATTGGTGTTGAGGATGTAGTGAATCGGCAGCGGCGTGAGCGCGCGGACGGCCGCAATCAGCCTGTCGGCGGCATCCAGGCGACCAGCGTCCACGAGCATGACGCCTTCAGGGCCAACCAGCACGGTCACGTTGCCGCCGAACCCGGTGATTACGTGCACCTGACCCTGCACGGGCAAGGTTTCCACCTGCGACTGAGCGATGACGCTCGCGCCCGCCACGAGGAGCCCCGGCAGCAGCGCCGCTGCAACAGGCCAGCGTGCCAGGCGGGCCGTAAAGGCCCGCCCTACGTTGGTCAGCCCCATCATCGTGTCCTTTCCCGCGCCATCATCTCGGCCAGCTTCTTCATGTACTCCGGGTACTGCGTTTCCTTGCCGCCCTGCGTCGCCTCAAACGGCAAGCCGAACCTCTTGGCAAATTCCGTGTGATGGGTGCCTTGCGGGTTGTGCGGAACCCAGCCGAGAGGCTTGTCCCCGAGTTCGTCGCTGGGGTCCACGCTCGTGGGCGGACCGACCACCTGTTCCGGGGCCCAGCGGAACGTGACGTCACGCACGAAATACTCTTCGAGGTAGGCGGGATCTTCGATGATCGTGATCACCGTCAGGTAGTCACCGTGCCTGACGAAACGCTCGGTCATCGTTCCATGTGGACTGCTCGGCACGCCGTTGCGGCGGATGACGCCCATCTTCATGTGGGTGGTCGTCACCTTCAGCGTGCGTCCCTCCCACTCGCCAGTGGAAAAGCCGCTCCAGAGATGCTCGGCGTTCTTGCCAGGACGTGGCCGTCCATCGAGCCAGATTGTTCGATTGGCTCCGTTGTAGAGACCATCGATCCGATAGCCGATCCACGCGGACGAGAGCGGATCGATGACCTTCGAGATCCGGATGTTTGGCCCACCGCCGCCGCGCATCGAGTACTGAGCGGGATGCGGATTCCCCTGTCTTTCCGGCTGCGCGATGACCGACGCAGACCACGCCTCGGCCTTCTTTCGCGCGAAGTCGTTGATCGGCAGGCCCGTGAAGTCGCCCATCTCCGGCCCGTCGGCGCGGTCGGGTCCGTCCTCGAATTGCTGCGCCAGCGCCTGTCCGGGTATGACCGCGCGCGGCGTCACCCACTCACCGCTGAAGTCGAACTGTGCGAAGGCCGGACTGCCGCACAGCACCAGCGACAGGGCGATGACGATGCGGCAGGCCAGCGTGTGACTGAACACTGATGAACACTCCCTAGAACACGACGATGGAGGTGACCGTCGTCCGGTCAGCCGCCGCCTGGAACGCTTCCTTGACCTGCTCGAGCCGGTAGATGCCGGTCGCCATCGACTTGGCATCGTACTGTCCCTTTTCGATCATCCGCACGAAGCGCTGCATGTCGCGGAACGAGTTGGCACCGCCGCCGAGCTGCCCCGAGTGATGCGTGCGACCCGAGATCGAGAAGGTGCCGGCCGGCAAGGTCAGGTTACCCTGATACACGCCGGTCGTGGTCAGGTGCCCTGTGCCTGCCGTCATCAGATACGACTGCTGCAGCGCGGTGAGTCCCGTCGGATCCGGTCCTGACCCCGCCCTGGGCGGGAAGCGGTTCGCCCCGACGGCCTCGATGACGAAGTCGGGGCCGAAGGGACGCATCCTGCCAACGCCAAAGGCACCCACGGCGTTGGGCGCCGCCCAGTCTCGGCCACCGCCAAAGAGCGAACTGCTCTCGCCCCTGCACATGTTCTGAATCTTGGCCACCAGGCCGTCGCCCTCGACATTGGGATCGAGCACGGTGGTCGCGCCGAACTTCGTCGCAAGGTCACGGCGGTAGGCAATCGGCTCAACGGCAATGATCTGCTTCGCGCCGCAAATGCGCGCGCCCTGCACAGCACTGAGTCCGATCGGCCCGCAGCCCATCACGGCAACGTTGGTTCCAGGCTGCACGGGCACGAAGGTCACTGCGGCTGCCAGGCCCGCCGCACCGACACACGACAGCACCGCCAGTTCGGTCGGCGTGACCGTCGTGGTCGTCGGCACCAGATACTCCTCGAACGAGATCATCAGGTCGCCGAAGCCACCGTAGTTGTTGTGACCGACGACCCTGGTGCCGTCCGCACGCTCGGCCACTGGCACGAGCGCCATCATCTTCACGTCGCACATGTCCGACCGGCCGGTCAGGCAGTTGGCGCAGGTGCCGCACTGGGGCGTGTTGGCCACGATGACGCGGTCGCCCACCTTCACGCGCTTCACCTGGGTGCCGATGTCTTCGACGATGCCGACGCCGCCGTGCCCGATGATCTTCGGCGGGTTCTGCTGGGTGGGTGCCAGCACCTCCCCCACCATCGAGTAACAGCACTGCGTCGCCTCGGACCGGATGAGGACCGAACGGGGTCCGAGCGGCAGCGTCCGCAGGTTCTCCATCTGGATCTGCGTGCCACTGCGGACCCATGCTCTGAAGGGCCGACCTGCGCTGCCGGTCCTGACGATCGCGGGCGCCTGGGCAGGCGCTTGCGCCGCCGCCTCACGGGTGGCCAGCACCGAGGCTGCGCTGCCGACAACCGCTGCGGCGCCATTCTTCAGAAGATCTCTCCGGTCCATGTGTCGTGTCCCTTCTCGTGGGTTGTCAGTGCGGGTCGCAGGCTATCCGCGAGGCTGCTGTGGCCGGTACCCGGTCGGCGGAACCGGTCGCGGTCCGCGCGTGGGCGGCACGATCTCGCACGGCGTCGGGCGCCAGCGCGCGCCGTCAGCCTCGCGCTTGAAGTGCGAGGTCGTGATGAAGGGCTGCTGCAGGTAGGTCGGGTCGTCCACGACGGTCGTGACCACCAGCCACTCCTGCCCGTTGGTGTGCGTCAGCGTGTCGAAGTATTCCGTCACCACGGCGTTCTCGCTATAGGGCACGCCGTTTGTGCGCAGATACCCTGCGCGCATGCCAGTGGTCACTACCTTCATCGCGTAGCTGGGTGGCGCCTTCGGGATCGCCAGGATTGCCAGCCCGGACGCTGGCACACTGGTGGATTCCCATTCGGCCACTGACGTTCCCTGCCAGGGCCGGACACCCCTGGTCGCTACCGCTCTCGTGAGCGCCGGTCGCGCGCCGAACGACAAGACTCGCACCTGGGTTCCGGCGTCGGTCTCGACCTTCAGCGCGTTGTCGCCCTGCCACGAAATCCGCAGCCGCGTGGGCATCCGCATGAGGTTGGCGGCGCCATACGCCTTACACTGCAGGCCGGCGGCGAGATCCTTCTGCCAGTCCCAGGTTTCGGCTACGCGCAGGCCCTCGGCGTTCAACGGCACACTGGTGTAGTCGCCCTTGGGCGCCGTGACCATCCGGAACCGCCAGTCCTCGGTCACAAACGATACCCAGTTGCCGGTGAGATCCGCGTTGGCGGTCGCCTTCGCGGTGGGCGCTGCCGGCAGGGCGGCGGTTGTCCGCTGTTGCGCCAGCATGGGAGCGGCGGCCGCAAACCAGAGCAGCACGACGACGCAGCTGCTGCTCGCCTTCATGGCCGTCCTCCCACGCGCGCGCTGGCTTCGCGATACACCGCGTCGATGAACATGTCGGTCGTCCACGGCCCGCTCGTCTCGCCGTACACGCCGTCGTAGTCGAGGGTCACTCCTGCCGCCTTCACCTGCTGGAGCGTCGAACCCTTCCTGACCAGATCCTGCACACGGTCCCGGACGATGACCAGCATGTTGCGGTACTCGACGACATCCATCTCGTTGCAGATGAATCCCCGGCCGGGAATCACCAGCGTTCCGCCGATCGCGTTGCGTTCGGGAATGGTGATCTCGATGATCTTCGTCAGGCCAGCAATGATGCCCTGCAGGCTGCCTCCGGCCGCGGTGTCTATCACCGGGTACCGCGACGTATCGAGCAGCCCGCCCGCGCTCACGACATCCGACTTCCGGAAGTAGACCACCGAGTCGCCGTCGGTGTGCGCCGCCGGTGCCGACCAGACCTCGATCGGCTCGCCGTTGACGTACATGTCTTTTCTGGCCTCCGAGAAGGTCGAGGTCGGAAGGGCGTCCTCGGTTGGCTTCGGCACCGCGCTCCCGAGGCGCATGTTGACGTTGTCGTGCGCAACGACACTGGTCCCGTTGGCCACCGTGCTCGGGAACGGACCGTAGCCGCCTGCTGGCGTTCGGGGACCTCCGGCCTTGACCAGCGCGGTCGTGCCTCCGGTCGCTTCCTCGTGGAAGTGCGTGTTGATCACGAATCGAATCGGGCCATCAGAGAGCCGCCTGATCGCCCGCAACAGCTTGTCGCTGGCGGCGGCGATGCCGGCATCAACCACCAGCACGCCGTCCTTGCCAATCTGCACCGTGACGTTCGAGCCCGCGACGACGAGCATGAACAACCCTGGTCGCACCTGGAGCGTTTCAACCTCGTCGTTCACGGGAATGGCGCCGCGAATCACCACGCCAGCAAAGGGCGACGCGACCGTTCCAGGAATGGGAGACGGACTGAGCGCCGACGTTTGCCCGGCGATCAGCTGCCGCAGGCGCGGGAGGTAATCGGGATAGAGCGTGTGGCTGCCTCCCTGGGTCGCCTCGAACGGCAGGGCAAGGTCTTTCGCAAATCCATCCTGGCGAGTCCCGAGCGGATTGTGCGGGACATAGTCGGCGGCACGACCCGAGATCTCTTCAACAGCTTCGAAGAACCTGCGCGTATCGACCCCGAGGTTCGGGCTGAACACCCAGGTCTGCGTGCGCACGAGCGGTTCCTCGAAGTACACCGGATCATCGAGCACCGTGGTCATCGTCAGCATGTCGCCATGCCGTACGAAGTACTCGGTCATCACCGCCTTGTTGCTGCTGGGTGCGTAGTTGCGCAGCACCCACCCCGCTTTCATGTGCGTGGTCGTGACGATGAGCTTGTTGCGCTCGACCCTGCCTGTCGAAAAGCCCTGCCAGAAGTGCTCGGCGAACTCTGACGGGTGAGCCCGGCCATCCATCCAGATCGTGCGGTCGGCCCGGCCGTAGGTGCCGGCAATCGTGTAGGCGACCAGGGCCCCGTTGAACGGGTCGAACTCTTTGGTGATGCGCAGGTTCGTGCCCGGACCGCGCATCGCGTACTGCCCGGGATGCGGCTTGGTCTGCTCCTCGACGGAGGACAGAATCGAGGCGTCCCAACTCGATGCCTTCTGGCGGCCCGCATCATTCAGTGGCAGCCCGACGTACTCGCCGAGCGCCGGACCCGTGCCGCGGTAGCCGAGGTCCTCATGGAGCCTGGAACCCCACTCCCCAGAGATATCAATCTGCGCGGACGCGAGTTGCGCCGGCAGTAGCACGGCCGCCAGCAGGCAGAACAGCTGCCGGCACCCGAGCCGGGCGCTCATTGTCGGCGAAATGTCAGTCGGCATGTGGTTCTCGTGATCTCATGGCGACGGGGGTCAGACCAAGGGTTGCCCCTGGTCTGACCCCGGCCGTGACCTAGAAATCGAACGTCGCGCTGATCTTCGCGAAGCGCGCGATCAGGATCTGCGTCGGCCGCTGCCAGGCGCCGTAGCTGCTGTTCTCGGCGAGGATGGTGTCGCTGTTCAGCAGGTTCTAGACGTCCAGGTTGATCGACGTGCGCGTGTTGCGGAATCGCAGGAGCTTGCCGACGCGCAGGTCGAGCTGGTTCAGGCGCTCGACGTTCTGCTCCCCTGGCCGCAGGATGTTCACTACGACGTTGGCGGCATTACCCGAGAGCGGCCGGCCGAGTGTCTGCGCGGCCTGGGCGCTCGTCACCGTGTAGTTGGCCGCACGCACCGGACCGTTGAAGCTCTGGATTGCGAGGCTCAGGATGACGTCGGCCTTCGGTACCGTGTAGGTCGCCATGCCTTTGACCTGCGTCAGGAAGTTCTGCTGCTGCTTGCAGTAGTCCTGAGGCTGGGTCGCGGTGTTGGCCACGTTGAACACCGTGGCGTTGACCAGCATCTCGGGCAGCACAGCGGTGACCTCACAGTTGTCGATCGACGCCCGGCCGGTGCTCACCCCACCCTGAATCGTGGTGTTCGCACCGAGTCGCGCCCGAGCCGACACGTCGATGCCGTTCCAGTGCTCGGTCATCTTGCCGTAGTTCTTGCCGAGCGCCAGGACGTTGGCCGCCGGGCGGCTGAACGCCGCAGGCTTCACGTTGTAGAGACCGCCGATGGTGTAGCCGCCGCCATCGGGCAGGCGCGAGTCGATCGGCGCCGTCACCGAGAAGGTGTCGAAGTCGCTGGCCGCGAGCGACGTGTTGTCGGTGACGATCAGGTTGCCGAAGATGCGGCGGTAGTAGCTCACGTCGATCGACACGCGCGAGGCAATCTCGCGCTGGACGCCGGCCGAGAACTCCCAGTTGTAGCCGCGCACGCCCCAGCCTTTGCGGAGCTCTTCGCCAGTCACCGTCCCGGGCCGAATCTGGCCGAAGTCGGAATTGGCGATCGCACCACACTCGCCGTTCGCAGGCAGCGCGATTAGATCACAGTTGGGCACGAAGTCCCGGTTGGCGTCGTTCCACGAACGCGTGGTCTGGTTCACGACGCTCGCCGCCGGGTTCGCCACCGGCGAAGCCACCGTCTGCGCCGCGAGGTACTTGTTGAGGGTGACCTTCACAGCGGTCTTGCCGTCGCCGAACACGTCATAGGTCAGCGCCGACTTCGGCGTGATGTCCTTCCAGTCGAGCGAGTCGGTCTTCGGGAAGGTGACATTTCGGTTGGGCGCCAGCAGCGTCGGCTGAAGCGACTGCTCGGGCGTGCTCAGCTTGAGGTGGTCGAGCCGCAGACCCAGGTTCACCGTCAGCCGGTTCATCGTCCACTTGTCCTGGACGAACAGCCCAAGGTCGCGATCCAGGTCGATATAGGTCGTCGTGGGCAACGCCCGCAGCGAGATCTGGTTGGGCACGCCGTTGTTGAAGCGGTAGCTGACCGGCGCCGTGCCGAGGAAGGTCTCGGTCGTGGCATTTCCGAAGCCGTTGTTGAAGCCCACCTTCACCGCGTGGGAACCGGTCACATAGTTCAGGCCGAACCGGTAATACATCGTCTCGTAACGGTTGTTGGTGTAGCTGTCTGACGCCCGGTACACCAGGCCATTGCTCTGCTCGGTGACCATGATCATCAGGGGGTTCAGGTCCCGCGGTGGCAGGTTCTGGAAGCGCTCGTTCCGGTAGCTGGCCACGGCATCGACGAGCAGCCGGCTGGTCACCGGTGACGACCAGTCAATGGTCGGCTGCACCTGGCTCGGCGCGCGGCGACGGGTCGCGGTCTCAGGGGCACGCTGGGCGGTGATACCGAACGGGCAGCCGCAGTAGGTCTGATAGTCGTAGATCATCCCGATCTTGTTGCGCGGCGTGGCCTGGACGGTCATGCGCATCTGCGCATCGCGCCATGTCGATTCGCTCGTGCCGGGCTTGCTGGTGTCGGGCACATAGGTCCAGACATCGGGCCGGTTGGCATTCAGGTTGGCAAAGGCGCCAGCAACCTGGGCGTTACTCCCCTGCTCACGAATAGTGGTGTAGAACCACACCCGGTCCTTCTTGATCGGACCACCGACGCCAGGATTGACGTCCCAGACCTTGAGCACCGAATCAGGCGCGGTCAAGCCCAGGTTCTTCACGCGGTCCGTGAAGTTGCTGCCGGTCATCGACTCATTGGCAAACGCGAAGAACGCGGTGCCCTTGAACGTGTTGCCGCCGTCCTTCGGGATGACGTTCATGCGAACCCCGCCGGTCGCCAGTTCAGCTGACACGGCGGCGAAGTCGATGGCCACCTCCTGGTACGCCTGCATGTTCGGCACGCCCCAGGACGATGAGCCGGCGTTGCCCAGGGTGCCGAGCGTCAGGCCGTTGAACATCATGCGCTGGTCGTTGCCGCGGCTGCCGTGCACCGAGAGCGTCACGACGACGTTGCCGAGCACGCCACCCACGTCCTGGCTGCGTCCGCCGGTGCCGCCGGTGGCGGTCACGGCGGGAATGAGCACGGCAAGGTTCTGCAACTGACGGCCTGAGGGGATTGCGTCGGCCAGGGCCGCGGTAATGACCGTCTGGCGGGTCGCACTCTGGGTGTCCACGGTGGGCGCCTCGCCGGTGACGGTGACCGTCTCCTCTAGGGCGCCAACCCGCATCTCCGCGTTGACGGTCGCCGTAAACGAACCGGTCAACTCGACGCCCTCGCGGCGGACGGTGTTGAATCCGGGAAGGGTGAACGTGACCGTATAGGCGCCGGGCCGTAGGTCGATCACCTGAAACTGGCCAGACCCATCGGTCGTGACCGAACGCACCTTCTCAATCAGCGCCGGACTGGCCGCCTCCACCGTGACGCCGGGCAGCACTGCCCCGGACGTGTCTCTGACTGTCCCGGCGATCGTCGCCTGGGCGTATGACATAACCGGCACCGTTATGAGCGCGATCACGAACAACCACAACCGTCTCGACTCGAACATTAGTTCCCTCCTAAGGGGCAATTTTCAGGGGTTCACCCGTTCCACGGTCGGCAAGCCGGGCGGGCGCGCCAGATGATCCGGGAACAGATGGGTCGGAGTCCTGAACATTCACTGAAGCCCTCCTGATTTTCCCTGACCGGCTTGTGATTTTGGGGACAACTGGCGAGGCCCGGCGCCGCACATCGTCGTAATGGGGGGGGGCGCTGGCCCCCACCTCATCGGGAGCGACCGTCGTACACTCGGAGGCGTGCTCAGGTCCTTCGTTCGAAAAGCGATTGAGGCCTCGCTCGTCTGCCTCTTCGCCGCCACCGCCGCGTACGCCCAGATTCGTCCCCTCGACATCGGCGCCCGCACCGCTGAGAGCACCCTGGTGGTTGTGGCCACCGTGGCCGACATCACCGCCAGCGTGGCTACCAGCCCGCTCGGCGATTCGCTCATCTACTCTGAATTGCGACTCGACGTCTCGGAGACGATCAAGGGAAGCCCGCAGCCCACCCTGATCGTCACCATCGTCGGAGGCGAGGCTGCGGGGACGGGCATGCACGCGTCGAACCGCCCCGTCATGCGGCAGGGCGACCGCGCTATCTACTTCCTGAACCCGGCGAGCGACGGCTCGTGGATTCCGAGCGCATTCGGGCAGGGCGTCTTGAAGCTGAGCCCGGCCGATGACGTCGAACAGACGGAGCTGACCCTCGCCGAGGCAAGGACGCTGATGCAGCAGGCCGTTGCCGGCGTGGTGAGCTACACGTATCACGTCATCAGGCAGTACCCCCACGACACCAGCGCCTTCACCCAGGGCCTTGAACTGCGAAACAACACGCTGTACGAGAGCACGGGCCTCCACGGCGCGTCCACGCTCCGGCAGGTCAACCTGCAGACGGGAGCGGTGCTGCGCCGGATCGATGTGCCGTCGCAATACTTTGCCGAGGGCATCACGCTGTTCGGAGGCAGGCTGTTTCAGCTCACCTGGCAGCAGGGTGTCGGCTTTATCTACGACCCGGCCACCTTCCAGAAGCTGGGCGAGTTCTTCTACCAGGGCGAAGGATGGGGCCTCACCCACGACGACGAGCACCTGATCATGAGCGACGGCACCAGCCAGATCCGATTCCTCGATCCGGTGTCCCTGCGGGCCGTGCGCACGCTCGAGGTGACAGACGGCGCATCCCGCCCGGTCACGCAGATCAACGAGCTCGAATACGTTCGGGGGCAGATCTACGCGAACATCTGGCAGACCAACACCATCGCGCGCATTGATCCGGCGTCGGGCCGGGTCACGGGCTGGTTCGACCTGCGCGGCCTGTTGCCATCTGGCGTGTCGGCCGACGTTCTCAACGGGATCGCGTTCGACCAGGCGACCGGGCGCCTGTTCGTCACGGGCAAGCTGTGGCCGTCGTTGTTCGAGATCGTCCTCGAACCCGTCGCGGTGAACTAGCGGAACACCTCGTCAAGCGACAGTTCGAGGCCTGGAAACAGCGGCGACACCAGGCGATCGCGGCCTTCGCGCGAGAGGTGGACCGGCGGAGCAACGCCGTCGCCCTCGCGACGATGAACCCGAAGCAGGTCAAGGACCGGATCCACAATCCAGTACTCCGATACACCGGAGCCCTCATAGAGCCGCCGCTTGATCGTCTCGTCCCGTCGATGGGTCGATGGTGACCCGATCTCGATCACCAGGTCCGGGCTTCCCTCTATGTGCTTCTCGGTGAGCACCTCGGCCGCGCGCTCGTGGCTCATGTAGAGCAGATCGGGCTCGACCACATCGAAACGTGAGAACACCACATCGAAGGGCGCATAGAACAGTCGACCTCGCGGGTGCAGCTCGAGGTAGGACCGCAGCAGCCAGTACAGGTTTCCTGACACCTGCTGGTGCTTCGTGTTGGGGCACGGGCTCACGTAGTGGACCCCGTCGATGAGCTCGTGCCGCAACCCGTCATCCTCGGGAAAGAGCAGGAAATCGTCGTAGGTGAGCTTTCGCTCGGAATGGATCTGCAGCACGTCGTCCCCCTCAGGCATGCGCGCATTCTACCGTCGTCTGAGCCAGTTGTGTGCCATGCGGGAAACTGGGCGAAATCCAGCCGTTCAGCACACGGCCGCCGCGTGGGTACGCAAGATCTTCAGCGAGGGGAGAAGCTCAGATCGGCAATAACAGGACGATGGGGCGAGCCGCGCGCGCCGCCGACAAAGGAATCGATCACACCAAACTCCTGCCCGACCAGGATGTGATCGATGCGTACGAACGACAGCCGGAATCGGAGCGAGTGTCCCCAGGTGTGACCAAGGCCTACGCCGGCAACGGAGAACGAGTCCCGCAGTCCCGTGTCGAGCAGCGTGCGGACGGCGATAGACGTATCAGGAGCGTTGAGGTCGCCAGCCAGAATCGTCGGGCGCTGAGCCGGCGCAAGAATCTTCGCGACGCTCTCTGCCTGCACCAGCCGGTCTGCCACGTTCTGCCGCCACTCGCGTGCCCCAAACGGATCTTCACGGGCCGCGCTCAGTCCCGACCGGGGCGACACGAAGTGCGCGGTGACCAGATCCACGTCGGTACCGTCGATGGTCACCACGCAGGACACGAAGGTGTGGGCTTCGTCGCGGAACGGCATCTCGCGCCTTCCGCAGTCGCGCATCGGCAGGCGGCTCGCGACCACGTACTGGCCGAACGCAAACGTCTGCCTGTCGCCGAAGATCTCGCGAAGGGCGTTTGGACTGTCGCCCAGGCGGCGCGCGTCCTGCAGCACCGCAATATCGGGGTCGTGGCGGCGAATCTCCTGCGTGATCACCGCCAACCCGGCGGGACGCCGGATGCTGAGGTAGTCCTTGATGTTGTAGGTCATCACCCGCAGCCGACGCACCCCCTGATCGCCCCGGTTGAGTTCGACGCCCATAACGCTCGTGAGCACGAGCACCAGGCCAGCGACCGACGCAAACCGCCAGCCCCATCCGAGCATCAACGACAAGACGATCGCGAGCACGGACGGAACCAGGAACACCGGGTAAGGCACGTACTGAGCAGCCGCAAACAGCCAGACGCGTTCGGGACCAAGGCGATAGCCCGCAACCATCACGACAATGCCGACAAGCACGAGGGCGACGATCAGGCGCGCAAGGCGTCTGATCCAGGTGAGACCGGCACGGCGTCGTGTCATCTCGCCAGAACTCCCAGGACGTTGGTCGCGACGAGAGCGATGAGGCTCAGCACCGAGACTGGTGCGACCAGTCTCTTCCCCCAGACGGGCATCCAGAGCATGCCGGTCCCACCCAGCAGACAGGCGAGAAAGACGTAGCGCACCGTCTGAAGGTCCGCCAGTTCCAGATCCTGCAGCGTCGTCAACACGCCGATCGACACGAACAGCGAGAAGACCCACAGCAGGTGCGGCCGGCGCAGGCGCCACGCACGGACGCAGAGGTCCGCGGTTGCCGCCGCCAGCCACGGGTAGAGTGGCAGGAAGTACCAGCCATACACCTCCCCCTGGTTCATGAAGTAGGCCATTGCGGCGGCGTAGCACAGCACCGGCAGCGCCCATTCCACGGGCCGACTCCTGAGGCACAGGGCGATCGAGGCCACCACACCAAGGACAAATGGCATGTAGTGCACGGCGTCGGTCACGACTGCGGGCTCGAACAGGAGCGAATAGAACCCACCCAGCCCGCGGAAGCGATCACTTTGACTCCGCAGCACTTCAACGAACAGGTCCCCGCCCACCGCGTAGCCATATACCAGATACAAGAGCACACCAAGGACTGTGCCGCCGCCCACCGCGAGCACGAGACGGCGACTGCCACGCGACAGCGCGGCAACCATCAGAAAGAAGGACGATGCCAGTGCTGCCACCTTGGCGAGGGGCAACGCCGCAGCACAGAACACCAGGCCAGCCAGTGACCACCGCGACGGTTTACGGGCGTCGGTGGCGAGCAGTGCGTAGGCGACGAGCGTGAGCGGCGTCCACAGGTTCTCTGAAATAACCAGGCGCTGCTGCAGCACGGCGGGTGGCGCCGTGGCCATCAGGAGCAGCGCCAGGAGCGTCGCGCTCTGGCTCAAGTGCTGCCTCAGCGCCCAGGCCATCGCACCCATGAGCACGGTGAAGAGCACGACGCTGGACCGCCGCATCACCGCGAGATCCACAGACAGGATCTCGCGACTGCCCCACGCCCGCATCCATGCGCCCATGAACACTGAGTACAGCGGCGGATGATCGAGGTACGGCGTGACCAGGCGATAACGGTTGCCCCGCCATTCCGTCACCGGCACGTCGCCGTACACCGGCAGCCACGACCACGCTGTCGGCGTCCCCTGTGACAGCAGGGTCATTCCCGACCACGTCCAGGCAAACTCATCGGCCGTATCGTTGGGTGCAGGCTCGACGTCGAGGTGATAGACGCGCAACGCCACGCCGGCCAGCAGCACCACCACGAACCCGACAGCGAAGCCGTGTTTCGAGAGGAGTGTCACCGCTCCTCCTGAACGTGGCACGTCAGCCGACACCGCTCGAACATCCTGACCGTCTGCTCGCGTTCGCTCGGTCCGTAGCGCATGCCGGCCAGAAGCGTCAGGCTTCGCCCGTCGTGAAGGAAGTAGATGACCAGGGCCAACGCCGTCAGCATACGGCGCTGACGCAGTGGAAACACCAAGGCTGGCGTCAGTGCCGTGTACCAGAACTGCGCCCAGCTCAGGCTCTTGATTGCGCCGACGAACAAGGTCAGCGGCAGCGCCCGGTGCCACGTGCGATCCGGCAGCGACCGCACCAGCGCCACGACGCCAATGGCCAACAGCAGCGTCGTTCCGACGACGTCCCAGTAGGTGAGCCATGTCGGATGCCAGCCGAAATGGCCAGGGTCCGTGGGGTTCCAGGCAAACGGGTTGTAGGAGAGGTCCTGGTTCTGGAGCGGCAGGAACGGGATCTCAGGGTGGCGGATATAAAAGGAAGCGAACGGCAGCAGGCCCAGCACCAGCCCCGCACCGAAGCGGAGAATCGGTGCGCCGAACCGCGGGCCGTTGTCCGCGCTCCGCTGCGCCTTCCACAGTTCCCACAGCAGCCAGGGTGCCAGGAACACGGCCAGTTGCTTGGTCTGAATGGCCAGCACGAAAGCCAGCCCGCTCATCAACCAGCGCTGTGACATTTGGCTGGCCACCGCCACCGCCAGAAAGAACGCCACCAGTGACTCGAACTGCCCTTCGTGGGAGGTGTACCACGCCGCCATCGGAGCACCCAGGACGAGAAGCCCGATCCACGCCGATGTGTGCCTGCCAATCAGCCACGCCACCGCCACGTCGAGCAACGTCAGCGTCAACTTGACCCAGAAGATGCCGAGCCCCAGTGAACTGAAGCCGGCGAAGAACACCAGCGCAACGGGAGGATACAGATAGCCCTGCTCCGACCAGAACTCGGTCCAGGCCTCGGGCCTGAACCTGGCCGCTGTAGTTCCGTAGATGTCGGGACCGAGTGCTGCGAGGTGGGAACTGTAGCCAAGGTTGCGAACGAGGTCGGAGGTTTCGATCGGTGATTGCCAGCAGAGAAAGAGGCGGTATCCGAGGACGAGCGCACACGCCGCCGCCAGAACCATCCGACTGTGTCCTCGGTGCACCTGAAACAAGAGTGTAACGCCCTTCGTCAGAAGTGCCGCCTTCATCGAACCTTTACCCCATCGTCACAAGGGCGTGACGCCGCCCCAATAGCGTGGTTGGCGACTCACACGATTCACATTCAGAGGAGACGCTGTTGATGCTGTCCAGAACACTCGTCGGAGGGGTTGCGCTCACACTGACGCTCGTCGCCAGTGCGCCCGCCGCACCACCCCTGTCGCTGACCCGTCTCGGCACGGGCGGTACGCCCACGTTCCGCGATGCCGACCCACGCATCGCCGAAATCAACGCCTACGACCCGCTCGGCAAACGGATCTACGTCGTCAACCCATTTGACGGCCGCCTCGACATTCTCGGCGCCAGCAACCCCTCTGCACCAACGCAGGAAGGGTCGGTCGACATGGTGCTCGACTGCACCACGGCGCTCGGGGCCGAGTGTCCCCTGGATGCCGGCATCGAGCCCAACAGCGTGGCGATTCACGGCAGCCTGATGGCGGTGGCGGTGGCGAACCCGATTCGAACCAGCAATGGCCACGCCGTGTTCTACCGCCTCCGTGGAGCCAACGCTCCCCGCTTCCTCAAGGCCGTTGAGGTCGGTGCGCTCCCCGACATGATCACCTTCACCGGAGACGGCAGATACGCCCTCACCGCCAACGAAGGTGAACCGAGTGCCGACTACACCGTCGACCCGCTCGGTTCGGTCTCGATCATCGACGTGGCACGAATGGGCGTTCACGTGCGAAGAAGCCTCGGCTTCTGGTACGGCTTCTGGTCTGACTGGTTCCGCGACGGGAATGACCGGGACGAAGATGATGACGACTGGTTCTGGCCGCGTCGCCATGCGGCGGTCCGCCTGGTGACCTTCGAACGGTTCAACGACCCGGACGCGCGAGCGCAGCTCGAGGCGGCGGGCGTGCGCGTCTTCGGTCCCGGTGCAAGCGTGGCGCAGGACCTGGAGCCCGAGTACATCACGACGCTCAACGACACGGCGTATGTGACCCTGCAGGAGAACAACGCCCTGGCGATCATCGACATCGACAGCGCGCGCGTACAGAAGGTTGTCGCACTCGGGCGCAAGAATCACTCGCTGCCGGAGAACGAACTCGACCCGAGCGACCGCGACGGAGCCGGCAACACGGCTCTCACGAAACTCGGCACCTGGCCGGTCTTTGGTCTGTATCAGCCCGACGGCATCGATGCCTTCACCGTCAAGGGCAGGACCTATCTGATCACGGCCAATGAGGGAGACGCCCGCGAGTACTCCGCCTACGTTGAGGCGGTGCGTGTGGGCAGCGCATCATACGTCCTCGACCCGACGGCTTTCCCCAACGCGGTGGATCTCAAGAAGAACACCGCGCTGGCCCGGCTCAACGCGTCCAAAGCCAGCGGCGACACCGATGGCGACGGCGACTTCGACCGCATCGATATCTTTGGGGGACGGTCGGTCTCGATCAGGGACCACCTCGGCAGGCTTGTCTGGGACAGCGGCGACATGTTCGAGCGCCTGTCCGAGCAGCAGAGCGGTCCTGGCGTGACGCTGTTCAAGACGCTCTTCAACACGTCGAGCACCGAGAACGCCGCTGACGGGCGCAGCGATGACAAAGGCGTGGAGCCGGAATCGGTGGTGGTGGGACGCGTCGGCAACAGGCTCTACGCGTTTGTGGCGCTCGAGCGCGACGGCGGACTGGCCGTGCTCGACGTGTCGGACCCGACCGCACCGGTCTTTGTCACCTACGTCAATAATCGCAAGTTCCCGGTGGACGGTGCCGGAAAGCTTCTGCCGTGCAGCGCCAATGACTGCGGAGACCTCGGCCCGGAGGGACTCACCTTCGTCCCAGCCGCCGAGAGCCCCACCGGCAAGCCCCTGCTCATCATTTCCTACGAAGTGACGAGCACCACCACCATCTGGCAGATCAACTAGCGGCGCCTGCTTGAACTACAGTAGGTCGAGTTCCCGCCACGGGCGGGACTCGACCTGACTGATGACCTGTCCCAACTGCAACCAGGCGATGACCGAGCAGGTGCTCGGCGGACATCTCGGTTCCACCGTCACCCTCGACATCTGCCACGCCTGCCACGTCTTCTGGTTCGACAGCCGCGAGAGCATCCAGCTGACGCCGGCATCCACGCTGCGGCTCTTTCGTCTGATCGGTGAGCAATCCTCTCCCGCGCGACGCGCGCTCGAGGCGGGCTCGAAGTGTCCGCGCTGCGGCCTCAGCCTCAAGCTCGTGCACGACCTTCAGCGCGCCACGCGATTCGAGTATCGCCGGTGTCCGCGCGAACACGGACGGCTGATCACCTTCTTTGACTTCCTGCGCGAGAAGAACTTCCTGACGCCGATGTCGCCGGCACAGATCGACCAGCTGCGTCGCAATGTCGACTCGGTGAACTGCTCGAACTGTGGCGCGGCCATCGACCTGACCCACCGCTCAACGTGCGGACACTGCGGATCCGCCCTGTCGATCATCGACGTCAATCAGGCGGAAAGGCTCGTGGCCGAACTACGTGCCGCCGATCGGTCGGGTCAGCCGGTGGATCCGACCCTCCCCTTGCAGCTGGAACGCGCCCGGCGCGAGGCGGCCGAGGCCCTCAAGGACGTCCCCTCGTCGGGCCTGCTCTTTGCCAGCCTGCAGTCGCTCGCCCGCTGGCTGAAACAGGACGTCTGAGGGGCGCTAGCCGAACATGCCCGCGCCCACCATGCCGGCCCCGACAATGGTGCCGCCGATCGCACCCAGCACCGCCATGACGACGAACGCGCAGATCACGACGACCACCGTGTAGCCAAGCGCCTTGTCCTGCGGACACTGCATCAGCCGGGGCAATCCGAGGAAGAGCAGATAGAGCCCGTAGAGCGATCCGAGCAGCGTCAGCACACCGAGTGCCGGCAGGATCTGGAGCAGCCCGGCCACCCACGCCGGCGTAAACGAATACACCGCCAGCTTGAGCGCCTGTTCACTGCTCTGCTGCGCGCCGAACTGAGGCGCCAGCGCATTGATGATCATCGCGATGACGATGCAGCCAAGGACAGCCGCGACGACGCTGAATATCGCGAGCGTGATACCGGTGACGATCGGCACCCTGAAGGAGCCCCCGATAAACGTCCGGCCAATCACCGAGTTGCCGATCAGGCCGGCAAGGGCTGCGGCACCGGTCAGGGGCAGGACGTAGCCCGTCATCAGAGACTGGGTCGGGGCGCTCTCGCCAGCAATCACCGACCACTCCGACTGAGGCGACAGGCAGATCTTCTTCACGCGGTCGACGAGATTCATCATGGCTCCTGACTTACTGACACGTGACGGCGACGCGCCGATTCAGCGCTCGTCCATTCTCATCGACGTTGGTGGCGATTGGCTGTGATTCTCCGAGCCCGGCAGCGTTGACGCGGGAGGCGACGAGCCCTCGTCGCACCAGGTCGGCGCGCACCGATTCAGCCCGCTGCTGTGACAGCCGCAGGTTGTAGGCGTCGGTGCCTTCATTCGACGTGTGCCCCGCGATCACGATGCGCCCGCGGGGATCGGCCTGCAGGTTCCTGAAGAGCTCGTCGAGAATCGGCGTGGACTCGGCGCGGATCGTCGCCGAGTCGAAGTCGAAGTTGATCCCATGGATGACGGAGTTGCAGCCCAGCACGGGTTGGGGCGGCGGTGGGCAGCGGGGTCCTGCGGCGCCTGCCGTGGCCGGAGGCCCCTGATACAAACGAAAGGGCCCGCCATTGGACGAGCGGACACCGCGAATCTGTCCGTCAGGTGCCACGCTCAGGACAAACAGACTCGGGGTGTTGTCTCGCGTATCGAGGCCGGTCGCTCGCAGAATGCTGCCGCTCACCGTGCCCGTCAGCCGGCCGTCGATGTCGTAACAGCCCGACACCGCGGGTCCCGTCTGGTTCAGTTCCAGCCGCACGCCCACCCCGTTCCAGCGGCCTCCGAAGCGGTCTGAGGGACGCACCGGCTCCTGCGTGCCGTTTCCGATCAGTTCGCTGAACTCGAACGACGACAACGGCTGCGTCACATTAATGCCGCCGACCAGGCGCAACCTGACCCAGCGCACCGGAGTGCGCACGGCCACCGGAACTTCGGTGACCTGTCCGCGCGCGGCATGCGTGCGCAGTGTCGCCGAGCCCAGCTGGGTGAAACCGTCGGCCGGGCCGGACGCTGAGCCGTGAATCTCGACCAGTCGCGTGAAGGTCTGCGTCGGGCTGGGCGTTTCCCGCACGTCGGGTACCGCAAAGCGAGTGAAGGTCGTGGGCGCCGGCAGCTCGTAGACGAACTCGGTGGCCGTGTCGGCGGCGGCACGATTGACGAACGTGAAGCCCGCCGAGTCTCCGTCGATCATCTTGACCGCGTGCTCGAAATTGGCCCCGAGGCTGGCACCAGGACCCGCCACGCTGATGGGAACCGCGCCCTGCGCGAAGGTGAGGTAGTCGACCGGCGGTGGGGTCTCTGCCGCCCCACGTGCCTGCGCCGACACCCTCGGCGCGTCCTTGATGCCGACGGCCAGACACAGCAGGACACCAATTGCGACAAGCCGAGGCCCAGGGACCATCATCGCGGAATCAGGGAAGATACACCCGTTTCTGCCGGGCGTGCGAGCCAATTACGGTCGGCGCTATACTCCGCTCCTGAACGGCCGGGGCCGAGGAGCAGACCATGAAGGGGTACGGCGCGGTGGAATTGCCGCCAGACAGAACCGTCCACCTGTCAGGCGACGGGCTGACCCTCACGCCTCAGGCCTACGCCTCGGTGCTCGAGCAGTTGACGCGCGCCGCAGAGGTCGGCGAAGACAACTACCTGCTCGGCGGTGAGGTTGAACGCTTCGAGAAGCACTGGGCCGAGCTCCTTGGCAAGGACACCGCGGTGTTCATGCCGTCGGGCACGCTGGCCAATCAGCTCGCTCTTCGGGCACTGGCTGGCACGAAGCGCCGCGCCCTCGTCCAGGAGACGAG
The DNA here is from genome assembly GCA_040081265.1 of Vicinamibacterales bacterium. Taxonomy (GTDB): domain Bacteria; phylum Acidobacteriota; class Vicinamibacteria; order Vicinamibacterales; family UBA2999; genus JBEBGV01. The sequence continues at coordinate 34,805 of JBEBGV010000007.1, forward strand.
TCACATCTATAACGACACCGGCGATGCCTGTCAGACGCTCTCGGCCCTGACGCTGATGCCGCTCGCGCCAGGAAAGGCCACCTTCACCAGGGCGGATGTTGAGGCCGTGCTCGCGCGCACGGCCAGCGGACGCGTGGCTGCCGAGGTTGGCGCGATCGCGATCGAAAGCCCGGTGCGTCGGCTGACCGGACAGCTCTTCGACTGGGGCGAGATGCAATCGATCTCGTCGTTCGCGCGCGAGCGAGGCATCGGCATGCACCTGGACGGTGCCCGGTTATTCATCGCCTCCGCGTACACCGGCATCACCCCGGCGGAGTACTCCGCGCAGTTCGACACCGTCTACGTGTCGTTGTGGAAGTCCTTCAACAGCGGCATCGGCGCTATGCTCGCCGGGCCCCGGCGCGTGCTCGATGGCGTGTTCCACGTTCGACGCATGTTTGGTGGCAACCTGGCGGTGGGATGGCCGGCCGCGCTCGTAGCTCGTCACTACATGGACGGGTTCGACCAGCGCCTGCGGTCCGCGATTCAGATTTCCGACTCTTTCTTCACCGCGATCGCCCGGCACGACGCGTTTTCAGTCGAGCGAGTGCCAGGCGGGACGAACCTGGTGAGGCTGACCGTGAAGGGGCGAGACGGCGCAGAGCTTCGGCGCAGGCTGGGCGAGAGGAATGTGCTCGTCAAGGCGCCCGCATCACGGCCCGAGGGCGCGGTCTTCCTGCTGGCGGTCAACGAAACCTGGAACCGCACGACCGGCCCCGATCTCGCCGCCACCTTCGACCAGGCGGTGAGTTAACGTACGTAGGGCGGACCTTCACATCCGCCGCAGGCGTCTAACGAGCTTTGGAGGAGAGAACTGCATGAAGGGACGTTTTCTGGCGACCGGCGCGGCCGCGTTGGCACTCGCACTCAGCACCGCAACCATCCTGGCACAGGCACCGCCAGCGCAGCAGCCGCAGGCACCGCAGCCGTTCTTTGTCGGGAACGCGCTGGGCATGCCGATCAACCCTGCCGCCGACGGCGTGTTCAACCCGATGTCGTCGAACGTGAAGGTCTACGGGGCCATCTACTCCGCCGAGAGCTGCTCCTACGATCCCACGCGCGGCGTCATCGTCGTCCCGAACCGCGGCGTCGGACAGAACGTCCAGACCAACAACGGCTGGATCTCCTTCATCAACCACGACGGCTCGGTGCACACGGCGCGCTGGGTCGGCATCCAGAATTCGGGCGCTCAGCGGGATAACCTGACCCCGAAGCTGGTGCTCAACGAGCCGTCCGGCAGCGACATCGTCAATGGTCTCTTCTACGTCTCGGATCGCGATGGCGGCACCTCCCCCACCGATCCACTGGTGTCGGTCGTCCGCAGCTTCTACATGTCGAACGGCGCACCCGCGGGCGAAATTCGCGTGCCGGGCTCGGCTGGACTCAACGACATCGAAGTGGCCGAGGATGGGACCATCTACGGCACCAACAGCGGCAACGGCAACGATCCCAAGACCTGGCAGGTCTGGAAGATCACCAAGGACGGGGGCGTCTCGCTGTTCCTCGAGGGGGCTCCGCTCCGCCAACCCAACGGCATTGCCTTCGACGCCCAGGGCAACATCGTCGTCATCAACATCGGCAACACCGACGTGTTGACGTTCTCGCCGGCCGGGCAGCTCCTGCGTACCGAGAACGCCGTGCAGCCGGGCAATGACGGTCTCGTCGTCATGCCCGATGGGACCAAGTATGTGAGCAGCGTCCAGCAGGGCGGCGTGTCGCGCATCCGTCCGGGGCGCCCGGCGGAACTCATCGCGCAGAACATTCCGAACCCGGCGTCGATGTGCTACGACTCGGGCGCGAACCAGCTCGTCATCCCGATGAATGCGAACAACGGGCTGGCGTTCATCCCGCTGGGCAACTGAAGTGAAGTGCCGGGTCCTTCCGCCTTCGCCACGGCTACGGCGGACAGGTCGGACCCGGCCTACGTACTGCCAACCCGGCCTGCGTGCGCTCCGTAGGGCGGGTCCGACCAGCCTCCGCCAAGGCTTCGGCGGTCCGCCGTAGCTTCAGCGGAGGCGGAAGGACCCGCCGATCACCTACGCGCTGACGATCTTGGCCGTCGTGATCGCCTGGCCGGCGTGACGGGTGCAGTGCTCGCCGGCGTGGTAGAGCAAGCCGAGCGTCGTCGTCGGCAGTCCGGCTCTGCCGACCGCACGCGCGGTCAGCAGGTCCGAACCGCGGGTCGCCCGCAACTGGTTCAGCGCTGTTGCGATCGTCGCCCGGGTCGCATTGAGGACGTCGGTCAGCGGTTCGCCGGGAGTGTCCTCGGCCCGCGAGAATGCAATCTGCGCCTCGGACAGCTTCTCGCCCCTGGCGTACGTAAACAGCCTATCGAGTGCCCCGCCGAGGTGCCTGACATGGAACCCCACCGACGCGGCACCACCAGGAGTCAGCCACACGCGGTCGGCGGGCACCGACGCCGCCACCGCCTCGATGTCCTCCTGGGCCTGCAGCAACGAGTGCACCACAGGCATCACCAGCGGATCGAACCCCTCCACCGCTCCCCTCAGCCAGACTTCCGGTTGCGCAGCAGTCATCTCATCTCCACGGCGGGTCCTCTGGACCCGCCCTACGTACCGCCATCACTATCGCCACTTGAAGAACTTCACCGCCAGAGCGAACGGCACCACCGTCCACCCCGCCAGAATCATCAGACGCGATGCCTGCATCGACAACGAGGCACCGTCGAGGACCACCGACCTGAGCGCATCGACCAGCGCCGTCAGCGGCAGCAGCCTGATGAAAGGCTGCGCCACCTCCGGAAAGTTCGCCGACGAGAAGAACACGCCGCTCAGCACCCACATCGGGAGCATGATGACGTTCATGATCCCTGAGATCGCTTCGATCGTACGGGCTCGACTGGCGGCCAGCAGGCCAAGCGCGCCGAAGGCCAGTGCACCGATGATCGAGACGCTGGCCAGGGCCAGCACCGATCCATTGAAGGGCACCCCGAGCACCAGGATGCCGAACCCCAGCGGTACCACGACTTCCGGCGCGAGAAACGCGAGTCTCGCCACGAGCTGCGCCAGCAGGTAGTCCCGCTTCCGCATCGGACTCGCCATCAGCCGTTTCAGCAGGTGCTGCATGCGTGCCTGAACGATCGAGAAGCCGAGGCCCCACATGCCCGTGCCCATGATCGTCATGCCGACCAGGCCCGGAATCAGCCAGTCCACATACCGGGACCCGGCCACCCTGACCCGGTCCTCCGACGCGGTCCACGGATCCACCCGCCCTGCGAGCCGCTTGAGCACATCGTCGACCACGAACTTCGCCAGCCGGCTTTCGTCGCGCGTCTCGTCGTAGCGGTAGGTCGGAGGATTTCCTGGCACGATCATCAGGTGCACCTCGCCTTCTCTCAGCGCGCGCAGCTCGTCGGTGGCAGCCACTTCCTTCACCACCAGGCCACTGGTCGAGGCGAGCGCCCGCCCGAGCGGCGACGCCACCTGCCCGGGCGCGATCCCGACGAGGACGCGCATCGCGCCACCGCTTGGAAACGCCACCGCCATGGCGACCGACATCAGAATCGGGAAGACGAAGGTCCAGAACATCGCCTCCGGCTCGCGGAGGAACAGCCGCAGGCGCGCCAGCGTCAGCTCGACCAGGGGTGAGGCCGCCCCGCTCTCGGCGCGTTTACTCGTCACGCAGGTGCCTGCCCGTCAGCGAGACGAACACGTCTTCAAGGGTGCCCTGATGCGTCACGACACGCGGTGCCCCGAGCTGCGCGATCAGGGCCTGTGGCGTGTCGAGCGCGATCACGTGTCCGGAGTCGACGATGGCGACGCGGTCACAGAGCAGTTCCGCTTCGTCCATGTAGTGGGTGGTCAACAGGATGGTGCCGCCGCCGGTGCGAAAACGACTCAGGAGGTCCCACAGCTGACGCCGCGACTGCGGGTCGAGACCGGTGGTCGGCTCGTCGAGAAAGATGATGTCGGGATTCCCGGCCAGGGCACACGCCAGTGCCAGACGTTGTTTCTGTCCCCCGGAGAGTTTTCCCACCCAGCTGTCGGCCTTGCTGCCCAGATCAACCAGCGCCAGCAGCTCGTCAACCGTGCGCCCCTCGTCGTAGAAGGCGCGAAACATCCGCAGCGTCTCCCGAACCGAGAGCTTTTCGCTGAGCTGTGTCTCCTGGAGCTGAATGCCAAGTCGCTGTCTGAGCTCCCGTTCGTGCGACGCCCACGTGAGTCCGAGCACCTCCACCCGTCCGGCATCAGGGTCGAGGAGGCCCTCCAGGATCTCGATGGTCGTGGTCTTCCCCGCCCCGTTCGGTCCGAGGAGGCCGAAGCACTCACCGCGATTGACGGTCAGCGACAAGCCGTCCACAGCCAGCACCGATCCGTAGCGTTTGACGAGGCCCTCGCAGCAAAGCGCTGGTGCGTTTGCCATTCCGGCATGGTACACTCGTCCGCCGGATGAACGCCCCACTGCACTCTCCCTCACCGCGACCGTCGATTGATCTCGTTGTCGACGGGCACCGCGCCGAACTCCTCGAAGTCTCAGCCTCCCACGCCGTCGTCTACAGCCAGATGGCGCTCAAGCCCGAGCAGCGCGTCCGCATCGTGCTTCGTGCGAACGACACCGTGCTGCGCACGCACGCGCGAGTCACGCTGGCGAAGTATCAGATGCCGAAGGAAGGTCCGCGCTATCGCGTTGAGCTCGCCTTTGACGGCGATACCGAGGCGCTCCAGAAGTTCGTCGCCGCAGTGACCCCGTAACTCGTCAGGTCGCCACTCAGGCGAACGCCAGCCACTTCTCGACCACCGAACCCGGAGCGATGATCGTCTCTTCCCGATCGGAGCCGGTGGAGATGATCGCGCAGGGTACGCCGGTCAGCTGCTCCAGCTTCCGGACATACCGTTGCGCCTCGCCTGGCAGGGCTTCGAACCGTGTCACGCCCTTGGTCGGCGACGACCAGCCCGGCATCGATTCGTAGATTGGCGTCGCTGTGGCCAGCAGGCGCAGGTCGGCGGGAAACTCTGTCAGTTGTCCGCTCGGCGTCGAGTAGCCGACGCAGATCGGGATCTCGCTGAGTCCGTCCAGCACATCGAGCTTGGTCAGGGCGAGGCCATCAAGGCCGTTGATGCGGGCCGAGTAGCGCACGACGACGGCATCGAACCAGCCGCAACGCCTCGGGCGTCCGGTGGACGCGCCGTATTCCTGTCCGCCTTCTCGCAGGCGCTCCGCCAGTGGCCCTTCGAGTTCGGTGGGCAAGGGACCTTCGCCGACGCGAGTGGTGTAGGCCTTGGCCACACCCAGCACGCCGCCAATTGCCCGAGGGGGGACGCCCAGCCCGGTGCACACGCCGCCAACCGATGCGCTGGATGAGGTCACAAACGGATACGTGCCGTGGTCGATGTCGAGCAGTGTCGCCTGCGCACCTTCGAACATCACGCGGTCGCCACGGGCGATGACAGCCGAGAGGAACAAGGAGACGTCGCCCACGAACTGACGCATCCGCTGGCCGTACTCCACCATCTGCGACAGGACCGGCTTCCAGTCGAGCGTGGAGTCGCGGATGATCTGGTTCCGCGCGTGGACGTTTTCGCGCACCTCCTGGGCCAGCGCGTCGCGGTCGCCCAGCAGGTCGCAGACGCGGATGCCGCGGCGGCCGATCTTGTCCTCGTAGGCGGGGCCGATGCCGCGGGAAGTCGTCCCGATCTTGCGTTCACCCCGACGAGCCTCCGAGAGCACGTCCAGTTCGCGATGATAGGGCAGGATGACGTGGGCCTTCTCGCTGATGAGGAGCCTCCCCTCGACATTGATGCCGAGCGCCGCCAGTTCGTCGATTTCCTTGAAGAGGGCCTGCGGATCGACCACCACGCCATTGCCGATGACGCAGGTCACGCCGGGATGGAGGATGCCGGAGGGAATCAGGTGCAGCACGAACTTCTGGCCGCGGACGTAGACGGTGTGGCCGGCGTTGTGCCCGCCCTGATAGCGCGCCACCGCCGCAAAATGCGGCGTGAGCATGTCGACAATCTTGCCCTTGCCCTCGTCGCCCCACTGAGCGCCAAGCACTGCGATGTTCGTTCCCACGTTGCGTATCGTACTCCAGAGGAGTAAGGTCCGATCCAGTCGCGCAGTGTGTGACCCATTCTCCGAATCGATCGCACGATGTCTGGGATCGCCGGAGCGTCGAGATTGTCAACAGAAACTTTCTTGGAGTTTCTGATTGACAACACCAGCGCGGGATTTCTACAGTCCGATCTTCTCGTTCGATGCTCCTCACGCACCACGCCATGTTCTCCGCCCTCGGCACGCTTTTGTCGCGACTCGTCGGCTTCGTTTCTGGAGTGACACGTACATGATTGGTCCACAGGCTGGGATCGAACGCCGGGTCTCGAGCGCACTCGACGCAGTACCGTCACGCATCCCGATCGTGCTCGGCGGGTGCGGCACGGGACGGACGTCGATGGCTGAACGCCTGCGCGACCGACTGGGCCGCGGCCTGGCCCAGTACATCGACGTTGAGCGATCGGCGACCACGCCGGAACGCTTTCTCCAGGCGGTGACGACCGACTCGCCGTTTCCGTGGCACGCCACCGATCGGCAGCCGGCAACGCCGCGCGAATCGTTCGACGCGCTGCTGGCCTTCTTCAACACCGCCAGAGCGCCTGGCGGTGAGGCCGTCACCTTCATCCTCGATGAGGTGCTCGAGCTGCGGACCTTCGAGAGTTTCCCGGGGCTCCGGCACGTCGTGCGGGAACTGCTGGCCTCGCTGGCAACGAGCCCGAACCGCTTCGTGCTGACGTCGCGCTACATGGCGCGCGCCCGCCGCATCCTGCGGGATGCCAGCCAGCCGTTCGAGATCATCACGGTGCCACCGATGTCAGCGGCCGACGTGACCGACATGCTGGCGCCGACCTTCAACAACTACGAGCAGATGGCGATCGAGGATCGCGACCACCTCGGCCGCGCCGTCCAGGCCCTGACCGCCGGCCGCGTCAGTTACGTCGCCAAGGTCGCCGACGCGTTGTCGGATGCGCGTGGCCGCACCACAGACCCCGTGAGCGCGCTCGTGGCGCTGCTGTCGCCGGGCGCGCCACTCGAGCGCGAGTGCCGGTTCACCTACGAGCTGCGTCTCCACCGCGCCCGCGGCTACGGCGCCCTGAAGGCCATCCTCGACATCCTCGCCCTCGAAGAGCCGCTCACGCTGACCGAAATATCGATTCGCCTGCGCCGCACCCCGGGCTCGACCAAGGACTACCTGTCGTGGCTCGAGGACGTGGACCTGGTCACGGCCAGGCAGAAGCGCTACAGCTTCGCAGACCCGCTGATGCGCCTCTGGGTCCGGCTCCACTGCCGGTCCACTCGCGCCACGCAGGACGAGATCGCCCGCGAGGTGCAGAACTACACCGCCGCTCGCGTGCCCCTGCGTGAGTCGGCACCCGCGCTCGCCTATGCCGGCGCTCCCGCCGACGCCTCCCCCGACGACCGCAAGAACTGGGGGATTATTGAAATCGACTAGTTCCTAGTTGCTGGTTCCTAGTTGCTAGTTCCTGGGAACTGAGAACCAGGAACTATTCGATCTTCCCTAACGCCTGCCTCGCGGCTTCCTGCTCGGCCAGCTTCTTCGCCAGTCCGGTGGCCGACGCCACCACCGCCCCGTCGACGCACACTTCTATCGTGAAGACTTTCCGGTGATCCGGCCCGGTCGTACTGGCCACCCGGTACTCCGGCAGCGCACGGCCGAGCGCCTGCAGCCGTTCCTGCAACGCCGACTTGTAGTCGTGGCCGACCACCGTTTGCGTGGCACCCGCATCCAGGTCGTCGTCAAGCTCCCGGCTCAGGAACGCTGAGGCCGCCTCGAGCCCGCCATCGAGGTAGATGGCGGCAATCAGCGCCTCGAAGGCGTCGGCCAGCAGCGCCTGCTTGAAGCGCCCCCCGGTCTTTTCCTCACCGCGTCCGAGCAGCAGGTGCTCGCCGATCCGGATCGCTTCGGCGTGACGCGCGAGTGAGGCGGTCGAGACCACCGAGGCCTTGATCTTCGACTTCACCCCTTCATCAAGGTGGGGGAAGCGCCGATAGAGCGCGTCGGCCACCACCAGACCCAGAACGGCGTCGCCGAGAAACTCCAGCGATTCGTTGTCGGACAACCCGCCAGACTGGTCCTCCGCCGCGCGCGACCGGTGGGTCAGGGCGTGCTCGAGCATGCCGCGATCCCTGAACTGATAGCCGACCCTGTCCTGCAGCGCGTCCAGCTCGTCGCGCAGATGCACAACCCGGGAGCCGACGCCTTCGCGATGGGTCTCGATGACGCCGATGGCCTCCTCCGCTGCATCCTCGGAGACGGCAATGCGGATCGATCCGAGGGCGTGGATGACCATCGGCCAGATCGCCTGCGGATTCCCCGACAACCGGAAGTTGTCGATGCCGTGGCTGGTCAGCAGCGCCGACACGACGCTGGCCTCGATGTCTGAACTGGTCGTGAAGATGACGACAGGTTTCAGGGCCGGGCCTCCACCTGGGGTGGCGGACCGACTTTGAGCACGAGCATGGTCATATCATCGTGCTGCGGGGCCCCGTGGGAGAAGACCCGAATGTCGTCGAGGATACGGCCGCGCAGTCGGTCCACGTCGGCGTCGACGTGCTCCTCGACGAGTTCCATCAGCCGCTGCTCGCCAAAGCAGTCCCCCTCCACGTTCATGGCCTCGCTGATTCCGTCGGTGAAGAGCACCAGCACATCACCCGATCCCAGCGGGATCGTCGCTTCTACGAGCACGCGTTCGAACATCTCGCCGCTGTCCAGCTTCAACCCGAGCACCATGCCGCTCGGCGCCATGATGCCGGCACGCGACCCGTTGCGGTGAGAGGCGCCACCGGGCACGTAGACGAGCGGACAGTGTCCGGCACGCGCGTAGGTAAACGTCCGCTGTTCGCTGTCAACGACGGCATAGGTCATCGTGATGAAGCTGCGGTCGTCGAGGTGCGGCGCGATGATGCGATTGGCCTCGATGAGGAGGTTGCGCGGGGAACCGGCCGTGCGGCTCAGCGAGTGCACAACGCCCTTGAGCTCGGCCATGTACAGCGCCGCAGAGGTGCCCTTCCCCGCCACGTCCGCGATGAGAATCCCTGCGCGGGTCGGGCTCAGCAGAAGGTAGTCGTAGTAGTCCCCGCCCACCTCACGCGCCGGCTCGCAGTGTGCGCTGACGATGATGCCCGGGAGTCGCAGTGGGGCCTGAGGCAACAGCGACATCTGGATCGTGCGGGCCAGGGCGAGCTCCTGTTCGAGCCGCTGCTTCTCCACACGCTCGAGCATCAGCGTCTCGATGCTGGCGGTCATCGTGTTGAACGACTCGGCCAGCTCACCGAGCTGGTCGCGTTGGTGCACGGCGATCTTGTGTGAGAAGTCGCCCGTCCGCACCCGCTCGGTGCCTTCGAACAGCTCGTGCACCGATCCGGTGATCGATCGCGCCAGCACCAGGCCCATCACGAACGCCACCGACTGGATGATGAGGAAGAGCGCCGCAACCAGCATCAGCCCCGCGAGCAGCAGCTGGCCAAAGCTGAAGTTGCCCAGGCTGGCCAGCGGCGTTGCCGAGATCCGCGCATAGAGGCGTGACACGCTGAGGCCGATCGCCAGGCCAACGGTGCCCCGATTGCCCGACATCCAGTCGGTGTAGTCCAGAAAGGCCACCCAGCGCAGGAGGTCGGTCAGCCGGCCACTGGAGGCATTGACGATGATCGGGTCGATGTTGATGTCGGTCTCAGCGTTGCCGACGGCGAGTCCGGTCGAGGGCGCCGGAAGGGCCGCCATGTCGCCCAGCTGCGTCCCGGTGTCCTCACCGAGGCGCCTGAGGATGGCGTCACCCAGTGGAACGTCGAGAATCACGACGCCCGCGCCTGACGGCCCCCGGCTTGGCACGACGGCGCGAATCGCGGCGTGCTCGGTGTCGGGTCTGGCGCCGTTGGCGCCGGTCACCAGGCTGGCGTAGCCTTCGCACGGCACCCACTCCGGAAGTCCTTCCGGGCGTGGCAGGTGCGCCCAGTCGCCAGCGACGATCTGCGTGGCCGCGCCCGCGGGATCGGGTGGCGCCGCCGCCGGAGCCGCGCAGCGCGCCGGGAGCGGCATGAACACGAGCGACAGGCCCGGGAAGGTCGTCGCCTGCTCTCGAGCAAACTCGGCGGCCATCGAACCGGCGATCTGGTCGGTGGCCGCACCGGTGACCGTTCGACCCGCCGCTTCCGCCACGACGCGCACCTCCTCGATGAGCGTGCGAACGCGGGTCTGAATCAGGTACGACCCGATGTTGGCGAAGAGCAGCACGCCAGCGAGGACGAAGAAGGTGACGAGCAGCAGTGCGGGGATGACGCCGATGAAGACGTAGGAAAGAATCAGCTGCCGGCGTACACGCCAGAGCAGGCGCTGCCTGGCAAGTCGCAGCAGGAGGATCGCGAAGCCCGCGGCCCCTCCGAGCAGCGCCAGATCGCCGAGGACATCCACACCGCGCAGAACCGCGGCTGAGAGGATGCCCATCATCGCGGCCGCCAGGGCGGCAAGCTTCAGCGCGATGCCGATGATGAGGATGCGAACCGCGAACGTGCGGAGTGGACGCGAGCGCACCTCGTCGCGTGGGTGTCGTTGCGTGTGCGAATCATAACAGAGTACCCTTTCCGCACCGTGAAGCTGCGCGAGACCGCCCGCTTTGAAACCCAGTGCGTGCATGCGGGCCAGACGCCGGATCCGTCAACCGGCGCCATCATCACCCCGATCTACCAGACGTCCACTTATGTGCAGGACGCCCTCGGCCAGCACAAGGGCTACGAGTACGCGCGCACGCAGAACCCCACCCGCACGGCGTTCGAAGCCAACCTGGCCGCACTCGAGCGCGGCAAAGCCGCCTTTGGCTTCGCCTCAGGCATGGCCGCCACCGCTGCGGTCTGTCGCCTCCTGAAATCCGGCGACCACGTCGTCGTCACCGACAACACCTACGGGGGCACCTATCGGTTCTTCGAGCGGGTGCTGCGCAACTACGGCCTCGACTTCTCCTACGTCGACACCTCCGATACGCAGGCGATCGCGCGCGCGATCACCCCGGCGACAAAGATGCTGTTCCTCGAAACACCGACCAACCCGGTGCTTCGCCTGACCGACATCGCGGCGGCATCGGAAGTGGCGCACGCCCGTGGCGTCTTCGTGGTCGTCGACAACACGTTCGCCAGCCCTTACGTGCAGCAGCCGCTCGAACTCGGCGCCGACATCGTCGTCCACAGCACGACCAAGTTCCTCAACGGGCACAGCGACAGCGTCGGTGGCGTGGTCATCGCCAATCGGGACGATCAGATCGAGTGGTTGCGCTTCATCCAGAATGCCGAGGGCGCCATCATCGGCCCGATGGACGCGTGGCTGGTCCTGCGTGGCACCAAGACGCTGGCGATTCGCATGGAGCGCCACAACGCCAACGGCCTGGCCATCGCCCAGTTCCTCGCCGCGCACCCCAAGGTCAAGACGGTGCACTACCCCGGGCTGCCCTCGCACCCGCAGCGCGCCCTGGCCGAGCGCCAGATGCGTGGATTTGGCGGCCTCGTCTCCTTCACGCTCGGATCACTTGAACGGGCGCGGACGCTGCTCAATTCCGTGACACTGATGGCGCTGGCCGAAAGCCTGGGCGGCGTGGAAACCCTGATCTCCCACCCGGCGACGATGACGCACGCCTCGGTGCCGGCGGACAAGCGCCAGCAAATCGGGATCACCGACGACCTGGTTCGCGTCTCGGTGGGCATCGAAGACATCGCTGACCTGACCGACGACCTCTCCCAGGCGCTCGACCGCATCTAGTGGCCTCCCTTCTCGACATCTTTCTGCACGTCGACAGGTATCTGCTCGAGCTGGTGAGCACGTATGGCGTGCGCGTCTACGCGATTCTGTTCGCGGTCGTGTTTGCGGAAACCGGCCTGATCATCACCCCGTTCCTGCCGGGCGATTCACTCCTCTTCGCGACCGGCGCGCTGGCAGCGGCCGGAGCCCTCGACATCCGGATCCTGTGCCTGGTCTTGCTGGGTGCGGCTGTCGCCGGTGATGCCGTCAATTACGCGATCGGCCGCCACGCGGGTCTCGGGATCATTCATCGTGTTCAGACCAACCCGCGCTGGGGTCGGCTGGTGAATCCCGCCCACCTGGCGCGCGCCCACGAGTTCTTCGAGCGCCATGGCGGAAAGGCGGTCGTACTCGCCCGCTTTGTGCCGATCGTCCGGACGTTTGTCCCGTTTGTCGCCGGCATGGCTGAAATGTCGTACCGCAGCTTTCTCCTCTACAACCTGACGGGGGCGATCGCCTGGGTCGGGATCTGCGTCGGCGCAGGATATGTGTTCGGGAATGTGACCGTCGTGAGGGAGAACTTCTCGCTGGTCGCGCTCGGTATCGTCTTCGTGTCGCTGCTGCCGGTGCTGTTCGAATACCTGCGGCATCGTCGCAGCAGCGGCGTTACGTAGGCCGGACCGCCTCCGCCAACCACGCCTCGTACGAGGCGGCCCCGTCCGCGCCGATCACCACAACCTCGGGCACTTCGTACGGATGCAGCTCAACCAGCCTGGCCTTCAGCGCGTCGAGCCGATCCGCACTGGTCTTGATGATCAACTGCTGCTCGCGCGCCTGTTCCACCGCCCCCTTCCACCTGTAGATCGAGAGCATCGGCGGCAACACGTTCACGCACGCCGCCAGACGTTCCTCAACCAGCAGCTGCGCCAGAGGCGCCGCATCCGTTTCGGCTTCGAGCGTGGTCAGTACGAGGAGCAGGGACATGGACGGTAGACAGTAGGCGGTAGGCAGTGAGTGAACCAGCAACTAGGAACTAGGAACTAGGAACCAGAAAAGTCGTGTACTGTCCCCTGAATCGCGTTATTCTCGCATGAGCCCCCCAACCGTGAAGAAGAAACGCCCAGAGACCACCGCTGCTCCGACGCGCCGTCGGCGGGCCCTGCAGTTCGCGCTCGTCTTCATCGGGTGCGTGTTCGTGGTGGACTCGCTCGTCGGCGACAATGGTCTCTTCGCCATGCTTCGCGCCCGCGAGCAGTATCGCGAACTCGAGGCCTCGCTGGCTCAGGCCAGGGCCAGGAATGCGGCCCTCAAGGACGAAGCGCGACGCTATCGCGAGGATCCCGCCGCCATCGAAGATGCCGCCCGTCGAGACCTCGGCATGATCAAGGACGGCGAGAAGCTCTTCATCATCAGGGACGTCGTCCCGACGCAGAAATAGCCAACACCGCTTCAGCAAGACGAGCCACGTCGTCCAGCTCGTTGTAGACCTGCGCGGAAATCCGCACCCAGACCCGACCGTGGGTCGCATGCACCTGCACCTCGATGCCGTGGTCGAAGAGCAGCGCGTCGCGCAGTCGCTGGGCGTCTGTCGGTTCGCTTCCGAGCGATTCCGGCACCGCCACGGTGGCCATGCACCCGGTCTCGGCCTTCGTTGCAGGTACCTCTGTCCTCCAGGCATCGGCGAGCAGGGCGGCGCCCTCGCAGGCCAGGCCGTGGTTGTAGTCCCAGGCTTGCTCAACGCCGCGGTCTCCGAGATAGGCCAGCGCCTCAGGCACCGCCAGCCAGGAGGACACGTCACGCGTCCCGACCCAGTCGAACTCCGCCTCAAACCCCTGATCAAGACCCCATGAAATCACCGCGGGGTGAAGACCCACCTGCGCAGCCTCATTCGCCCAGATGAAGGCGCAGCTTCGCGGCGCGCACGCCCACTTGTGGAGGTTTGCCACATACCAGTCCACCCCGAGCGAGGGTACGTCGAGCGGCAGCATCCCTGGCACGTGGGCCCCATCGGCGACCACGCGAACGCCATGGGCACGGCAGACCCGCGCCGTCTCCGCGAGCGGCATGATGAGCGCACTCTCGGCGGCAAGGTGATCGAGGATGGCGAGCCGCGTGCGCGGCGTGATGCCCGCCGCGATGGCCTCCACAAATACCGCCGGCGAGAAACGCGGATACGGAACACTGACGACCCGAACCGTCGCGCCCTGCTGACGGGTGACCAGCTGCGCCGCCTTGACGATCGCGCCGTAGGTCTGGTCGGTCACGAGCACTTCATCACCAGGCTCGAGCCTGATCGATCGCAGCACGGCATTGACGCCGCTCGTCGCGTTGTCCACAAAGGCGATGTCCCGGGCACGCGCGCCGACAAAGGCTGCGACGGCTGCGGCGGCCTGGCGCACCAGCGATGGCTCGCCGTGGCGGGCGCCCGCCATGCTCGATTGCCGCCGGAAGAGGAACTGCGCTGGCGCACGTTCCACTTCGTCCCGAATCCGGCGCTGCGCCTCCAGCACGCGCAGAGGTGTCACGCCAACGGTGCCGTGATTCAGATAGATGACCGCCGGATCGAGCGGCCACTCAGAGAGACAGGCATGGCCAAAGGGCATGGATGTAGTATGCAACCCACGATGATTCCTGATGTGAGGCTCACATCGCTGGTTCTTCTCCTTTCGATCGTCCCTGCAGCGGCCCAGGATCGATCCGCAGTCAACGGTCCTCCCCCGCCGGTGGCTCCCGCATCAATCAGCCGGGACGCGTCCGGACGCGCCACGCTGCGTGCGCACCGGATCCGCGAGGCCCTGAACACCGACGGCACACTGGATGAACCGATCTACACGCAGATTCAGCCCATCGGCGATTTCATCCAGTTCGAACCCACCAACGGTGCGCCCGCGTCCGAGGCGACCGAGGTCTGGATCCTGTTCGACGCTGACAACCTGTATGTGTCGGGGAAGGCCTACGACCGCTCACCCGACAAGTGGGTGCTGAACGAGATGCGCCGCGATGTTCCCAACGTCTCGGCGAATGAGAGCGTGGGCTTCTCGATCGACACCTTCAACGACAAGCGCAACGGGTTTCTGTTCGAGGTCAACGCCCTCGGGGGCTTTCTCGACGCGCAGGTGACCAACGAGGGCTTTCCTCCCAACCAGAACTGGAACGCGGTGTTTTCGGTCGAGGTGGGACGCTTCGACGGCGGCTGGTCCTTCGAGTTCCGCATCCCCTTCTGGTCGCTCAGGTATCAGCCTGGCAGCGATCAGATCTGGGGCTTCAACATGCGCCGTGTCGTGCGATGGAAGAACGAGGAATCGCACATCGTTCCGATTCCGTTCTCGCTGGGCCAGCGTCGAGGGTTAATGCAGATCTCGCTGCACGCCCCTCTGGTCGGCATCGAGGCCCCTCCGCGCGGCAAGAACATCGAGTTCCGGCCATTCGGCATCAGCAGCGTCACCACGGATCGACTGTCCCGCCCGGCACTCTCCAACGACCTCGCCGGCAACGGCGGACTGGACGTGAAGTATGGGCTGACGCAGAACCTGACGGCGGATCTGACCTGGCGGACCGACTTCGCCCAGGTCGAAGTGGACGAACAGCAGGTCAATCTGACCCGCTTCAACCTCCTCTATCCCGAGAAGCGCACCTTCTTCCTCGAGGGCCAGGGCATCTTCAACTTCGGCATCGGCGCCGGACCCAACACCAACGGCGGCGACGTCCCGACGCTGTTCTTCAGCCGGCAGATCGGCTTGAGCCGCGGCCAGGTGGTCCCGATTCTCGGTGGCGGACGACTGACCGGCAAGGTCGGCAAGTACTCCCTGGGTCTGATCAATATCCAGACCGACGACAAGGCGTCTGTCGGAGCGCTCTCCACCAACTTCAGCGTCATACGCGTGCGTCGAGATGTCTTTCGGCGCAGCGCGATCGGCCTGATTTACGCCGACCGTTCGCGCTCCCTGGGCGGCGGGGACCGCGCGCAGACCTATGGCGCCGACGCCGGGTTCAGCTTCTTCAACGACATCAACATCAACGCGTTCGCGGCACGGACACAGACGCCGGGCATCGATGGCGATGACCTCAGCTACCGTGGCCAGTTCAACTACGCCGGCGATCGCTACGGCCTGGTGGCCGAGCGTCTGGTGATCGAGCCTGGCTTTACCCCCGAAGTGGGGTTCGTCCGGCGGCCCAACATGCGCAAGTGGACGGGCACCGCACGGTTCAGTCCACGTCCCCGACAGACCCGAGTGGTGCGCAAGGTCCTGACCGAGGCCACCGGCAGCTACATCGAAAACAACGCCGGCGTGCTCGAGTCACGCCAGTGGGACCAGACCTTCGGGCTCGACTTCGCCAACGGCGACAACCTCCGCGTGCAGGCGACCGAGTCCTACGAGTTCCTCGCCAGGCCCTTCCGGATCGATCCCGCTGCCACCATTCCGGTTGGCGGCTACGACTTCAACAACCTGGCCCTGCGATACACGCTCGGCGCCCAGCGTCGCTTCGCCGCCACCGCCAGCGTCGAGCACGGCAGCTTCTATGGCGGCGACAAGACCACCGTCGGCGTGAGCGGCGGGCGCTACAACCTCACCAACCAGGTGCAGGTGCAGCCGGGCGTCTCAATCAACCGCGTGGACCTGCCATTTGGTCGCTTCACCGCCACCCAGCTCCAGACCCGTGTGGTCTACACCCTCACCCCGCGGGCTTTTGCCGCCGCGCTCGTCCAATACAACTCCAGCAGCCACATCGTCAGCACCAACCTGCGGTTGCGCTGGGAGTACGTGCCCGGCAGCGAGCTGTTCCTCGTCTACACCGACGAGCGCGACTCGAAGACCACCGGCCTCCCCGACCTGAACAATCGCGCCTTCGTCGTGAAGTGGGCCCCGCTCGTGCGGTTCTGACTAGTTGCTAGAACTCCTAACCAGCAACCAGGAACTAGGAACTAGGAACTAATACGTCACTCGCACTCTGTAATTGAGCACTGTCGTGGCGTCCTGCGCGACCGGCACCTTGAACTGCGCGGCCCAGGCGTCGGTCTTCTGCGCCGGATGGGTTGAACGGATGATCCGCCAGGTGCCGCCGATGGGCTCGTTGACCTCGACGGTGATCGGTGCAGCCTTGTGGTTGCGCAGCGTCACTTCATACTCGACCTCGTAGACATTCGCCGCGATCTTCTGGAAGTCGACCTGCTTGCGCTCCGAGACGACGTCGAAGGCGTTGCCGATCCTGATGTTCAGCGTCTCGTCCTTCGGCGTGTGGTCGATGCGATCCTCGCCCACGAACTGGATGCCGCCCTTCGAGTCGGACTGAAACACGCGTACTGTGCCCGAAGGCATCGGCATGCCAAGCCCGCCCTTGACCTCGTTCCTGAACTGGTAGATCACCTGCACATCGTTCTTGAGCGGTGAGCCGGGGTGCTGCGCGTTGCGGTAGTAGAACGCCTGGCCGTCAACGACGTAGCGCTTGATCACGGGCACCCCTGTGGCGCCGAGCATGCTGACCTGCTTGGTCTGGTTGTTGTTGATGCTCGTCTTCCGGTCCAGCGTGTAGAGGTGGTAGTCGGAGAACGACTCCTGCGACATCGGTGGCGCGGCCACCATCGCCATGTCGCCACGCGACTCCAGGGCCATGCGACCAAACGCGGTCTTCACGCGGTTCAGTTCACCTGCCACCAGTTGCAGACTCGCGTTGTTGAACGCGGTGCCGCTGGCGTTCTTGAGCGTGACCCAGCCGTCCAGATCTCCAAGTTTGTCGTCACGCGTCACCGTCAGGACGTAGTCGGCATTCCACGACAGGTTGCTCGCCAGATACGAGGCCTCGACCCGGTGGCTGGTCGCGCCCTGGTTGTTGAGTGACCAGATGAGCGTCGGGCGCGAGAACAGGTTGCCCGGGAGTTCCGGATAGCGGATGTGGCTCGCCGGAAAGCCGGTCACGATCTCGTTGCCGATCTGCCAGACGGGGGCCGTGTTGAAGCTCAGGAGGCGCGCCGTCACCGCCTCCTCCACGTCTCTCCCGTTCTCCTGGCGCGTGCGCACGAGTGTCACGTCGCGGCCGACGTACTTGCGTAGCAGCTTGTCGGGCTCGAGCAGGTCGTACTCGTAGTTCTGTTCGAGCACGCCCAGCCTCGACGGCTCGCTCAACGATCTGAAGTGGACGGTCGCCGGGTTGACCGTCGCGGCGATATCCATGAAGCGCACGTCGGACACGCCGCGAGCCAGGCGCATGGTGCGCACGTCGCGTACGAGCGCGAGGTCAGAGTTGTAGACGGTCAGCGAGAGCTCCGTCTGATCGTCGAGCGTCGAGGCGTCTGTGACCGGCGCCTGCGCGGGCGCGGTGACCTCCGCCCCTGCTTCGGCCTTCAGCGGCAGCGTGGTTCGCGGGGTCATGGCGCCCACGGCGACGAGCGCGGGCGCGATCATCCAGATCTTTGCAGCCATAGTCGGGCTCCTCCAGGCAGCCGGAACGACGCGTCAGGCGTCGATGTTGTGGCTGTCTGTTCTTAGAACGGAGCTGGCGGGAAAGCTTGCAGGACGCCCCGGCGGGTCCTACGGACCCGCCCTACGTACGTCTCGCCCCAACGTCCCGCCACCGACCGTACGTAGGCCGGGTCCGCAGGACCCGGCGTTTCACGGAAACGTCGTCCACGACGAGCCGCGGTCGCTCGTGCTGAACCGGCGACCGTCGGCGGCCGTGGCAATAGCAGACCGGGCGCTGGTGGCAGTTACGCCCGTGAGATCAACGGTTTCCGGGAAGCGCAGGCGCATGAAGCGGACGCCGTCTTCAGTCAGCCAGACCGCTCCACCGCCGCCCACGAACCAACCGATGCCGGCTGCCGGAGAAGCCCCTGCGCGCACAGCGTTAGCGGGTACACCCTGGGTCGGCTGCCACGTGGCTCCACCGTCGGTCGAGTACTCCGGAATTCCGGAACCGGCAAGGCGCCAGCGTTCGGCACCCGACGGCGAACGCACGTCGAGGGGGGCCGGCCCGGCGACGGCACGGGCAGCGATCCCGGCAGCCCGCGGGGGCGCCGGGGATGCAGGTGCTGCAACTGGCGCCGCGGCGGCCGGCGGTGCCACGAGCACGTTGTTGAACTGCAGTTCGGCCGACTCGGCTGTCGCCGCCGCAGGCGGGGCTGCCTTCGCCGCCGCGTCAGCCTCTGCGCGTGCGTCGAGCCGCTCTCGCGCAGGCGAGTCGGCAGGTGGGGTCGCCGGCGCCGGCGGATCGACCCGGACCTCGAATCGCTGTGCCTCGGGGGCAACCCGGAATTCTTCCTGCGGCGCGGCCACTTCAACGCTCGACTGCACCAACTCTGGAGCCTGTGGAGCCGGCGGGCGCGTGGCGACGTAAATGGCTATCGCCGCGGCAGTTCCCGCCACGGGAACAAGCCAGCCGATGTGCCACCGCTTCCACAGCGACTCGACAGGCGCCGCCTCGGGCTCGCTGCGGACCAGGGCCGCCACCACAGCCTGGCACCTGGCGCATCCCGACACATGGTTCTCGACGCGGGTCATCATTGCGGCCGGGAGCGTTCGCTCCGTCCATGCCGCCAGCGCCTCGGCGTCCACGCATGAGGAATCGCCCGACTCGCCACGTGCCAGCGCGCGAGCCAGGAGCTTGTCCATCACGGGGTCGCGATCGTTTGCGGTTGCCACACGTTCCCCCTACTTAGAACGATCCAGCGCCGAATCCTTGTGGGCGCCCGGTTCAGCCAGCAATTGGCCGACATCGAGCGGTCCAGGGTCGGCAACCGCTTCGGCGAACGCCTCGGCAATCTCGGCCGGACTCATGGCGTGTTCGCTTTGCAACTGCTCGTCCACATCGCGTCTGAGTTCGCGCCGCGTGCGCGTCAGGTGACGCGACACGGTGGCTTCGTGCTCGCCGGTCAGCTTGCCGATCTGCGCCAGCGTCAACTGCTGGGCATGGTAGCAGGCCAGGCGCAGCCGGTCGCGGGGCGTCAGCCGACCCAGCGCAGCGGTGAAGGCCCCAATCACCGCCGCCACAAGGCGTTGCCGATCCGGCGACGCAGCGGCTGGCGCGACAGGCGTCGTCCCCGCACCCTCTTCTGGCAGCGGTTCAAGTCGCTTCCCGGACCGGAGCCGGTCCACGTGTCGCTGCGCGAGCACCGACCGCAGCCACGTCCCCAGGCTGCTGCGTCCGTGAAAGTACCGGAAGAGCGACTGACGCTCGCCGTCGCGCTCTTTCAGCCCGAACAGGTCCGCGTACAGAGAGTCGGCGAGTTCGCGCCCGTTCCCCGATGCGTCGATCGCGGCAGCCGCGCGATAGAGCTGCGGCCGGAACGCACCGATGAAGTGCTCCCATGCCGCGTCGTGGCCGTCCTGGCAGGCCGACGCCAGCGC
Source organism: Vicinamibacterales bacterium (assembly GCA_040081265.1). GTDB lineage: Bacteria > Acidobacteriota > Vicinamibacteria > Vicinamibacterales > UBA2999 > JBEBGV01. The sequence goes on from JBEBGV010000007.1 coordinate 54,938, forward strand.
GAGATCCTCCAGGTGCAGCCCTTCCAGGTAGCGTTCGACGTGCCTGGCATCGGGCATCCCCTCGGGAAACGCCTTCTCGACCGATCGCGTCAGCACGTCGGCAAACCTGTCGGCACCAACCTGCCAGCGGGCAGTGCCCGCGCGGGTGGCGAGCCTGGCGACGAGCGAGGGCTCGAGTCGTGGCAACGGCGCTGTTCAGGGATACGTGCGGAAGAACTTCACGATGAGCGTCGAGGCGTCGCGGGGCCAGATGTGCCCGTCTGGATGCAGCACGGTCATCACCGGCGCCTCTTTGTCCGACGAGTACCGCGTGCAGTTGGTGCCGCACGAGGTGCCCGCACCGGTGGCCGCGTTGGCCGTTCGTCCAAGCTCCACCGACTGCAGCTGCTCGGTGAACTCGTTCTGATGATCCTGCCGTCCCCCGATATGGATGAACGGCTTCGGTTCGCCGAGCGGCACCTTCGCCGTCAGCATCCCCGCCACCGGCGCAAACGCCGCAAACGTGCTGGCTCGAGTCGCCCAGAGCAGATACACAAGCTTCGCGCCGTTGGAGAACCCGGTCGCGTAGATCCGACGCTGGTCCAGCGGGTAGCGCTGCCTGAGATCGGCCAGCGCCACATCGAAGAACCTCAGATCACGGTTCGCCGCGCTCGAATCGGTGGTCTGAAATGCACCGCCGCCGCCAGGGAAACGTCCGAGCCCGTCCATGTAGACGATGAGCGCTTCTGGCCAGGCGTCGTGAAAGCCGACGCCGGTGAAGTTCTCGGCGGTGTCGCCCGCGCCGTGAAAGACAAAGACAACTGGAATGCGCGCGCCGGTCGCAACCGGAGCAAACACGATCGCTCGCCGCTCGACGCCATCGACTTTCCAGGTCATGCGCGATGTCTCGGCAGAGGCCAGGCTGGCACTCCCGGCAACCAGCGTCGCGATCAGCAGGATTCGCATGGCCGTCATGGTACCCTCGTTGGATGCTTGGAGGCGGGAGGTTCTCGTCAACACTGCGCGCCCTCGCCGCGACCCTGCCCGGCGGACGGCGCCTGCACACCGAGCTCGAACACGCCAACCAGCAGCGCGTTCGTCTGACGGCGCGAGTCGAGCGGATGCGCTCGCGCATGCTCGCCCTGGTCGCCAGCCGCAGGCGGCTTCGTGCCCGGCGCCTCAGCAAGGACGTGCTGCGACAGGTGCTGCCGTTACGCCACGCGGCGCTGATGGCCAGCGAGCCAACGGCCCGTCGCGCCAGCGAGTCGGCGTTCCTCGAACGCTCCGCCAGTTATCGCGCCGCCCTGGCCACGCTGCCGGAGTCGCTCACGACAGAAGCCTGGGACCCGGGACTGCAGACGTGGTGGATACCAGACACGCGCGCCCGGGGATCGAGCGCAGGACCGGCAATCGTCCGGGGCCACGCGCACGTGTCCTTCGAGGAGATCCTCAACGGCCGCGACCTCGCCCTGGGCGGCACGATGATCGACATCGGGGCGAATGTCGGCGCCATGTCCCTGCCGCGCGTCGTGCTCGGCGACTTTTCACGGGTCTATGCCATCGAACCCGACCCCGACAACTACGCGTGCCTGGTCCGCAACGTGGTGCAGAACGGCCTGCAGGGACTGGTGCTGCCCGACCAGCTGGCGATCGGCGACACGATGGGGTATCTCTCGTTGCGTCGATTGAGCAGCGGCACGCATCACCTCGTCGAGCACGCGGCGGACCAGGACCACGTCGTGCAAGTGCCGTGTTCAACGCTCGATGCCTGGGTTGACGCGATGAAGGTTGACCCGCTGCAGCTGACCTTCGTGAAGAGTGATACGCAGGGCTGGGACGTGCACGTCCTGCTCGGTGCACCCGGGCTTCTGCGTCACAGGCACATCGCCTGGCAGCTGGAGTTCAGCCCGTCGATGCTCGGTCGTGCCGGCCACACGGCGGCCCAGGCGTTCGAGATCATCCGCAGCGCGTTCACCCATGTCATCGACCTGCGCAGTGCCCGGGGACCGCGTGTCCGTCGTACCTCAGAGCTCGAGGACGTGCTCTCTGATGTGGGACACGGCGCGCGGCAGTACACCAACCTGCTGCTCTACAACGCCGGGCCCATGAGGTAACCTGCCCTCGATGAACCTGATGGTGCTGCTCGCGGCCTTGCTGCCGTGGGCTGCTACACCGGTCTCGGCGTTCACGCGGTTCTACATCGCCTGCAGCGTGCTGTCGCTCGAAGCGCAGGCGATCACCGTGCTCGGGCGCGGCAGCCTCGACTCACTCGTCCCGTTCAACGCGATCCTCGCGGCGCTCGCGATCGCCTGGCACGTCAGGGCGAAGCGACCCGCGTGGCCATGGGTAGCCACCACCCGCCAGCGCCTGAGCGTTCCAGCGTTCCTCTCGGTCCTTGTCGTCGTTGCCGCGTTGAACGTCCTGCGGCCGGCTGAAGCCGCCGACGCCTACCTGCTCGAGCGCGTGCTGCAAATCGAGCGCACGGGCAATCTCTCGTACTCACCCGACATCACCCCCAAGGCCAACATCGTCGGCGGCTTCTACGAATTGGTGCTCGCCGATGTACAGGGCGTGCCGGCGGTCGGCGGATGGCTCGTCCAACTGCACGGCGTCTGGGGACTCCTGCTGTTCACCCTCGCCGTCGCCGCCGCACAGACGTGGCTTCCGGTGGGATCGGCGCCATGGGCGCAGGCGCTGCTCTTCACCGTGCCCGTGGTCTTTCACCAGCTGGTCATGATCAAGAACGACCTGTTCATCGGCGCTCCCGCCCTGGTGGCGCTGTCGTGGGCCGTCGGGAGCCGGGAGCGAACGACGGTCCAGGAGATCCTCTGGGCAGGCTGGCTCGTGGGTCTCGTGGTGGCCGCAAAACTCACCAACGCGGCGACCGCGCTGGTGATTGCCGCCAGCGTGTTCGCGAGGGACCGCACGATTCGGCCGCTGTGGCTCACCGGCGCGGGCGTTGTGCTGGGGCTCGTAACCGGCGGGCTGGCGCTGACGTTCTGGCAGAACACCCAGTTCTACGGGGACCCGCTCGCGACCAGTCAGGTTGACGCGATGGGTAACCTGAACCGAAGCGTGGGCGAGGCAGTCGTCGGCCTCGGTCGTTTCGCCATCAGCCTCTTCGATTTGAGCCTGTTCACGCGCGTGGCCTGGCCTGGGCGCGGCGGCTGGGGTGGGACCTTCGGACTGCCGTTCATCTGGGCACTTGCGGTCCTGGTGGCGGCGTGGCGCGTCAGCCCTCAGTCACGACGCGCGCTTCTGGCGGGCGGCGTGTGCCTGCTGGCCCTTGGCGTTACCTTCCCCGATGCCGACCTATCACATCGACTGGCTCTGGGTCCGGGGCTGATGGTGATCGCGGCCGGCGCATCGGCGGCGCAAACCCTCGACCGGCGATGGGTCGTCCCTACCCTTGCTGCCGTGGTGCTCCTGTCGGCGGCGCAGATCCTGAGGAGCGCGTTCCTGTACTTCGTGGCCTAGGGCCACTACATCTGGGGCCATACCCCTGCCCAAACGCTGTATAATCCGTAGGATCGAATGACGTCAGTCTCTCCAGCGCGCGGCCGCGTCGTCGCAATCATGCCGGCTCGCAACAGCGCCCGGACCATCGAGAACACGCTTCGAGAAATCCCCCCCGGCTTCGTGGACGAGCTGATTCTGGTCGACAACGCGAGTCGCGACGACACGGTGGCGATAGCTGAGCGGCTGGGCATCACCGTCATCCGCCATCCCATTGATCGCGGGTTTGGCGGCAGCATCAAGACGCTGTTCCACGCTGCGCTCGCCGCCGACGCCGAATTCATCATCGAACTGCATCCCGACAACCAGTACGACGCCGGAGACATCCCGGCGCTGCTCGAGGCGATCCGGGGCACGAGCCACGCCATGGTGATCGGCTCGCGTTTCATGCCCGCCTGGAATGCGGTGCGGGGTGGGATGCCGTGGTGGAAGTTTGTCGCCAACCGGTCCTTGACTGCGATGAACTGCCTGCTGATGGGCGTGCGCCTCTCGGAGTTTCACTCAGGCCTGCGCGTGTATAGCGCCAGGTGGGCGCGAACCGTTCCCTTTGAGCGGCTCTCAGACGACTTCAAGCTCGGTTTTCAGCTGGTCGCGCATGCCGTCGCCAACGGCTGGACCATTGGTCAGATTCCCACCGCGTGCCGCTACTTCGATGAAGCCTCATCGAATCCCTTCGTCGGGTCGGTGGTCTATGGGTGGGGGACGCTGACCGAGTCCTTCGGAGTCTTCCTCTATCGCCTCGGACTTGGTGGGGCCCGGCTGCGCGCACTGTGAAGGCGGTGATTCTCGCTGGAGGGCTGGGCACGCGCATGGGCGATGAAACCGCCTCGCGTCCCAAACCGCTCGTCGAGGTCGGCGGACGTCCGATCATCTGGCACATCCTGAAGATCTACCAGGCGTACGGCATCTCCGACTTCGTGATTTGCGCCGGCTACGCCGGCTCACTGCTGACCGAATATTTCGCGCGCGAACGCGGCGAGTCGTGGCGCGTCCAGGTCGTTGACACCGGCGAGAGCACGGCCACCGGCGGCCGGGTGAAGCGTGTGCGCGAATTGCTGGGCTCGGAGCCCTTCTGCATGACCTACGGCGACGGCGTGGCTGACGTCAACGTGCGAACGCTTCTCGACTTCCACCGCAGCCACGGTAAGCTAGTGACGGTCACCGCGGTGCGCCCCTGGCTCCCCTTTGGCGTCATCACGTTCCCCGCGGAGGGTGTCGCGGTGGGCTTCGAAGAGAAGCCTCGCCTGACCGACATGTGGGTCAACAGCGGGTTCTTTGTCATCGATCCGCGCGCAGTGGATCTGGTGAGCGGCGACGACCAGGCCTGGGAAAACGGCCCCATGGCCACCCTCGCGGCGCAGGGTCAACTGGCCGCCTACCGGCACGAGGGATACTGGCAATGCATGGACACACCCAAGGATCGACAGGCACTCGAACAGGCGTGGGCAAGCGGACAGGCGCCATGGAAGGTCTGGTAGCGTGCGCGTACTGATCACGGGAACCGACGGCTACATCGGATGCCTGATGGCCCCGCACATTGCGGCGGCTGGTCACGACGTCGTCGGGCTCGACACCGGGTATTTCCGCGACGCCCAGCTTGGCGCGGAGCCGTTCTCGGCCTTCCGGACCATCACCAAGGATGTGCGCCTGGTGACCCGGGACGACCTCGACGGCATCGACGCCGTCATCCACCTCGCCGGCCTGTCCAACGACGCCCTTGGCGAGCTGTCACGCCGCGTCACCTTCGACATCAACCATCGCGCCACCATGCGACTCGCCGCGCTCTGCAAGACGGCCGGCATCTCGCGTTTCGTCTACGCCTCGTCCTGCAGCATCTACGGCAAGTCCAGCGCCGACATCGTCGACGAGCAGTCGCCGTTCGATCCGCAGACCGACTACGCCGTGTGCAAGATGCTCGACGAGCGCGAGTTGTCCGACCTGGCCGACGACACCTTCTCGCCGACGTTCCTGCGCAACGCCACCGCCTACGGCGCGTCTCCCCGGATGCGCTTCGACCTGGTCGTCAACAACCTCGCGGCGCTCGCGTGGACGACCAACAAGATCGCCATGGTCAGCGACGGCACGCCGTGGCGGCCGATCGTGCACGTGCTCGACATCTGCCGTGCGTTCCGCGCCAGTCTCGAGGCTCCGCGGGAGGCAATCCACGACCGCGTGTTCAACGTCGGTCGCACCGACGAGAACTACCAGATTCGCGACATTGCCGCGACCATCGCCCGCGTCTTCCCCAACTGCGCGGTGAGCTTCGGCAAGAGCGACCCCGATCAGCGCAGCTATCGCGTGAGCTTCGACCGCGTGTCCACCGAACTCCCCGGGTTCAGTTGCGAGTGGGATCTGGTGAAGGGCTCGACCCAGCTGCGTGATCTCTACGAGCAGACCGGCATGACGGAGGAACTCTTCCGCCATCGTCCATTCACCCGCATCAAGCAGCTGCAGCACCTCCTGTCGACGGCCCAGATCGATTCCGAGTTCTACTGGACCGCACCAGCCGGCCGCACGCGCGCCGCCGAACTAGCGCAGCACGCGTAGGGTGGGCACCGGGACGACGAACTGTCCGCCCCAGGCGCGGACTCCGTCCATCTGCGCCATGATTTCTTCGGAAATATTCCAGGGCAGGATCAGCACGTAGTCGGGCTTCGTCTCGGCGAGCCTCGAGGGCGCGTGCACCTGGATGTGGCTGCCCGGTAGGAAGTGACCCTGCTTGTGCGGGCTGCTGTCGACCGCGTAGTCGACCAGATCGTCGTGCACGCCACAGTAGTTCAGCAGCGTATTGCCCTTCGCTGCCGCGCCAAAGCAGACAACGGACTTCGCGTCTTCCTTCGCGGCCTCCAGAAACCGCCGCAGGCCAACCCTGATATCAGCAATGCGCAGGGCCAGGGTGGCGTAGGTCTCCTGACGTCCCAGTCCGGCGCAGTCCTCGAGCGCCAGCATCGCGGCCACCCTCGGTGAGGGTCCGCGGGCCTCGGGCGACGCCGCGTGCCGCGCTGATACCCGGAGCGATCCGCCCTGGGCCGGGATCTCTTCCACGTCAACGGGAGTCAAACCATGCGCAGCCAGCGCATGGCTCAGCGAGTGCAGCGAGAAATACTGAAAGTGCTCGTGATAGATGTTGTCGAACTGCGCGTGCCTGACGAGCGAGAGCACGTGGTGGCACTCGATTGACAGCGTCCCGTCTGGCGCCAGCAGCGTCCGCAGGCCGCCGAAGAAGTCGTTGATGTCTGGCACGTGGGCCACGACATTGTTGGCAATCAGCAGGCGTGGCTGACCATGTTCACGAACAAGTGTCTCGGCGACCTGGGTACCAAAGAAGTGAGACACCGTGGGGATGCCCCGCTCCCGCGCGGCTGCAGCCACGTTCCTGGCTGGCTCGACGCCGAGCACCTTGAGTCCCGCACGGTGAAAGAACTGGAGCAGATAGCCGTCGTTGCTGGCCACCTCCATGACGCTGTCGCCCGCCCGCAGCTCGAGCCGATCGATTGTCGCCTGCGCGTACCGCTCGGATTCCCGCAGGAGTGTCTGCGAGTACGAGGAAAAATACGCATAGCGGCTGAAGATGTCCGAGGGCGTCGAAATCGCCTCGAGCTGGAGCAACTGGCAGGAAGCGCAAAGGTACGCGCGCAGTGGAAACTGGGGCTCGTCATCGCCCAGATCGGTTGCGGCCAGGAACGAATTGGCCAATGGCGTCGCGCCCAGGTCAATGACAGGCCTGTGGAGCGGGGCGTCACACAGCCGACAGCGGAGCGATGTGGAGGGCATGTCCCGGTTCGGTTAATTCTATAAAATAAAATGCCTCTTTCGATATAATTTGTGATTAATAATTCTTGATCCCATGCGTCACACTACGTTCATGCACCCTTGGCGCCGTGTTCTGGCTCTTTTCGCCATCTGTCTGGCGTCGACCAGCCTGCCGCTCGAGGAACGAGCGGTTCGCTCGGAAAGGCCGGCAGCTACAGTGAGGTCGCTCGCCAACCGTCGAGGACGTCCCCGCAAATTCAGCCGACCCGCCAAGGCGGTGACGCTGACCCTGCCCGAGGACGTGATTGCGACACTCAAGACCATTGATGTTGATATCAGTCGCGCTATTGTGCGGACCATCGAGCCAATGATGCCCACGGCATCGCGGCCCTCCGCCGAGGTCAACTGGGTGGGTAACCGTGCGGTGATTCTGGTGGCTCCGAGCCGGGCGCTTCGCGACAGAACGGGCGTGGACCTGCTACCCCTCTCAGACGGCCGCGCGCTGATGGCGCTCGACGAGCATCTCTCGGTTCCCCAGCTGGAGCTGCGGCTGCTCGACGCGCTGGCGGATTCGACGCTGGTCCAGCCAGATCGCGAAACCTTCGAGTCGCTGGTTCAGATTCTGCGCGACACGCGTCAGGGCAACGGGTCAAGCGCCCACGAACGCAGCATCATCGTCCTCGAGGCGTGAGTGTGGCGCCGGGTCCGACGGGCCCGGCCTACGTACGTAGGGCGGGTCTGCTTTGTAGACCCGCCGTCGGAAACGCCGCTTCCTGCTCCGCATATAACCGATCGCACAACCGGCCCGGCGGGAGCACCACGTCGTCGTAGGTAACGACGCTGTCCTTCGCCACGTCGCGAATCAGGCGACAGCCCTCCACGAAACCTTCGGGAAGATAGCGACCGGGTCGCCCTTCGGCGGCGGCGACAGCTTCCCCGTAGGTCATGAAGTGCCCGTAGTTGTCGAGTACCTCGCCCGCCTTCAGATCGCGCTTGGCCACGGCGCAGACTTCCACGCGGGGTCCGTCGATCGGAATGCCGGCCGAGTCACCGAAGAGCACCGCACGCGCGATGCTGTTCGGCGCTTCGAAGTGACAGAGATGATAGGGCGTGTAGAAGCAGTAGAGCGGGCCCTCCCCCAGCTTGTACAGATTCAGGTAATGGCGCTGCCGCTCGTCGGGCTGCTCGGCCAGGCAGAAGACCCCCGGACCCGGCTGCGCGCCGACGACGTATTCGACGATCCCCCCGTGCGAGCGGAGCATGTCGAGGTCGTATCTCTTCGTCAGCGTGTCGATGTGCTCGTGATGATCCCATCCAAGCATGCCGCGTTTGGCGACGCTCATGCCCGTGGCATTGGCGACGATCGCCTGCTCGAAGTTCACCTTCGATCCATCGGCAAAGGCGGTGACCATCTCGGGCTTCTGTCCCCACTTCTCCGCGAACGCGCGCTGCGTCAGCGGCGTGCGATAGCGATCCTGCAGCCCTTTGATGTTGCCCATCAGCCGCGGCACCAGGCCCAGGCCGGAGACGAAGCGGAACAAGTTGATCTGCACCGCGGGCTGATCGCCGTCGCAGGTCGAGACGATGACACCGTGTTTCCTCGCGTAGACCTGAAGAATTGAACCGAGGGTGGCATCGAGCTCGGCGTTCATCAGCACGACGTGCTTGCCGTGCGCAAAGGCCTCGAGTGCGACGTGCGAACCCAGTTCGATGGCCCCGGTGACGTCGATCAGCGCGTCGAGGTGCGGCGTCCGGCACAGCAGCATCGGGTCGGCCGTCACCACCGGGCGTCCGGCCTCGATGGCGGCATCAAGCGCCGCCTGGGTATCGACGACGACCGGAGCATCGGGTGCGACACCCGAGTAGGTGTACGCCTCGACGCCCTGCTCCACGCGCCGCGCGTAGATGGCCGACATGCGCATGCCGGGCACATGGTTGATGATCTGATTGGCGACGCCGCGGCCCATGAAGCCCGCGCCGATCATGCCCGCACGTATCGGTTTGCCGGCGGCCTCACGGGCGCGCAGGGCCGTGTCTACGATGATCACTCTGAGTCCTTCTCTTGCCCTTAGTTCCTGGTTCCTAGTTCCTGGTTCCTGGTTCCTAGTTCCTAGTTCTTAGTTCCTGGTTGCTAGTCGACTGCGGGTGCCATGCGCTGCTGCAGTTCCGGCTCACGAGAGCGCAGCGACGGCCAGGCCAGATCCTTGGGCGACATCTCCGATGCGGGAAGCGGCCACGAGATGCCGACGCTCTCATCGTCGAAGCGCACTCCCCCTTCGGCGGCCGGCGCGTAGAACTCCCCCGTCAGGTACATCACCTCAGTGTCGTCTTCGAGGGTCTGGTAGCCGTGCGCGAATCGCCGGGGCACGTACAGGCTCTTGTGATTGTCGGCCCTCAACTCGACCGCGAAGTGCTTCAGATAGGTCGGCGATTCTGGCCGGAGATCGACGATGACGTCGAGGAGCGCGCCGCGCGTGCACCGGACGATCTTCGTTTCCGCGTGCGGGGGATACTGGAAGTGCATGCCACGCAGCGTGCCGCGCGTGCGATTGAACGACACGTTGGCCTGGGCCACGGCCGGATCGAGGCCAAGGGCGGCGAATTCCCTGACGCAGAACACACGGCCGAAAAATCCTCGAGCATCCTCTCGTCGTTCAACCTCGAGGACATAGGCTCCGGCCAACGGAGCTTGGGTGGCGATCATCAGGATATTGTCCCGGCCCGATCGGCGGGAGCGCAAGCCGCAAACACCAGAATCGGCCACTGCTGCAGGATCAGCCGATCGAAGGTGGTGAGCATGAGCCAGTTGACGTCATAGGGCGTAAGCAGGTAGACCGCGCTGTAGGCGGCCACCATCACCGCCGAGACGACAAGGAATCCGCGTGCGATGCGCGCCGTAGGCCTGAGAGCCGAGCCGATGGCCAGACCCACGACGACCAGGAGCGATCCAAGGGCACCGGGCCCTCCCCACCTCACGGCCAGCGTCGAGAGCGTGTCGGCAATCACGCCGAGACGCACCGGATCGAGGGCACGGTCGAGGATCACGCCAGCGGTGTTGGCGCCTTCGAGGTAATCGGGCCCTTCCGGCACCACACCGAACTTGAACCACACCAGCGCGGCCAGGAATGGCGTGGCACCAGCGACCCACCAGGCGAGGTCGCGCACTCGGCCGTGCCTGAGGATCGACCAGACGACGAGCGCCGTGGAGGCTCCGAAAAACACCACGCCTTCGTTCTTGGTCCACGCCGCCAGGCTCGCGGTGGCGCCGGCCAGTAACAGTGAGGCGCGAGTGTTGAACCCGTTGCGCCACTCCGGTGGCCGCATCGGCAGCATGACCAGCGTGGCGATGAAGAACAACCCGATCGGCAGGTCAGCCGTCTGCGCTGACGCGAGGTGCGTGAAGGTCAGCGGCGCGATCAGGATGGCGCCAGCCACCCACGCCCGCGAGCGACGGACATCGAGCGCTCCCATCACGACGGTCAGCATCGAGATGGCAAAAGCTCCAGACAGCATCGCTGGAACCGTCGTCAGCTCACGGCCAGCGTAGGCCCAGAGCCTTGCAACGGATGCAGCCACGAGCGGCGGATGGCTGGGCTGTGACCAGGGAATGGCCATCGAGTCGACCCACTGAGGGCCGGCCCGGAACATGAACCGCGCTTTCTGGTTCCAGATCGCCCACGCGTCCCACTGCCCGTGCGGTGCAATCGTGTATTCGATGATGGGCACGGCGCAGGCCATCGCGAAGACGACCACAAATGCGCCCCGCAGCACACGGTCCGACTTCGTCCACTCCGGGAAGGCGGCAGCCGCCGGAAACGGCGCCCGCCCACGCGCCACCCACAGTGAGACAGCGCCAATCGCCAGCCAGAACAGTGCGTCGCCCACGACGAAGCCGGAGTCGAGCCGACCGCCCAGCATCAGCGTGGTGAAGGTCAACGCCGACGAGGCGCCAATGCCGACGCACGAGGCGAGCGCCAGCGTCAGCAGTCGCGAATGCGCGGCTTCTCCAAGCCTCGCTGCCCGAAAGGCGGTCCACACCGCCGCGATCGGCAACAGCAGACCGACAAGGGCCTGGATCATGGCGTGAAGCGCCGGAACACGCGATGGCCCGCCGGTGTCCTGGCCACCTGGACGTAGCCGCGCAGGCGGGGATCCCCACCGGGACGCTCGGTGCCGATCGCGACGATGACGAACTCGGGACCCGTGCGGCCAACCACGATGCGCGGGGCGAGCGCATACTGCGCTGCGTAGTGGACACGGACGGCGTCAACCGAGCCGTTGCCTTCAAATTGTTCGAGATAGCCGACCGTCCCCCTCGGCGGCAGTTCCGGAATGAGGGCGCGAAACTCCGACTCGAGCTGCGCCATCGGGTCGGGAGGGAAATTGAGGCTGGCGCGCACCGCTGAACCTGCAGCCAGCAGTGCCCACGCCACGCCAATTACGGCAAGGACACGCTGCCACGAGGCCGGCACGTTGTCAGTATACCGTTGCACGGCGGGTCGTTCCGACCCGCCCTACGTACGACGCGCGACTACGTACGATGCGCGATGCACGGTCCGTACGAGGCCGGGTCGGAATGTACGTAGGCCGGGTCGGAACGACCCGGCGTTTACGCGTGGCGATTCGATGTCGTACGTAGGCCGGGTCGGAACGACCCGGCGATTACGCCCGACTCTCCGCGCTCATCGCGATGCCGAGCGCGGCCCAGAACGGGACGCTCACCTCGACGACGAGAAACGGGTGGCCGGTGATGCACGTCAGCAGAAAGCCGACGCATCCGAGCAGCAGGGCAAACGCCGGTGTGGGACCCCACGATGCGCCGACAGCGCGCCACAGCGGTGCCAGCGCCAGCCCGAGCCACGCCACCAGCGCCACCACGCCGACAATGCCCAGCTCGGCGGCCGTCTGCATGTAGTAATCGTGGGCATTCTCTTTCCCGTAGAGTGCCCGGATGCCAGGCGGCATGAACTCACTGGAGCGCTGATAGTACGTGCCGACGCCAACGCCGAGGACCGGCGCCGTGGAGAGCATCCGCGTGCTGGTCACGAGGAACTCCTCGCGCACGCTCATCGAGCGACTCGCGCTCCCGCTCATCGCCGACGCACTGCCCAGCACCACCGGCGACAACGCCAGGACGAGAAGCGCTCCCCCGGCCACGGCGCCAATGGTCCGCGTCGTCATGGCCGGCCAGCGCCAGCCGCTCTGGGCGAGCCGCCACCCTGAAAACCAGAACGCCAGCAGCATGGCCCCGGCGGCCATCGCCGTCCTGGACCCGCAGATCCAGAGCGCGGCCGCGACGATGACGATGCCCATCCACTGGAGAACGCGGCGGCGGGCCACGGCGGCGACGCCAAGCAGGAGCAATCCGCTGAGGATGAAGTGAGAGCCAGCCGCATTGACGTCTGGCACGTGGAACGAATATCTCGACCGCGTGCTCACGAAATACCGGATCAGCTCGTTGGTATCGTCGGTCAGCCAGTAGCGGATCGGGACCGCCACGATCGTGGCCGCGGCAGCCACCACGCCCACCAGCGCGATCACCGCCATCAGGCGCCCGCGCACCGCGCCATCCCGCGCGATGATCGTCGAGGCGGCGCAGCAGAGCACCACGCCGAGCATGATCTGCAGGGCGGCCGCCGTGTGGGGGTCACGCCCCGCCGTCACCAGATAGTCGGCGGGCAGGATCCGCAGCGCGTCGAGAACACGCGCCCAGCCTGTGTCAGGCGAAGCCTGAAACGCCAGGCGACCCCAGGAGATGGCGGCCAGCAGCGCGTAGACGCCACCTGCCAGTGCCGACGTCAGCGCGCCTCGCCCCGCCAGGCGCAGTGGACGATCGAGCCGCAGCAACCATCCGATCAGGAAAGCCGCACACAGAAACTCGGTGGCGCGCACGGGCACGGTGGCGAGCCGTGCTCCCCACGGCGCCAGCGCCAGCAGTGCGACGAGCGCCCAGTCGGTCCGCCACAGTGCGGTCGCACACACAATGGCCGCACTGGCAGTCAACCACCATGGCACGGCGGGCGACAGGACGGCGGTCACACACGTGACGACAAGAATGGCGGCACCGAGCAATCGAGCCGTTCGCTCCGCGAGGATGGACACGTCGCGGTATTGTGCCGTACCCTCATGCAGCCAAGGAGGGCGCAAATGCAACAAGCTCGGAATGAGTACAGACGTCTGGCGGCAGTAATCGTGATGTGCGTGGCGACTACGTTCTGTGGCGGGTCGTCACCGGCGTCACCGAGCAGTTCGCAGGGCAGCTCTGGAAGCGGTTCCACAGGTACGGGAACGACCGGGGGGACGGGGTCAGCGGGCGGCGGCACCGCGTCCACATCCTGCCGCACGGGTCCAGCAACCTACCGCATCGTGACGGCCTCGTCGCAATTCACCTCCACGATCAACGGCACCTGCACCTTCAACAACGCATCCGTTGAAGGCACGTGTACGAACGTGTACACGGACACCATTGGAACGAGCTTCACGTCGGTCTCGACAACCCGCCACGCCTCGCGCGGCGACGTCGTCGATGAAATCGCCGTCATTCCACCACTCAATCGCGCACTCGGGACGACGACGACGGTCACCGGTGCGGGTCTCAACTCCACGGGGACGAGCGTGCTCACCCAGGACGGACAGCGTCGCCTGGCGACCATCGTGGCCACGTCTACGTCCGGGGGTCAGACCGTCACCAGCACGACCACCTACTCCGCGTGGGACAGCTCGGGGCGGCCGACCGCCGGAACGATCAGCGGCTCCGGCGGGGGCTCGGTGAACTACAGCTACGACAATGCGGCCCGCACGCAGAGCAGCACGCAGTCGGGCGTCACCTGCACGCAGACGTTTGACGTGAATGGCATCCCGACCACGGGAACCTGTACCAACGGCGTCACGACAACGTTCACGACCCTTTCAACGCTCCAGGTCTGTCGTTAGGTTCGCGCTCCGGCCGGGAAGCGGACCGGTAGTATTGACGAGCCCGGGGGCACGCCTCCGGGTTCGTCGCCGCAAGGCGAGAGCGTGTCGGCGGGCACCCGACTTGCACTGGCACCGCTAGAGGTGCCGAATGAAGCTCTACAGCACGCCCGGAGCGCCGTCACTGTTTGTCTTCTTCGTGATGGTGTTCTGCGGCGCCACCCCCGGATGGGCCCAGATCGAACCCTCAGCGGCCGAAGTGCAGGCGCAGCGCGATGCGGCAACGACGCGATTCGTCGCCGGCGACGTGGAGGGTGCCCTCGAGGCCCTGAACGCGATCGGCGAGCCCCGCATCAGCGACATCAGGGTCGAAGGTCTCGTGCGCGGGAACCCAGTGAGTCTGGCCGACTATCTGGATCTGCGGGAAGGTGACGTCCTGACGAGGGGTCGTCTCGCCCGCGCCAACCGGAAACTGATCGACTTTCCTACTGCCTCGATCGGCACAGTTCGCTACGATCTGCTGGAAGACTCGGTGATCGTGCGGCCCATCATCTTCGAACGCTCACGCTCGCTGAAGTCGGCGACCACTTGGGCCTCGATCGCCGCTCGCACCGTATTCACACGAGAGTTGCGCTTGACCTTTTCCGATCTGACCGGTCATTCCGACGTCTGGTCGCCGTCTGTGAGGTGGGCCGCCGGACGGCCGAGGGTGAGGCTGCAGGTTGCCGCCCCTGCGCCAGGCGTCCTCCCGGGCGTGGCTCGGGTCGATCTCAGTTGGCAGAAAGAAAATTACCCTGGGGATGTCGAAGTCGAACGCGTGCGCGCCGGTGCCTTCCTTGGTGACTGGGTCACCAGCTGGCTGCGCGTCGAGGCCGGACCGGCGTTCAATCGCATCGCGACCACCAACTACCTCGAACTGAACGCCAACGTAAACGGCCGTGCGCTCGACGATCACGTCGCCGCGATCGTGTCAGGTTCCGTGTTCCGGACCCAGACCTCATCGGCCTTCAGCACCGGCGACGTCATCCTGCAGGCACGGTCAACGACACAGGACGATCGCCCCAGGCTCTCGGCGCGGGTGGGCATGTCGGTAGCCGAAAGCGGCGCACCCCTGGTGCTGTGGCCGGCGGCCGCCTCTGCAGCTGAACCGGTAGGATTGCTGCGCGCGCACCGTTTCTACAATTCGGGCGTGCTGACCACCGAAGCGTTCGGACGCCAGCTGGCCTACGCCACGGTTGAGTATGTGCATCCGCTGCCCACGCGTTTCGGTCCGGCATTCATGGGCCTGGCGGCATTCACAGACGCCGCCCAGGCAAGGTCGAGGATCCAGCCCACAGACTCTCCCGTGCTCGTCGACGTCGGGTTTGGCCTTCGCGTCAACACGTCACGGGCGGGGAATCAGATCCGGCTCGATCTCGCGCAGAGTCTCCAGGATGGCCGAAGGCGATTCTCGGTTGGCTATGTCGCACCGTGGGGAGAACGATGAGGGTGATGAGCTCCTTCGCCGTCGCGGCGATGATGCTGGCGGCCGGGACGTTGTTGCCGGCGGCTCTCGGCATGGGGCAGGCGGGAACACGCCCCCAGGGGCCAGAGCCCCAGCTCGCGGCGGTGGCCGACTTTCAGCAGGCTCTCGGAACCTATGTTGAGTTGCGAAGCAAAGTCACCGCGCGGATCAAGCCGGTACCCAACGACGGCACGCCAGCGGAGATAGACGACAACCAGCGGCAGATCAGCCAGGCGATCGTGGGCGCCCGTGCGGGAGCGCGACCAGGAGCCATCTTTGGTCCCGCCGCCCAGGCCTACATCCGTGCCCGCCTGCTGGCAGAGTTCAGGCGTCCGGATGGTCCGGCCGTGCGCTCCTCGATTCTGGATGAAAATCCGGTCGGCACGCCCGTCCGGATCAACGGCCCGTATCCAGACGGCATACCGCTGTCGTCAATGCCTCCGCACGTGCTGGACGTGCTGCCGAAGCTGCCTGAGGATCTCGAGTATCGGTTCGTGGGCGACCGCCTGATCCTGTTCGACAACCATGCTCACCTCGTCATCGACTACATCGACCGAGCCCTGCCTGGTCTCTGATCGCATGGCACGTGCGAGGCGTGTTCCCACGCCACCGCTGATCGTCGCCGCCCTGAGCCTGTGCATCGGGCTCCTTTCCGCATGCCAGACCCTGCCACGGACCGCCGTGGCCGTCCCGGCTGTCGTGGACGCGGGACCTGTTCAGGCGCCGACTCCCCTGCCCAATCGGGAAGGGTCACTGAAGTTCGCGGTGCTTGGCGATTTCGGAACCGGCAGCCGCGTGCAGTACCAGCTGGCCGAACAACTGGCCAAGCTGAATACCACCTTCCGCTTCAACATGGCGATCCTGGTTGGCGACAACCTCTACGGAGGCCAGCGCCCGGCTGACTTTCAGAGGAAGTTCGAGATCCCCTACAAACCTCTCCTCGACACCAACGTGAAGTTCTACGCGTCGCTGGGGAACCACGACACCCGCAACCAGCGCTTCTACAAGCTGTTCAACATGGACGGCAAGCTGTTCTACTCGTTCAAGGCGCCCGAACAGAACGTCCGGTTCTTCGCCCTCGAGAGCAGCTATCCAGTGCCAGCGCAGATCACGTGGGTCAAGGGAGAACTCGAGAGCAGCAAGGAGGACTGGAAGATTGCCTTCTTCCACCATCCGCTCTATTCATCGGGCGAGAAACACGGATCGGATACGCAGCTGCGGGACGTTCTCGAGCCGCTCTTCGTGCAGAACAACGTCAGCGTGGTCTTCAGCGGTCACGATCACTTCTATGAGCGCGTGAAGCCGCAGAAGGGCATCGCCTATTTCGTGGTCGGCAACAGCGGAAAGCTGCGCGAGGGCAACATCGACCGCACGACCGGACTCACCGCGCGTGGGCTCGATACCGACCTGTCCTTTCTCGCCGCGGAGATCATCGGAGACGAACTGACCTTCAATACGATCTCGCGATCGGGCCAGGTAGTTGACTCGGGCGTGATCACGCGACGGAAGTAGCTTCCTTCTCTTCCGCTTTGTTCTCCGCCTTAATTTCCGCCTTGACTTCCGCCTTGATGGTCTTCGCCTCGGCCTTCATCTCGACCTCGGCGATGTCCTTGCCTTTGACCCTGCCGTTGGCCCAGTCGGCCTCGAAGACCGCGCGCACCTTCGCGGCCATTCGCCTGTCGGTCACAATCAGGCCGATCTCCCGACGCGCGTCCAGCTCGTTCTTGCGCAGGCTCTGGCTGCCGATGAACACCGCGGACCCATCCCGCACCATCGCCCGGACATGCAGACGCAGGTCGCCAGGCTTACATGAGGAGATCCCTTCGGCGCTCTTGTCGATCTTCCCGATGACACGGATCTCGACGCCGGCCTCGAGCCGTTCCTTCAGCAGGCGCAGGATGAGCTTGTCCGTGATCCGTTGGTCGTAGATCAACAGCTCTTTCCTGGCACTGCGAATGAAGTCGGTCAGGCGCTGTCGTGAGTTCTCGGGGCTGACGACAAGGCGTTTGTCCGCAGGCTCCCAGGGCTGTCGAGTCGAGTCGGCTTCAAAGAGGCGCGTCGCCTCCTTGACCAGCTTCTTGTCCCTGGTGACCAGGCCGAAGCTCCGGCTTTCCTCGATGTCCTGACGCGTGTAATTGAATCCCAGGATGTAGGCCGCACCATCGATGATCGTCATCTTGCCGTGATAGCGCGGCAGGTCGTCCGAGGTGCGCGTCACGGTGACGCCGGCTTCGAGAAGTCGAGACTCCAGCTCGCGCAGTCGCTTCTCGCCGGCGCTGTTGTGGTGTGCGGTGAGCATGCGAACCGCCACCCCGCGGGCCACGGCCGCCCCGAGCGCCTTCTCG
Source organism: Vicinamibacterales bacterium (assembly GCA_040081265.1). GTDB lineage: Bacteria > Acidobacteriota > Vicinamibacteria > Vicinamibacterales > UBA2999 > JBEBGV01. The sequence goes on from JBEBGV010000007.1 coordinate 72,947, forward strand.
AGGTCCGTTCGGTCGAATCGGAACACGACCAGATCAATGGAGCGCTTGGCGGTCCGGACTGCCTTCATCAGCGGCTTGATGCCTTCGTCTGGCTGGATGATCAGCTTCACTGGGGGGCCTCGTTCGGGTCAGGCAGGCTTCTTCGGCTTCTTGTCATCCCATGACACCGCCAGGGTGTCGTCTTTGGACAAGAGCTGAATCCGGTCGGTGATCGGGTCCGTTTCGACACCGAACGGCACCTTCACCAGATAGGTCAGCTCATCGTCTGAGGTGCTGCGCAGCGAGTGCTCTACGTCGAACCGTTCCAGCAGATGTTCCAGCTTGGCGCGAAGTTCAGGCGTGTCCTTTGCCGCCTTCACCCGCAACTCGAAGGTTTGCGAGGTGTTCGGCTCAAACGACTCGATGGCTGCGAGCATGCCGACCAGAAACAGCGTCGAGATGCCCGCCAATGCATAGAGTCCGACTCCCGAGGCAAGACCCACAGCCAGACAACACAGCATGACCGCTGCGTCCTTCGGATCTTCGATCTTGGCGCGATACCGAATCAGGTTGGCGGCGCCGACGATGCCAAATGCTCGCGCCAGGCTCGCGCCGACAACGAGCATGATCACCGCTCCGACCACCGCCAGGATGATCTGTGTCTGGACCACCGCCGGCGTTCTGGTCGGGGTCCCGCGTCGTTTCGGCCTGAAGGCAAGCGCGGCGCCCAGAAGGGCCGCGATCGGCAGGCGGACAAGCGCCTGCCAGACGTCATCCGGCAGATCTGCTGTCAACATCGTCAGCTCGTTCATGCCTGGACCACCAGACCTTCCGCCACCTTGATCTTCATGCGACGGATGAAACGTCGCGCCGTGTTCTCCGGATAGCCGCCGGCGCGAAACGCGTCGAGCCACTGCGTGTCCGTCAGACGCGACAGGCGCTGGCAGATCCATCGCACATCGGCCGTCGTCAGCGTCTTCGTCAAGCTGACATGCGGTCCGAAGTATTCGAACTCGACCATGCCGTCCTTGACGCCGAGGATGAACCGGGTCCGGTCGAAGGCGTCCGGGTCGTCGCGCATCGCCGAGAGCAGGCCTGTGCGACCAAATGTCTGTCCGAGGTCGCGAGCCACCCACCAGCGCCGGGCGCCTTCAAGCGGCTTCTCGAGCGTGTATTGCATGTTGTTGTCGGGCTTGAGGTCTGAGTTGGTCAGCATCACCTGAAGGACGATCAGGCCGTGCAGCGCGCGTGTGCCCAGAAAGGGGTTGTCCGTGTACGACCACGGCTCGTCCTCCACCAGTCCGTTGAGCGCAGCGGGCTGCTTCTCGCGGAAGCGCGCCACGGGCTGGGCGTCCTTCTCGGTGGGCGCACCCTCGGCCGACCATTTCTCCACGGTGTAGATGGGGGGCTGATGGTAGCCAACGCCCCACAGAAGGCGGGACGCGACAACCTCCGTTCGCGCTTCGGGATAGAGCTTGGCACTCCACTCCCTGCCGTCGGGACTGCGGACGTCGTAGCCGTCGCTGAACCCGCCCTTCTTCATCTTGAGCACCGTGAACCGGGCGGTCGGGCTGGGCATCATCGCTCGCCCGCCGACACCGTAATAAAGGTCTCGGGTCGGCTCCGGCTCAACCCACAACTCGCTGAGCCTGGACTCGCCACCCTGTGGCAGTCCTGCCTGGCCGGTAGAGCTGGTGCTGGCCTGAAGATGGGTAGCGATTACCGCTGCCACGGCAAAAGTTACGAGCGGTAGGGCAAGCGGAAGGGTCATTGAACGCATATCCGGACTCCCATCCGTCGAGGTTCAATCCCTGTGCCATGGCTGGCCGAGCTGGACCCGAGTAACCTTTTGCCGGACGCGCAGTTATCCCCAGTGCGGCTGCGCAGTGACAACGGCAACGTCTACCTGCGCCCGGGGCAGTAAGCTACTGTCCCGGGCCCGTTGCCTCGGCCGTCGCGCGATCGAGCAAATCCGAGACGCGTCGATCCCGGGCACCCTCGAGCAGGTACTCCGTGTCGAGCGGCCCTGCCACGCGCAGCAGGCCCAGGACGTCGGTCCATTGGCGCTCCGACACTTCGCCGCCGCGGCGAAACCACTCGAGCTTGGCGAGGACCGTGTCCTCGGCTGAACCCACAGGCATCTCCACACCGCCCTCGAGACGCGCGAGCTGGATGCGACCGAGTGCGCGCTGATCGCTTACGCCGTTGGCCACAAACACGTCCACCTTGACCATGGTCTCCAGGTGAATCACGCTGAACGACGAGCGTTGCTGAATGGCGTCGACCAGCCGCTGTTGAGGAATGTAGTAGGCGTCCGCCAGGGCTGCGATGAGCCCAGGGGCATGCGCTGGCGCGAGTTCAGCCACAACATCGGCGTCGATGCTGGCGCGCGGCACGCCGTGCGCCGAACTGGCAATGGAACCTGCAACAAAGTGACGCACACCAAGCCTGGCGAGCGCGTCGAGCACGGGCACGAGCGCAGCACTCAGGTCGGCGGGTCTCACAGTCGACGAGCCGCCAGTGCCGCGCGAACCCCCTCGGCCAGATCAACGCCGTAGCTCTCGGCAATGAAACGCAGGCCGACATCCTCTGTAGATGCACCCGGCGATTGCCGGGCCAGCGCGTCCCGTGACAGCGCCATCACCGATCGACTGAGTGAGAACGTCAGAGCCAGCCTCCGACCAGGCGAGGAGCGCCGCAACATCTCGAGATGTACCGACGCGGTCTCCGGGTCGGTGTCGCTCTGCCCCGTCTGCATCATCGCCATTCTACAAGACTGCCCGCTACCGACCACCCACCACCAACTACCCACCACTCACTACCCACTACCCACTATCCTTTCACCACCCACCCCTTCTTCTCGAGGGCGGCGCGCAGTCGATCGCGGTGGTCGCCCTGGATCTCCACCGTGTTGTCGGACACCGCCCCGCCGGTACCGCAGGCGCGCTTCAACTCGCCGAGCAGATCCTTCAGGAACGCCTGATTGCGGGGCAGGTCGAAGACCACAGTGACCGTCTTGCCGCCACGGCCCTTCTTCTCCATGCGGAGCTTGGCGACGATGCGGGTGGGCAGGGGTTCGTCGCGGGCAAACTGCGAGCTGCACTTGCAGTCGTTCTTCGGCCAGCCGCACTTCGGGCAGATGCTGCCGCTGGCCGTCGAGTACACCGTGCGCGCGTTCTTGTCGCTCATGACTGTATGTAGGGCGGGTCCGTCAGTGGACTGTATGTAGGGCGGGTCCGTCAGGACCCGCCTCCGACATGCTCGCGAATCGCCAGGACGAAGCTGTCGCCCAGTTCGTCAGCCTTGCGGGCCCCGACGCCCTTGACCGACAGGAGCTCGCTGACCGAGGTGGGTCGCAGGCGTGCCATTTCGCGGAGCGTGGCGTCGTGGAAGATGACGTAAGGCGGCACCCCGCGCTGCCGTGCCGTCTCGAGGCGCAGGGCCCTGAGCCGCTCGAACAGATCGCGGTCAACTCCTTCCCAGCCTTCAACTTCCACGCGCGAGCGTAGACGCGGCGCGTCCTTCTTGACCGGCCGCTGACGGGCCAGGGCCAGACCCGGCGCACTCCCTTCATTCCTCAGCAGTTCCAAGCCCCGAGCCGTCAGCGTCAGCACCGGATACGCATCGTCGGTCTGTCGGAGCAGGCCGTGTGAGGTGAGCTGTTGAACGTAGCCGCGAAGCTCCGGGACGGAGGCGTTGGGAAGCAGGCCAAAGGTGCTGAGCTGATCGTGTCCCCGGGCCACCACCGTGTCGCTGGCGTGGCCGCGCAGCACGCTGGTTACGTGAACGGTGCCGAACCGCTGCCCCACCCTGGCCACACACGACAGAATCTGCCGGGCGAGCAGCACCGGGTCGGCCACCGAGTCCAGCTCCTCGAGGCAATAGTCGCAGGCGCCGCAGGTTGCCGTGTCGTAGGTGTCGCCGAAGTACTCCGCCAGGTGTCGGTGGCGGCAGCCGATGCCGGCGACGTACTTCTCCATCTGCCGCAGCAGGGCGATGTTGGCGTCGTTCAGCTCGCCGTTGGTCTCGAGCATCGAGCGCCAGCGCATGAAGTCGGCTGGCGACGAGATCAGCACACACTCCGCCTCGAGACCGTCACGACCGGCTCTTCCGGACTCCTGCTGGTAATGCGACACCGACCGTGGCGAGCCCGCATGGACGACGAAGCGGACGTTCGATCGGTCGATCCCCATGCCGAAGGCGACCGTGGCGACGATGACGTTGACGCGTTCGGTGAGGAAGGCGTCCTGATTGGTGCTGCGTTCCGAGTCGCTGAGCCCGGCATGGTACGGAAGCGCCGGCACGCCCTCGGCCGTCAGCCATGTCGCCAGTGCGTCCACCTCTTTGCGCGAGGTGCAGTAGATGATGCCCGCCTCGTTGCGGTGTCGCGCCAGCACGTCGAGCAGTTGGCGCTTCAGGACGCCGCGCGGGAGCACCCGGTAGACCAGGTTCGGGCGGTCAAAGCGGCCGACCAGTTCCAGCGGCTCGCGTAGCCCAAGCTGGAGGGCGATATCACGGCGAACCTGCGCCGTCGCCGTGGCCGTGTAGGCATGCAGGCTGACGCCCGGCAGCCGGTCGCGCAGCCGCGCCAATTGGCGATATTCAGGCCTGAAATCGTGTCCCCACTGGCTGATGCAGTGCGCTTCGTCTACGGCCACGAAGCTGACATCGCACTGGGACAGAAGTGAGAGAAAGTTCTCGCCACCCTCGCCCACCAGACGCTCCGGGGAGACATAGAGCAGGCGATAGCGGCCAGCGCGCAGACCCGCAACTACCTCAGCCTTCTCCCTCGCACCGAGCGAGCTGTTGTAGAGACCCGCGGCGACGCCGTTGCCGACCAGGGTATCGACCTGGTCCTTCATCAAGGAGATGAGCGGTGAGATGACGACCGCCAGACGCGACTGCACGAGCGCTGGCGCCTGAAAGCACAACGACTTACCGCCGCCGGTCGGCAGCACGACGAGTGAGTCGTGACCAGCGAGCACCGACTCCATCGCTTCGCGTTGGAGAGGACGGAATGCTGTGTAGCCCCAGAATCTGGAGAGGACTGCTTCGAGCGGGGACGCCGACACCGCATTCATGATCCCACGAAACACGGGGGCCGGACGCATCATCCGGCCCCCGCATCGTCACGATGCCACCTTCAGGGGTGGCTGCTCGGCCTTCGGCTCTTCAGCCTTAGCGCCTTCGACGTTCACTTCTTCTGCCTTCGCCTTCGGCTTCCGGCCGCGCGAGAAGAACTCCACGCGGCGATCGTCCTCCCACACGGCCAGTAGCACAGGGTTGTCGTGCAGGAGATTGGGCACGATGAGATCGAGCTTGCGAAGCGCGGCCAGCGCCGCTGCCATCGCCGATTCGATCCCCGCACGTGCCGCGGTGTGCTCCTCACGTCCGACCCGACGGGCAGCAATAGCCGCCTCGAAGTCGTCGGCGAGCCCGGGGAAGCACGTGAGATGCGCCTCAGGAACGCCGTAGGCCGCGAACCGACTTCGCTGCGCCTCCGCCTGCTGCGCGAACACCCGCCCCGCCGCCAGCAACGCCTGGTCCGACCGCGACGCCGGCATCTGGAACGGCTCGTCGAATCCCGGCGCATCCTCACCAATCACCCGCGCGATGCGACTGATGGCCAGGAGCCGCTCGACGAGCGCCCGTCGCGTGATGACCCGTGAATGTTTCCCTCCTTTCGCACTGGTCATCTTCGAGACGGCCCGCTTCCCCAACTGCGACACCGACTCGTGCACGGTCTCAAACGCCTGCCCCGCCAGACTGTCGGGCGGAAACAGGTCCCTGTTGGTCTTCCCGAAACCACTTACCCGAACGAGCATTTCGAACTGCTTCACTTCCGTCCGCCGCATAACCACCTCCATCAGGAGCGAACCGTGCCCCTGTTATGAAAGTGAGTCTGCGCCTCGGCCTGGGGTGAAGTAGTGACGGAATCGATGAATCTTCTTAATTCTTCGGCCGCCAGTGCGAGCGGGGCCTGCCGCCGGCTACCCCGCCATGGCCACCCCACCGTGCAAAGTCCGCACGGCGGGGGCCCCGGCGTGCTCCTCACGTGCGCGCGGCGGGGTCCCCTGCCGGCGTCACCCGCTCTCGTGAGCGGGCGTGTTCATTCGAGGCGCTTCTAGTCTTGGGCGGGTGCTACAGCGCGCCGTCGGCGATTAGGGCGAGGATGGGCGACCAGAGATCGGCGTGCACTTCGAAAGCGAAGAGGGCCAGACGGCGAAGGCTTCAGGTGCAGACCGCAGCTCGGAACGAGCTTCAGGATGGAGGTCCGCTCGCACGGCGTTGCCTGAGCTCGGTCAGAATGTCCGCACGCGCAGATTCCCACGACACCGCTTGTACCCGACCAGCCGCGATGTCGCTGGAGCGCCGAACCAGCTCGTCTGCCCAAGCAGCGGCGATGGCGTCATCGCCTTCTTCAAGACTGGACAAGAGCTCAGCCGCCACGCGGGCGCGCTGGTCGCGCGAGAGGCGAAGGGCCTCGGCAAGCAGTTCATCTGTCGACATGTTTTCAAGGACAGCATCGTCGCTCTTGCCGTAGGACGTCGCGTAGGTCTGCTACAGCGCGCGGTCGGCGATGAGCGCGAGGACGGGGGCCTACAACTCGGGACGTCGCGACGGCTGCAGGAGGGGTTCGACGGGGAGCATCCAGCCGAATGAGCCTTCGGCACGACGCACGGCGGCGCCGCAGATCTGCGCCACTTCCTCGTGCCTGCCCTGAAGGGCCAGCGGCATGACGAGGCTCAACATGCGATCGGCTGACACGACCTGAGATGCGTCGAGTCGGCCGTTGCGGAAGTGGGTGGCAGACTGCGAGTAAGTAGTCGTGGCGATCGCCTCCCGCCCATACACATGGCGCGGATCGATCCCGGCGAGTTCGAAGCTGAACTCCGCCAACGCCGCATCATCGTCGCCCATCGCCGTGAGGATGAGCCCCTGCAGCAGGTGCAGGCCAACAGCGGAGTAGCGCGTCGGACTCGCCACCTCCGACATCGTGCAGCCTTTCCGCAGCTCCTCGATCGCGCGATCGAACTTCCCTCGCGCCACAAACACGGTGGCCGCAAACCAGCACGCCAGCGGAATGCGATCGTGCTTGCACTGTGCGGATCTGACGGCTCGCAGCCGCTCCCCTCCCCAGGTGACGGCCGCCAGCCGGATGTCGTGCAGCCAGTTCTCGGGGTCGAGCATCACTGCCCGGCGCGCCGCCGCCAGGCCGTCGAGACCGTGACCCTGACGATGGCGCACGAGCGCGAGTGTGCCCCAGGCATCGGCTGACTCCGGCGTGAGGCGACAGGCTTCCCGCGCGTGTGTCTCGGCCTCGGCCAGCGCAGCCCGGTCGGGTTCCGCGTCGGTGCGCGTGGACTCGAATCTGAGCAGACGCACGTTCGCCATCCCGATGTGCGCCCGCGCCTCTTCGGGATCCCGCTCCAGGATGTCGACAAACGCCTGGCTGGCCTCGCTCACCTGCTCCAGGTTGAGCGTTTCGAGACGAGCCCGCCCGCTGGCGAAGTCGCGGTGACGCTCCAGCAAGGACTCGATGTCGCTCCTGGTCAGCGCGCGCGTCCGCGCGGCGATGCCGGCCACGAACTGATAGCCGACACGATGGTGGGTTCGGATGAAGGTCTCGTCGCGAGGATTTCCGGACAGCACCTCTCGCACGCCACGGATCGCCTGCGCGAGGCTGTTGTCGGTGACGGCTGCGCCGCTCCACGCCTCGTCCACGAGACGGTCCTTGGGCACGACTTCCGGCGCCCGCTTCATCAGGACGATCAGGACGTCGAGGTGACGTTCGCGCAGCAGCACCACCCACCGTCCCGGTAGAGACGACGACGGTCGGCGTCGAGCTCGAACGCGCCAAAGCGATAGACGCAGCTTGCGGCCATCGGAAGACGTGCTGATTTTTCAGCGCAAAGGTGCGACTTTCATCCGATCGCTCCACAGAAAGTGTGCAAACGGGAGGCGGGAGCGGCGAATTCGACCGCGGAGGCGCCGAATCGTCCAGAAAGTTGGATTGTGGTTCTGCGTTTCAGGCGTTGGAGGCTGAATTCTGGGGAGCCACAACGCGGGCGAGCCCAGGAAGGTCGTCGCAAGTCAGGAGAATGGGTGCGGGGACGTCTGGATCGACCTCGGTGTACAGGGGATCGAGATCGGCGCTGGCTGGATCCCTCGCTGTGGCAGTCGGATTGATGTCACCGACGCCCGTTGTGTCAGTGCGTCGAGCGGCGCTGTGCCCTGCGGCGCGAAATCCAGTCCAGGAGGGTCAATCGCAGCATCGTCGCTCCGTCACTTACTTCTGGAACGGGTTAGAGATGCGGACTCCCCGAATGGTCTGACCGTGGGTCAGATCCTCGGTCCACAGCACGCCACACCCGCTTTCGGCGGCGGCTCTGACAATCATGGCGTCCCAGAAACTGATCTGCGCCTGCGCCTGGAGCTCAATGGCCCCAAGCACGTCGTCTGCGGTCGGGGCAAACACCTTCCAGGCGGTCAGTTCCCGAATGCGAGCAACAGCTTCGTCCACGGCGAGCGGCCTGGCCACCTTCTTCGTAACGGTGACAAAGAATTCCTGGAGCACCTGGACGCTGATACAACCACCGCCGCTTTCCCAGAGTCTCTCCAGAAGCTCTCTGGCAGCCTGATGCTTTTTCGCTGCGGATGAATCGAACGCGTACACGAGGACGTTGGCGTCGACGAACTCGCGATTCATCAGCGCTCGTGAAGATCACCGCGCGACCACGATCGTTTGCCGGAGGTGCCGAGCGACTGGGGGGCCGCCAGGGCGGCAAATGCGCGTCGACGAGCCGCAGAATACCGACGGTCCTCGTCGGCGAGCTGGGCCAGCGCGTCTGTCATCAACGATGAGACCGACGTATCCCGATCGGCGGCCAGACGTCTGATTCGCTTGAGCAACTCGCGGGGCACGCTCAGGGTGATGTTCTGGGTCTCAGCCACGCGAACAAGTGTAGCACGTAAACACGTGAACTGGTCCGATCCGAAGGCGGCGCTTGGTTGCGATCAGGCCTTGTGTCAGTGCGTCGAGCGGCGCTGTTCCCTGCGGCGCGAAATCCAGTCCAGCAGGATGATGATCCAGCCGATCGCCACGATGCCAAAAATCATCACAACGATGTTCATCATCGGCTCTCTCCAGTCGGGATCGTAGCATCGTCGCTTCGCCTCGGGTGGGACGGGACCTGCGGTGAGGCCGACTATCGGCGTCGTGATGAGCGTCAGTAGGCAAACTGAGCGCGTAGCGCGATAGTTTTCCACGACGTCCGATCGGAGGCCGAGCCGCAGCGTCTCGGCACGCACGAGACAGGCGACGCGTGACGCCGGACCTGACCAGCCTTCGCCAAGGCTACGGCGGTCCACCGAAGCTTCAGCGGAGGTGGAAGGTCCGGCCTACGTACGACGTGTCGCGCTCTGAAGAGATTCCTTGGTGCCCTCTTGCTGTTGGTTTAAGCTCCCGGCGAGGTCTATTTCCATGAGCCGACGCGTCACCACCCTCGGCGCCATCGCGGCGCTCGTCCTCCTGTTCGGCACGGTCGCCAGCTACGGCCAGCGCGGCGGGCTGACGGCCACCAAGGTGCCGACGACGATCGTCACCGGTGCGTTGAAGGACGGCACGGGCTACACGCTCGTCAAACCGGACAACTGGAACGGCACGCTCTTCGTGGCCCTCGACTCCACGGACTTGAATTCCGACACATCGAACTGGCTCTACGCGCGCGGCGTGGCACGGGCCGGCAACGACCGCACGAAGATTGGCTCGCTCACCAATCAGGGCGCAGCAAACCTTGTCGAGACGGTTGACGTGTTCACGACGCGCTTCAGCAGGCCCTCGCGCGCGCTCGTCACCGGCAACTCGCTCGGCGGTCAGGTGTCGGCAATTGCCGCCTTCACCTATCCTGATCGCTTCGTCGGCGGCGTTGCCTTCTGCGGTGGCCTCATGGGCTGGGCGCCGTATCTGAACACCAACTTCGACGTCGCCTACACATTGAAGACGCTGCTGGCGCCGAAGCCCGACATGCCGCTCACCCACATCCCGAAAGACGATGCGGCACTCACCGAGCAGTGGCAGACAGTGTTGAAGTCGGCACAGACCACGCCACAGGGACGCGCACGCATCATGCTGGCGTTGCTCCTCGGCCAGGCGCCGATCTGGACGACGCGCGATGTGCCGGAGCCGGCGGCAGACGACGTGACCGGACGCCAGGAAGCGGCGTATCGCACCGTGCTCGATTTCAGCCGGCAGTTCACGTCACTCCGACGGCGACTGGAGGAGCCCGCCGGCGGCGGCACGTCGTGGAACACCGGCATCAGTTACGCAGGGATGTACGACAAGCGGATCAGCGCCGCAGACCGTCGGACGGTTGAGGCCTTGTACCGCGAAGCGGGCCTGTCGGTGCGAGACGACCTGCGCGCGCTCGAGCAGGGGCCGAAGGTGGCGCCGGAGAAGGGTCCGAACGAGTTCGTCCGGAAGATCTATCCCTTCGACGGCAAGATCGCGATCCCGATGCTGACGATCAGCACGACTGGCGACCCGTACGTGTGGGCGTCGATCGACTCGGCGTACACGGCGGCCGTTCGCGGCGCCGGGAAGGGCGAACTGCTCCGCAGCGCCTACGTGCACTCGGCCGGCCACTGCGCGTTCTCGGAAAGCGAACGCACGGCGGCCTATCAGGTGATTCTCGAGCGACTCGACAGCGGGCAGTGGCCCGCCACCACGCCCGCAGCGATGAATGCGCGCGCCACGGCACTCAACCTGGGCGCGGCGCGCTACTGGGATTACACGCCGCCCGCCATCGAACGCGCGAGTCTGCTTCCGTGAAATCGGCGGGTCTAATTCGGCGGGTCCTATCGGACCCGCCCTACGTACTCAGGCGCGCTTGAATTGGCGGTAGAGGAACAGCAGTAGCACGGCGCCGATCGTCGCCATGACGAAACCGGCGGGCTGACCCACCTCGTACAGCCCCAGCGTCCTCCCGACGAAGCCGCCGACGACTGCGCCTGCAATACCAAGTGCCATCGTCACGATGATGCCGCCAGGGTCTTTGCCCGGCATCAGCAGCTTGGCGAGCGCCCCGATGATCAGGCCGAAGATAATCCACCCGAGAATGCCCATTGCGGTGCTCCGCTACTCGTCGAGGACGAAGGTCACCATCATGTTGACCTGATACTCGGTCACCTTGCCGTCGGTGCAGCGCACGTGCTGCTCCTTGACCCAGGCGCCCTTCACATTCCGGAGCGTCTTCGCCGACCTGGCAATGCCCTGCTGGATCGCATCCTCGAAGCTCTTGGTCGAGGTCACGCTGATTTCTGACACCTTGGCAACTGACATGGGCACCCTCCTACGTTGTGTCCCGCTCTCTAACGGGATCCGTACCGTAGCGAAGCGACGAGGGTGAGTCGAGGACTATTTGTGTGCGCTAAGCCCATCCGCACATGGTGATAACGGCTAGAGGCCGCCTGCTACGCGCTCCAGCACGCCCTTGCTGACGCGCAGGCTCGGCCCGTCGCGAAACAGCATCAGCAGCCGGCCGTCAGGTGTGACGTCCCACGACCGCCGCAGCACGGCTGGACGAAGCCGGCGATCGCGTGTGACTCGACAGGACCGAACCGCGGCGTCGATCCGGGCTGCATCGTCACCGTGGCAATGTGGCCATCGAGCTCGAATACGAGACGCCCGTCGGGCAGCCACATCGGCGAGCGGCCACCCGTGGTGGTGACCTGAAACTTCTGCCCTGTGCGGGGATACGGCTGCACCCAGACCTGCCAGTCGCCGGACTCATTCGACATGTAGGAGAACCACCGGCGATCGGGCGAGAACGCGCCGCTCAGCTGCGCCGTCTCGTCGACGGTGACCAGCGGCTCGACTTCCTTGCGATCCGGGTTATAGGCCCACAGATCGTAGTTGTTGGCGCCGCCGCGGTGGCTGATGAAGGTAAAGCCCTGTTCGCCCTCGCGCCAGTTCTCCGGCGCGCGCGCCGGCTTGGCAATCAGGCGCGCCTCACCGGAGCCGTCGGCGCGCTGGAGAAAGAGCGCTTCTTCGCCGTTCTCGCGGGTCGTGCCGAGCGATCCGAATGCCAGCCACTGCCCGTCCGGGCTGAACACCGGAAACGTGGCGTTGGCGATCACCTTGCGGGGACGCGACACGTCGCTCAGCTCGGCGATATAGATGTCGCGGCCGCGAACGCCTGGCGTCGCCGCGGCGAACGCCACGCGCGTCCCGTCCTTGGATAACCTGGGTCCGGCGGCATCGGCCATCACCTCCCCCAGTACCGTTCGCGTGCCGTCGAGGCGCACCAGCGCCATTCGGACCGGCGGCGCATCGGGCGAACCGACCACCAGCACGCCGTTGGGCGACACGGCGACCTGGGCGGCGCCGGTGGTCACGGCCGTCAGGACGCCTTCAGCGAGGGTCACCGGAGAGCCCGACAGCTTCAACGTGGTCGCATCGAAGCGGCTGCCCACCACTGTCGATCCGGAGACGTACACCAGTACGCCGGGCGCCAGATAGCGCGCATTGCTGCCCGCTGCCACCGTGACCCGTTCACCGGTGGCGAGCGATTGCGCAACGATGGTCCAGCGCGCGGGTGACCCCTGGCCAAGCGTGAAGAGCACCCGATCGTTGTCGGGGAGCATCTGCGGCGCGATCGCCGTTTCGCCGGCTGCCACGGAGATGACCGTCTGCACGGCGCCACCGTTGCCCGGCATTCGGGCGATGCCGCGTTGACCCTGGCCAACGAGCAGCTGCCCGTCAGAGGTCCAGCTCATGCCGATGGGCTGGTCGACGCGTCCAAGCCGCACCGGCGTGCCACCGATCACGGGGACGCGTTCGAGTACCGAATCGTCCTGCGCCCAGTACACGATCGAGCGACCGTCGAGAGAGAAGATCGGGTTCGCCTTGCCGCGCGCGTCGACCGGTCCGCGCACGAGCGTCGGCTCTCCGCCGCTCGCCGCAGTCACCCACACCTGTGCGCGCGCGAGATAGGCGATCCGTGAACCGTCTGCCGACAGGGAAAACGGCGCGCGATCGGGCGCGGTGAAATCGTGCCCTTCTGGCAGGCGGACATCGGCCGTCTGCGCGACCAGACCTCCCGCGAGTGCGGCCAGCAGCAGAAGCGACAGACTGAACGTCTTCATCGCGGAGCCGCGATCAGAACCCTTCGGTGCGCGGCGCCGACAGCACGGGCGGCGTGATCTCGCACGGCCGCGGCTGGAACTTGGAATCGTCGGGCTCGCGCTTGAAGTGCGAGCTCAGCATGTAGGGCTGGTTGAGGTACTGCGGATCCACCAGCTGCGACGTCACGATCAGCCACTGAGCGTTGGCCGGCCCCGGCGTCACGTCGAAGGCCTCGGTGTAGACGGCGTTGGCGCTGTACGGAATGCCGTTGCGACGCATGTACCCGGGACGCATCCGCGTGGTCACCACCTTCAGGCCACCGCTCAACGCCGGCCCGCCGCCACGGCCGCCGCCACCAACGATCTGCCCCTGACCCTCAGGGACCGTCTCCCAGCGCGCGGCCGAGAACCCCTGGTAGTCGGGTCGTGCGGGAGGCTGTGCGGCGCGATCAAAATGCAGCAGCCGCGTCTGTGTCCCGTTGTCGAACTCGAGCTTCAGCGTCTGGGTGTCCTGCCAGGAGATGCGGATCCGCGTCGGCATTCGCATGACACCGGGCGCGCCCCACGCCTTGCACTGCTCGCCGGCCGCGATGTCGGCCGCCGGGTCCCACTGCTCCGACGCCTGAATTGCGGCGCGAGTCGCCGGAATGCTGGCGGCGTCGCCCTTGGGCGGCATCACCATACGCCAGCGCCAGTCTTCGGTGACCACCGCCACCCACGTTCCTGTCAGGTCGGTCGGCGCGGCGGCTTGCGCTGCCGGCGGCGGTGCGGGCGGCCCGCCACCCTGTCGCCCCTGGCCCGCACCACCCGCCCGGCCGCCTGCCGGCTGCTGACCTGCCGGCGCAGGGCCGCCTGGCCGCCCCGGCTGCTGCGCGGCGAGATCAATTACTCCAGCGGCCGCCAGCCATGCAGCGCACGCGCCGGCACCCACGAGGGCTCGTCCAATGGATCCGATGTTCATCGCCTGGGTCTCCTACTTCTTCATCAAGCTGGTGTAGACCGCCTCGACGAACATGTCCGTGGTCCACCGCGGGTTCTTGCCGTAGTGCTGGTACTCGAGTGCGACACCGGCGGCACGCACCTGCGCCAGCGTCTGTCCCTTGCCGGCAAGGTCCTGCACCCGATCGCGAATGATCGTGAGCATGTCCCGATACTCCAGGACATCGGCCTCGTTCGAAATGCGGCCGTACGCCGGGACAATGCGCGTGCCGCCCATCTGATTGCGCTGCGGCACTGCGATTTCCAGCAGATGATTCAGCCCACCGAGCAGCCCGTTGATCGACCCTCCCCGCTGCACGTCCAGGGCGGGAAACTGATCGGTCCGGTAAATCTCTCCGGCGTGGACCACTTCCGATCCGCGAAAGAACACCATGAGGTCGCCGTCGGTGTGCGCGTTGGGCTCGTAGAAGAGCTGCACGGCTTCGTCGTTGGCCCAGAAGTCCTTGCGCGGGGTGAAGAAGGTCGAGTCTGGCAGCGCATCCCCGGTCAGTGCGGCGAGACCGTTCCCGCCGGTGATCATCCGGTTGTACGACGCTTCGTGGGCGATGAACGCGGTGCCGACGTTCGCGGGCCGACCGCCCTGTCCGCCGCCCTGGCCCCCAGCCGCCGCCTGTGGACCACTGGTGCCGCCGGCCCACTTCACCATCTCGCTGTTGTTGCCCACCTTGTCGGGGTCGGCCGCCGTGTTCACCAGATAACGCAGTGGCTTCCGGGTGAGCCTGCGGATGGCGGCCTGAATCTTCGCGGCGCTGCCGGCCGCGCCGCTGTCCACCATCACCACGCCCTCGTCACCGATGGCGATGCTGATGTTGGCGCCGCCGCCGGCCAGCATGTACACGTTCTTACGTACCGGCAGGATTTCGATGCCGTCGACCACCAGCGTCTCTGGCCAGGGTTCGGTCATCGCCCGGACAAACGGCGAGGTCTGGGCCCCGAGTGACACCACGCCGCCCACCACACCGCCCACTGCGACAGCGAGCGCGAGACACACGCGCGCACCGCAGAACACCGATTTGTTGTTCATGACTGCCTGATGTCCTTTACCGCGCCGAGGCTGGCTGCCGGGCAGCCATCTCTTGCAACTGCTTGCGAATGACGGCCTCGTACTCCGGATAGGTCGTCACCTTGCCGCCCTGCGTCCCCTCGAACGGGAGACCCTGCTTCTTGGCGAAATCTTCCTGCCGGGTGCCGAGCGGCGACGCCGGCACGTACCCCGGCTTGCGGTCCGCAATCTCGTCGACCACCTCGAAGATGAAGCGCTGATCGGGCGTGATGTTCGAGCTCAGTTCCCAGGTCGAGGTGCGGATGAACGGCTCCTCGAGATAGGTCGGGTCGTCGACGATGATGACGTCGGTCAGCCAGTTGCCGTGCCGCACGAAGTGCTCGGTCATGACCGCCTCGGGACTCGACGGCACGCCGTTGCGTTGGAGGATGCCGTACTTCATGTGCGTGGTCGTGACGGTCAGCCGATTCCCTTCGACCTTACCCGTCGAGAAACCGTCCCACGTGTGCTCGGCACGCTCGGAGGGGTGCGGCCGGCCATCCATCCAGATCACGCGATCGTTGCGCCCGAACGAGCCCTCGATGGTGTAGGCGATGAGCACCTGCGTCACCGGGTCGGTCACTTTGGTGATGCGAATATTCGGGCCGGGCCCGCGCATGAAGTATTGCGGCGCATGCGGCTTGGCCATCGATTCCGGCTCCGACAGAATCGAGGCGTCCCACACCGAGGCCTTCTGCCTGGCGGCGGCGTTGATGGGGATGCCGGTGTAATCGCCGAGATCGGCACCGGGTGCCCGGTGCGGTTGATCCTCATTGGTACGAGTCGCCCATTCGCCGGCGATGTCGACCTGGGCAAACGCGGGTGCCCCAACCAGCAACAGCGCACCAGCACACGCGGCGGTGACCCATCCGCGCACGCGGCGCTCGAGATTCACGTTCATCGACAAGCTCCTGAAGAAGAACCGTGGGCGTTGGTCCTGGGTGCGGGCGATGCAGTGCCTCAGGCTCAAGGTCCGCCTCCGGGCCTTCCCACGCAGCAGCAGGGCTTCGAGGGCACCGGCCAGAACCCGGCGAACTACACGCCGGAAGAAAAGGCGGCTGTCGAGGTGATCATCAAGTGGATCGACACCACGAACACCAAAGACCTTCCCGCTCACATGGCGCTGATTGACGACAACGTCATCTACCGCGCCGACCCGGCAGAGATTCTCGGTCGTAACGGCGCCCGCGGCTATTGTTTGTACTACGGCTTCATCCGGAGTACTGCCTGGCTCAGGCTCGACGAGTTGTACGTCATTGGTGGTCCGACGGACACGCTCGTGCTGGTCAAGCGCGCGGACATCAACAACCCGGCCGGCGGCCGGGGCAACCTGGGCGGCTACCCGGTCGCTCTGGCGGACCTCGTGCGCATCAGGAACGGCAAGATCGTCGAGTGGTACGACATTCCCATCAACAAGGTCGGACCGCTCGTCACGACGCCGCCGAATTCACGGCCTCCCATCACCAACATGCCGACCGCGTGCACGCCGTACGCGGGGCAGTCACCGGCACAGACCCGTATCGTTCCGCCGCCGGCAGTGCCGCCGCAACCGCACCCTGTGACCCCGACGGTTCTGGGGAACGGGATGGTGAGCTACGGGACGACGAAGCTGGAGAGCCGGTTCAATGTGGAGGAGACGGCCGCGGCGCGCGCCGTCCGCGGTTGGTTCGCTGCCTGGCAGGCCGGCAATCCGAAGCTGCTCGGCTCCTTCGTCGACCGGAACGCGATCTTCCGCGCCAGTCCGACGGGCGATGTGGTGAATGGTCGCGACGCGCTCCTTCGCGCGGCGTGCAGCACCATGGGTGGCCCGCTCGATCTGATCGACATCTACGTCATCGGCGCCGACTTCGAAACGACGGTGATCGCCCGCTGGAACAAGATCGGCGCGTCCGGCGCGGTCACCAGGATGGGTAGCTTCTTCCGCGTGCAGAACGGTCTGATCACCGAGTGGATGGACTCGACGGTGGATGGAGCGCCGGCCGCGGCGAACCCGAACTCGGCGGCCTGCCAAACGGTGACCTCGACGCTCGCGTCCTTCGCTCCCCCGCCGGCACCGCCGGCTCCGTGATCGGCCCGCGCCCCGGTCAGGTTCGCTTCATGGTTCTCTTTCAGATGGCAGGAAACGATCGGGAAGCCCAAGGGGGCACAAGGGACGAATGCGTGCATTCGTCCCTTGTACCGTCGTGACTGCCTCTAGAAGTCGTACGTGAGGGTGATCTTCGCGAAGCGTGCGGGCACGATGTCGGTGGGCCGCATGAACGCCGCGTAGTTGTTGTTCACGGCCACCGGCGTGTCCCGATTCAGGAAGTTGTAGAAATCGAGGCGCGTCGACATGCGGCGGCTGCCACCCAGGCGGACGACTTTGCCGATGCTGAGATCGAGCATCTGGAGCCGTTCACCGTACAGCTCCCCCGGATACACGATGTTGACCGACTTGTTCGGCGCTCCGCCAGCGAGCACCCGCCCAAGTGAGGCCTGCACATCGGCGTTGGTCGCGGTGTAGTTCCCGTAGACCAGTGGCCCCTGCGTGCTCGCGAAGTTGCTGCTCAGCTGAACGTCGATCTTCGGAATCAGATAGACGGTCTGGAACTTGACCTGCGTCACGTACGGCGTTTGCTGCGCACAGTACTGATCCGGCATCTGCATGCCCGCCGTTTGGGCCAGGAACAGGTTCACGGGCGCGGCCCCCGCCACGCCGACCAGCATCTCGGGAATCTTGGTGACGATCGCGCACGTATCGGTACTCGTCTTCCCGGTGGCAATGCCGCCCTGGACGGTGAGTCCCCCGCGCGGTCGCAGGTTGAAGTTGATGTCGACGCCCTGCCAATGATAGGTCTGCTTCCCGTAATTGTCAGACAGCGTCACGTAGTTGTCCGCCGGCCGCCCGAAGCTGGTGGGCTTCAGGTCGTAGAGGCCGTTGACCGTATAGCCGCCGCCGTCAGGCAACCGCGCGTCGCTCGGCGCGACGATGCTGAAGCGGTCGTAGTCGGCGGCGCTCACCGCCCGGTTGTCGGTGACCTGGAAGTTGCCCCAGATCCGTCGGAAGTAGCCGAGCTCGACCGACACGCGCGGCATCAGCTCACGGTTGACCGCGGCCGAGAACTCGTAGTTGTACGGCCGCACGCCGAAGCCGCTGAGCAGCTTGGGATCGTAGGACGTCGCAGGGATGGTCTGACCGAAGTTGGACGCGGCCAGGGCGCCGCACTCGCCATTGGCCGCCGGCGCGATCAGATCGCACTGCGGGATATAGTCGCCGTTGATCCCGAGGCCACCACGGTCGTTCCAGCTGCGCGTCGTCTGCAGCAGCATCGCGTTGACGGGCGCCGGGGCGCTGCCGATGGTATTCAACGTCTGGCCATTGAGGAACTTGTTGACGGCCACCTTGACCGCGGTCTTCCCATCCCCCTGCAGATCCCACACGAAGCCAGACCGGAACGTGACGTCCTTCCACGCCAGGATGTCGGTCTGCGGGAACGTGATGTTGCGGTTGGGCGTGAGTGGAGACGGTGTGACCGTCTGTTCGGGCGCGCTGGTCTTGAGGTAGTCGAAGCGCAGCGCGCCGTTGAGCGTGATCCGGTTCATCGTCCAGCGATCCTGGATGAAGAGACCCAGATCCATGTCCTCCTGCGTCTTCACGTTGTACGGCCGCGCCCGCAACGTAATCGAGGTCGGGACGCCGCGGTTGAAGGTGTAGCTGATCGGGAGGTCGCTCGGCGTGTAGTTCCGGGTATCCGCGAATCCCCAGGTGTCGTTGATGCCGAACTTCAACGAGTGGGAGCCGGTGACGTACGCCACCGCTGCCCGCGTCGCATAGTTGGGGACCAGCGTGTTGTTCGCCTGGGCCAGGTTGCGGTAGGTGAGCCCGGTTGACTGTTCGGTCACCGAGATCATCTGCGGCAGGATGGTCAGCTTCGCCGGATCGTCGAGCGAGCCGCGCGGCTGCTGTTGCATGGCGCCCCAGCGCTCGTACAGGTGCATGGCGACCGCTTCGAACAGCAGCCGATTGGTCACCGGTGAGGTCCACTCGAGGTGCTCCTGGCTCAACCGCGGGTTGCGCTCATCGGGGCCGGCTTCAGGCGCCACGGTGGCCCCGATGCCTCCCGGGCACTGACAGTAGCCGTCGTACTTGTAGGTGAACGCGACCTTGTTGCGCGGCGTCGCCTGGAAGGTGGTACGGAGCTGCGTCGTCGAGTAGCGACCTTTGTTCTGCCCGATCTGGTCACTGGGGACGTACAACCATTCGTTCGGCTTGTACGCATTCGCGTTCTCGTAGACCGTCGCGTTGTTGGCGAGCAGTTGCTTGCGGCCGGCAAACCAGAACCACACCTTGTCGCGCTTGAAGGGCCCGCCAAATCCGCCGTTGAGATCCCAGTTGTAGTCGATGTCCCCCACCGCGGCGAGTCCGAGGCCCTTCAGGCGGTCGGTGTAGTTGCTGCCCTGCAGGCTCCCGCGCGTATAGGAGTTGACCGCCGTCCCCTTCAGGTCGTTACCGCCGTCGCGCGGGATAAAGTTCATGCGCACGCCGCCAGTTGGCAGCTCGGCGGACACCGAACTCGTATCGACCGTCACCTCGGACGCGGTGGCGACGTCGGGATGCGAGCGGCCGAGGCCGCCGCCCGCCTGCAGTGTCATGACGCTGATGCCGGCGACCGTCACACGGGTGTCGGAATTGACCGTCCCATGAAATTCGATGCCATCACCGGAGGAGCCGCCCACCACGTTTCCCTGGTTGCGGGCGGCGTTCGCGCCGCTCGCGGTGACGCCGGGCACCATGGACGCAATCGCATCGAAGTTCCGGCTGACCGGAAGCGAGTCGATGACAGCCGTGGTCATCACGCGCTGCGTGGTACTGCTCGACACGTCGACGGTGGGGGCCTCCCCGGTGACGGTGATGGTCTCCGAGAGTGCGCCGACGCGTAAGTCGGCGTCGACGACCGCCGCGGCCGTGCCCTGCAGGGTAATGCCGTCGCGCAGGACAGTATTGAAGCCGGTGAGGGTAAAGGTCACGGTGTACGCGCCCGGTCGCAGATCGACGATCTGATACCGGCCGTTGCCGTCTGTGACCGCCGCACGGACTTTTTCGATCAGGGCGGGACTGGCCGCCTCGATCGTGACGCCGGGCAGAACCGCGCCCGAGGTGTCCCGCACGACGCCGGTCATCGATGCCTGTGCGTAGGCGATCGAGGGTAGCAACACAACGCAAACCAGAGCCGCCACTATTCTCCGCATCAACGACCTCCCCATATCACCTGTTGGTGTTCCGCCGTCCGCGACGGCGGGTCACGAGATGAACGAACGCAATGACAGCGAACGGAGACGCTATGACGACGGAGGGGGCTACCTTAAGAACCGGCTACTGCCTGGCCACGAGGCGGTGAAGACGCGACGCGAGTACGAAGATGAAGAACAGATGAAGTTGGGCGAACGTTATACGAGCGTCGCGTCGCTGTCTACCGCGGCGCGCTCGTCTTTACAAAAATCTACAAACGGCCGACTACCGAGGCGGCTGAGCGACAGCCGGAGGAGCCGCCGGCGCAGGCGGAAAGGCTGCCAGCGTCGTGGTCACCGTCTGGCACGCCGCCGAATTCGGGTTCGCCGTTACGGGAGCGGCTCCCGCGAGCGGCGTGTCCATCCACTCGACGATCAACCCGTTCCGGACGCGGAAGAAGCTGCCCATACGCGTGCGCGTGCCAGCCGCGTCGATCCTGTCCCACCGGGCGATCACCATGGTCTGGAAGTAGTCACCGATCACGTGGAGGCCGGTCAGATTGAGCTGGCCACCCATCGTCGCGCAGACCGATCGGAGCAGTGCGTCGCGCCCTTTTACGAGCTCGCTCGTAGGCGTCGGCCGGAAGTCCATGCTCTGGTCCACAAAGGCGCCGAGCAGTAGGGGGTTACCAGCTTGCCAGGCGGCGAACCATCCGCGGACCGCCTGCGCGGCCGCGGCCTCTCCCGGGTTGAACCGGCTTTCGATCTTGGCCACACCATAGCCAAGCATCCCAAAGCCTGGAGGCGCCGCCACCGGATGTACTTGCGGGGGCCCTCCGCCCCGCGGTGCCACCGGCGCCTGCCCGGCTTGTGCTACGGGATACTTCGCGCAGACTTCGGGCACGCGCATCCCGCCGGGCGGCCGCGAGTTGCCCGGTCCGGCGAACCCAACCCTGGCGATCGGCGCATCGTACCATTCGATGAGCTTGCCGTTCCTGACACGGGCAAGAACCGCCACCTCGACGGGGTACCCCCCGAGGGAGCCCTCGAGGCCCGCCGGGTTATTGATGTCCGTGCGCTTGTGCAACACCAGCGTCTCCGACGGGCCGCCCACCGCGTACAACTCGTCAAGCCTGACCCAGGCGTTGCTCCGGATGAACCCGTAGGCAGAACAATAGCCGCGGGCGCCATGCCCGAGCGCCTCTACCGGGTCGCCGCGGTGAATGACGTTATCGTCGACCAGCGCCATGTGTGCGGCGAGGTCTTTGGTATTGGTGGTGTCGATCAGTCTCTTGACCAGCGCCACCGCCGCGGCCTCTTCCGGCGTGTAGTTGGCCGGGAGCTGGCCGGTGGCCTCGAAGCCCTGTTGTTGCTGTGGTTGCAGCAGGCCCGGCCCCTGCGGCGGCGGTGCGGGCGCCTGCGCCAGAGTACCGCTTGTGCCAAAGACCAGCACCGATCCAAGGCAGGCACAGAGGAAAGGTTTCGTTCTCGTCATGTGGTCCTCTCAGGTGAAGGTGACGATGCCGGTAATCGCGGTGCGGTACGCCGCCGCGTCAAGCGCCTCGCGCCACCGATCGAGCGGCACCTTCGTGCCGACCAGCGCCGCGCCGTTGAACTGGCCCGTCTCGAACAATCGTGTCCACTGCGGCACGTCGCGCAGGCTCTGCGCTCCCGCCAGGTTACCGCCCATGTGCGTCTTGGTCCCGTTGGCCCAGCCGCCGGCCGGGAACGACACCATCGCTCCCATCGGGTGGCCGATGCCGCATGTGCGCATCACGCCGCCTGGCGGGCACAGCGTGAAGACGCTCTGGAGCACCTCCATGCCGTGCGGCTCACGCGCGTAGCGCTCGACCCTCGGCATGAACCGCTCGCCACCCACGGCCTCGATGACGAAGTCGGGGCCGATCGACGCGGGATTGGCGCGGCCGCCCCCGAAGGGATTCTTCCCGGTCCAGTCGGTCATCTGCCGCAGCCGCGCGATCAGCGCGTTGGCGTCGGCAAACTCGTTCGGGTCGAGGACCGCGGTGGCACCCACCTTCTGCGCGAGCTCGCGCCGGTAGCGGATCGGCTCGACGACGATGATTTGCGAGGCGCCCATGATGCGCGCGCCCTGCACGGCGGCGTTGCCGATCGGGCCTGCCCCGAACACCACCACGCTCGAGCCTGCTTCGACCGGTGCCCGCGCCATCGTCATGCCCAGCCCGGTCATCGCCACGCAGGCCAGGTTCGACAGTTCCGCAGCGTCGTACGTGCTGCGAATCGGCACGACCATCTCTTCCCATGCCACCGTCATTTCGGCGAAGCCGCCCAGGTTCCCTTGCGGCGCCACCACAGTGCCGTCGGCCATGGTCCCGGCGACGAGCGGCGGCCGGCCGGCCGCCGCCTGACAATTTGCGGCCCTGCCGCGCAGACACTGGTAGCACGTGCCGCAGTTGCCGGTGACGACGGCGATGATGCGATCGCCGGCCTGCACGCGCTTGACCTGCGGCCCGACTTCGACGACCGTCGCCACCGCGCCGTGGCCGAAGACGAACGGCACCATCGGCCCATTGCCGTTCAGGGCGCCGTTCAACTGCGAGTAACAGGCCTGTGCCGCCTCGACGCGGGCGACCACCTGGCGCGGATGAATGGCGGGCAGCGCCAATTCCTGAACGTCGAGCGCGGCGCCGTGGCGGACCAGCGCACGGTACTTCTGACCGGCGGTCTGCGATCGCCACTGCGTGAAGATGGCCGGGGTTTGTTGTGCGGGTGGCGCTGCTGGGACCGGCGCCTGCGCCTGCGCCAACGGCGTGCCGAGAATTGCGGCCGCGCCGCCACCAACGAACGCGGCGGCGCCTTGCTTGAAGAGCGCACGACGTGCCGGCAGTTCTGGTTCGTCCGCACCGTACGGATACTGGTCGCCAGCCATGACTCCCCTCCCATCTCGCCCGCTCGACGCGGGCGCTGCTGATGAACGGCCTGGGGTGGACCTCGCTACTGTCCGCGCAACTCCTGGAAGAGTGCGCCGAAATTACCGCCGGGACCGCCTCGTCCGCCCGTCAGCGTGTAGTCCTTGAACTTCTCCGGCAACCTCAACTCCGCGGCGGCCTGTTCAGGTGTCTTGTTCATTCGCAGGGATTCGCGCGCGTGCGCGAGGTACAGCCGATTGAATTCGCCGTAATCGACGAAGTCCTGCCAGGTCATCAGCGTGTCGGAATGACCGCCGATCACCGTGCTGACGTTCTGGATTCCCGTGCTTGCCTTGCCGAACGTGTCCCCATACGCCACGCCGCTGCCACCGTTGCCGCGGTCGATGATGGCGAGCGACTTGGTGGCAAACGCATCGCCGGTGTGCATGACACGCGCGTTTCTGAAGACCACGAAGGTGTCGCCGTTGGTATGGGCGGGACCGAAGTAGTACAGGTCGATCGCGTCGTTGCCGCCGAGGAGCGTCAGCTTGTCCTTGTAGGTGCGGTCCGGCAACCCCTGACGCGTGGCGGCGTCCTTGAAGGCGTCGAGCTTCATCATGTTGGCCGCGGTGTTTTCCTGGCTCACGATCTCGATCGACGCCGGGAAGAACGCGTTGCTGCCGGTGTGATCGCCGTGCGTGTGCGTGTTGATGATGTGCGTGATCGGCTTGTTCGTCACCTTCCTCACGCGGTCCAGGATGCCCTGGCCGTTGTCGGCGAGCTTGGTGTCGACGAGCACGACGCCGTTGGCGGTGATGAAGATCGCCGTGTTGCCCCCGGCTCCCCCCAGCCAGTAGAGGTTATCCGTGATCCTCTGTGGATCACCGAGCGGTGGGAATCCTGGACCGCGCCCCGGTCCGCCGGGCCGCCCCTGCGGCGGCGCGCCGGCCGGCGGCTGCTGCCCGACGACCATCCCTGCCGCTACGGTCAACATGGCCACGACGATCAGGCTTGCGTGAGTCAAGGTTCGCTTCATTGCCGGGACCTTTCAAACGAATTGAGGAGACGTGAGGCCAACCGATGTCGGTTGATTCAAGGAGCCGCCGGCGCGGCAGCCGGCGCACGGGCCGCAAGCGCTGCGTTCAGGGTCTGGCAAGCCGCCGAATTCGGGTTCGCCGCAGCGGCGGGACCGGACGCCTCGACCACCGAGTCCATCCACTCGACGATGAGACCCCGCTGGACGCGGAAGAAGCCTGCCACCCGCATGGGTTGGCCATTGGCATCCACGCGGGTCGCCTCGGTGAGCACCATCGTGGTGAAGTCGGCGCCGATCGGATAGAGCTCCTTCAGTTCGAGCTGACCACCGACGATCCCGCACACCGACCGCAGCAGGGCATCGTTGCCCCTGACGAGATCGGACGCGGGAGAGGTGCGAGACACCACGTCGGGGGCGATGAAGGCGGCCAGGAGCAGCGGGTTGCCGGCTTGCCAAGCCGCGTACCAGGCGCGGACAGCCTGTGCCGCCTGGGTCTCTTCCGCATTCATGGACTGTTGAGGCTTGGTCGTGCCGTAGCTCAGCGTGTGCACCGGCGCAGCGCCTCTGGTCGTATCCACCTCCGCGGCGGGGACGGGCGGCCAACCCGTGGCGATGGGACCTTGCGCGGCAGGCGCCCGCGGCGGTGTCTGCCCCGCACCACTCACCGGATAGCCCGTGCATTCCGCGCGAGTCGCCGGGTTGGAGGTCACCGAGGCCTGCCCGCCGGGTGCGTTGACGAGCGCGCCTATGCGGTTGATCGGTGCGTCCAGCCATTCGGTGACGAGGCCCGTGATCGGATTGACGCGCAGCAGGGTCGCCACTTCGACGGGGTAGCCGCCAAGGTTGCCACCCGAACCGGCAGGGGCATTGAGGTCCGTGCGCTTGTGCACCACGAGCACATCACGCGGCCCGCCAACGACGTACAGTTCGTCAAGCCGGAAGAAGCCAGGCGGCTGGCGCAGCGTGAAGTTGTAGCCCGAACAGTAAGCCTGGACGCCGCGCCTGAGCAGTTGCACCGGGTCGCTGCGGAAGATGACGTCGGGGTCGATCAGCCGCATGTGGGCGGCGAGATTGTGCACGTCGGTCGTCCGCATATGCTCGATGACCACGGCGACGCCCTGCGCTTCCTGCGGCGTGTAGTCCATCAATGGCCGCTGGCCGTTGGTGTCGAAGCCCCGCGGTTGCGCCAGACCGCCGATGATGTTGCCCTGAGCCAGCGCACCGCCGGCGCCGAGGATCAGGGCCAATCCAACACTGGTGCACAACAGACTGAGCATTCGCATCAGCGTGTCTCCCTAACTCCGTTCATCGTGAACAAGCGCGCGCGGCTAACGCACGGCCTGGGGTGGCACCGTGACGTTCGGTGCTTCTCCGGGGCGGACATCGGTCACGGTCAGATTCAACACTTCGCGCGCTGCCTCGGTCTGCACGATACGCGACGGGTAGCGGACGCCGTTGAACGCGCGGTAGGTCGACAACGCGACCTCGACGGGAACATTCTTCGTCGGATGTGTGGTGGTGATGCTCGTCAAGAGGCCACTCACGTCCAGCCTGCCTTCGTAACGCTGACCTTCCGGGGTCGTGAACCTGATCGCTCGATCACTGCCCTGCCCGCTCGCGGACGCAGCATACTGCAACGCGGCCGTCAGGAAGCCGGGCGGCGTGAGCAGGATCTGCATGCGGCGTGTCGGCGCGGCGCTGGCGGTTCGCAGCACCGGCCCACCGCGGCCCGGTCCGGGTGGGCCACCGCCGCGTCGGGCGGCACCGGCAGCGGGCGGTGCTCCACCAGGCGGCGCGCCACCACCGGGCGGGGTACCAGCAGCACCGGGTGCGCCGGCTCGACCGGGTCCGCCGCCTGGCGCCGCCGGCGGCGCAGCGCCGCGTGACGCTGGCGGCGCATCCCATGCCGTGTAGCCGCTGAGGAACTGCAGCTCCTCGGTGCCGTGCCGCAACGCCGTCCCGTCGGGGTTCGTGCGAACGATGCGCAGCCGCATCGCCGGCGAAAAGTCATAGGCCGCTTCGTAGCTTTGTACGATCGGTTGCGCGGCGTTGCCGCCCCACGCTTCAGCGGTGTCAGCCAGCGTACCGTTCGCGGTCACGGCAAACGACGTCAGTCCCCTGACACCCATCGCCTGCTGCGCTGCGTCAATCAGGGCCCGGGCATCCTGGGTGGCGGGCCTCTGCGCGGCGCCCGCCGCTGGCCGCGCCGCTGCGCGAGGCTGCGCGTCGAGCGGCACGTCGTACCACAGACGGATGCGACCGTTCTCAATCCAGAAGAACGCGGCGGTTGCGACCTCCTGCTGCCGGCCCTGGACCGTGCGCCGGTCGGTACGTCGTATCAACACTGCCGTGCCACGGGTGCCGCCGACAGCCAGCGATTCGCCGACGCGCATTTCAACGCCTGCCGCAATGTTGCCGCGACGAGTGCGCAGGAAGTGGTCCCTGCCGATCTCGGCGATCTGCTGCGGAAAGTTCGTGCTGAACTCGACGTCCTCCACCATGTACGAGGCGACGCGATCGGCGTCCCTCGCATTCCACGCGCCGACCCATTGGTTGACCAATGCGAGCGCTGCCTGCTCGTCGGCGCGCCAGCTGTCGATCGGCGGCGCCTGATCCCGCGGCACCGGTGGAAACGTGACGGGGCCGTCGAGCCAGACGCGAATGCGTCCATCAACCACCCAGTAGAACACCGCGTTCACGAAAAAGACCCCCGGGCCACCGCCACGCCCGCCGAGCGTGGCGTACGGCCCGAAGCCCCCTTCATCGGTGCGCCGGTGCAGCACGGCCGTGCCGGCGGACCCGCCGATGGCGAGCTCGTCGAGCACGCGGAACTTGACCCCGCCGAGCGTGGCGGGACCATCCTGCTGGACGAAGCGGTCGCGTCCGCGCCACATGCCGTTCAGCGGATTGCCGGGGAAACCGCCCGACCAGAAGACGTCCTCGTCCATGAACGAGCCGACCAGCTCCGGGTTCTTCGCTTCCCATCCTCCGACCCAGCCGCGCACCACTCCGATGGCCGTCTGCTCAGAGGCCGAGAGCGTCGCCTGCCGGGTCTGTGCGAGCGGGGCGCTGACCAACCAGATGGTGACCAGGGACGCGACGCCGAGAATCACCGTGCGCGACATCTGTCAGTCCTCGCTGAAGACAACCTGGAGAATCCGCTGCATGAACATCGGGTTCGGCGCCGCAAATCCCACGTACTGTGCCGGAAGTCTGTAATCCATCGCCGCCTGCTCCACCGTCTTGCCGGCCGCCTTCTGCGCGCGCGCCCAGGCATAGAATTCCTTCGTCAGCGCCGAGAACTGCAGGAAGTCATTCCAGCTCAGCACGCCGCCATGGCCGGTGATGACGGTGTCGACATCCCTTATCTCCGAGGCGACACGGGTCAGCGTCTGCTCGAACCGGCGCGCGCTGCCACCGTTGGCCGTATCGATCAGTGTCAGCCCCTGGTTGAAGTTGTCGGCGCCGATCATCACGCGGTGGGCCGGGATGACGATCCAGGCGTCGCCGTTGGTGCCGCC
Source organism: Vicinamibacterales bacterium (assembly GCA_040081265.1). Classification (GTDB taxonomy): domain Bacteria; phylum Acidobacteriota; class Vicinamibacteria; order Vicinamibacterales; family UBA2999; genus JBEBGV01. The sequence goes on from JBEBGV010000007.1 coordinate 100,745, forward strand.
CTGCCCGAAGTAGTAGAGCTCGATGCGATCAGGCCCGGTGAACAGCGTCAGCCGATCCTGGAAGACATGCGTCGGAACGAACGCGGCGTTGGCGCCCTGGAACTGTTCCATCTTCTGCATGTTGGCGCGCGTGTTCACGTGGCTGACGACGCGGACCGCCGGCGGGAAGCCGGGGTTGTTGCCGGTGTGATCGGCGTGGCTGTGCGAGTTGATCACCGTCGCGACCGGCTCCGGGGTGATGCTGCGGATGGCGTCGAGCAGTGCCGGCCCGTTGCCGGCGAGCTTGGTGTCGATGACGACGACGCCGTTGTTGCGGGTGACAAACACGGTGGTGTTCCCACCACCGCCGCTGATGACGAACAGGTTGTCCTTGAGCTTCTGCACCTGCAGCATGGCCGGGGCCGGTGGCGCGCCCTGAGGAGCGCCGCCGGGCACAGCACCCTGTGGAGGCGCGCCGACAGGCGCCTGCGCCAGCGGCGCTGGCGACAGCAGCGTCGAGACGATGACGAAGCCGATGAGTGCGTGTCCACGAGTCATGGCACGACCTTCCTTCAAGAATTGGCCGGGCACAGTGTAGCGCGCTGCGCAAAGCGTCGCCGAGTTGTGAGTCTGTCGTTTTGTAGCGAAATGTTAAGACGCCGGCGGGCCCGGCGACCCACTGGAGAGGGAGGAGCG
>JBEBGV010000194.1:0-2714 GCA_040081265.1 Vicinamibacterales bacterium
CCCCGGCGACGTCGGGGAATCGCGGCTAAATCGCTGTGTCGCATTCCTCGAGCCGTTCACCAACGTCTTTTCGATCTCATACGACCTGCTGCTCTACTGGGTCGCAATGCACGGGCTTCAGATCCTCAAAGAGCGCGACGGATTCCGGAACAGCCTCGACGAGCCGGACGCGCCTTACTGCGTTTTTAGCGAGCACCTCAGAGGTCAGAAAGGCATCCTCTTCGTCCATGGCGCGTTGCACATCTACGCGGAGGACGGCGAGGTCAGAAAGCATACGTGGACCAAGAGCGGCGTAGCTCTCATCGAGCTAGTTCGGAACGGTTTAGCCAAAGGTGAATATCCTCTGTTCGTAGCAGAGGGGGATTCGTCAAAGAAGCGCGATCAGATCCTTCACAACGGTTATCTCGACTACTGCTTCGGCAAACTGACGCGAATCGAAGCCCCCCTGGTCACTTTCGGATTCTCGTTCGGTGACAGCGATGGTCACATCCTCGACGCCATCGTTCACAACCCCAAGCTCGAACAGTTGTATGTCGGAGTCTTCGAGCCAGAGTCAACCGAGGGAAAGAAGACAGTCGCTGCCGCGACCGCGCTCGCGGCGCGTCGAAAGACACTCATCGCCGGTGGATTCAAGGGCAAACAACTGGACGTTTCAGTTTTTAACAGCAAGACGTGTTCGGTATGGGACTAGCTCAGTCGCCCGGCACTGACGATTGGGCTGTGCGTGTGAATTGCCGCCACGAATGGGCGATGCGAACGCCTGATGAACCAGCGCGTCCATCCCCCTTTCAAGAACATTGACCGCATCTCCGGTGAGGAAGCACAGCCGATCAACCAAAGCATAGGAGGCAGACAGTCTCCAGAGCCGCCGACAGCCAGAATTGGCTCGACGTGACCGCCCATGAGTCCACTGAATCTCTTCATCGACACGAATGTCTTTCTCTCGTTCTTTCACCTAACCAGTGAAGATCTGGAAGAACTCCGCAAGCTAAGCGCCCTTGTTAAGGACAAGCGCGTGACGCTATGGCTGCCAGAGCAGGTGATCCACGAGTTCAGGCGCAACCGCGAGGGCAAGATTCAGGACGCCTTGAAGCAGCTGCGCGATCAACGCCTCAACCTGCAGTTCCCCTCCATTTGCAAGGACTACTGACCTGCCTGGCGATCTTCGGGCCAGCTGAAGCCTGAGAGAATGGCGCCCTCGGGGTCACGAGGGAGCCATGAAGAAGTCACGATTCACCGAAGACCAGATGGTCCGCATCCTGCGGGAGGCCGACCAGAAGCCCGTGCCGGAGGTCGCCAAGAAGCACGGCATCAGCGATCAGACGATCTACGGCTGGCGGAAGCGGTACGGCCAGCTTGATGCGGCCGACGTGCGTCGGCTGCGCCAGCTCGAGCAGGAGAACGGGCGCCTGAAGAAGCTCGTCGCCGACCTGACGCTCGACGTGGACCTCCTGAAAGAGGTGTCCCGAAAAAAATGGTGAGCGCACGGGCGCGGCGGGAGCAGATCGCGTTCCTTCGGGCGCGTGGTCGGTCCCAGCGGCGCGCGTGCGCGCTCCTGTCGGTGGCTCGCTCGACGGCCACGTATCAGTCCCGCCTCGTGGTGAAGGACGCGCCCGTCGTGGCGGCGATGCGGACGCTGGCGGCGCAGTATCCCCGCTTCGGCTATCGCCGCATCCGGATCTTCTTGGCCCGGCAGGGCTGCGCGATGAGTCCGGACCGGGCGCATCGGTTGTGGCGCGTGGCCGGGCTGCAAGTCCCGCAGCGTCGTCCGCGGCGGCGGGTCGCCACCGGGCGTCCCCGCCCCGTGCCGGCGACGGGCGCGAATCACGTCTGGGCCTACGACTTCGTGTTCGATACGTGCGCGAATGGCCAGGCGCTGAAGTGCCTCACCGTGATCGACGAATACACGCGCGAGTGCTTGGCCATCGACGTCGCCGGGGGGATTCGGTCCCGCCGCGTGATTGAGATCCTGACGCAGCTCGTGACCACGCACGGCGCGCCGGCTCACCTGCGGTCGGACAACGGCCCCGAGTTCGTGTCGCGCGCCGTGTTGCAGTGGCTCACCGAGACCGGGATCGCGACGGCGCTCAGCGACCCCGGCAAGCCGTGGCAGAATGGCGCCGACGAATCGTTCAACGGGAAGTTCCGGGATGAGTGTCTGAGCCTGGAGTGGTTTCGGCATCGCGTCGACGCCACGCACGTCATCGAGCAGTGGCGGCGGCACTACAACGACGTGCGGCCGCATTCGAGTCTCGGCTACCGGACACCAGCCGAGTTCAAACGGCAGCTACCGATACCCGGTTGCTGCATCACAGGGGCCGCTGAGAGCGCTGTTCTCCAGTAATCACTGGTCCGAAGAAGCCAGGCAGGTCAGGAGGGCTCTAAGCACGGCCCCATTGTTCGCCGCTACGGGGCGACAAACATAGCAGCAACAGTCGAAGCAGCTTTGACGCGCAAGCTTCCAAAGCTTGTAGCTACGGCCGTGACGCGGCGTCTTCTCATGCTGGAACGAAGCCAGTGGACGCTGAGCGAGGAGGAGATTGTTCGGGAGGTCTACCGACAATCTGAGCGATTCCCACTTCTGAGCAAGATTGACGAGATCTGGTTTGCAGAAACCGTGTTCTACGACACGTCCAAGGATCCGGGCTGGAGAGATGCGCTGGGCGTCGTTCGCTACGATGCGGCAGGCAACGAACTCGAGGACTTCCGAGTCC
>JBEBGV010000195.1:0-2692 GCA_040081265.1 Vicinamibacterales bacterium
GCCGGCCTGCTGACGTTCAACCTGTTGCTCGAAACTGCGGGTGTGGACCCGAAAACGACCCGGCTGGTGCGTCACCGCCACGACCGGCGCTTCCAGCGTCTTGTGTATCAGGATGCGGTAGAGGGAAACGACAGGTTCCAGACGTATCAGGCCGGGCAGGGGAACCCGCGGGTGGCCAAGCAGATGGGACAGGCCAACCTGCTCGCCTCGTTCGTGCTGGATCCCGCCAGTGACACGGTGTTTGCCGGGCTGTGGCGCGTCCTTGGGGTGAAGCGGGGCTTCCTGCCGGATCCTTACAAGTACCCGGATGGAAAAGACGCTCCCAAGCACGGCAAGCCAACCGACTCGATCGTCGAGACGGATCGGATGGACCTGCTTGCGGACTACCGGGGACGGCTGGTGGTGGATTGGGGTGGCGGTGAGCGGGCGTGGGTGCAGTATGCCCACCGGCGCGACAAGCCGATCACTGAGGTTCGCGCGCGTGTGGCCGATCCGCCGTTCCCAGGCCTTGCGAGTTTCAGGTGCGTGCTGGGTGAGGTCGATGGCCTGCCGCGGTCGTGGCTTGAGCTGCTGAGGCTGAGCCGGGGCGTCTACCTGCTTGTGCATCGGGAGTCGGGCGCGCAGTACGTGGGATCCGCCGTGGGAGCGGATGGGTTCCTCAGCCGCTGGCGCTCCTACGGGGACGGGCACGGTGGCAACAAGGGGATGCGGGAGTTGGGGCATCCGGCGGACCAGTACGACGCAGCCATCCTGGAGACCGCAGGTTCGGGTGCGTCGGTTGAGGATATCTACGCGCTGGAGACCCGTTGGAAAGAGAAGCTCGGATCGCGGGCGGCGGGCTTGAATCGGAACTGACGTTAGAGGAAGAAGAGGGGTGCCATGGGTTCGCTCTACCTCTCGGGGCTGTCGCCCGAGGATCGGAAAGCATTGGTTCGGACGCTACTCGAATCTCAGAACGGGAAGTGTTTCATTTGTGAGAAGAAGCTTGATGCAGACCTCCATGGAGCCCAGATCGATGTCGATCACGTAGAGCCCCTGAAGGTCGGAGGGAAAGACGACCCGGTAAACTTCGCCGCGACGCACGCGTCCTGCAATCGATCAAAGCAGGCGAGCGACCTGCGCGTGGCGCGGGTTCTTGCGCGGTTTGCGGCAATCAAGAGCGATGTTGCCGAACAGGGTCGGGGTCCGAATCTGGGTGACGTCCTGGCGCGGAATGGCGGAGCCAAGTACGAGCTGGCACTCCGCTGCCACAAGCACTCCGTCGAGCTGTCGTTCTCCGAAGCGGGGGATGCCACCGTGTATGTCGTGCCGCTGTACCGCGACGCGCTCAGTGGCCTTGACTACTTCTTCGTGAGAGTGCCGATCGAGTACTTGTTTCACGACGATCGAATCAACCCGCGTGCGATCGGAGGAAGCCTCAACGGTCTCGTTGAGGAGTTTCATCGGAAGAGACCACAACTGCATGTCGCTCTGGCCTGGGCTGAGTTAGCCGGAGATGTCGGAAGCGTCAAGCTGCGAGTGTTTGATGGCCAGCATAAGGCAACGGCTCAGGTGATTCTGGGCACCCGCGAGCTTCCCGTTCGAGTGTTTCTGAATCCCAACCTGGATGTGTTGCTTACGACAAACACCAACGCTGGAACGACGCTCCGGCAGGTGGCGTTTGACAAGTCCGTCCAGCGCCACCTGGGTTCAGCGCTGTTCCAGGACCGTATCGATCGGTATCGACGCGATCGTGGCCTGCCCGATGCGGAAGAGTCATTCTCGGAGAAGGAGTTGGTGCAGCACTTTCGTGGGGAGAGGCGCGAAATGCAGCGCTACATCCTGGATGCGGTCCGGGACACCATCACTCACAGTGCTGACAACAAGTTGAAGGACTACATCGAGTTTGGTGGTAAGGGCAAGGAGCGGCCCCTCTCATACAGCTCCATCGAGAAGACCTTCTATTCCTTCTTCATCTATCCGGAGGTCCTCGACACCCCTCTGAACTTCAAGATGGAAGAAGGCGAGAATCCGCGTGAGCTTGAGAAGTCCCAGATTCTCAAGCTCATGAACATCATCGCGGAGCGAGTCTTCGTCGGTCAGTACCAAATGGAGATCGGCACTGCGAAGCTTGAGAACAAGATTCAGAAGGGCGAAGAAATTCCCGACGTGCATCTGCGCGCCTATCGGATGGGGCGCGAAGAGATCATGTATAGCTGGCTGCGGTTCGTCCGACAGATCGTGCAGAACTACTACATCATGAATGGCAAGCCGGTACAGGAGGCGAAGCTCTTTCAGTATCCGTTCCCTGAGCCACTCTGGGACAACATCGAGACATTCGTGGATAACCTCAAGGGCCTGCCCTTGTGGGTGAACCGAGAGCTGTCCCTTTCCGCGTTCGGCGGCAAGCAAAACTATGAGTTCTGGCAAATAGTCTTCGAGACGGGTAGGACCCCTCAGGGGCAGATTGTGATGCCCCAGGGCATCAACTTGATGCAGATGATTCAGAGGAATTCGCCGCGAAGCTAGTCACGGAACCCATCATGGCAAGTGTCAACTTGACAATATGTAATGTCATATTGATACTTCGACCATGCCCGCTCATGAGGAAGTGCTCGAAGCCGCCCGCCGCATCGGTTCCACCCGCGGCGACTGGACGTTTACTCCCGACGAGATCGTCAAGGCCCTCCCGCATCTGAACGCCAGCACCGTG
>JBEBGV010000196.1:0-2654 GCA_040081265.1 Vicinamibacterales bacterium
CCTGACGCTCTACATCACGCCGGTGTACTACGTGTATATCGAGCAGGCCCGGATGTATTTCACTCGCCGCAAGAGCGCCACGAAGGCCGTCGAGGCGACGGCCTAAGCCCAACTGCGACTCCCGGGACCTGACGCTATGGCCTACTGTCTTCGTCACTTCGCGGAATACGACCTGATGCGCGGATGTTCACTCTGCCACCGCGACGATGTTGACAGGGATCGGAAGGCAGCCCTTGACATCGCACGCGAGCAGGTCGAACAGATGAAGAGGGCTCGGGACGAGGACGAACACGAACGGTCAAGACGAAAGAGGGAGGCGGAGAGAGGAGAGGAGGCGAGGAGTGATGCGGAGCTTGAGATCGCACTTCGTGAGATCTCCGAACGCGAAGCTCACGATCGCGCGGAGTCTCAGCGTCTCGAGGCTGAACACCGTCGCTTCAATCCGGGTGACTACATCTGCCCATCATGTCTGTACCAGACCCTTCGGCGCGGCGCGAAGCGCTGTCCAGTGTGTCAAGGGGACGTGGCCGGCGACTATTGGGATAGCTTGGAACGGGCCGAGCGCCAGAGAGTTGCTGAGGAAATCGCCGACCGAGAGGCGGCCGCGGCAGAGGCGCGGCGTCTTCACGATGAGGCCGCTGAGCGAGATCGTGAAGTACGGGACGCGGTGAGCGCCCACCGTTCAGCTGCTGAGCGTGGCGACGCGGAAGGCCAGTACCAGTACGCCAGGAGGCTACATAGGGGCGACGGTGTGGCCATCGACTACGGGGAGGCCCTCAGGTGGTACCGCAAGGCCGCCGATCAAGGACACGCGTGGGCTCAATGCAACTACGCCAGCATGTATCGACACGGCAAGGGCGTAACGACGAACTATGCGGAGGCGCTAAAGTGGTTCCGCAAAGCCGCTGCGAACGGAGACGGTCTCGCCCAAAGCAACCTTGGCGATCTGTACAGAGAGGGCAAGGGCGTACCCAAGGACTTCACCGAAGCGCTGCGGTGGTTCCGCATGGCCGTAGATCAGGGCGAAGCGGCAGCTCAGTGGGGTCTCGGTGCCATGCACCACGATGGCGAGGGCGTCGCCCAAGACTACGGCGAGGCCATGAGATGGTACCGCAAGGCGGCGGACCAAGGATACGCCGCCGGTCAGTGCGGAATCGGGGTTCTGTATGCGAATGCACAGGGTGTCGCGCAGGACTATGCAGAGGCCTTGAGGTGGTACCGGAAGGCGGCGGAGCAGGACTTCCCAAGGGCGCTTGCTTGCCTAGGAATCATGTATACCCGCGGCGAAGGGGTCACCGCGGACCAGGCCGAAGCACGGAATTGTTTCCGCAAGGCCGCCGAACTGGGCGATTCGCACGCCCAAGGTCGTCTGGCGGCGATCTACTGTGACGGTCTCGGCGTCGCGAAAGACTTCGCAGAGGGCTTGAAGTGGGCGCGTCAGTCGGCGGAGCAGGGCGACGCCGTTGGAGAGAGTGTCCTCGGTCTGATGTACGCGGGAGGGCACGGGGTTCCCAAAGACCCGGATGAGGGTCTGAGGCTGCTTCGAATGGCTGCAGCCAAGGGTCTTGAGGAGGCCAAGAAGGCGATCGCGCTCCTAGAGCGTGAACAGAAAAAGGAAACAAAGGGTTGGTTCTGGTAAGAACTCGCTGTTAGGCCAGCAGCTCCTTCACGTTCACCCACCGCCCCTCGCGGCCGCTCATCTCGGCCGCCTCGATGGTGGCGTGCGACTGCAGCGCCTGGGCGAAGCCCGGGCGGGACGCGCGGCCGTCGCGGATCGCGCCGAGCATATCGGCGAACGCGAGCGCCATCCCGTAGCGCGGGCCCACCGTCCAGGCCGAGCCCGCCGGTGCCGTGATGTCGATGCCGGGCGTGGACCGGAGACGCTCCGGCACCTCCAGCTCGGTCGCCATCATCTCGCCGAGCTTCGCGCGGAAGACGCGCGTGTCGTTGGTCGGCATGCCGGGTCCTTCGAGCACCAGCCGTCCCTTGCTGCCGAACGCGTCGAGGAGGAATCCGCGCCCACCCACCGCGCACCAGGCCGGCGCGAGCACGCCCATGCCGCCGCCCGCGAACGTCAGCAGCACGTTGGCCGTGTCCTCGACCTGCGGCACGACGACCTGACCGTTGTCCGTGAACGTCCACTCCTTCAGGCAGATGTCGTTCTGCGCGACGACGGAATCCACCGGTCCGAACAGGTAGTGCAGGACGTTGAGCGCGTGTGACCCGAGATTCCGGAGCGCGCTGCAGCCGGCGTCCTTGTTCCAGAACCAGTTGTAGGGAAAGGTCGAGACCTGCGTGTTGAAGAGCGAAAGCTGCAGCGTGCAGGTCACCGAGTACAGCTCGCCGACGGCGCCGTCCTCGATGAGTTCTTTCGCGAACGCAATCGGCGGCAGGTACTCGGAGTAGGCGTCAACGGACCCGACCCGCCCCGCCTTCGTGGCCGCCGCGACGAGGTCGCGCGCATGCGGCATCGAATCCGCGAACGGGATGCCGTTGTAGACGTGTTTGCCGGCCGCGAAGGCCGCCATGCACATGTCGTAGCGCAGATTGGGACGCGTGCCGACATCGACGATGTCGATGTCCGGGTGCGTCACCATTTCGCGGTAGTCCCAGAACGGCATCGGGATGCCGTTGGCCTTCGCCGCCGCCTCGGC
>JBEBGV010000049.1:0-34962 GCA_040081265.1 Vicinamibacterales bacterium
GGGGCAGGGGTGGCCGGCGCAGCGGGCGACTGTCCCTGGGGCGTGGCTGGACGTGCAGGGGCAGGCGCGGCCGGTTGCGTCGGGCGACCCTGAGTAGGCGGTGGTGCAGGCGTCTGCGCGTGCACCGCCACACCGACCCAGGTCGCCGTCAGGACAGAAGCGAGCAACAGTCGTTGCATAGTGGGCATTACAGCGCAGGTTGGCCTGCGCGACAAGGGCCCAGAACACCTATGCGGGTCCGCCTCGTCCGGGAACTCATCAACAGCCGGGCCTGCGGGTGCCGGGCGCTATAATTTCCTCTCCCGGCGATTTCGCCTTTCCCCAGCAGACAAAGATGGACTTCACAGCCTCGTTTCCCGGTTCCCGCAAAGTCTACGAAGAACGCACGGCCCTGCTGAGTCCGGGAGGTGAGCCAGCGATCCTGCGTGTGCCGATGCGCGAGGTGACGCTGTCGGGAGAACCAGGGTCGATTCGGTTGTACGACACGAGTGGTCCTGTCGGCACCGACGTGAAGGCAGGGTTGCCGCGCCTGCGTGCTCCGTGGATTGAGGCTCGTCGCCGGCGGGGAGCCATCGGCACCCAGCTCTCCTACGCGCGGGCCGGTGAGATCACCCCCGAGATGGAGTTCGTGGCGGCACGCGAAGGGCTGCCCGCCGACTTCGTGCGCAGCGAAATTGCACGCGGCCGCGCCATTATCCCGTCCAACATCAATCACCTCGAGCTCGAGCCGATGATTATCGGCCGCAACTTCCTAGTGAAGATCAACGCCAACATCGGGAACTCGGCCGTGCGTTCCTCCATCGAGGAAGAAGTGGAGAAACTCCAATGGGCGACGCTCTGGGGCGCCGACACGGTGATGGATCTCTCCACCGGCAAGAACATCCATGAAACACGCGAGTGGATCATCCGCAACTCGCCGGTGCCGATCGGCACCGTACCGATCTATCAGGCCCTCGAGAAGGTCGGCGGCCGTCCTGAAGATCTGACCTGGGAGTCCTACCGCGACACGCTCATCGAACAGTGCGAACAGGGCGTCGACTATTTCACGGTTCACGCCGGAGTGCTGCTGCGCTACGTCCCGTTGACCGCCAAGCGCCTGACCGGCATTGTCTCGCGTGGGGGATCGATCATCGCCAAATGGTGCCTGGCGCATCACCAGGAGAACTTCCTCTATACGCACTTCCGCGAGATCTGCGAAATCATGCGCGCCTACGACGTCTCGTTCTCGCTCGGCGACGGGCTCCGGCCCGGCTCAATCGCCGACGCCAACGACGAAGCGCAGTTCGCGGAACTGAAGACGCAGGGTGAGCTCAACCGCGTGGCCTGGGAGTATGACGTTCAGGTGATGAACGAAGGCCCCGGGCACGTCCCCATGCACCTCATCAAAGAGAACATGGAGAAGCAGCTCGAATGGTGCGCCGAAGCCCCGTTCTATACGCTGGGGCCGCTGACCACCGACGTCGCACCCGGTTACGACCACATCACGTCGGCGATCGGCGCGGCCATGATCGGCTGGTACGGCACGGCGATGCTCTGCTACGTCACGCCGAAAGAGCACCTCGGCCTGCCCAACCGGGACGATGTGAAGGCCGGCGTGATCGCCTACAAGATCGCCGCCCACGCCGCTGACCTGGCCAAGGGACATCCCCGGGCGCAGGCCTGGGACGATGCGCTCTCGCGTGCGCGGTTCGAGTTCCGCTGGCAGGATCAGTTCAATCTGTCAGTGGATCCGGTGACTGCGCGGGCGTTCCACGACGAGACGCTGCCAGCCGAAGGTGCCAAGGTCGCGCACTTCTGTTCGATGTGTGGCCCTAAATTCTGTTCGATGGAGCTGACCCAGCAGGTGCGCGACTACGCCGCCGAACACAATCTCACCAGCGCCGACGCGCTGCGCGCCGGTCTCCGTGAAAAGTCGGATGAGTTCCGCAAGGCCGGCGAGATCTACCTGAAGAAATAGCTGCACGCACGATGACATCAGGCGACCCCACCCGGCGAGGTGACGTGCGGGTACGCGTTACCGGAAAGTTCTTCGAGGTGGCGGGCTCCCGCTTTCTCATGAAGGGCGTTGCCTACGGCACCTTCACGCCCGATGCACGCGGCGTGCAGTTTCCGGACAGCGGACGCGTGGCCAGCGATTTTGCGCTCATGGCGGCGTCCGGCATCAACACGGTTCGCACCTACACGGTTCCACCGGAATCGCTGATGGACACTGCAGCCCGATACGGACTGCGCGTGATGATCGGCATGCCATGGTCGCAACATGTCGCGTTCCTGACCGATCGGGCAGTGATGCAGCGGATCCGCCGGGAGACGCGTGAAACCGTGTCGCGGCTGTCCGCGCATCCGGCGGCGCTTCTGTTTGCCGTCGGCAACGAGATCCCGCCGTCGGTTGTTCGCTGGCATGGTGAAGCCCGCGTCACGCGTTTCCTGAAGGACCTCTACCACGAACTCAAGGACGCCTCGCCTGCAGCACTGCTGACCTACGTCAACTTCCCGCCGACCGAATACCTCGACCTCGACGTGTTCGACGTCTGCGCGTTCAACGTCTACCTGCATCGCGAAGCCGACCTGCGCGCTTACCTCGCGCGCCTGCAGCACATCGCCGGTTACAAGCCCCTGCTTCTGGCTGAGGCGGGCGGGGACAGCCTCCGCGAAGGGCTGCACGGGCAGGCGGCGATCACCGCAACGCATATCCGCACTGCATTCGAGGAAGGGGCGTGCGGCGCGGTGGCGTTCTCGTGGACCGACGAATGGTGGAGGGGCGGGCAGAGTGTTGACGACTGGGCCTTTGGCCTCGTTGACCGGCAGCGTCGGCCCAAGCCGGCACTGGCCGCCGTGAAGGACGCGTTCGATCGCGCGCCGTTTCCGCCCGAAGCGCGGGCGCGATGGCCGAAGGTGACGGTCGTCGTCTGCGCCTACAACGCGGCCTCGACCGTCGACGAATGCCTTCGCTCCCTGGTCGCCCTGGATTACCCGGACTACGAGGTGCTGGTCATCAACGACGGCTCGCGAGACGACACAGGCGAGATTGCCCGCCGCTACCCAGTCCGCTTGATCGAGGTGCCAAACGGGGGGCTGAGCGCCGCCAGGAACCTTGGCCTGGCCAACGCAACCGGCGACGTGGTCGCCTACACCGATGCAGACGTCAGGGTCGAACCCGACTGGCTGCAGTACCTCGTGCAGCCGGTGGTGACGGGTGGCTTTGCCGGATCCGGTGGACCCAACGTCGTTCCCGCCGATGATCCGTGGATCGCGCAGTGCGTCGCACGCGCGCCGGGTGGTCCAACCCACGTCCTGCTCGACGATCGTGTTGCCGAGCACGTTCCTGGATGCAACATGGCTTTTCGCCGCGACGCGCTGGAGGCGGTCGGCGGATTCAATCCCACCTACCTTCGTGCCGGCGACGACGTCGACGTGTGCTGGCGGCTGCAGGACAAGGGATATCGCATCGGATTTGCCCCATCGGCGCTGGTGTGGCACCACCACCGTTCGAGCGTGAAGGCGTACTGGCGCCAGCAGGTGGGATACGGCGAGGGCGAGACGTGGCTCGACGCCCATCACCCCGAAAAGTTCATCAGCGGCCAGATGCTCTGGCGCGGACGGATCTACAGCCCGCTGCCGTTCATTCGCTCACTGACTGGCCGGCGGATCAACACCGGCGTGTGGGGAAGTGCTCCCTTTCCCTCGGTCTATCGCACCGACCCCCACTCCGCCCAGTTCCTCCCTCACACTCCGGCGTGGATGCTGGCGTCGCTCACCGCATGCGTCTCAGGTGTGCTGCTGACGCCGTATCCGGCGCTTGGCTGGGTGCTGCTGCTTGCGGGACTGGCTGGCTGGGCAACGACATTCGGGCGATGCGTGCAGTTCGCCCGCCGGACCGACCTGGCCGCACTGCCCCGTGTCGGTGGACGGTCAGCACGGGCGAGCCGCGTTCGGTATCGCGCGGTGATCGCGTGGTTGCACTTCATTCAGCCTATCGCCCGCATTTACGGCCGCGTGCGAGGCATGTGGTCGCCACCGGCTGCGGCCGCCTCGGAGCATGTGTCGCGCGTGCCCTGGAAGGCGCCGCTCCCTGCACCTCGTCACGTCGGGGCGACGATCCGACTGTTGATGGGAGGCCAGTCCGAACGCCAGTTCTGGAGCGAAGCGTGGATTGAGACGGGCGGCGTGCTGCGCGAACTCGCCGGCATGCTCCGCGCCTCACGGCCGGCCCCCTTCGTCGAGACCGATGACGGATGGCATGCCGATCGCGACCTGAGCATTGGGGTTGGAGGGTGGGGAAGGCTCCACGTGCGGTCTCTGATCGAGGAACATGCCCAGGGCCGATGCCTGCTGCGCGTGGGCGCGCGATTGCGCCTGAGTTTCGGGGGCGCCATCAAGACGCTGGCCCTTGTCTCCGTGCTCGTTGGCGCCACCAGCGCAGCGATGGTGCTGCGGTGGCCCTCGGTGAGCGAGGTCACGACCGCGGTCGTCGCCGTCCTGTTCGGCCGCGCGGTGTGGCAGGCGTCGCGCGCATTTGCACTCCTCGATCGTGCCCTTGTTCGCACCGGCGCTGCGTCTGACCTCATTCCGATCGGCAGGGGCTCCGCTCCGTGGCTCACCCGCTTTTCGTGGCGACCCCTGACCGCTGCTCCGATCGTCCAGGCCCTCAGCGTGGTGGCGATCGTCATCAGCGCCGCGGTCAGCATCGCGTCGCTCGTCGAGCGTATCCGCGCCCACGTGCCTTTCGGCACCGCCGTTGTGGCGCAGCTGCCCGCGAGTCCACAGGCCATGCTCGCAGGAAGTGTGGCTGTCGGCGCGACCGGCGACGTGGTGTTCGCCGACGCCTCCCAGGGGCTCATCAGGCGCCTGCGTGTCCGCCTTCCTGCTGACGCCACTCGTGCGGTCGATCACCTCAGTGTGCTCGCCAACAGTGCACAGACCCCGAGCGCGCGCGTGGCGTTTCCCGACGCGTCGGACGTCGCTTTCGCACCCAACGGCGACGTCTATGTCGCCGACGCCACCAACCACCGGATCTGTCGCATCGATCGCACGACTGGCACGATCACCACGATTGCCGGAGATGGCAGCGCGGGTTTCGACGGTGATGCGGGACAGGCCGCACAGGCTGCCCTCGATTCGCCCGTCGCGCTGGCAGTCGCCCCTAATGGGGATCTCTATTTTGCCGACACGGGCAACGACCGCGTCCGCGTGTTGAGTGCGGCCACGGGCGTGATCACGACAGTGGCCGGCGGCGGGGTGCCCATCGACGGGTCGTTGGGCGATGGCGGGCCCGCGCTGCAGGCCGTGCTCGACCGTCCGGCCGGCATCGCCGTTGCGCCCAATGGTGATCTCTACGTGTCTGACACCGGGCATCGTCTGGTCCGGATGGTCTCTGCCCGTTCTGGCGTGATCACGACCATCGCGGGCGCCGGTGTCTCTGGCGTTCGGGACGATGACGCTGTGGCCATCCAGGCGCATCTGACGGCGCCGACGGGCCTGGCACTGGTCCCGTCTGTGTCGGGCCTGGTGCTGTATGTTGCCGATCAGGGTTCGAGTCGGATTCGCCTGGTCAGGCCTGACGGCACCATTTCCACGCTGACGACCGGAAAACAGTTCATCCGGCCGTCGCGTCTGGCGTACCACCCGGGCGGCTGGTTGATCGTCAAGGACGCGAGCGCCGACGGATTGACCGCGGTGCGCGTTCGCTCCAGAACCCCGTTGGAACTGGCCGTGCGTGCCGTGCCGCGGGGGGCCAGGTGAACTCGACCCTCGTTGCCTGGACGCTGTCCTTTCTACGTCCGTATCGCGGCCGCGTTGTCGCCATCGCCGTGCTTGGCGTCATTGAGATAGGCCTGAGCACTCTGGCGCCCTGGCCGCTCAAGGCGGTTGTCGACAACGTCCTCGGAGGGCAGCCGCTACCGCCTTCTCTGGCCAACGTGGTCCGGGGCCTGGTCGGCGACGGTCGCGTGGCCCTCCTGGTCCTGATTGTCGTTGCGGGACTCGTGTTGCAACTGGTGACTGAAGTCGTCCGCATGTTCGACACCCAGCTGCAGGTCAAGACCGGCCAGACGGTCGCCTATGACCTCCGCGCTCGACTGCTGTCGCACTTGCAGGCGCTCGGCTTGCGGCATCACATCATGGGGAAGACAGCCGATTCCGTCTACCGGCTCGAGGCGGACGCCTATTGCGTCCACGACCTCGTGATGGCCGGGTTGCTTCCGTTAGTGACGGCTTTTCTGAAGCTCGCCGTGATGTTTACCGTCCTTGCGAGCCTGGACCTTCCCCTCGCGCTGCTGTCGCTGGCGGTGGTCCCCTTCCTGTTCGCGTCGCTTCGCTACTACTCGGTCAGGATGATCGACCGGGCGGAACAGGTGAAGGAGCTCGAGTCAGGCCTCCTCGCCCGGGCGTACGAGACGCTGTCGTCGATCCGGATCGTGAAGAGCTTTGCGCGTGAAAAGTATGAGCTCGGCCGTTTCGTCACCGCCGGCTCGGCGACGATGGCGGCACGGCTTCACCTGACATGGCAGGAGTCGCTCTTCTCGGTGGTGGTCACTGCGATCACGCTCACGGGAACCGCACTGGTGCTCGGAGTCGGAGGACTGCATGTCCTTCGAGGTGAGCTGACGATCGGAAGCCTCCTGGTGGTCATCGCGTATCTGGCCGCTGTCTATAACCCGCTGTCGTCGATCGCTCACACGACGGGCTCGCTGCAACAGGCAATCGTCAGCGCACGACGTGTGCGTGAGATCCTTGCGCTGACACCTGAACCGCTCGATGCACCGGGTGGCGTCGATGCGGGTGGAATCGCGGGCGCCGTGCGCTTCGAATCGGTGGGCTTTGCCTATGACGCGGAGCGGCCGATTCTGGTCGACGTGACCTTCGAAGCGCGGCCCGGCGAGCTGGTGGCGGTGGTCGGGCTCACCGGGGCGGGCAAAACCACGCTGGTCAGCCTGATCCCGCGATTCTTCGAGCCGACCAGCGGACGGGTGCTGATCGACGACGTCGATGTGCAGAGCTATGCTCTTCGCTCGCTGCGCGAGCGGGTCGCGCTGGTCCCACAGGAAACGGTGCTGTTCGAGGGCACCATTGGCGACAACATCCGCTACGGGCGGCTCGACGCCAGCGACGAGGAAGTAGAAGACGCAGCGCGCGCTGCGCAGGTGAGCACGTTCGTGGATCGGTTGTCACAGGGTTACGCCACGCCGGTCGCCGAGGCGGGTGCCACCCTTTCTGGCGGTGAACGGCAGCGGCTCGGAATCGCGAGGGCGATCCTCAAGAACGCGCCGATTCTGATCCTGGACGAACCAACCTCCTCGCTCGACGCCATTTCCGAGGAGGCTGTGTTCGACGCCTTGCGCCGACTCCGTGAAGGACGTACGACCATCGTCATCGCCCATCGGCTGTCGACCGTTCGAGACGCCAGCCGGATTCTGGTCCTCCATGAGGGACGCCTCATCGCGCAGGGCACCCACAACGACCTGCTCGCGTCGAGCGACCTGTACCGGCGCATGTGTGCCCGGCTCTCGGTCGGCCGTTCGCTCGATGAGCCCGAGTCGGTTGACGAACTGCTCCATTCCCGGTGACGTGAAGATCCTTGTCGCGGGCATCATTGCCCGGTATCCATTCGGCGGCGTGACCTGGTGTTCACTGATGTACCTGCTGGGGTTGCGGGCACTCGGCCACGAGGTCTTTTATGTCGAGGACACCGGCGAGTGTATCTACGATCCGGAGCAGAACACGCGCTCGGAGGATCCGTCGTACGGCACGCGTTACATCAGTGATGCTCTGACGCCGTTTGGTCTCGGTCACAGCTGGAGCTTCGTCAACTACGACACCTCGTATCACGGCGCGTCGCACGACACGGTGCGGGCCTTCTGCGCCGACGCGGATCTCTTCATCAACCTGTCTGGCGGATCGTGGTTCTGGCGCGAAGAATATGCGCGCATTCCCCGGCGTGTGTTCATTGACTCGGACCCGGTGTTTACCCAGCTGGCCATTGCCAAGGCAGACGGGTGGTACGTGGATTTTTTCAAGGGATTCACCCGGTTGTTCACGTTCGGGGCCAATATCGGCACCGCCGCGTGTGACGTTCCGACCAGCGGGTTCGAGTGGGCCAAGACCTGGCAGCCGGTGGTGATGGATCAGTGGAAGAGCGACCGTTCGACGCCGGACGGTCCTTTTACCACCGTCATGACCTGGCGCATTGAGAGCTTCTCGGATGTAGACGGGAACAAGGATCGCGAGTTCGTCAAGGTGATCGACCTGCCCAGACGGACGCCGCATGCCTTCGAGCTGGCGGTCAACGGCCCGCAGAGTCTTCTGCGCGAGCACGGCTGGACGACGGTGGACGCCATGGGGGTATCGCGCTCGCTCTGGGACTACCGCGCGTTCATCCAGCGGTCGAAGGGCGAGTTCGGTGTCGCCAAGCACGCCTACGTGTCGAGGCGGTCTGGCTGGTTCAGTGATCGGACCGAGTGTTATCTGGCGGCGGGGCGGCCTGCGGTTGTTCAGGATACCGGGTGGAGCTCCCATGTGCCGGCCGGTGCCGGCCTGTTCGGGTTCTCTGAACCGGATCAGGCTCTGGCCTGTCTCGACGAGGTGGCCTCCAACTACGCCGTGCACGCGCGGGCTGCACTCGAGCTCGCGCACGAGCACTTCGAGGCCTCACGCGTGCTTCGTCGCCTGCTCGACGAGGCCGGGGTGTGACTCGCCGCCTTCGCATCGCTCAGGTGGCGCCGGTGGCGACCTGTGTGCCTCCGGCGTTGTCAGGTTCGATCGAAAGCGCCACCTCACTGCTGACTGAAGGGCTCGTTCAGCGCGGTCACGATGTGACGCTCTTCGCAACCGGAGACTCAATCACCTCGGCCAGGCTTCACGCGACCTTCCCACGCGGCTACCGTGATGACGATTCGATCTGGCCATGGGAGCTGTGCGAGCTGTTCAACCTCGCGGCCGCCGTCGAGCGGTCCGGTGACTTCGACATCGTGCACTACCAGGCCGAGTACTACCCGATGTCGCTCGCGTTCAGTCGCACGTCTCCGGTGCCGGTCGTCCAGACGCTGCATCACGCTCCCGACCCGGCCGAGATCGCGCTGTGGTCGCGCTATCCGGAGGCGCCGTTCATCGCCATCTCGAGTGCGCAGGCGGTGATGCTGCAGGGCCTGCATGTCGCCGCCACGATTCCGCACGCCCTCGACATGGGGCGATTTCCGTTTCGGGCCGAGCCCGACGACTACCTGGTGTTCCTCGGCCGGTTCACGCCAGGGAAGGGTGTGGTGGAGGCGATCGATGTTGCCCGTCGTGCCGGGCTGCGACTGCGCCTGGCCGCTGCCGCCAACGACTACTACCGGGACGTCGTGGCACCTCTCGTGGATGGCGAGCATGTCGAGTACGTCGGGGAAGTTGACCATGCGGCGAAGGTCGATTTGCTCGGACGTGCCCGTGCGTTGCTCTACCCGGTTCAAGCCGCTGAGCCTTTCGGCCTTGTGCTGGCCGAGGCGATGGCGTGCGGTACTCCGGTGGCGGCACTGGGTCTTGGAGCGGTGCGAGAGCTGGTCGATGAGGGTCGCACCGGGCGGGTGTTCGATCACCTTGATGCGATGACCGCGGGTCTCTCCGGCGTGATGGATCTGGATCGACACGTGGTGCGTTCGACAGCCGAAGCGAGGTTCGGGGTAGAGCCGATGGTCACGGCGCACCTGCACGCCTACGACACAATCATTGCCGCGCAGCGCGCGCGTACGGGCGGGTTCTGACCGTGGAGACGCTCCGGGGCCGTTCGCTGCTGGCGGTGTTCGCACATCCTGACGACGAGTCGCTGGCGTGTGGCGGGTTGATTGCCTTGTGCGCGGAGGCAGGAATGCGGGTGTCGCTGGTCTGTGCCACCAGGGGTGAGATTGGACGGGATAGCGACGCTGGACAGGAGAGCGGGTCGCTGGCCGGAAGGCGGGCGCGAGAACTTGCCTCGGCCGCCGATGTCCTCGGCATCGAGAACGTGACCCTTCTCGACTTTGAAGACGGGATGCTGCCCTGGACAGACGGTGACGACCTGCACGATGCGATCGCCGCCGCGGTGTCCCGCTGGACGCCTGATGCCGTCATCACCTTCGATGAGGACGGTCTGTACTGGCACCCCGACCACATCGCGGTGCATCGGGCAACCACCGACGTCATCGCCGCGCTCGGCGACCTCGGCCCGGCGCTCTACTACGTCGCCATACCGGAGGGTGCGATGCGCACTCTGGTCGAAGCGGTCAGGGGGCGTGTTCCAGACGATCGCCTGCATGTCCTCGGCGTAGACGACATCGACGCCTTCGGTACGCTGTCTCCTGAACCCGCGATGGTGGTCAACGTGGCGTCGACGGCACCCCGGAAGCTGGCCGCCCTCAAGGCTCATCGGTCGCAGACGCGCGACGGTCCGTTCTCTGTGTTGACCGATGAGGAAGCCGTCCGCTTCCTCGGCACCGAGCACCTGCGGCGTGCCCCGGTGGGCAACACCGTCGACCCGATCCTCGAACTCTTTCACCAACGGATGTGACGCGATGCACGTGAGCATGATCGAGTGGCTGAGGTGTCCCTTCTGCGGCACGCACGTCACCCTTGTTGACGCAAGCCCGACCGTGCGTGACGGGGACGAGCTGGTATCAGGCGTCCTCGGTTGTGAGTGTTGCGCGTTTCCGGTCGTCGCAGGCATTCCCGTCCTGATTGCCGACGACACGACGCGGCTTGCCATGCACCAACTGGAGGCCGGGCAGGGCGCCGCTGCCTTGCTGACCCTGCTTGGTCTCGAGGGCGATCGCGCGACGGCGTTCAGCGCCCTGCTGGCATCTCCCGCCGCGACCTACCGATCTGCGCTCGAAGTGCTCAGCCCCGACCCCGAGGGCACCTATTTCCTGTATCGCTTCTCGGACCCGACCTATGTCATGGCGCAGTCCGTTCTCCAGGTGATCGGACAAAACCCTGCTTTTCTGGGTGGACGCGCGATCGACCTCTGTGGAGGCTCGGGCCATCTCACTCGTGTGCTGGTGGATCAGGGACGGGCCGGAGAGGTGGTCCTGGCGGACGTGTTCTTCTGGAAGTTATGGCTGGCCCGAACGTTTACCGCACCTCAATGCCAGCCGGTCTGCTGTGACGCCAACCATCCATTACCGTTCGCCCGCGAGACCTTCCAGCTCGTCGTGCTGTCGGATGCGTTTCCGTACATCTGGCACAAGCGCCTGCTCGCCGATGAGATGGTCCGTCTGGCCACTCCGACCGGCGCGATCGTCATGCCGCACCTGCACAGTTCGCTTGGAGAGAACTTTTCGGCCGGCATGACGCTGACGCCGGCGTCCTATCGTGACTTGTTCGAAGTCATGGAGCCCAGGCTGTACCGCGACGCCACACTGCTCGACGGCATTCTCGGCCACGCGACTGTAGACCTCGGAGCGTCGGTATCGGCGGAGGCCCTTGGGACGACTCCGTCGTTGACCCTGGTCGCGTCCAGACAGGCCGCGCTGTTCAAGCGGTACGCCCTCCCGCCCTTTGACGTCGTTCGCGGAGAGCTGAGGGTCAACCCGCTGTTTCGTGTCGAGCATGCCGACGGGCAGTCGCGGCTGACACTCGATTTCCCGAATGCCGATTACGAGGAGGAGTTTGGCGAGTGTCGTCGCTATCTTCCCGACTCCATGATGCTCGAGGGTGACGCCAGGCGTTCGCTCGATGTGCAGGCGCTCGGTGACCAAGCCGAACGCCTGAGGCGCATGCGCGTCCTGATAGACGCCCCAGTTCGCTATTTCTGAAGGCCCTGGACCGTTGGGCGTCAGTTCGCCGGAGAGCCGGGCGGAGCCGGAACGATCATGATGATCGTCGGGAACCGAGCGGGCTGCGCACCGCGAACCGGATTGGGGTACCCCTGTGACCCACCAAAAGTCCAGTCCTTGATGGTCACGCTTGGTGGAAATGCCATCGCTTCATCCCGGAAGCGGCCGACCTCGAACATGTGGGTTGGAGGTTCTTCAAACACCAGGTTCCCACGCTCCTTGAGCTGCGTGCGGTAGTACGACACCAGGTCGGCGAACGACGCCGTGGCTCCGAAGATGTAGTAACGCTGGCCCCGCCCCGCTTCGTAGGACGTCAGGTACTGCGCTGTCGGGTACAGAGGAACGGGCAGGTCAGGTACGCCCGTCGCGGATGTCTGCGGCGGTGGAGCCTGCTGTACGGCGGGCGCCGGGGCAGGCTGCGGGGGCGGCGCCTGGATCGGCGACGGCTGAGCAGGTGACGGTGCGACGACAGGCGGTGTCGCACCTCCGCCTGGTCGCGGGAAGGGCTGCGGCGTCTGTCCGCTGACCAGTGAGACCGCCAGGAACGCGCCAAGGACGCCAAGACACCAGTCAGTTCGCTCGGTCCACATGCGAACCATTATATGAAGTGCCGCCCTGCAGGGAGGTCGCTGTCTGCAGCCGGTGCCGAGGCAGGCCGCCAATTGCCTCCTCGGTTCTGGCCCTCATCTTGCCAAGGTGACGGTCAGACCCAGCGACGCGCAGGCAGTTCCGGACCTGCGCCGACTGGCTGGGAAGGCGGCCAGACGTGGACGACTTCGACATCGCACAGAACAAGATCGGGACTTCCGCTCAGCGGGTGGTTGACCGCGCCATCGAGGAATCGCGGCGCCGCAACAACGATCTGCTGACGCCCGAGCACATCTTCCTGGCCTTCGCCCAGGTGGAGTGGGACACCTACGCCCAGGTGATGGGCGATCTCGAGCTGAATCCGCACGATGTGCTGCACGCGCTGGACGAGCGGCTGCAGAAATTGCCCGAAGTCGGCGGAGGGGAGCTTCGCATCGCGCCGGAGACCAAGCTGGCGTTCAAGCTGGCCTTCCATCAGGCGAGTCGAGCCGGTCGGCAGACCATCGAATCGTCCGACCTGTTTGCCGCAATCTTCGAGGAGACTCACGGTGGCCCGGTGTCGGTGCTGCGCAGCCATGGTGTCGAGCCCGATGCGCTCGTCTCGCGCATCGCTGTCAGGATGCGCGACAACGAGACTCGCGAGGAGCAGCTGCGCAAACGTTTCGAACTGCCGCCGTTCCTCAAGCACTTTGCGACCAACCTCAACCTCCTCGCCAGGCAGGACAAGGTAGCGCCGGTCTACGGGCGAGACCTCGAGATTCAGCAGGTTCTCGAGATCCTCTGCCATCGCGACCGCTCCAATTCGGTGATGTTGATTGGGGAGCCCGGCGTTGGCAAGACCGCCATCGTCGAAGGCCTGGCCAGGCGCATCGAGTTCGAGCCCGAATCGGTCCCCACCCGTCTGCGCGAGTGTCAGGTCGTCAACCTGAACATGAACTCCATGGTGGCCGGAACGATGCTACGCGGGATGTTCGAAGACCGCATTCAGAACGTGATCCGCGAGATCAAGGAGCGGCCCAACCTGATTCTATTCATTGACGAAGCGCACACGCTGGTCGGCGCCGGGTCAGCTCTTGGTGCGCCATCGGACGCGGCAAACATCCTCAAGTCGGTGCTTGCGCGCGGGGAAGTGCGCATGATCGGTGCGACGACGCTCAGCGAGTACAAGGAGTACATCCAGGAGGACGAGGCGCTCGCGCGTCGGTTCCGGACGGTCCAGGTTGTCGAGCCGACGATCGAGGAGACGCGCAGGATTCTGTTCAGCGTCCGTTCCCGCCTCGAGCGGAACTATTCGGTACGGCTCCTCGATGAAGCCATCGAGACCGCGCTCGAGATGGCGCCGCGCTATCAGCGACACCTCCATCTGCCGGACAAGGTGATCGGCTGGCTCGATACCGCGGCGGTCCGCGTCGAGATCGGGCGGCGCTGGGAAGTGCAGGCAGCCGACGTCGTTGACGTGATCGCCGGTTCGGCACTGATCCCTCGAGACATGGTCTTTCGTGACGTGGGTGATCGCTTCAGCGACATCGAACGACGACTGGGTCGTCGTGTCATTGGCCAGAAGAAGGCGGTCGAAGCTGTCGCGCACCGGCTGGTGCTCAATAAGGGACCGCTCAAGGGCGGATTCGACCGCCCGGACGGGGTTCTCCTGTTTCTGGGCCCGACCGGCGTAGGCAAGACCGAGTTAGCCAAGGCGGTTGCAGAGTTCCTGTTCGGCGATGACAAGAAGATGATCCGGATCGACATGTCCGAGTACCAGGACGGCGGGGTGTCGGTCAGCAAACTGATTGGCATGCCGCGCGGGATCGTCGGAAGCGAACGCGGAGGCATCCTGACCAATCAGCTTCGGGATACGCCATGCTCGGTCGTGCTGCTTGACGAAATCGAGAAGGCGAGTCCGACCGTGCTGAACGTCTTCCTGCAGGCCTTTGATGAGGGATGGATTACTGACGGTCGGGGGAAGCGGGTCTACCTGTCAGACGCGATCGTGATCATGACGTCCAACGCAGGGTCGGAGCACTTCCGAAAGCTGCAGAGCCCGATGGGGTTCCGCTCGGGTCAGATGCCCCTCGATCAGGTCCAGGGCGAGGTCTCACGTGAACTCGAGCGACGCTTTTCTCCAGAGTTCAGAAACCGGATTGATCAGGTCGTGCTCTTCCAGCCGCTCACCAGGGACGAAGTACGGACCATCGCTCTCAAGTACATCGACGAGATCACGGCGACGCTGCGGCGGGCCGGGAAGACCTTGACGATTGAGCCCGAGGCGCTCGACCAGCTGGTCGCCGACGGTTACAGCCCGGCATACGGTGCTCGCTTCCTGAAGCGGGTCATTGACGACAAGATCAAGCTGCCGCTCAGCCAGCACTGGAAGGATTCGTCCACCTTCAAGGGGACGCTCAAGGACGGTCAGTTCTCGGTTGATCCGGTAGGGCCGTGGTTCCTGGCGTCTGCAGGACCTGACGCGGTGGCGGTCTGACAGAAGGCAGTGGGCAGCCGGCAGTGGGCAGTGGGCGGTGACGCCTATTGTCCGCTGTCCGCCACTCGCTTTCTCCAATACTCCAGCAAGTCGTCGATCATCTGTTCGAAGCTGATTGCCGGTGCCCAGCCCGTGGCAGCACGGAGTTTTGAGGCGTCCCCGAGAAGGACCGGCATGTCGTGCGGGCGCATGCGGGAAGGATCTGGCTCGACACGAATCCGGACCGACGCGCGCGCAAGGAGGGCGTCGAGGATCTCGCGCATCGACGGCGCAACGCCGGACGCGACGTTGTAGATCTGCCCGGTTTCGCCACTGGCCGCCAGGCCCACATAGGCGGCCACGACGTCGCGCACGTCGGTGAAGTCACGCCTGGCCTCGAGGTTGCCGACGCGCAACACCGCTTCATGATTTCCCCGCTCAATCAGGGCGACCTGCTGCGCCATGCTCGGCGCCACAAATGCCGGCGCCTGGCGTGGTCCTGTGTGGTTGAACGAGCGCGTCACCACGACATCGAGGCCATCTTCGGCGATCGCGCGGAGTCCCAGGCGCTCCTGCGCGAACTTGCTCATCGCGTATGGACTGACGGGCGCAACGGTGTGGCGCTCGGTAATGGCCAGGGTGGAGGACGCGTAGACAGTCGCCGAGCCGGTGATGAGCACCCGGCAGGGCCCGCCGACTCGCCGCAGCGCATCGAGGAGATGGTGCGTGCCGATGACGTTCTGGGCGAGAGGTTCGGCCGAGTGGTGCCATGACGACGCCACGTGGGGTGAGCCGGCGCAGTGGTAGACCAGCGTGGGACGGACAGCGGCCACGACCTGCCGAACGCCGTCGATGTCCATCAGGTCCACACGACTCCAACTCACCGGCTCGGCGAGCACCGGCGGAGCCGTGGAGTGTGTCCACGCATGGACATCCTGCCCGGCCAGGCGCTCGACGAGGTGACTGCCCGCGAATCCAGACGCGCCCGTGACGAGAACGCGATCAGCCACTCAGCGTGAGGTCCCGCCGAAGGCGCCGAAGAAATTCGAGAACGTGCCGAGACCGGCAAGGACAAAGGACATGTTGAAGCGGCGGTCGGACGGCACTGGATACCCGCTCGACGTCGGGAAGTTGTAGTTCTGAAACTCCATCTGGATGCCGCAGCACTGCGCCAGGTACGAGAGCTGGACGCTCTGGCTGACCAGATAGCCCTGTGTGATGCTCCAGCTGAGCGAGTGCGCCGTCGTCACGCGCCCGCCCCGCATGCGGAATGAGGTCGTCGTCGAGACATAGTTGTCCGGCTCTGCGGTCCGGGTGAGGTGACGGCGGCTGTAGTTGACGCTGCTGCGTGCTCGGTCAAGGTTCACGCTGGTGCCGATTGTCAGCACCTGCAAGCCCCCTCCAGAGACGTCGTATTCAGCGCGCACCGTGCCGTCGATCGCAGAGTTCGGTGCCACCCGGCCGTTGAGCGCGATCGGTGACAGATCGACCTGGGAGCGGGACGTCGACGCACTCGAGTAGCCGGTGTCGTACTGACTCGACTGCCGGTTCGAGTAGTAGGTCTGCTGAAGGCCGATGGTGATGAATTCCCGTGTCTGGCCGCGCACCTCGTCGACGGTGCGCCCGCGATAGAAGAACCGGTTGTTGAGGCCGTAGGTGTAGCGGCTGGCACCCGCGACCACGAAGTCGGAACTGTCCGACAGCAGTGGTGTGCGCGTCGCGCTCTCGAAGTTCGTCGTGTAGTCGACGGCGAAGGTCGGTTCGATGACGTGCTTGAGTCGTTCGGCAAAGCCGCTGTCTGGCGTGTCCCAGATGCGTGTGAACACCGGCCCGACCACCTCCGTTCTCAATGCCAGGTACTGGCGCAGGAACGACTCCGGCACCACCCTGCCGGTGGCATCGAAGCTCTTGGAATAAAACGTCGTCCGATAGCTTGCGCTCGAGTTGACCGACAGATATGTGAGCCTGGAGAGCGGCACCCGGAGGGTCGGCGTGGCGTCGGCACGGTTGAGGCTCTTGTCGAGCTTCACCTCGCCGTCCTCAATCGAGCGGTAGGGCAGATACGCGTATTCCGTGCTGATCGAGCCGTAGACGGGTGTCCTGCCGAGTCGCTGCGGGGCGAGGTTGGCCGTCAGGCGCGGGGTGCCCCCGTAGACGAGTGACTGCGTCGCGCTGCTGAACGTCTCGTGGCGCTGGAAAAGCGCGCTGGCCGCGAGGGGACCCCTGACGGTGTTCAGGCCAGATTCGATCGTGCGGTTGCGGCGGGTGGCCTGATACAGGTCCTGGTGATAGAGCTGCTGCGTGATGATGTCGGTGAAGTACTCCAGTCGCAGGTGCGCACGCGTCGTTCGGCCCAGCGCCTGTGATGCCGTTCCCGTCATCTCGAAACTGGTACTGGCCGGAAGCGTGTTCGTTGTGCCGTTGTCTGTATAGGTCGATTCCTGGCGGGCGAATCGATACAGGCGGACGTTGCCGCGCGACTGGGGTCCGGCGACGTAGCGATATTCGGCGCCCGCTCCCTGACCGCCACGAGAGAACCAGTCGTGAAAGAAGGTCGCGTCCTGGCTCCGATCAATCGCCCAGAAGAAGGCGTTGCTGATCGCCTGACCGCGCACCGTCGATGACCCGTAGGAGGGGAGCAGGAATCCGGTCGCCCGCTCGTCTTCCTGAATCGGGTAGTACATGACCGGCAGGTAGAACACCGGCACGCCCTTGACGCGGAGGATCGTGTTCCGTGCAAACGCGTATTCGTCGAGGCGAAGCATGACGCTTCCGCTCGTGACTTCCCAGCGCGGGGTCGGCTGCACGCAGGTCGTGAAGCCTCCGTTGGTCACGCGATACTCGCGCGCGGCGATCTTCTCGAGCTGCTGGCCGTAGAAGTAGACGTCAGGATCCTGATCGCCAAACGGGAGGCGATCGGCGGTCGGCCCCAGGGACAGGATGCCGGAGGCCTGACGGAAAACGCCCGTGCCTTTCTCGGTGTTGTAGTCGACCTCGTCGGCGGCGATGCGGCCCTCCGCGCTCGCAAACACGACGTTGCCCCTGGCCACCAGCCGGTTGGTGTCGGTATACAGGTCAACTTCGTCGGCGGCGAAGGAGATCTGGTCGCCTTCGATCTCGACCTCCCCAGTCAGTCGAAGGTGCGTGGGCGACACCTGCTCGAACCGCCACTGAGTGTATTTGGAGAAGATACCGAGCAGGGGGGCGGGTGCCGACGACTCCGCCGGCGCCTGAGCTGGAGTCTGCGCGGACGCCGGCCCGACCAGGAGGACCAGAGCTGAGGCAATCACACACGTGCAGCGGCGCAGGAAAGGCACGAATTACGGCAGGATAGCACGCTCCCTCAGCACGTCGCGCACAGCCCCGGCGAGGAAGATCGACCCGGCGACGCACGCCATCGGAGCGTGTTCGAGGGCGCGATCGAGCGCGGTGGCAACGTCCGGCTCGACGGTGACCTCTCGACCAGGATCAATGGATCGCACGTGGGACGCGAGTTCATCCGGAGGCATGGCCCGCCGTGTTGCGGCCGCTGTCACGATCACAGACGAGGTCACGGGCAGCAGAAACTCGAGGATGCCGGTGACATCCTTGTCCCGCATGAGCCCGAGCACGAGGGGCGGTCGCGCCGGATACCATCGAGCAAGATAGGTAGCCAGGGCCCTGGCTCCGTCCGGGTTGTGCGCCGCGTCAATCAGGGCACTCTTGGTCCCATCTGGCCACACGATGAGCTCCAGGCGTGCGGGCCACCGCGCTGCTGCCAGCCCGTGCTCGATCGCGGACTCGGGTATGTGCGTCCCCGTTTCGCTCATCGCTTCGAGGACCCGTACCGCGACGATGGCGTTGCCCACCTGATGGTCGCCGCGTAGTCCCAGCGTGACCGGACCGTAAGAGCGGACGGGCGTCGTCAGGCGCAGCGTGGCTGACCCGCCCGCGAAGGTCGTCTCTGCCGAGGTCGCGTCTTCTGACTTCACCAGACGTGCTCCGCTCGTTCTTGCCGTGGCGGCGACAACGACCGCCGCCTCCTCCGGCAGTGCGCCTGTGATCACCGTCATCCCGGGCTTGATGATCCCGGCTTTCTCGAACGCGATCGCGGCAATGGTATTCCCCAGGTATTGCTGGTGGTCGAGACCAATCGAGGTGATGGCACCAACGCGAGAACGGAGAACGTTGGTCGCATCGAACCGGCCTCCCAGACCCACTTCGACGACCGCTGTGTCGATGCCTGCGCGTCGGAACAGCTCAAATCCGATCGCCGTGGTTGCCTCGAAGAACGTAGGCAGTGCAGGCAGGTGACCAGTCCGAACCAGGCGCTCGGCGAGACTGAGCACGTCCGTGCCTGCGGCGTCCAGGTCGGTGGTGCTGACCGGTTCGGAGCCGATGACGAAGCGTTCGCGCAGTTCGCTCAGGTGAGGGGAGGTATAGCGGGCGCTTCGACGCCCCGCGGCGAGCAGGGCTTCGTGCACCATGGCTGTGACCGAGCCCTTGCCGTTGGTGCCCGCAATGTGAATCGAGTCAAAGGAGCGCTCGGGATGGCCGAGGGCGCGGCACAGCGTTCCGATGTTCTCGAGCCCGAGCTTGATTCCGGTGAATTCGAGCGCGAGGAGCCGATCGATCACGAGTGGACGCCGAGGCGGCGTCAGCCCTGCAGGGCGGTTGAACGGGTTGTGGCGGGCACTCCGGCGGCCACCTCGCGCGCCGGTTCGATACGCATGAAGCGCAGGGCGCTGGCGATAGCCGTCTTCATCTCGCGGCGGTCGACGACGAAATCGAGCATGCCGTGCTCGATGAGGAACTCGCTGCGCTGGAACCCTTCCGGCAGTTTCTGGCGGATCGTCTGCTCGATGACCCTGGGGCCGGCGAAGCCGATGAGTGCCTTCGGCTCGGCGATGTTCAGGTCGCCCAGCATGGCGAAGCTGGCCGTCACGCCACCAGTCGTCGGATCCGTCAGCACCGAGATGTAGGGCAGGCGCGCGCGGGCCAGCCGGGCGAGAGCTGCGGAGACCTTGGCCATTTGCATCAGCGACAACGCGCCCTCCATCATCCGGGCGCCACCCGAACACGACACGATGATCATCCCGCGGCGCTGCCGGACGGCGAGCTCGATCCCGCGGGTGATCTTCTCGCCCATCACCACGCCCATGCTCCCGCCGATAAAGCTGTATTCCATCGCCGCAATCACCACCGGGAGACGTTCAAGGTGCCCACTGGCCACGATGACCGCGTCGTTCATGCCGGTGGCGTCCATGGCTTTCCGGAGGCGATCGCGGTACGGCTTGGTATCGGTGAACTGCAGCGGATCGTTCGACACCAGGTTGTCGAAGTGCTCTGTCCACTCCGCTTCGTCGAGCAGCATCCGGATGCGCTCGGCGGCGCTCAGCCGGAAGTGGTGTCCGCACTTGGGGCAGACGCTGATGTTCTTCTCGAGGTCCTTGTTGTAGATGATCTGCGAGCAATCCGGGCACTTTACCCAGAGGCCCTCAGGGACCCGGCTGGGATTGTCCACGGTCGATGAGGCCAGCGGCTTTCGGGCCTTCTTGAACCACGCCATGTCAGGGGACATTACGTCAGGTCGCCCCCTAAAAGTCAAAAGACGGTCAGGTCCTCGGTACGTAGTACTGGGTGCCCCTGTTCATGGACTTGATCTGGCGAATCAGGTCGTCGAGCGCGTCCTCGCTGGCGTGGAGTTCGAGTTGTGAGGTCTCGACCACGAGGAGGGGGGTCGACGTGTAGTGGAAGAAGAAGTGCTTGTAGGCTTCGTTCATTTCCTGGATGTAGGCGGGATCGAGGTCGAGCGCTTCGTCACCGGGATCGCGCTCACGATCGCGCAGCCGGCGCACCAGTACATCGGTGGGTGCCTGCAGATACACCACCAGGTCAGGCGTCGGAACGTCCTTCGCGAGCAGATCAAAGAGACGCTGGTAGATGAAGAGTTCGTTGTCGTCCAGGTTGAGGTAAGCGAAGATCTTGTCCTTGTCGAACAGGTAGTCGCAGACCATGGTGTGCGAGAACAGGTCAGCCTGCCTCAAGGTCATCAGTTGCCGGTGACGACTGAGCAGGTAGAACAGCTGTGCCTGCAACGCCGCTCCGGCGCGACCTGTGTAGAAGTCAGCAAGGAACGGATTGTCGGAATCCTCGAGCACCGCCGTCGCGTCGAGCCGTGTGGCCAGTCGCTCTGCCAGCGAGGTCTTGCCGACTCCAATCGGGCCTTCGATCGCAATGTAGTGGAAGGGCATGATGGTCGCGGCGCCCATGGCGTCTCGCGCACGCATGCTATCATCGCGAGGTCGATGGACGTGGCCTCGCGCTCGCTGATCAAGGGCCGTACGGTGTGCGCAAGGTTCCATGGCGCAACGTCCCATGGCGCGTTGCGCTGTGTCGTGCTGGCGCTCGCGCTGCTGGTCGCAGATTGTGCGACGGTGCCGCCTGTGCCACCCGCCTCGCCGGCTGCATCACCGCGCGCGGCAACCTGGGAAGAGAAGCTGACGTGGATCCTCCGCCTCGAGGATCAGCGCCTCGTGCGTGATCCTGATGCTCCGGGTCCCACGATTCTGGTGGCCGCCACCGCGACGACGCCGGCGCTTGTTGCGCCGCCGCCCCCCTCAGATCTCATTCGGCTCCTCAACGACGAGGAGGGCCGCGTGCGCCGGCGAGCGGCGCTGGCCCTCGGTCGTGTCGGACTCTTCGACGGTGTCGGCCCGCTGGCGGATCGCCTGCAGAGAGACGACGAGTTCGAGGTCCGCCAGATGGCCGCTTTCGCTCTGGGACTGATTGGATCTCAGAACGGCCGCACGCCACTGCTGACCGCCCTGAGCGACACCAACGCCGTCGTTCAGGGTCGCGCCGCCGAGGCACTGGGATTGATTGGCAGCCGCGACGATGCTCCCGCCGTGAGCGCCATGGTTGCGGGCCATATTCGTGCGGGCGTGCTGGCCGACGTGCAGCCTGATGCCCTCGACGCGGCATCCCCGGCGCTCGAAGCCACGCGGCTCGGGATTTATGCGCTGGCCCGGCTCGGCTCCTACGATGCTCTGGCCACTGCTGTTCTGGACGCGTCAGGCCAGCCGGTGTCGCGATGGTGGCCGATTGCCTACGCGCTGCAACGCGTCGGCGATGCACGCGCCGTCACACCCCTGATTGCGCTGTTGCCGACCCCGGGGCGCTATACCGCCGCCTTTGCCGCGAAGGGCCTCGCCGGGTTCAAGGCACCCGCAGCAGCCGAACCCCTGCGGCGGCTGGTCGAGGCCGGGACCGCCCCACGGGCAGTCGTGATCCAGTCGATCCGGGCCCTCGCTGCGCTGGCTGATACCGACTCCGCATCTGTCCTGCAACGGGTCATCGTCGATCAGCGTTCCGATCTTGTCGTACGGGCAGAGGCCGTCGATGCCCTGGCCACTGCCGGCACCGAGAGCAATGTCGACCTGCTGCTCGACCTTCTCTCGGATCGTGCACCGGTGATTCGTGGTGCCGCGATGCGCGCCCTGGCCCGCCTGGATCGCGAAACCTTCCTGGTGACGCTGTCGGGGCTCGACCCCGACCGTGACTGGACGGTCAGGGCTGCCCAGGCGACGGCGCTTGCCAGCCTGCCACCGGAGATGGGCGGACCGAAACTGCTGGCGCTCCTTCAGGATCGCGATCAGCGCGTGGCCGCGGCGGTGTTGCCCGCTCTTGTAACCATCAAGTCTCCAGACGCCGTGCGTATTCTCACCGAGAAACTCGGCGCAGACGATTTCGGCACCCGCGCCGCCGCCGCGGCGGGTCTGGCCGACCTCAAGGCCACGGCCGCGGTCCCCGCGCTCGTCGCCGCCTACCGGGCCGCATTCGCGGACAGCACCTACGTTGCCCGCGCCGCGGCGCTGGCGGCGATCCATAAGATCGACCCTGCGGCTGCGCGCCCGCTGCTGGTTGAAGCGCTGAAAGATCGCGAGTGGGTTGTGCGCCTGCGCGCCGCGGCGTTGCTCGAGGAGCAGGGCGTAGCGGCTCCATCGGAGATCAGGCCCACGATTGCCGGCAAGCCGGTCAGCGACCCGTCGTGGCAGCCGCTGCTCAATCCGCCATTCTCACCGCACGCGTACGTCGAGACGGATCGAGGCGTGATCGAGATCGAACTGGCTGTCAGCGACGCGCCCCAGACGGTGGCCAACTTCATCGCGCTGGTTCGCAGGGGATTCTTCAGCGGCAACGCGATTCACCGTGTCGTGCCGGACTTCGTCGTCCAGGCTGGCGACCCGCGGGGTGACGGTGAGGGTGGCCCTGGCTACACCATCCGAGACGAACTCAACCAGCGACCGTATCTTCGTGGCACGGTGGGCATGGCCCTCGACTGGAAGGACACCGGCGGCAGCCAGTTCTTCATCACCCACTCGCCGCAGCCGCACCTGGATGCGCGATACACGGTCTTCGGTACCGTGGTGGACGGCATGGACGTGGTCGAAGCGCTCGGGCAGTGGGATGTGATTCGGCGGGTGCGAATCTGGGATGGCGTGACGATGACGCCCTGAGTACAAAAAAAAGGGGTGCTCTACGAGCACCCCTTAAAGAGTCTTCCGAAGAATTACCGCTTCTTCGCGGCCTTCTTCTTTGCGCCCTTGGCAGCCTTCTTAGCCATTGTTCTCTCCTATAGGTTGTGCGACTCAGCCTCGGACGACCGCATGGCCGTCACAACGGGTGGGCTGAGCCATCCACCCTCATACCAGATGTAGATTAGGGGTGACGTCCGCGCGCTGTCAAGCACAAAAGCGCGGAGGTTGTCAAAAACCCACGAGCGTGGACACGTCCAATCTCGTTGCTCGTGTCAAGTTTCGGCGTGAGACCGCACCGACTGCAGTGGCGTGCCCGGCAGCGCGCGCGATCAGGGGCGTGCAGGCGCGAGGCGAGGCGTCGACAACCGCGCGAGCGCGCGCTGCGCGGCCTCCTTTGTGCGCTCGTCTGCCCCGAAGACACTCGCCGCCCGCGAGTAGAGCTCGATCGCGCGGACACGCGCCGAGGATTCCAGCAGCCCTGCGACATCCAGACACGCGTAGGCGTAGAAGGTTGGTGGCATTGCCGTCGGTCTCATCGCGATGACCTGCTCGAGCAGCGACAATGCACCCGCCGCGTCATCCTGTGCGAGCCTGACCCGCGCGAGGCGATAGGTTGATACCGGCTCGCCTGGACGCAGCGTCTGTGACTGACCGAGGAGTCGGTCGGCATCAGTGAGGGCGCCCCGCTCGAAAGCGCGCCAGCCTTCGAGAGACAGACGGTAGGCACGGGCGGCCGCAGCGTTCGGGACCAGGCGAAGACCGGCGCGTGCGGGAGCGGCAAGCTTCAGCGGATCGGCGGTCTCGGTGGCCGCAAGAACCTGTCTGTACGCCTGAACCGCTTCACTGCGGGAGCCAACCCGGTCAAGCGACTGGCCCAGAAGCAACTGCGCCTGAGCGAGAGCGCCGAATGGTGCGGCCGGTGCGCGTTGAACCACGACGCGCAGGTGATCGATCGCGGCATCTGATTCGTGCAGGCGATCCAGTTGGCGGGCGATTCCCAGCCTGGCGCGTGCTTCGGCCATCACCGGTGCCGCCAGGCGCCCTTCTCGGGACGCATCGAGCATGTTCTGCCACGCGCGCAGGCTGGCAGTGTCGTCGTGAAGGTAGGCGTCGTTGATCTCGGCGATCAACTGCGGGAAGTGAGGGTTCCTGGGGTAGCGGTCGCGGAGTCCCGCCACAAGCTCACGTGCGCGCAGGGGCAGGTGCTCGTACCAGAGATAGAGCACGTGGAGCTGATAGTCGGCCTCACTGCGCAGCAGTTGACCGTCATTGCGCGCCTGCAGCATTTCCTGCATGCCCCGCGTCTTGTCGCCACCGGGCAGAAACAGCAGGAAGCGCAGCATTTTCGCCGCCGCCGGCGCGACGTCGGCGTAGTAGTGGTAGAGACCGATCCCGAACCAGGCGTCCTTCAGGTTGGGATCGAGGGTCAGGGACCGCTCGAGGGCATCCTTGATGCGTTTCCCATCTCTGGCGGCTGACAGGACCTGACCGCGGAGTACGCGCCATTGCCCCCGCGCACCGTAGGCGCCGCCGAGATAGAACCAGGCTTCGGCGCGCCGAGGTTCGTTCCTGGTCCAGGCCTCCATGGCCGTGATCGACGCGTTGGCTTTGCTTTCGAACGCCGCGTCCCGAGACGTATCGAACGGATCGAGCTGGATCTGCCACCAGAGAGACACGACGTCGAGCAACTGGCACACCGCGGGATCCGGCCGTGACTGCGCACCGGGCACCCCTGACCTGCCGGGTGCGCACGTCTGCTGCAACAGCGCCGGGACCTCCTCGAATCGCGCATCGAGGATCGTGTCGTAGACCCGTGCAATCTGTGGCGCGCCTGTCAGGCCCGTTGTCTGAGCCTGAAGCGAAGTCGGACCGGACGCGGCACCGAGGGCGAGGGCGCAGGCGAGGGCACGCAGGGGCGGTGTCACGTGATGCTGGTGCGAACCTGCTGCTTGTCGGCGTGGCGCTCGAGCGCCAGTTCGATCAGGCGGTCGACGAGCGCGCTGTAGGAGAGTCCACTGGCTTGCCACAGCTGCGGGTACTGGCTGATGGTCGTGAAGCCGGGGAGCGTGTTGACCTCGTTGAGATACAACAGCCCTGACTCGCCATCGAGGAGGAAGTCGACCCGAGCCATGCCGGCTCCATCGACGGCGGCAAAGGCTTCGATCGACAAACGACGTACGGCCTCCGCCATTTCCGGAGGAATGACCGCCGGGATGATCACCTTCGAGCTGTTGTCGAGATACTTTGCTTCGTAGTCGTAGAACTCACGCGACGGCACGACTTCGCCGACCACCGACGCCTGAGGATCATCGTTTCCGAGAACCGCGCATTCCAGTTCACGAGCGCGAGGCACGGCCGCCTCGATGACAATCTTGCGGTCGAATTCGAACGCGACCGCCACGGCGGCGGCGAGCTCGGTTTCTGCTTTGACCTTCGAAATGCCGACGCTCGACCCCAGGTTGGCTGGCTTGACGAAGACCGGATACCCCAGGAGCTCGGTGACGCGCGCGGTCGCGGCGGCGGCGTCACGCGCCCACAGCGGCCGTGTGAAGGTCAGGTGCGCAGCGATCGGCAGTCCCCTGGCGGCAAAGAGGGTCTTCATGACCGCCTTGTCCATGCCGACTGCCGACCCCAGTACGCCGGCCCCAACGTAGGGAAGGTTGGCGAGTTCGAGCAGACCCTGAATGCATCCGTCTTCCCCATACGGTCCGTGCAGCACCGGAAAAATCACGTCGAGGCCGAGCCCGGTCACGGTGGCTGATGATTCATCGGCGGCAGAGGCGACGGATCGTTCGATGGTGAGCATGGCTTCTTCGCTCGGATAGGCCACCAGATGAGCCTCACGCAGGGGACGTGTCGGTCGTGCCGCCTCCAGGCGGTGCTGCTCGATCACTTCAGCGGCGGACAAGGTGGTGGGCGCCTTGTCGGCAAGCGACCAGCGGCCGGTCTTCTCGATGCGGATCGGGACTGCCTCATACCGCGTGCGGTCCAGATGACGCAGAATGGCGGCTGCCGATGCGATGGAGACCTCATGCTCTCCCGACCGTCCGCCATAAATCACGCCGACGCGTAGTTTCTTCACAGTGGTTTCTAATATTACCGTGTCAACTCCGGCTTTCCGGTTCGTCCTCACCGCCACAGACGGCCCGGCCCGCCGGGGTGAACTGCACACCCCGCACGGGGTCATCCAGACCCCGGCGTTCATGCCGGTCGGTACCCAGGGCACCGTCAAGGCGCTGCGCCATGACGACCTCGAGGCGCTCGGTGCCGAGATCATCCTCGGCAACACCTATCACCTGTATCTGCGGCCGGGGCACCAGCGCATCGCCGCGCTCGGGGGGCTGCACCAGTTCATCGGCTGGACGCGTCCATTGCTGACCGACAGTGGTGGGTACCAGGTGTTCAGCCTGGCCGACCGCCGCGTCATCTCCGAGGAGGGCGCTGCGTTCCA
The DNA here is from genome assembly GCA_040081265.1 of Vicinamibacterales bacterium. Lineage (GTDB taxonomy): Bacteria > Acidobacteriota > Vicinamibacteria > Vicinamibacterales > UBA2999 > JBEBGV01. The sequence goes on from JBEBGV010000049.1 coordinate 26,797, forward strand.
GTCGCATCTCGACGGATCACGCCACCTTCTGACGCCGGAGTCGGCGGTGGATATACAGGCCCACCTCGGCGCAGACATCGCCATGGCCTTTGACGAGTGCCTGGCCTATCCGGCGAGCCAGGACGCGGCGGCTGAGTCGATGCGCCGCTCGGTTCGATGGGCGGCGCGCTGCCGCAGCCGTTTCGAGCAGGTGCGAGGTGGAGATGCCGCAGGTGTGGTGGTGACCAACCCCGGACAGGCCCTTTTTGGCATCGTGCAGGGCGGGGTCTATCAGGACCTTCGGGACGAAAGCGCTGCGCGCACAGTGGAACTCGGGTTCGAGGGGTATGCCCTTGGCGGGCTGAGCGTCGGGGAACCGAACGAGGTGATGTACGCGGTGACGGAAGCAACGACCCGCCATCTGCCGGTTGGCCAGCCCCGTTACCTGATGGGAACGGGCACGCCGGAGGATCTCGTGGAGTCGGTTGCCCGGGGCATCGACATGTTCGACTGCGTCATGCCCACGCGCCACGCACGGAACGGTCAGCTCTTCACCAGCCAGGGGCGGGTGAACATCAAGAACGCCCGGCACGCTGATGATGCGGGCCCCCTCGATCCGGCGTGTCGGTGCTTTACCTGCCGACGTCACTCACGTGCGTACCTGAGGCACCTCTACATGGCTGGCGAGATGACCGCGAGTGCCCTTAACACGTTGCATAATCTGACCTTCTACCTTGACACGATGCGGAGGATCAGAGACGCTATAGCGTTTCGGACGTTTGAATCTTTCCGGCAGGCGTTTGTCCGCTCGGCCTCTGCCCCCTCGTGCGATTGATGACCGTATCCACACTGAAAACCGCAGTCTCCTGGCTTGGTGGTGACGGGATTATCGCCATGGCGGCGCCCGCCCAGGGTGCACCCAGCATCTGGGTGCAGTTGCTGCCGTTCGCCATCGTTCTCGGAATCTTCTACTTCGTCATCCTGATGCCCATGCGGAAGCGCCAGCAGAAGGTGCAGGCGTTTCTCGGGGCCCTCAAGGTGGGCGACAACGTCGTGACGACGGGCGGGATCTATGGATCCATCACGCGCCTGAGCGACGACTCGGTCCAACTGCAGATTGCAGAACGCGTTCGCGTCGAAATTTCACGCAACGCCATCGTCGGTTACCAGGGCCAGGAACCGGTGACTTCGGAGAAGGCATGAACAAGAACATCCGCTGGAAAGTGCTGACGAGCGTCGCGGTGCTCCTGATCTTCGGGATTGTGGGGATCTACCCGCTGATCGCCGGTCGTCTGGGCATTCCGACGCCGGCCGTACTCATGGAGAAGCAGCTCAAGCTGGGGCTGGATCTCAAGGGCGGCGTGCACCTGGTCCTCCGTGTGAAGACCGACGATGCCCTCCGCGTGGAAACCGAGTCCGAGATGGAGCGGGTGCGTGAAGCCCTGAGGACCGCCAACATCCCGGTGACGTCCATCACGGCCCCCTCGCCCACCGAATTCCGCATTGAAGGCGCGACCGGGCAGGACGCGGCGATCCGGCAGGCGACGACGGATGCGCTGACGAACTTTGATCGCAATCCGGGTGCGAATGGTTCCTACACATTCACCATGAAACCGAACGTGGCCTCTACGCTGCGGGAGGAATCGGTTGAGCAGGCCCGGCAAACCATTGAGCGTCGGGTCAACGAACTCGGTGTCGCCGAACCGAGCATTTCGCGGCAGGGCGATGCCGGCGACCAGATTCAGGTGCAATTGCCCGGTGTCAGCGACGTGACTCGTGCCAAAGGGGTCATCCAGTCAACCGGCCTTCTCGAGCTGAAGATCGTCGAGAACGGGCCCTTCGGCACGCGCGAAGAGATGCTGGTGAACGGGCAAGTACCCGAAGGCATGGAAGTGCTGCCTGGCGTCTCCGACACGCAGGGTGCCGCGGGAACCACCGTGTACTACCTGGTGCGCAGGGCGGCGGCGGTGCGTGGCACCGACCTTCGCATCGCCCGGCCCTCGATGGACGAGAACAACCAGCCGGCGGTGAGCTTTACGTTGACGCCGGACGGGTCGCGCAAGTTCGCTACCGTGACCGAGCAGAACATCGGGCGCTTCCTGGCGATCATCGTTGACGGCAGGGTCCAGTCGGCGCCCCGCATCGAATCCCGGATTACGACCGACGGGCGCATTTCCGGCAGCTTCACCCAGGAGGAAGTGCAGAACCTTGCGTTGATCCTGCGTTCGGGTGCCCTGCCGGCATCGATGGACTATCTGCAGGAGCAGGTGATCGGGCCGACCCTGGGGGCCGACTCGATTCGCTCCGGCGTCACGGCGTCCGTGGTGGGGCTGGTGCTCATCATGGTGTTCATGCTGATTTACTACAAGTTGTCGGGTGTGAACGCGATCGTGGCGCTGCTCTTCAATCTCATCATCCTGCTCGGCCTGATGGCGTACATCGGAGCGGTCATGACGCTGCCGGGCATTGCCGGATTCGTGCTGACGATGGGTATTGGCGTCGATTCGAACGTGCTGATCTTCGAGCGCATCAAGGAAGAACTGGCCGCCCAACGCGGGGTCCGGGCGGCGGTCAACGCCGGATTCAGTCGGGTGTTCCTGACCCTGCTGGACACCCACGTGGCCGCGTTGATTTCGGCCTTGTTCCTGATTCAGTTCGGCACCGGCCCGATTCGCGGATTCGCCTACACGCTGATCATCGGTCTGGCGTCGAACCTGTTCACCTCCACCTTCGTGTCCAAGACGATCTTCGAGCTCGTTTTGGGCCGACGGCAGCAGGTGGCGACCCTTTCGATCTAGTGGGATAGCAGATGCAAATTTTCCATAACGCCAACTTCGACTTCCTCCGCTGGCGCTGGCATGCCGTGGCCCTGTCCTGGGTCGTGATTCTGGCCGGGGCCGGCGTCATGTTCACAAAGGGCATCCCGCGAGGCATCGAGTTTGCCGGCGGCACTGCGGTCATTGCTCAGTTCGACCAGACGGCGCCGGTCGACCGCGTGCGAGAGGCGCTCAACCAGAACTATCCGGGCGGTGGCGAGAACGCGATCGTCCAGACCTACGGGGATCCGGCGTTGCGCCAGGTGATGGTGCGGGTGCCAGAGGTGGGAGCCGAGCAGGGAGGTTCACTGGCGGCGACGGCACAATCGGTGGAGCAGGCTCTTCAGAAGGGCGGTCTCGGCAACTTCAGAGTCGTCGGCACGGAGATCGTCGGACCGGCGGTGGGGCAGGAGCTGACGAGTAAAGGGACCTCCGCGATGGTCCTGTCTCTGGTCGGGATCCTGGCCTACATTGCCTTTCGCTTTCAGTTTTCCTTTGCCGTAGGCGCGGTCATCGCGACCATTCACGACCTGCTGGTGACGCTGGCCTTCCTGGCGTTCTTCCAGTACGACATCACCCTGAACGTCATCGCCGCCATCCTGACGGTGACCGGCTATTCCACCAACGACACCATCGTGATCTTCGACCGGGTCCGCGAGAACATGCGGTCCATGCGGCGTGAACCGTCGAACACCGTCATCAATCGCGCCATCAACCAGACGCTCGGCCGCACCGTGCTGACGGCAGGGACGACGCTCCTGTCGGCGATTGCCCTGTTCCTGTTCGGCGGTGAAGTGCTGCGTGGCTTCGCCTTCACGATGATCGTCGGCGTTGTGACTGGCACCTACTCCAGCGTCTTCGTGGCGGCGGCGGTGGTGACGTTCTGGGGCGGGCAGAAGGCGGCGGCGTCAGCCGACGCGGCCCCGGCGTCTGCCGGAACCAGCGAGGCGGCCCGGCGCGCGAAGGCCCCCCGCAAGGTCAAGGCCTCGTAGTCACCGCTTCGACGACCCGATCCGAGTGACCCTGCTTGTTTCAGCGCTCCTTGGAATCCTCCAGGGCCTTACTGAATTCCTTCCGGTTTCGTCGACGGCGCATCTCCTGATCGCCGGGCATGCGCTGGGATTCGATGACCCGGCGTTCACGGTCATGATTCAGCTGGGCTCGATCCTGGCGGTTGTGTGGCTGTATCGGGAGAAGCTCATACGGGTGGTTCGCGGGCTGCCGTCAGAGCCCGAGGCGCAGCGGTTCGCGCTGATGCTCCTGGTGGCGTTCATACCGGCTGTTGTGGCCGGAGCGTTCCTGTCGGACTTCATTACCGGCGTGTTGTATGAGAGTCCGCGGGTCATCGCAACGGCGTTTGTGGTCGGTGGGGTGGTGATGCTGCTGGTTGAGCGGTTCCGTCCGGCCCCGCAGGTGAGCCGCGCCGACGCGACACCGTTCCCGAAGGCTCTCGGTATCGGCATGTGCCAGACGCTGGCGCTGGTGCCCGGAGTCTCGCGGTCGGGTGCAACCATTATCGGCGGGCTGCTGATGGGACTGGAACGGCCGGCGGCGGCCGAGTTCTCCTTCTTCCTGGCGATTCCGACGATGAGCGCCGCGTTTGCGAAGAGCCTGTTTGAACTACGAGGGCAACTGCCCAGCGAACGGCTTCTGGAGATCAGCGTGGGCTTTGTCTTCGCGTTCCTGGCCTCGCTGGCCGTGATTCGGCCGTTCATGCGCTTTGTCGGGAAGTCGGGATTTGCGCCGTTCGCGTGGTACCGGATCGCGGCCGGCCTGCTGCTGTTCGTGGCGCTGGCGGCTGGGTGGCTGCAATGATGGCGTGGCTCCGGCGAAGCTTTATTGCCGGTTTCTTCGTGACCGTGCCACTCATCATCAGCGTTGCCGCGCTGGTGTGGATCTTCGGTATCATTGACAGTTTCACGGCGCCGCTGGCTTCACGGGTGCTGGGCCGGACGATTCCAGGACTGGGCATCGTCGGGACGCTGCTCTTCGTGCTGGCGGTGGGGGTGGTTGCCACCAACGTGATTGGTCGGAGGATCCTCTCCCGCGCCGAAGGATGGCTGACGCGGGTGCCGGTCTTCCGGACCGTGTATTCGCCGGTCAAGCAGCTCGTCGCCGCGTTTTCGCCGGACAACGAGTACGGGTTCAAGCGGGTGGTCATGGTCCAGGGCCGCGATGGAGGCTGGATCATGGGGTTCCTGACGAAGGAGTTCACCGTCGATCGTGGGACGGGCCCTGAAGAGGTGGTTGCCGTGTACGTGCCGACCAACCATCTCTATCTGGGTGACATCGAGGTTTACGCACGGGACCAGGCGTACTACCCGGACCTCACGGTGGAAGAGGGTGTCCGGATTTTTCTGACGGGCGGCATGTCGCTGCCGGGCGCCATCAAGCAGGTGGGTCGGCCATGAATGAGGAGATGAACGTGATGACCGGGTCATTGAGGAGAGTCGGCTGCGCGCTGGCGGTGATGTTCGTCCTGCTGGGTGCTCTGCTTGCAACCCCGTCGCAGGTGGCGGCGCAGCAGCCCGAACCGGGTGTCGCGGCGCCGGCGGCAGAAGCCGGTGCACCGGAGCGCCGTGGCGGCGAGGTGGACATCGTCCTGCCGGACCTCGAATCGGTCACGGTCGGCGGCTATAACGGCCGCATGCTGCTGATGAGCGGACTGGTGGTGTCAGCGGCGGGCATCCTGTTCGGTCTCTTCTTCCTCAACCAGCTCAAGAACCTGCCGGTCCACCGGTCGATGCGCGAGATTTCTGAGCTGATCTACGAAACCTGCAAGACCTACCTGATCACGCAGGGCAAGTTCATCGCCATCCTCGAGATCTTCATCGCCGCGGTCATCGTTCTGTACTTCGGCTTTCTGACCGGCCAGTCGGCGTTTCGCGTGGGCATCATCCTGCTGTTCAGCGTGATCGGCATCCTTGGCAGCTACAGCGTGGCGTGGTTCGGCATCCGGGTGAACACCTACGCCAACTCGCGGACGGCGTTTGCCAGCCTCCAGGGCAAGCCCTACCCGGTCTATGCCATTCCGCTCAAGGCCGGGATGAGCATCGGCATGCTGCTCATCAGCGTCGAGCTGCTGATCATGCTCGCGATCCTGCTGTTCATCCCCCGTGACTACGCGGGCCCGTGCTTCATCGGCTTCGCCATCGGCGAGTCGCTGGGCGCCGCGGCGCTGCGCATTGCCGGCGGCATCTTCACCAAAATCGCCGATATCGGCTCTGACCTGATGAAGATCGTCTTCAACATCAAGGAAGACGATGCGCGCAACCCCGGCGTCATCGCCGACTGCACCGGCGACAACGCCGGCGACTCGGTCGGCCCGAGCGCCGACGGCTTCGAGACCTATGGCGTCACCGGCGTGGCGCTGATCACGTTCATCGTGCTGGCGGTGCCGCAGGAAGCCATCCAGGTCCAGCTGCTGGTCTGGATTTTCGTCATGCGCATCATGATGGTCATCGCCAGCGCCGGGTCGTACCTGCTCAACGAAGCGATGGCCAAGGCGCGCTACGGCAACGCCACGAAAATGAACTTCGAGGCGCCGCTGACCTCGCTGGTCTGGCTGACCTCGCTCGTGTCCGTCGTCGCCACCTACGTTGTGTCCTACCTGCTGATTCCCGAACTGGGTGACGGGTCGCTCTGGTGGAAGCTCTCGACGATCATCACCTGCGGCACGCTGGCGGGCGCGATCATCCCCGAGCTGGTGAAGGTCTTTACGTCGACCGAGTCCAGCCACGTGAAGGAAGTCGTGATTTCCTCGCGCGAAGGTGGTCCGTCGCTCAACATCCTGTCCGGCCTCGTGGCCGGAAATTTCAGCGGCTACTGGATCGGGTTGAGCATCGTGGCGCTGATGAGCATCGCGTATCTGGTCGCCGCGACCAGCCCGGCGATGTCGGATCCGGGCTTCATGCTGGCGCCCGCGGTGTTCGCGTTCGGTCTGGTGGCGTTTGGATTCCTCGGCATGGGTCCAGTGACCATTGCCGTCGACTCCTACGGTCCGGTGACCGATAACGCGCAGTCGGTGTTCGAGCTGTCGGTGATCGAGGGCATTCCCGGTATCCACCAGGAGCTGAAGAAGAACTACGGCCTCGACGTCGATTTCGGCAAGGCCAAGGACCTGCTCGAGGAGAACGACGGTGCGGGCAATACGTTCAAGGCCACGGCCAAGCCGGTGCTGATCGGCACCGCCGTCGTCGGTGCGACGACGATGATCTTCTCGATCATCGTCGAGCTGACCGAGAAGCTGACGGTCAACGTCGACAAGCTCGGCCTGCTGCACCCCCCGTTTCTGCTCGGACTGGTGACCGGCGGCGCGGTGATCTACTGGTTCACCGGTGCCTCGATGCAGGCGGTGACAACGGGTGCGTACCGCGCGGTCGAGTTCATCAAGGCCAACATGAAGCTCGACGACACTGTCACCAAGGCGTCGGTCGAGGACAGCAAGAAGGTCGTTGAAATCTGCACGCAGTACGCGCAGAAGGGGATGTTCAACATCTTCCTGACCGTGTTCTTCTCGACGCTGGCGTTTGCGTTCGTCGAGCCGTTCTTCTTCATCGGCTACCTGATCTCGATCGCGCTCTTCGGCCTCTATCAGGCGGTGTTCATGGCCAATGCGGGTGGCGCCTGGGACAACGCGAAGAAGATCGTCGAGACCGAGCTGAAGATGAAGAACACGCCCCTTCATGCGGCGACTGTCGTCGGCGATACTGTGGGCGATCCCTTCAAGGACACCTCATCTGTTGCCCTGAACCCCGTGATCAAGTTCACGACACTGTTCGGCCTGCTGGCAGTTTCACTGGCGGTCCAGCTCGGCGAGGACGTCGGGACCAACGTCAACCACATCCTGGCGGCAGTGTTCTTCCTGATCTCTGTGGTCTTTGTGTACCGCTCGTTTTACGGGATGCGCATCGGGTCGGGCTCGAACTGATCCGCGCTTTTGTCGGATTTGTCGCAGCCCGTTTCCGGTGGGGCAATATTCCCTTGGTCAGGGGCATTCGAACCGAAGTAGAATGCCCGTCTTTGCCCGGGCCCGATGGGAGCACTTTGGGGAAAGTGGTGTCTAAGCTGTCGTCGGGGATTCAGGCCCCCGGGATCGTTGACACTACTTTTGGGGCCTAGCTATAATCGGCCGCCTTTGGGCCGACCGAATCACGTTCTCGAGGAGGAGTAAGACCGGTGCCACGCCCAGAAAAGATGTTCGGTGACATCGTCGACCCGTCAGTGAAGGTCGGGAGCCAGCAGTGGTATACGGTGCCGCTGTCGATTGTGGTTCACACGGCCGTCATCCTGGCGATGATCATCATCCCCTTGATGGCGACGGGAAACCTCCCGACCCCACCATCGATGATGGGTGCGTTCGTTGCTGCAC
>JBEBGV010000050.1:0-34946 GCA_040081265.1 Vicinamibacterales bacterium
GTCGACGTCGAGCACGTAGGCGACTCCGCCACTCATCCCGGCGGCGAAATTCCGGCCCGTTCGACCAAGGACGATGACCCGCCCGCCCGTCATGTACTCGCACCCGTGATCGCCGACGCCCTCGACAACGACCGTCGCGCCGCTATTGCGGACGCAGAAACGTTCGCCAGCGACCCCGCGCACGTAGCCTTCGCCACTGGTCGCACCGTAGAAGCCAACGTTCCCGATGATGATGTTGTCCTCGGATTTGAACGTCGACAGCGGTGGCGGATACACCACCAGCCGTCCCCCGGACAGACCCTTCCCGAATCCATCGTTGGCGTCGCCGACCAGCTCCATGGTCATGCCGCGTGGCACGAACGCACCAAAGCTCTGGCCCGCCGAGCCCTGGAACGTGATGCTGAGCGTGTTGTCGGCGAGCCCTGGCGCTCCGTGCCGCCTGGTGACCTCGTAACCGAGCATGGTACCCACCGTGCGATCGGCGTTACGGATATAGGCGGTCAACGACACCGGCGTCTTGTGCTCAATGGCCGGCATCGCCGCCCGAATCAGGTCGTTGTCGAGCGCGACGTCCAGCCCGTGATCCTGTTCTCGAGTCTTTCGGCGTGACACGCTCGCGGGTAGCGCCGGCACGTGGAAGAGCGGGGCCAGGTCCAGACCCTTGGCTTTCCAGTGGTCGACCGCGTTCTCGACGTCGAGGCAGTCGGCGCGACCGATCATCTCGTTGATCGTGCGGAAGCCGAGCTGCGCCATCAGCTCACGCACTTCCTCGGCAATGAAGCGGAAGAAGTTCTCAACGAACTCCGGCTTGCCGGTGAACTTCTTCCGGAGTTCGGGATCCTGGGTCGCGATGCCGACCGGACAGGTGTTCAGGTGGCAGACGCGCATCATGATGCAGCCCATCACGACCAGCGGCGCCGTCGCAAACCCGAACTCCTCCGCCCCGAGCAGCGCGCCGATGACGACGTCGCGACCGGTCTTCATCTGGCCATCAACCTGCACCGTGATGCGATCACGCAGCTTGTTGAGGACCAGCACCTGCTGCGTTTCCGCGAGGCCCAGTTCCCACGGCAGCCCCGCGTGCTTGAGGCTGGTAAGGGGCGACGCTCCCGTGCCCCCGTCGTGTCCGGAAATGAGCACGACGTCTGAATGCGCCTTCGCCACACCGGCGGCGACGGTGCCGACGCCGCCCTCGGCAACCAGCTTCACTGAAATCCGCGCACGCGGATTCGAGTTCTTCAGGTCGAAGATCAGCTGCGCGAGATCCTCGATCGAGTAGATGTCGTGGTGCGGCGGCGGCGAGATCAGCCCGACGCCGGCCGTCGAGTGCCTGGTCTTGGCGATCCATGGGTAGACCTTGTGGCCGGGCAGCTGCCCACCCTCGCCCGGCTTCGCACCCTGCGCCATCTTGATCTGCAGTTCGTCGGCGTTGACCAGATACTCACTGGTCACCCCGAAGCGCCCGGACGCCACCTGCTTGATCGCGCTGCGCTTCGAGTCGCCATTGGGCATCGGCACGAATCGCTCGGCGTCTTCCCCGCCTTCGCCCGTGTTCGACCTTCCGCCGAGACGATTCATGGCGATGGCCAGCGTCTCGTGCGCCTCCTGACTGATCGAGCCGTACGACATGGCGCCGGTCGCAAAGCGCTTCACGATCGCCTCAACCGAGTCCACCTCCTCGAGCGGAACAGGTGGACCAGCCGCCTTCAGCCGGAACAGCCCGCGGAGCGTGGCCCGATGCTCGTTCTGCTGGTCCACCGCCCGCGTGTACTCGCGGAAGACCGTGAACTGTCCGCTGCGGGTCGCGTGCTGGAGCTTGTAGACCGTCTCGGGGTTGAAGAGGTGATACTCACCGTCGCGGCGCCACTGGTAGTCACCGCCGGCCACCAGTTCGGCCGGCAGTACCGGAAGACGCCGTCCGAAGGCGCGCGCGTGCCGGCGGCACACTTCTTCGGCAACAACCGCCACGCCGATGCCACCGATACGCGAGGTGGTGTGCGTAAAGAACCGATCGATCAGCTCCTGCTTCAGGCCGACGGCCTCAAAAATCTGCGCGCCGCAGTAACTCTGCAGCGTCGAGATGCCCATCTTGGACATCACCTTGAGGATGCCCTTGTTGAGCGCCTTGATGTAGTGCTTGACCGCGGTGTCATAGGTCACACCGGTCAGCATCCCCTGGGCGATCATGTCGCCGATCGTCTCGAACGCCAGGTAGGTGTTGACGACACCCGCTCCGTAGCCGAGAAGCAGCGACACGTGATGCACCTCACGTGCGTCCCCGCACTCGACGACGAGCGCGCAGCGCGTCCGGGTACCTTCGCGGACCAGGTGATGGTGAACGCCGGCGGTGGCCATCAGACTGGGGATCGGCGCCAGGTCGGGACCGACGCCGCGATCGGACAGGATCAGGATGTTCGATCCCGCCGCCACCGCCGCACTGGCCCTGGCACACAGGTCCGCCATCGCCTGCTCCAGACCGGCGCCGTTGCGCTCGGCATCGAACAGCATCGACAACGTCGTCGAGCGGAACGGCGAGTCCGGCGGCAGGTGACGCAGCTTGGCGACGTGCTCGTTGCTGATGATCGGGTACTTGAGATTGATCTGCTGACAGGACTCGGGTTCCGGCTTGAGCAGATTCCGCTCCGGACCGATCGTCGAGCCCATCGACGTCACCAGCTCTTCGCGAATGGCGTCGAGCGGCGGGTTCGTGACCTGCGCAAAGAGCTGCTGGAAATAGTCGAAGAGCAGCCGAGGCTTGTCCGACAGGACCGCCAGCGCCGTGTCTGTGCCCATCGATCCAATGGGCTCCTCGCCGGTGCTCGCCATCGGGGCGATGAGGACGCGGAGATCCTCCTGTGTGTATCCAAAGGCCTGCTGCCGTTTGAACACCGCCTCGTGAGCCGGATGCTCGGCCGGCGCCGGCGGGAGCGAGTCAATGTCCACCAGGTGACGGTCCAGCCACTCCTGATACGGGTGCGCGGCCGCCAGCTCCTGCTTCAGCTCATCGTCGCCGACAATCCGTCCCTTGACGGTATCCACCAGGAAGACGCGTCCAGGGTGCAGGCGTTCCTTGACGAGCACGTCTTCAGGCGGGATGTCGAGCACACCGACCTCGGAGGCCATCACGACCAGGTCGTCCTTGGTCACGTAGTACCGCGAGGGGCGAAGCCCGTTGCGATCCAGCACCGCACCGATCACTCGGCCGTCGGTGAACGCGATCGAGGCGGGACCATCCCACGGCTCCATCAGCGAGGAGTGGTACTCGTAGAACGCCCGGCGCGCGGGATCCATGAAGTCGTTGCCACTCCACGGCTCCGGAATCATCATCAGGATCGCGTGCGGCAACGTCCGCCCGGCCATGACCAGCAACTCGAGCACATTGTCGAAGGTGGCGGTGTCGCTGCCCCCTTCGCGGATCACGGGCAGGATCTTCTTGAGGTCATCCCCGAAGAGATCGCTCTGAAGCAGCCCTTCACGCGCGCGCATCCAGTTGATGTTGCCGCGCAGGGTGTTGATCTCGCCGTTGTGGGCCACAAACCGATAGGGATGCGCCAGCGGCCATGACGGGAAGGTGTTGGTGCTGAAGCGCTGGTGAACCAGGGCCAGGCACGACTGCAGACGCGGGTCCGCCAGATCCGGAAACATCGGCCCCAGCTGCCGGGCGGTCAGCATGCCCTTGTAGATCAGCGTGCTGGCCGAGAGGCTGACGATGTAGAAGAAGCGACGGGAGAGCGGCTGGATGTCCAGCGTATCGACGGCGTGCTCGACCCGCTTGCGCACGACGTACAGCCGTCGCTCGAATCGCTGCCGGTCGAGTTCGGTGCGGACCGGCGTAGCCGCGCCGATGAAGACGTGCTCGAAGCGCGGCTGGGTGGCACGCGCGCTGTCGCCCACCATGCTGTTGTCACTGGGGACCGGTCGCCAGCCGAGCAGCGTCAGCCCTTCTTCCTTCGTGATGGTGGCGACCAGCAGTTTCAGGTGCTCGCGGTCGGGCTCATCGCGCGGCAGAAACACCAGGCCGGCACCATAGGAACCTGTGTCCGGCAGCGCGAACGGGACAACCGCGCGCAAAAAGCCGTCGGGCATCTGGATCAGGATCCCGGCGCCGTCACCCGTGTTGGCCTCACAGCCACATGCCCCGCGATGTTCGAGGTTGATGAGGACTTTGAGCGCCTGACGCACGATCTCGTGCGAGCGCTCGCCCTTCATATGGACAACGAAGCCGACACCACAGGCGTCGTGCTCTGTGCCCGGGTCGTAGAGACCCTGAGCCAGAGGCTTGCAACCGTCTGAACTGGACATGGTCGCCACATTGTGCAAGTGTGACGACCATAAGGGAAATACAATGATCTAGAAGATTCCATCTCATTTGGTCATCGGTTGGCGGGAATTTTTATATCCGCCAAATCCAGTCCGATATGCCAGCCAGCTGAAGCGTCGCCCGCCCAGACCGACCTACGGCCCGTCGGCTGAAAACAGCGCGGAAATGCCCGGAATCTCTCCTATCATCTGCGGAACCGTCCGGGTGGGCGGGGTCGCGGGCATCAGCCCGACCACCTACCCCCGTCCGCACGATGAGGAGAGACGCGCATGCATGCACCAATGAAGTACGTGGAAAAGGGAATGGCCGTTGCCGCCAATGGCATCTGGCAGGTGTTCTCGACTGCCAACAAGATCAATCAGAACCCTTCGTTCACGCCTCGCTGGTCAGACAAGCCCCTCTTGAAGTCCTCGCAGAAGACCAAGCCCCCGCTCGGCTGGCCGCGCGAGACCGATTCGCTCTGCCCCACGTGCACCCGTGAGGCGCGTCAGGACATCCTGGATGGCAAGAAGGACGTCTCCATCCTGCTCAACGAGAAGGTCGGCGAGATCAAGGCCACCATCATCGAGCGTGACGGCAAAATCCTCATGGTGAAGGATTGCCCCCAGCACGGCCACTTCGAAGACGTGATGGCCATGGACCCGGCGTTCTTCAAGCACCTCGAGGAGGTGTTCCCGGGACGTGACATCCGGGCACACAATGACGAAAAACTGCACAACCACGGCAGCTCGACCGTCGTGCACGGTCGTGGCTCGGTCCTGACGGTGGACCTGACCAACCGCTGCAACATGATGTGCGACCCGTGTTTCATGGACGCCAACCAGGTCGGCTTCGTCCACGAACTCACCTGGGAAGACATCAAGCAGGTCCTCGACAACGCCATCACCATCAAGCCGAAACGCCAGATGTCGGTGCAGTTTTCAGGCGGCGAGCCGACGATGTCCCCGTACTTCCTCGACGCGGTCCGCTACGCCCGGAAGGTCGGCTACAACAGCGTCCAGGCGGCAACCAACGGTATCGAGTTCGCCAAGAGCCCGGAATTTGCAAAGGCCGCCGCCGAGGCCGGCCTGCGCTACGCCTACCTCCAGTTTGACGGTATCGGCAACGCCGCCAACTCGCACCGTCGTGTCGGCAACCTGTTCGACGTCAAGCTGCGCGCAATCGAGAACCTGCACGGCGCAGGTGTCGACATCGTGCCGGTTGTGACGATCGTCAACGGTGTCAATAACGAGCAGGTCGGCCGCATCGTCGAGTTCGCGCTCGATAATCCCAAGCGCATTAATTTCCTCTCGTTCCAGCCGGTGTCATTCACCGGCCGCGACGAGGAAGTGACCCCGGAGCGGCGTGCCGCGCAGCGCTACACCCTGTCGCATCTCGCCCACGACGTGAAGAATCAGACCGGGTTGGGCGAGCCCATCCGCGACTGGTTCCCGATTTCCTTCATGTCGACGTTCACGGACTGGGCCGACGTGGTGCACGGTCCTGATCGTGACTGGGGTCAGCTCACCTGCGGCTGCCACCCCAACTGCGGCATCGGCATGGCCCTGATGATCGACAAGGAAACCAAGGAAGCTGTACCCGTCACCGCTTTCCTCAAGGCCGAACAGCTCGCCAAAGACGTAGCCCAGGTGAACGACGCCGCCCGCGGGCGTTTTCTCTCCGTGGCCGGCATGGCGCTGGCACTGATGCGCAACTACGACCCGTTCAAGGCCCCGACGCACTTCCGGATCGTCGACCTGATGAAGAAGTTCGACAAGACGTTTGGCGCCACGGGCAAGAACTACGGCAAGGTCAGCGGCGATCGCACGATGAGTGACATCGAGAAGCGCCGTGCCGACCGCTGGAACTTCCTCTTCATCGCCGGAATGTGGTTCCAGGATCTCTTCAACTACGACTTCCGCCGCACCGAGATGTGCATCATCCCCTACGCCACCCAGCAGGGTGAGATTTCCTTCTGCGCCTACAACACCGGGATTGGCTGGAGGAACATCATCGAGAAGATGCACATGACGGCCACGTTGACCAAGTGGTATGAGGAGCACGGCCGTCACGAAATCTTCGCGGGCAACAAGAGCGTGCCGCTCAGCGACGCGCAGACCACGCTGATTCTCAACGCGGAAGCGGTGGCTGCCGGCGCCCAGCACGACCTCGAAGACCTGGGTATTGCCAAGAACGCCCGCGAAGAGAAGCTGGCCGCGCGCAAGGTGTCACAGATGACGCCGGAAGAACTTCGTCATCACCGCGAAATGGAAGCGCTGTACCGCAAGGAAGTGCTGAAGGAGCAGCCCGGTGAGCCGGTTCTGCAGATTCAGGGCCTCGGCGGCGGGCGGAAGAAGCAGGATGTTCAGGAAGTCGTCCACAAGCCGACCGTTTAGTAGTGCGGTAGGCGGTAGGCGGTAAGCAGGCATGACGAGCCGGTCCTCACGGGCCGGCTCGTTGCGCGTACCGGCGCATTACAATCAGGCGTGCACATCGCCGGTCACGTCTTTCTCGTCAGTGGCGGCGCCTCGGGCCTCGGCGCCGCCGCCGCGCGAGCCATCGTCGACGCAGGCGGCTCGGTGGCCATCCTCGACATCAACGCTGATCTCGCCCGCGCCCAGGCATTGTCGCTTGGAGACAACGCGCGTGCCTTCCCGGCCGACGTCACCAGCAGCGAACACGTGGAACAGGCGGTTGCCGACGCCGCAGCTGCATTCGGAGCCATCCACGGAGTGGTGTGCACCGCAGGAGTCGCGGTCGCCGAGCGGGTGCTGCCTCGCGAGGGCGTGCAGCCTCTCGAACACTTCAGCCGGGTGATTGCCATCAACCTCATCGGCACGTTCAACGTTGTGAGGCTGGCAGCGGCGCGGATGGCGGTCAACGAACCTTCGGCCGGGGGCGAGCGTGGCGTCATCGTGATGACCGCATCGGTGGCGGCCTACGACGGCCAGATCGGTCAGGCGGCCTACTCGGCCTCGAAAGGCGGCATCGTCGGCATGACCCTGCCGATGGCGCGCGAGTTCGCACGGATGGGTGTGCGCGTGATGACCGTGGCCCCTGGCACCTTCGATACTCCCCTTCTGGCAGGCCTGCCTGAGGCTGCACGCGAATCTCTCGCCCAGCAGGTTCCTTTCCCGTCACGCCTGGGACGACCATCTGAATACGGCGCGCTCGTGCGGCACATCATCGAGAACGAAATGCTGAACGGAGAAACCATCCGCCTCGATGGTGCAATCCGCATGGCTCCGAAGTAATCGGGCACTCGATGCGCATCATCCTGATATCCGGCGCGGTCGCCGGGCTCATTCACGTGCTGTCCGGTCCCGACCACCTCACCGCCGTCGCTCCGCTGGCAATGAGCGACGGGCGACGCGGGTGGCTCACTGGATGGACCTGGGGCCTTGGCCATACCAGCGGGATTGTCTGCCTGGCGGCACTGGCCCTCATGCTGCGCGACTGGCTGCCACCGATCGACACCCTCTCCGCCTGGGGCGAACGACTGGTTGGCGTGGCCCTGATGGGGGTGGGCGCCTGGGCACTCCGACGCAGTGCCTCGATCAACAGCCACGCTCACCGTCATGGCCGGCGCGTCCATCGCCATCTTCACGTGCGACGCGGCCCTGCCTGGTTCACGCGACTGGGTCACGCTCACGCGTCGTTTTACATGGGAATCCTGCACGGCGTGGCGGGGAGTTCCCACTTCTTCGGTGTTCTGCCGGCACTCGCCCTGCCGTCCTCTGCAGCCGGGCTCACCTACGTCGCTGCATTTGGGATCGGCAGTGTGCTCGCGATGACTGCGTTCGCCGCCACGATGGGCCTGGCCAGCGAACGGCTTGGACGGGCGGCTCTGCCGCAGCGAGGAATGATGCGTGTGTCCGGGCTTGCCGCGTTGAGCGTTGGCGCCTTCTGGCTGCTTCGGTAAGACCCGACCACGACGTGAGCAGCTGCCGGCTCTTGCAGGTCAGAGGGTCCGAAAGCGCTCCGCCATGAGCACCCGAAGAGCGTGAACGCCGTCCCGCCAGCCAATCTTCTTGCCCTCGGCGCGTGAACGCGCGTCGAAGCGCACCGGAATTTCCTGAATCTGGTGGCCATGCCGCAGCAACCGCGCCGTGATCTGGGCCTCGATGTCAAACCCGTTGGCCGTCAATCTCAACGAGCGGGCCACATCCGTGCGCATCACCTTGTAGCAGGTCTCCATGTCGCTCAGCGCCGAACCGAACAGCAGATTGGTGACGCCGGTCAGCATCCGATTGGCCACCACCGTCATCGTGGGCACACCCGAGGCAGGGATGAGGAACCTGGAGCCATACACCACCGACGTGCCGCCTGCCAGAATGGGGGTCACCAGCGTCGCGATCTGTTGCGGATCGAGCTCGAGATCGGCGTCCTGAATGGCAACAATCGATCCTCGTGCCTGCGTCAGTCCCAGGCGTAGCGCGCTGCCCTTGCCGCCGTTGCGGACCGCCTCGATCACGTCAACGGGCAGGCCGGCGTCGAGGGCAGACCGGAGGACGTCCTGTGTTCCATCGGTCGACCCATCATCCACCACCAGGATCTCGCGATCCAGGGGCAGCGAGATCTCGACCAGCCGTTCGAGCACCTGCCGAATGGTTCGAACCTCGTTGAACACCGGAACGATGATCGACAGCAGGTCCGACCGATCGGTCAACGGCGTCTGGGCGCTGGGCGTGCGGGGGCGGGTGGGCGGTACTCGAGGCTGACGCGACTTACGACCGCAACCGGTCGGCCGGGCGACCTGAACTCGTCGACGCCATCTGGACGGATAACCGTCAGCTTCTCGCCAAGAATGCTCACCGCGGTCTCCTCTGCCGGAATCACCACGCTGATGTTTTCGGCTCCGGTCGGAGCGACGGCCTTCACCTGGCCCGGCACCGTTTCTGCCGAGATGCGCTCGATCAAATCGGCAGCCGTCCGGAACTCGTTCTGGACGACAAACCTGGACAGCAACGTGTTGTCGGCCGTGAGTACACCGATAGTCGCGGTGTATCGCCGATACCCGCGGCCGGTCTTGATCAGTTCCTCGGAATACAGGTGCCGGTTATGGAGCTGGAACGACAGCGTGGCCGGACCGGAATGCGGTGGCAACTTGATGATGATGCCTTCCGCCTGATCGCGTCCGGTCATCACGTCGCAGTACACCCTGCGGGTCTGCACGCCTGTTCCCAGGGGAGATGGGCAGTCGAGCGCCACCTCTATTGTCGTGAGCGCCGGTGGCGTCGGCGCAGCTGTCGCTCGCGGCGCCGTCCGACGAGCCTGT
Organism: Vicinamibacterales bacterium; assembly: GCA_040081265.1. Taxonomy (GTDB): domain Bacteria; phylum Acidobacteriota; class Vicinamibacteria; order Vicinamibacterales; family UBA2999; genus JBEBGV01. The sequence continues at coordinate 9,579 of JBEBGV010000050.1, forward strand.
CCCGCGACCGGTGCACACAGCACCGCGCATCCAGCCACGACGATCAGTAAGCGCCTCATTCGCTGACACACGCGAGCGACTCGGCAGCCCCTGTCGAGCGGGTGGCGCCGCGCAGCTTGATCAGTTCCAGGAACTCGAGGCGGGTGCGGGCGTTGTCGCGGAACGCACCGAGCATGGCGCTGGTGACGGCGCAGGAATTCTGCTTTTCCACGCCACGCATCGACATGCAGAGGTGCGTTCCCTCGCACACGACCGCCACGCCCAGCGGATTGAGCTTCTCGCGAATCGTCTCCGCGATTTGATTGGTCATCCGTTCCTGAATCTGCAGGCGCCGGGCGAACACGTCCACCAGCCGCGGAATCTTGCTGAGGCCGATGACACGCGTGCGCGGGATATAGGCGATGTGACACTTTCCGAAGAACGGCAGCAGGTGATGTTCACACAGGCTGTAAAAATCGATGTCCTTGACGATCACCATCTCGTTGTAGTCGACGGTGAAGAGCGCTTCGTTCAGCACCTGATCGATGTCGGCGTCATAGCCGCTCGTCAGGAATTTCAGCGCCCGCTCGACGCGTGCGGGCGTCCGGAGAAGACCCTCGCGCTCGGGGTCTTCACCCAGCTCGATCAGCAGTTGGCGCACCAGTTCCTGCATGATCCCATTGTAATGCGTGCGGGTACAATCAATTCACGTCGGTGCGATTCGCCCATCCGTCCCTGGCTGCCCTGAGACACCGCAACTTCCGTCTCATCTGGATCGGCCTCTTCCTGTCGTTCATCGGCTCGTTCATGCAGAACGCCGCCCTGCTGTGGCACGTCTCGCTGCTGGTGCCGCCCGACCGCAAGGGCCTCGCCCTCGGCATCGTCGGGCTGTCGAAGTTCGTGCCGATCGTTGCGTTTTCGCTCTTCAGCGGTGTGGTCGCCGATGCGTGGGATCGCCGACGCCTCATGCTCTTCACACAGGTCGGGCTTGCCGTCGTCGCGCTGGCGTTGTCGGCACTCACCCTGACTGGTCTGAGCGCGGTGTGGCCCCTCTACGTTCTGGCCGCGACTGGTGCGGCCGTCGGGGCCTTCGACTTACCTGCCCGCCAGGCGCTCGTCCCCATGCTGGTTCCGCGCGCAGACCTTCCCAGCGCTATCAGCCTCAACACAATCATGGTGCAGGCGGCGTCGGTCCTTGGTCCCGCGCTGGGAGGACTGCTCATTGCAACCAGCGGGGTCGCCGGGGTCTACGTCGTCAATGCAATCTCATTCGCTGCCGTCATCGTGGCCCTTCTGATGATGCGGGAGGTGCCCGACGGACCGGCCGCCAGCGGCGGCAGGGACAGCGTCTCCTGGACGGCAGCCCTCGAGGGCCTCAGGTTCGTCTTCCGCTCCCCGCTCATCCGCTCGACCATGCTCCTGGATTTCTTTGCCACGTTCTTCTCGTCGGCCAGCGCCCTGCTGCCGATTTTCGCGCAGGACATCCTGAACCTCGGGCCACGTGGCTACGGCTGGCTGTATGCGGCTCCGGCGGTCGGTGCAACCGTCATGAGCACGGCAATGGTGTTTCTGACCGACCGCATCCGCCGACGCGGACCCACCCTCATCTGGGCGGTCCTGGGCTACGGCGTCGCGACGATTGGATTTGGCCTGTCGCACACCTTCTGGCTGTCTTTCCTGTGCCTCGCGCTCACGGGCGTCACCGACACGGTCAGCATGATCATCCGCAACATCGTCCGTCAGCTCGAAACGCCGGACCGGCTGCGCGGCCGCATGGCTGGTATCAACATGGTGTTCTTCGCCGGCGGACCGCAACTCGGCGAAGTGGAGGCGGGGCTGGTCGCCAACTGGTTCGGGGCACCGTTCTCGGTGATCACCGGCGGGATCGGCTGCCTGCTGACCACCGGGGGGATCGCGGCGGTGACTCCCGAACTGCGGTCGTACCGTACCTCGCGGCAGACCCAGGGCACGGGCGAGCCGAAACCGACCTCCCCAGTCTGACTTCTGGAGGCCAGGGCCTGTCGGATTCTGGCCCCACGTCGTGATTTGTGCCGCTCCACCCGCGGCGCCTTGCGGCACAATATGCGCGATGCGCTACGTAACATTCTCATTCAAGGATGATCGGACCCCGCGTCTTGGCGTGATCGACGGGAGCGAGATCGTGGACCTGCAGTCGCTCTCCGCCGCCACAGGGTCTGGGCCCCTGCCAGCGTCACTGCTCGAACTCATCAAGCTCGGCCCACCGCACTGGGCGCGGGTTGCCGAGATCCTGCGAACTGAGCTTCCGCGCCACGAAGGGGTGCGGCACGCGTTTGATGAGGTCCGGTGGCATCCACCACTGCTGCGGCCAGCCAAGAACATCGTCTGCCTCGGACTCAACTACGCGAGCCACGCGATCGAATCGGCGACCGCGCGCGGACGAGAACCCAAGATTCCCCAGGCGCCGGTGTTCTTCACCAAGGCGCCGACAGCGGTCAACGGGCCATTCGATGACGTCCCGGTTGATCGTGAGGTGACGCAACAGGTGGACTGGGAGGCTGAGCTTGGCGTGATCATCGGCGTCGGCGGCAAGAACATCGCGCGCAAGTACGCGTTGATGCACATCTTCGGCTACACGGCGATCAACGACATCACGGCGCGCGATCTACAGGGTCGTCACCTGCAGTGGTTCAAGGGCAAGAGCCTCGATGGTTTCGCTCCAATGGGCCCGTGTGTGGTGACCGCCGACGAGTTCGGGGAACCGCAAAGCAAGCGCGTCACCCTCCGGGTGAACGGAGTCGTCAAGCAGGACGCGCTGACCAAGGACATGATCTTTCCAGTCGATCTGATCATCGAATCACTGTCACACGGCTTGACGCTCGAGGCCGGAGACATCATCTCGACTGGCACCCCCGAAGGGGTCGGCATGGGCCGTACCCCGCAGGAGTTCCTGAACGACGGAGATGTCGTGGAAGTGGAAGTGGAAGGAATCGGCACGCTCAGAAACCGCGTGCGAGGCTGAACAACACGTTGGGGAGCGGGCCCGGCGACGGGCCCGCTCCCCTGCCTGCAAGGGTTAACGCGCGCGGTTCGGGACCAGCCGATCCGGTAATTCAAACACCCAGACCGCCGCCCCGCGATCCGGCGGATTCTTGATTTCGGGCACCAGCGCCGGGAATGTCGCGGCCTGTGCACCGCCATTGCCGACCACGACGGCGATGTACTGTTTACCGTTGACCGTGTAGCTGATCGGGGCCGAGTTGGGCACGTCATTGAGACGAACCCGCCACAACTCCCGACCGTTGGTATCGTCGTAGGCCGCAAACACCCGGTCGAGCGCGCCAGCGAACACGACGCCACCCGCCGTCGCGAGGACACCGGTTGACTGCGGCGCGCGCTGACGCATCATCCACACGGTCTTCTTTGTTTCGAGGTTGATGGCCTGCACGCGCCCGTACTTGCCATCGCTGTCGGGACGTGGACGCAGTGTCCAGCGGACGCCGGTTGAGAGGCTCCCGCGTCCACCTGGCGCAACCGGGATCAAGTCCATGCAGGCCTCAACGAGGCTGACAAACAGCACCTTGGTGTCCGGATTGTATGACTCCGGCAGCCAGTTCTTGGCGCCGCCGGCGTGCGGGCAGGTCGTGATCGTGTCGCCTCCGCCGGGGATCAATCGAGGGTTGATCTTCTTGGCGCCAGTCACCGGGTCGATGCCAATCACGACGTCCTGCACACCCAGATCGACCGAGAACGAGTACTTCCCGGTGTCAGCTTCGACAACGTCGAAGATCGCCTGCTTACCGCCTGTCGCCACCAGCGTCTTGCCGGTTGGTGACGTCTTGAGGAGCATGCGTCCGAATGACCAGTCGTAATCCCACTGATCGTTGGGCTGGTGCTGGAAGTGCCAGACCAGCTTGCCTGTGTCCGGGTTGAGCGCAATCGTCGCGTCGGTGTACAGAAGGTCGTTGTTCTGGCCCGCTACCAGGTTGCGGTAGGGCCCCGTGTCGTAGGTCTGGGCAACGCCAAAGTAGAGCAGATTGCTCGCCGGGTCGTAGCTGCCGGGTACCCACACCGAGCCGCCCGCGCGCTTGTCGTACGGCACGCCGTTCCAGGTGTTGCCACCGGGTTCGTTTTCCTTCGGAATGGTGTTGAAGCGCCAGGCTTCTGCACCGGTGTTCACGTCGAGCGCGACGATATAGTTGCCGCCGCCGGCACGTCCGGTGGTGCTGGCGATGACTTTGCCTTTGGCAACGGTCACACCTCCAGTCAGGCCAAATCCAGCTTTCTGGTCGGCGATGGCCTTATCCCAGACCACACGGCCGGTCCTGGCATCGAGCGCCACGATGTGGACGTCAGAGGTCCCCGTAAAGACCTTGTCGCCGTACAGGGCAATCGAACGTTTCACGCTGGGATTGATGCCGGTCGGCAGACGCCGCGAGTATTGCCAGAGGAGGTCACCGGTCGCAGCGTCGAGGGCCTGCACCTTGTCGCCGTAGGCATGGAGAAACAGCACGCCGTCGTGGAAGAGCGGGGTCCCTTCGTTGGGGCCGTTTGGCAGCGACCATGACCACGCCGTCCGGAGCTCGGCGACGTTCTGTCTGGTGACCTGGCGGAGCGGGCTGAAACCGACGCCGTCGTATCCGCGCCGCCACGTCAGCCACTCCCCCGCCGGCGGATTGGCGAGCAGTGCGTCGGTCACAGGCGTCAGTTTATCCAGAGGGTTTGCCCGCGTCGGAGGTGGTGGGATGGCCACACCGCCGGTCAGTCCGCCGCTCGGGCCGCCCACACCTCCAGGCAGCAGCATCGCCTTCAACTGCTCGGGATCCGAGGCCACCGGCTTGTCGGAGGCCACGAGCAGGTTCTGGGACATGAGATAGGCGAGCAGTTCGGCGTGCCTGGCCGCTCCCAGCGAGCCCGGCGCGGCCGGGGGCATCGACTCAATCTTGGCAAAGAGCTGATCGGCCGGGCGGCCGAACCATGCCTGTCGAAACTCGACCCCCTTCACCGGGGGGCCGAACTCACCATCATCGAGATTCGGGCCATGGCATGACGCACACGTCTGTGCGAAGGTCGCCTGCCCCGCGGTGGCCTGGGCCGTTGTGAACGATGGGGCAACCAGCGCCTGCGCCTGAAGACGCGACACGAGCTGCGCGGCAAGCAGCAGGCCCGAGGCGACGACCACCGCGAGCCAGAGTGTGACGGGTCGATTCTGTGTACTCACGAAGCTCTTCTCCCTCTTGTTCCGAAACAGCATCTGCTCCCCTATTGGCGTACGACCGGAGCAGCGGCACCCGGGGTGCGCGCTGCCAGCAACCTCTGAACCGATTCGAGATTGATCCTGGCATCCCTGTTGTCCGGGTCAATCGCCACAGCAGCCTGAAATTCCGACCGCGCATCCTCGTACTTCTTGAGGACCGCCAGGACACGGCCGAGCAGCAGATGGGCCCCGGAGTCATCCGGCCTCAGAACGACCACCTCGCGCATCGCATCTGCGGCCTCGTCGAACCGGTTCAACGCCGCCAGGGCGAACCCGAGGTTGCTCAGCGTGTCGGCCTGACCGGGTCGCACGCGCAGGGACTCGCGATACTCCACGATCGCCTGCGCCGGGTTGTTTTGCCGGAGCCGCAAATCGCCCATCAGGCGCCGGGCGCCCGCATGGTTAGGCACACGCTCCAGCAGCAGGCGCAGCTGCTCTTCTGCCTGCGGGAGTTTTTCCTGGTTCAGGAAAACACCACTCAGCATCTCACGCGCTGGAATGACCACGGTGTGCTCGGGCTGAGCTTTGATATACGCCTGCAGCGCGGCGACGCCATCCTCGACCTGCCCGGACGCCACCAGCTCTGTCCCCAGCGCGAAGAGCGCCCCGGGGTAGTCCTTCGCGGACTCCCGGAACTGAACCATCGCTTCCTCGTGGCGACCGGCTGCCACCAGCTCCGAGGCAAGCAGGAAGTGCCCGCGGCCGTTGGGCCAGCGCTCGACAATGGTCTGCGCCATGGTCAGCGGCGAGCGGTACTCGCGGTTACGCAGAAAAATGCCCGTCATCATCAATGCGCAGACCAGGGCCAGAGCCACGGCAGGGGCAAATCGGCGCGCTGACCCTCGCCCTGCCTCCGCACCGTCACGGCGCAGCAGCGCATCAACCGCCAGGACGGCAAGCAGCACCAGCGCCATCAGCGGCAGGTACATTCGACGCTCAGCCCCGACTTCGGTTGCAACGGGAACAACGCTGCTCGCTGGTGCCAGGGTGACGAAGAACCATGCCCCAAGAAGTCCGACAGCCGGCCACCGCCACAGGACGAACACGGTCAGCAGCCCAAGCGCCGCCACAAAGGCAAAGGGGGCAAGCACCGCAGCAAACGTGATCGGACCCGCCACACCGTAGTCGAGCACGAGCGCGTGCGGCCACACGGACAGGCCCAGATACCGTGTGATGAGCTGGGCCTGGTTCAGGAGATAAATCCACGACGACACGCCGCTGCCAAACCCGGCGGTTGTCCTCGGCACGCTCCAGAGCAGCGCCGCCAGCACCAACCAGCTCGCGACCAGTCCAGTGTAGAGGCTGCGCCGCGACCACAATAGTTCGCGCCAGGAACCGTTCACCAGCAGCCGATCGATGAGCAGCACCATGACCGGTGCCGTGACCATCGACTCCTTGCACGCCATCCCCGCGAAGCAGGCCAGAACTGCCGTCACGGTCCATTTCACTTCCCCGGCCGGTTCATAGGCCCTGAGCGAGGCGTAGACCGTCAGGAGATAGGCGAGCGCCATCAGCGATTCGCTGCGCTGGGTCAGGTAGTTCACGACCTCGCTGTTGAGCGGATGAAGCGCCCAGAGTAACGCGGTTGCCAGTGCGAGGCTGTCGGCGTGCGCTGCCAGTCGCGGGGATACGCGCGGCAAGCCCAGCCCGCGGCGGATGACGCCGAAGAGCAACAACGCCACGCCAACGTGAATCGCGATGTTGGTGACGTGATACCCGCGCACGCCCAGGCCATCGGTGGCGTAGTTGATGGCGAATGTCAGGTTCACCAGCGGGCGCCCTGCCACCGGCGTTTCGCGCGGAGGCGACAGCGGACCCTGCAGCGGCGTCAGCGTCCTGATGCTGGCGTTGCTGACGATCGATGACTGATCGTCGAACAGAAGCGGGCTCGTCACGGCGGTGGAATAGGACAACACCGTCAGGACGAAGATCAGCAGCGGCCGCCATCCGATTCGCCGGCTCAGGGGCCGCACGAATGCCGGCGGTGGAGTGGGACGAGCTGGGGTCCGTGCTTTTCGAGTCACGGTCGTTCATCATAGCCGCACACGCGTCCTGCGCGCCCGGCCGATCTGTTTCACGTGGCCAGCGCCCCCACGGTCGAGTAGCATCCGCAGCATGTGACGTGCGGCGAGACAGACCTGGGCCCCCCTGGCCTGTTGCGCAGCGCCCTACCGGAGCACACTGCCGCCCCCTCGTCGGGTGCCTCGTCGGTTACGGTGACCGTCAATAGCCCAATCAGGATGGGGCAGACGGCACAGGCCACCGGCACCGCCGCGCTCTCCAATGGGCAGACCCAGTCCATCACCACCGGATTCCAGTCGGACCAGCCGGCGATCGCCGCCGTCACGACGGCCGGCGTCGTGTCAGGACTCTCGAACGGCCGCGCCACGATCTTTGTCGTCTCGGGTGGACGACAGGGCCAGCAGGTCGTCCGCGTGGTCCCCGACTATCAGGGTCGCTGGTCGGGCACACATACTGCCTGGCAGGTCAATTCGGCCCGGGTGGGCGAGCTGACTGGAGCAATCAATGACATCTGGCGTGTGCAGGGCGTGTCTGGCGAGGGTCGTGTCGGCTACACACTTGTCTCAGCCACCCGAACCAGTGCCACGCCATTGACGGCCTCTCGAGATCAGAAGCGTCGCGTGTGGGAGCGCCTGGCAGGCGCCCGCCACTGACCAGTCCGGGCCACAAGTTGGGGGCCGGGTCAGACCGCCGTCTGACCCAGCCCGGGACGGCCCATCGCGCCCTGGCGGCTCGTCGCGGCAAGGATCCAGCCGATCAGCGCCATCAGGCCGGCCAGCCATGCCCACTCGCCAAGCAGTTCGCGCTGGATCAGGATGCCCGCGGCGATCGGCGCGACAATGGATGCCATCGACGTCAACGCCTGCGCGATGCCGAGCACGACACCCTGCTCATGGCGGTCGGCCTCGTGTGTGATCAGGCTGGTCAGGGCCGGGCGCAGCACGCCGTTGCCGAAGCCTGACAGGATGGCGGTGACAAACAGCAGAGCCGTGGACGTCACCCACCCAAGCATCGCGTAGCCGACGGCGACTGACAGAAAACCGGCCAGGACCAGCGGCGCTTCGCCGAACCGTCGGACCAGCCGGCCGATGAACGCACCCTGGAGCACGATACCGAACAGACCCACGGCGGCGAAGATGTAGCCGATCTCACGCGGCCCGAACGGCTGTCCCTGCCAGGTAAACCGCCGTTCAGCGAACAGCGCGAAGCCCGAGATGAACATCGAAAACGAGAGCATGAAGAAGAGAAACTGGAGCAGCCGGCTGCGCAGCCGCGGACGCGCGAAGTACTGCGCATAGGTCGCGGCCTTGAATGCCGCCCACCGGTCGCCGCCGGGAATCGCATTCCCTCCGCCGCCGCGCAGCAGCGTCGCCGTGCACAGCACGCTCGTCGCCGACATCACGGCCGCCAGGTAAATGGGTGCGGTGAGACCATATCGCGCCGACAGCAGGCCGGTGACCGCGGGGCCGATGAAGAAGCCAAGCCCGAATGCGATGCCGATGAGACCAAACGAGCGTGCGCGGTCCTCCGGGCTGGTGTTGTCGGCGATGTACGCCTGGGCAAGCGTCAGATTGCCCGCGGTGGCGCCATCAATCATGCGCGACAGGAAGATCATCCACAGGGCAGTGGCCTTGGCGAGGACGATGAAGCCGATGAAGGTCCCGATCTGGCTCAGGATCAGCATCGGCTTGCGGCCCGTGCGATCGGAGGCGTGCCCGATCAGCGGGCCCGACACGAGCTGACACGCCGCAAACACGGTGATGAGGAGCGTCGCCTGCAGCGGTGTCGCGTCGAACGTTTCGGCATAGATGGCGAGGAGCGGGATGACGAGCGTCATCCCGAACACATCCACCAGCACGATCAGGAATACGGGCAGCAGCGACGCCCGTTCAGGGGTCTCCGCGTTCACTACGCCATCCGGGCGCGCAGCTCGGAATCGATAGCGTCCATGAACGCGTCAGTCGACAGGTACTGATGGTCAGGCGCGATCAGGATCGCCAGATCCTTCGTCATCCGACCCGACTCGACGACGTCGACACAGACTTTTTCGAGCGTCTCGGCGAACCGCACGACGTCGGGCGTGTTGTCGAACTTGCCCCTGTACTGCAGCCCCCGCGTCCACGCGTAGATTGACGCAATCGGGTTGGTCGAGGTTGGCTTGCCCTGCTGGTGCATCCGGTAGTGTCGCGTCACGGTGCCGTGCGCGGCTTCGGCTTCGACGGACTTGCCGTCGGGGGACATCAGCACCGAGGTCATCAGGCCGAGCGACCCATAGCCCTGCGCCACCGTGTCGGACTGGACATCCCCGTCGTAGTTCTTGCACGCCCAGAGATAGCCGCCATTCCACTTCAGGTTCGACGCGACCATGTCGTCGATCAGGCGATGCTCGTAGGTCAGACCCTTGGCTTCGAAAGCCGACTTGAACTCGGCCTCGAACACCCGCTCGAATGTCTGCTTGAACGCGCCATCGTAGACCTTGAGGATGGTGTTCTTGGTCGACAGATACACGGGATAGTTCCGGCCGAGCGCATACGTGAAACACGCGCGGGCAAAACCTTCGATCGAGGCATCGAGGTTGAACATTCCGATCGCCACGCCACTGCCCTTGGTCTTGATGATCTCGCGCTCGATGGCGTCGCCGCCCCCGTCTGGAGTCCAGCTGATCTTCACCGTGCCCGCGCCGGGGAACTTGAAGTCCTGAGCCCGATACTGATCGCCGAAGCCGTGGCGTGCCACGACGACAGGCTTGTCCCAGTGAGGCACGAGGCGCGGCACGTTGCGGCAGATGATCGGCTCGCGGAAAATCGTGCCATCGAGGATGTTGCGGATGGTCCCGTTCGGGGACCGCCACATCTGCTTCAGCCCGAACTCCTTCACTCGCGCTTCGTCCGGGGTGATGGTGGCGCACTTCACGGCCACGCCGTACTTCCTGGTGGCCTCGGCCGAGTCAATCGTGATCTGGTCGCTGGTCCGGTCGCGCGCTTCGACGCCGAGGTCGAAGTACTTCAGGTCGATGTCGAGGTACGGCAGAATCAGCTGTTCGCGAATCTTCTGCCAGATGATGCGTGTCATCTCGTCGCCGTCCATTTCGACGACGGGGTTTGCGACCTTGATCTTGGCCATCATGCTCCTGAAAACGTGTCGGGCCGCTGGGGCGGGAGCCCGGTGCCGGGTACTCCGTTCCCGCGGGAGTCATACCCGCGCCAGCGGGGCGCGGAACAAACTCTGAATTATAGCGTGGAGTTTATGTGCAGGCCTGAACCTCGGCCAGGGCAGGGGCGCGCGGCGGGGAGGACAACGGAGCCAGTTCGGCGTATATTGTCGCGCGTGAGACTGTCAGCCCCCATCGTCGTCGCCGCCATCGCCGCCGCCGTGAGCCTGGCGATTCCCACCCATGCGCGTGCCCAGGGCGAGGAGCTTCGCGTCCGTCGCGAAGCCGTCCTTTCGGTCCTGCGCACGCCAGAGCGCGGCACGATGGCGGAGATTGCCCGTGTTCGGGGCGCAGCCCTTGGCGCGCTGGCCTTTGACGCGCTTCCCATCGCGCATCAATTCATTGCCGACGAAGCCCTCGGCACCGACGCCGCCTATGCCATGCTCGGCGCGGACGAGACACGCGCGCTGTCCCTGATCTTCGAGTCGATCCCCCAGTCCGGCCCGAACATCCAGCGCATCGCGTACACCTGGTTTCTCGACCGCTATGCTGCCCTTGCGGACACGACCAAGGCGGCCGCACGCGGCGCGGCCCTCCGCACGCTCGAGCCGGTTCGGTCCACTGCCAATGCGGAGGCGGCCCTGTATGTGATCGGCCTGACGGGTTCACGCGCCGACCTTCCCGTACTCGAGTTCCATGCGGTGAACTTCAGGACGGGAAGCCGCGGCATGCGCGACGCCAGCCATGCGGCGCTGCTCCGCATCGGTTCACCGGCACATCTCGATCGCATCCTGCTGGAACTCGCCCGTCCACTCGAGCCAACTGCAACCTACCAGCAGGGTGTCGCGCTCACATTGGCGCTGCAGAAGGCGGGATTCTCCGGCCGCACTGAACTGGTGCCAGCCATTTGCGGACATCTCGGCGACATGCCGCTCCGCGAGATCGACATCCACGTCGACACCGGTCGTTCCGCTCGTCTGGCACTGAACGCCATCGTTGACGGGGTGAGCGTGACCCACCTGTCGTCCGGTGTGCGCAGCGCTGAGGACTGGACCATGTACTGCGCTGACGCGTCGCGCCGATGACGCGCTGACCGCCCCCCGCCCGCGACATCACCCCCACGCCCTGCACGGATCTGCCTCGGCCCACCCTCGGTCAGGGCCGTGATATGACGTGAAATAACTATCAAGACGCCTGCGCCGGGCCCGATTGCACTGGGTATAGGACGCTCCACAGGTGACCAAGACCGCGCTCATCGCCGATGACGACAGCTCTGTCAGGAGCATGCTCGGCCGTCTGCTTCGCCCGCTGGGCTGGCACACGGTCGAGGTCGCCGACGGCTGCTCAGCGGTCGAAAAGCTCTCGTCGATGCACATCGACCTGATGGTGCTGGATCAGCGCATGCCTCAGCTGACCGGCACTGAGGTCCTCAGCATCATTCGCCATTCCGCGACGCACGCCGACCTTCCCGTGATGGTGGTCACCGGGGCTTCCGATCCGGAAACGTCGGAAGCCATGCTGTCACTGGGCGTGACTGACTACCTCGTCAAGCCGCTTCGTCCTGAATTTGTCCGCGAGCGCCTGTCACGGATGGACCGGATGGTTCGCGCCACAGTTCCCAAGCATCGGCTGAACGGCGGCCAGGAACGACCGATGGATGGCAGCGTTCTCGTCGTCGTGGACGCCGACGCCGAACATCGCAGCTTTATCAGCTCGGCTCTCACCGGGCGATATGAAGTGCTCGAAGTGCCGTCGGCCGTGGCCGCACTCCGCGCGTGCATCGTCGCCCACCCGTCAATCTTCATCCTGGGTTCTGACGTCGGCCTCATGACCCCGGAGTTCCTGGTGAAGAAGCTGCGAGAGCGACGGGAGCTGGCTGCGGCGCGCATCCTGCTGGTGACGGCACAGACGCGAGGGGCGGATGCGACCCCCTTTGACGGCATCATCACGAAGACGCTCGTGAAGAGTGAGTTCAGCGAGCAGTTCGACCGAATCTTCTGCCCGGCGCCTGAGACCGGCGAGATCGTCTCGAACGCAGCGAACTAGACGATCGGCACCTGTCTGGTGAGCCGAAGCATCAGGCTCAAGAGCTCGGCGGCCGAGTGCACCCGCAGCTTCCTGAAGATTGACTTCAAATGGTTGTGCACCGTGTGCGGACTGCGCTGACGCTTCAGCGCCACCGCGTGCGCCGACGGGGTCTCGATGAGGTCACGGATGATCTGCCACTCCCGGCCGGACAGTTCGGCAAAGCCCGGGGGCATTGCGGTGCCGCTGGCGGCCACCGGAGGCAACAAGCGGCCACGGTCCTGAAGGACGCCGCCCGGCAGGTCATGTCCCCACGTCCTCCTGGACAGGGCCGACAGGACGCTGGACACGACTCCCGGCAGGTCGTGCAGCCCGGGCCGGTTGACGTCGCCTGCCAATCCGCCCGAAGGCGTTCGTGCTCGAAAGTCGGGGTCCCCGCTCATCGAAAACACGACGACCGGAACGCCGTAAAGGCGGCGAAGCCAGTCCGCGGTCTCGATCCCATTGGGCTCCGAGGCGATGTCGGCGTCGACGACCGCAAGCGCGAAGTTCTGCGAATGGGCTCGTCTCAGGGCTTCCAGGCCCCCGCGAACAGCCTCGGGAACGAGGCCGCCTTGGGTCAACTGCTGGCAGACGAACGTAGCGGTAGCGTCGTTATCTTCAACGACAAGGACCCTTTGGGGAATCATCGCGTCCTGAGGTTCGGTTGTGGGTCGGTTCGCGGCACAAGGCCGCCTGCTCTCACAGAAGGCTGAACGTTGAGATGAGCTCTTTTGTACACATGAACCGCATCCATGGAAACAGCCCAATCAGGCTATGAGCAGCCCGTACGCTATCCTCCCCCCATGCGAAGCCCGTCTGCCGCATTGTTGCTCGCAGTGGCGTGCCTCACACTGGGTAGTTCTGCCCTCGTGGAGGCCCAGATCGTGCGGACCGCTGACGCCACCGTGCGTGGTCTCCGCGAGAGCGACTTTCCCCGGCTTGTAACCCTGGCGGAGAACGTCTACGCCTACGAAGACCTGAACGGCGATCTGAACGGCAACCTCGCGTTCACGACCAACAGCCTGATCGTCGTCACCACCGACGGGGTCGTCGTGGTTGACGGCCAGGGCAGCGTGGCAAAGACGCGGCGCCTGGTCGAGCGCATCAGGGCGCTCACGCCGCAACCGATCCGCTACGTCATCATCGGCGCCGATCACGGCGATCACATCGCTGGCAACAGTGCCTTTCCGGCTGGTGTCACGTTCATCGCCCACCCGACATCGAGGAGCGTGATTGAACGTGCGGCGGCGGCCCGAACGCCGCAGGCGACGGCGGCACCGGTGCCGGTACCACAGGAAACCGTCGCCGACAGGCGGACCCTCACCCTCGGTGCCACGGAACTGCAGGTCCTCTTTCTCGGGCGTGCCCACACGGGCGGCGACCTGCAGGTGTTTCTGCCTCGCGAAGGCATTCTGTTCATGAGCGAGGTCTTCTTCAACAGGCTCTATCCGTCGGTTGGCGGCAACCGGAGCGGTCGTCCAATCGAGTGGCTCGAGACCATCAAGAAGGCCGAAGCGATGCGGGCAAGGATGTACGTGCCCAATCACGGCTTCGTCGACAGCCGGGACGTCCTCAACGAGGAACTGGTCAACTTCAGGCGCGCGCTCGAGAATCTTGTGGCCGAGGGCCGCCGTCTGCATGCGGCAAAGGTCCCGCTGGAGACGGCCTACCGGACGATCAACCTGGGCGAATTCCAGTACTGGTATCGCGCCGCCAACAACATGCCAGATGCCCTTCGACAGGTGTATCAGGAGCTCGACGGCACGCTGCCGTAACCACCATGGCCAACGAAGCCGTCGCAGAAATCAGCGCTCCACCGGTCACCCCACCACGCATCAGTGAAGACTGGATGGCGGTGCTCATCGGTGGAGCCCTCGTAGCCCTCGTGGTCTTCGGTCTGCGCCCGGGACTCCCCCGCTTTGCCTGGTCGTCCGGTGCGACCCTCGCGGGAAGTGTGCTGTCTGCGCCAAACCTGATCGCATCTCTCGGCCTCGGGCTGCTGCTCTTCATCACAGCCACCGGAGGCGCCGCCGTGATGGGCGTGCGCCTGGGCCCGTTTGCCCGCGGTTTCCCCCTCATCTATGCCCTCGCCTGGCTCGCGCAAGTCATCGCCGGGCATGCGAGTGCGGCTGCCTACGGGTTGGAGTATGTGCTGTTCGCGCTCCTCATTGGTCTTGTGCTGGGTCACACCACACCGCTCAGGTCCTGGTTCCGCGAAGCCGTACAGGCCGAGTACTTCATCAAGATAGGGCTGGTGATCCTGGGAGCCACGGTGGTGTTCAGGGAGCTGGTCGGTGCCGGCTTTGTCGGCATCGTGCAGGCAGTGGTTGTCGTGATCAGCGTCTGGTTTTTCAGCTTCTGGCTGTGCCGGCGTCTGCGGGTGGACGACGAGTTCGCCGCGCTGCTGTCGTCGGCTGTCTCGATCTGCGGTGTGTCGGCCGCCATCGCCGCCTGCGGCGCCATCCAGGGCGATCGGAAGAAGCTGTCCTATGTGACCTCCCTGGTCCTTGTCGTCGCCGTCCCGATGATGGTCGTGATGCCGTGGATCGCGCGCGCGAGCGGTATGCCTGAGGCCGTCGCCGGAGCATGGCTTGGCGGCACCCTCGATACGAGCGCAGCGGTCGTGGCCGCGGGCGAGATGATCAGCGACCAGGCGCGAAACGCCGCCGTCGTCGTCAAGCTGTCGCAGAACGTCCTCATTGGCGTCGCCGCGTTCCTGTTGACCCTCTGGTGGTCGATGAAGAAGAACGACGGCCGGCAGGCTTCAGGATTCGCGGTGATCTGGGAACGGTTCCCGAAGTTTGTGCTGGGCTTCCTGGCCGTCTCCTTTCTGTTCTCCTTTGCCCTCGACGCCCAGGCCATCACCGCGACACGGGGCGCCCTGACTGCCATCCGGACCGCCTGGTTCGGCATGGCGTTCGTCTGCATCGGGCTGGAAACGTCGGTCGGGGATCTGGTGTCTACCGACGAGGGGCGTCCGGCGCTGGCGTTTCTAGGCGGCCAGACGTTCAACATCGTGGTCACCCTCCTCATGGCCTGGCTGCTTTTCGGGGGCTTGCTGTTCGCCCCGCCCCGCTTCGGGGGATAGGGCTCGTCGACATCCGGTCGAGATCGCCGCTTCAGGTTCAACGAAAAAAGGGGACGGGCCTGCATGGCCGTCCCCCTTCTTCTACCTAGTGAAGCAAATAGTGGTCGGGGCGACAGGATTTGAACCTGCGACATCCTGCTCCCAAAGCAGGCGCGCTACCAGGCTGCGCCACGCCCCGACGCTGAGGCCACCATTATGACCCGGTTCTTCGACCTTCCTTCTCATTCCTCCAACCTGGCGCGCCCGCCGGCTATCCGGCTGTCTGGCTATCTGGGAACGATGCGGATGGGGTCGGCGGATCCCGGCTCCAGCGTCGTGGCTCCTGCAGGAAAGCCGTTGGCCTCGAGCAGGTAGGCGACGAGATCGATCACGAGGGGGTCCTGAAGGCTCCCCGGGGCGTCCTGGGGCATCGATTTACGAATTTTGGTGAACAGGGCGCCGACTGTTGACCCCCTCATGAAGGTGTCGTACTTCAGGGGAGGTGCGCCGGAGTCGCCGGAATTGGTGCCGGCCAGATCGTCGGCGTGGCAGTTGGCGCAGAAGACGATGTAGGTTTCTTTCCCTCGAAGGGCTTGCTCGCGGGTGTAGACTCCGTCCCAGACGGTGGTGGAGGGCACCTGCCCGGCCTGAGCGACCGCAAACACGAGTATCCCGAGAGTCGCCAACAAAAGAGACCTGAACCGCATGGTCACTTTATACAGATGCCCGTCGCCACGGTCTTGAAGGCATCCTGAGTTCTCCCCGAAGACACGATGAATCTTCGCTGAAGAACGGGTGTAAGATTTGTCGCCGGTCGCAGAAGGGCACGATGGAAACCCCACAGGTTGAGTACCTTTTCGGGCCGTTTCGGATGGACGTGGCGTCGCTGCAGCTGTGGAAGGATTCCCAGCTCATCGCGCTGACGCCCAAGGCCTTCGACACGCTCCTGGTGCTCGTGCAGCACCACAACCGGGTCGTCCGCAAAGACGAGCTCCTGAGCGCCGTCTGGCCGAATACCTTCGTCTCCGAAGACAACCTGGCGCAGAACATCACCCTGCTGCGCAAGTGCCTGGGCGACGACCACAATCAGCCGCAGTACATAGCCACCCTGCCTCGCCGGGGCTACCGCTTCATCGCCCCCGTATCGGTGAAGCCTGACCCGGCGGCCGTCGAGATCGCACCGCCGCCAGTGCACGTCGACCCTCCTCAGATCGTCGGCCCTCTGGCCTCAGAAGCCAAAGCAACCGCCCGTCTCCGAATTGCGGTCGCAGCCCTTGTGGTCGCGGCGATTGGCGCCGGAGCCTATGTGGCCGGACGCGCCTCGCTGCCAGCCATCGAAGCCAACCCGCTGAGTTTTGCTCTGGACGCCCCAACGGGTACGCATCTCGCCTCCGGAGCGGTCCTCTCGCCCGATGGGCGTTCGGTGGCACTCATCGCACAGGATCAGTCAACCGGCTCGGTGAAGATCTGGGTCCGCGCGCTCGACCACGGCACGGCGCGCATGGTTGAGGGTACCGAAGGTGCGTCGCGGCCCTTCTGGTCCCCGGACGGACAGTCACTCGGCTTTTTCGCCAACGGGCGGCTCAAGCGCATCAGCCTGAGCGGGGGGTCGGCGCAGACCCTCGCCTCGTTCGTCGGACTGACGAGTTCAGGCGGCAGCTGGAGCAGCAGCGACATCATCCTCTTCGCCGCCTACAAGACCGGCATCTGGGCAGTGCCAGCGGCGGGCGGCAAGCCGACGCCGGTCACCACGGTGGACGCGGCCCACCTGGAAACGGCGCACCGCTGGCCGCAGTTTCTTCCCGACGGCCAGCACTTCCTGTTCACGGTGGCCGCAGAAGAGCCGGAGCGCTCCGGCGTCTTCCTGGGGTCACTCGATTCGCAGGACCGCAAACGCCTCCTCGATGACATCTCGGCCGTCTTCGCGCCCCCAGGATTTCTATTCTTCATCCGCGATCGCGTCCTCCTCGCCCAGCCATTCGATGCCTCCACGCACATGCTCTCCGGAAAACCGGTGCCCATGGCTACTGGAGTGGCGCCACCGGGTTCGAACAACAACTCGGTGGTCTCTGCGGTCCCGGACCTGCTCACCTTTGGCGCCACCAGCGAACTCCGCCTGGCGTGGTTTGACCGATCGGGAAAGTCGCTTCAGGACGTGAAGTCTCCGATCGGACTCTCGAACATGTCGCTCTCGAGGGACCAGACCCACGTGATCGCGGGCAATGGCACCGACGTGTGGCTGATTGATCTGGAACGTGACGCACCAACCCGCCTCACTCCCGGCAACACGCCGATGCAATCACCTGACGGCAGCGAGATTGCCTTCACGAGCGCGCGCAAGTCGGGCATCTCCGATATCTTCATCCGCCCGACCGCCGGAGCGGTGACCGATGAACTGGTCATCCGCAGCGCGGAAAATAAGTTCATGAACGACTGGACAAAGGACGGGCGCTATCTCGTCTACGGCAGCCTCAACCCGCAGACAAAAATGGACCTGTGGCTGGCGCAGCGCCAGGGCGAGACGACACCGGTCCCGTTTCTGACCTCGCCGTTCAATGAGTTCCAGGCGCAGGTGTCGCCCGACGGTCGATGGATTGCGTACGCCTCGGACGAGTCGGGCATCTGGGAGGTCTACGTGCAGTCCTTCCCCACGCCTGGCGCCAAACGCGCGGTTTCCTCAGGAGGTGGCTCCGAGCCACAGTGGCGCGGCGACGGGAAGGAACTCTTTTACCTCGGTGCTGATGGCACCCTCATGAGCGTGGACGTCGAAGCCGGCGCGAGCCTGCAGGTCAGCCGCCGTCGTGCCCTGTTTCGTACACCCATCCCCATCTCCGGCGAGATGTATGCGCGCCGAAACCACTACATCCCCAGCGTGGATGGCCAGCGGTTCCTGATGAACACGCCTGAGCATCCGCAGGGTTCCATCACGATGGTCGTGAACTGGCGCGCCCGCGTCGCCAACTGACCTCGGTTATCGATCGAACGAGATCTCCCGCAGCGCTCCGGCATCGGCCGGCAACTCCGTCATGCCCGACTTCACTCCACTCGTCTGGAGCAGGTAGGCAACGATGTCGGCATACTCCCTCGGGCTGAGTGATCCTGGCCGATCGGCCGGCATCGTCTTCATCGCCTTGTCGTAGAGGGCAGCAAGTGGCTCTCCACGCCATCGCGTGTCGAACGCCTCTCCAGTCAGGGGTGGAACCTCCATCGGCTCGTCTCCGCGGAGGTCGCCGCCGTGACAGCCGGCGCACACACGCTCATAGGCCGCGTGCCCCCGATCCGCTTGCAGAGCCGTATAGACACCGATGCTGGTGGAACGTGATTGTGGCGCCGCGAGGACCGCGACGGGAAGCGCCACGGAGGCAAGCAGCACGAGCCTCCGTGGCGATGTCACCGGTGGATCCGATCTAGAAATCGAACTGCGCGCTGATCTTGAAGAACCGCGCGTTGACGATGCGCTGTGGCTGCTGCCACGACGCATAGTTGTTGTTCTGGACGAGGGCCGCGCTCGAGTTGAACGCGTTGTAGATGTCCAGATTGACCGTGGTCTTCGTCGTGCCCAGGCGCATCGGCTTGGCGAGGCGGAGATCGAGCTGGTTCAACCGGTCGCCGAAGATGGTGCCCGGCTCGACCAGGTTCACGGTCACGTTGGCCGCGTTGCCCGAAAGCGGACGTCCCAGTGACGGCTGGACTGACGCATTCGAGGCGTTGTAGTTGGCCAGCAGCATCTGGCCAGGCAGGCTCTGGAAGGTCGCACTGGCCTGGGCACCAATGCGCGGGATCGTGTAAGCACCGAGGAACTTGTACTGGGTCAGGAAGCTCGCGGTGTTGTCACAATACGGCAGCCCCACCGGGTTGATTTCCGGGAGCGCCGCGAGCACCTCGCAGTTGTTCGTGTGCGAACGACCTGAGCTGAGGCCACCCTGCAGCAGGACGCCGTTCTGCAGTCGCGCGCTGACGCTCGCGTCGACACCATTCCACGACTCTGTCTGCTTACCGTAGTTGCTGGCGAAGGTCTGCAACTGATCGACCTGGCCCACCCGGTTCGGGTTGAGGTTGTACAGATTGTTCAACGTGTAGCCGCCACCACCCGGCAGGCGGGCGTCGGTGGGTGCCACCACGCTGAAAGCCGCGAAGTCAGACGCAGCCTGCGCGCGGTTGTCGGTCACGATGAAGTTACCGTACCAGCGGCGAAAGAAGCTCACTTCGGCCGAGATGCGCGGCGCCAGCTCACGCTGCACGCCTCCGGAGAACTCCCAGTTGTAGGCGCGAATGCCCCACCCGTTGATCGTCTCGGGGTCGATGGTCGTGCTGCGGGTCACCTTGCCGAAGTTCTGATCCGACATCGCCCCGCACTCACCATTGGCGAGGGGATTGATGAGATCGCAGTCAGGCACGAAGTCGCGATCGGCGTCCGCCCACGAACGGTTCACGGCAAACGCCAGCAGGCCCACCGGGTTCGACCCGGCTCCAAACGCGCCCTGCAGACCACTCGCCACCATGTACTTGCTGAGGCTCACCTTGATTGCCGTGCGACCGTCACCGCTCAGGTCATACACGACCCCCAGGCGCGGGGTGATGTCCTTCCAGCGCACCCAATCCGTCTTCGGAAAGGAGATGTTGCGGTTCGGCACAAACGGTCCGGGCCCCGCGTGCGAGGCCGGGAAGTAGTCGTTGAAGTAGTCAAACCGCACGCCTGCGTTGACGGTCAGACGCCGGACCGTCCACCTGTCCTGGGCGAAGATGCCGAGGTCATGGCGGATGTTGGCCTCATTGAGCGTCGGCTTCGCATACATCGTCAGCTGATTGGGCACGCCATTGTTCAGGCGATAGTTGATCAGGTTGTTCATGTCGTCGGCCGACTGCCAGAACTTTCGCCCCCCCGGGTTGTCGGTGAAGCCGACCTTCAGGGAGTGACTCCCAGTCACGTAGGACATGGCGGCCTTGTACTGGTAGTTGAGCGAACGCGTAAAGCCGGTATGCGTCGCCTTGGTCACCGAGCGGTAGGCAAACCCGCTGGACTGCTCGACAACGCCGATCAGGTGCACGGCGGTGCCGTCGGCGAGATAGTCGCGCAAGGACGAGTTCAATTCGCGCGGGTCCACGTCGCGCCAGACTTCGGCGCGGTTCGAGAAACCCGCTTCGAGCAACATCCGGCTGGTCATTGGCGACGACCAGCTCGCCATGATCACCCGGTTCAACGGATACTCGCGCTCACCGATGTTCTCGGGCGACGAGCCAGCGATGACGCCGTTGCAGCGGCAATAGGACCCGTTGTCGTAATAGAAGCTGGCCTTGTTCTTCGTGTTGATCTGCCAGGTGAGCCGGGCGTTGGCGTCCCAGGTGTGCAGCTTGAAGATGCCTGGATTACTCTGATCGGCCACGTAGGTCCACTTGGTGGGATCGTTGAGGTTCTTGTTGGCGAAGATGCCGCCCACCTGATTGTGGTTCTTCGTGTCGCGATACGACATGAACAGCCACAGCTTGTCCCTGAGGAGCGGACCACCTGCTCCCGGAGCAAAGTCGGTAATCAGCTTGATCTGGTCCGCCGTCTGCAGCCCGCGCTGGCGGAGCTCGTCATTGAAGTTGTTACCCTGGAACCCCCCGTTGAGGGCGGTGGCGAAGAGCGTGCCCGAAAAGCGGTTACCGCCCTCGCGCGGAATCAGGTTCATGCGCACGCCACCGGTGGGACTCTCGGCTGAACCGGCGCCGACGTCGATCGTCAGCTCCTGGGTTGCGCTCATGTTCGGTGTCGAGATCGAGAACTGTCCCGATCCTTCGGCGCTGTACATCGTCAGGCCGTCGATGGTCAGGCGCTGATCGCTTGGCCGGCTGCCGTGAACGACAAGCTGCTGCTGCACGTCACCGAGCGCACCGCCGACGTCCTGAGTGCCACCGAGGCTGGCACCGACGCTGACACCGGGAATCAGCACGGCGAGGTTGAACTGGTTGCGGCCACTCGGAATGGCGTCGATCACTTCCTTGTTGAGCACAGCCTGTTTGGCTGCGCTCTGAACGTCAACGATGGGAGCCTCGCCGGTAACCGTGATCGTTTCCTCGAGCGCGCCGACCCGCATGTCTGCGTTGACCGTTGCGCTGAACGAACCCGTCAGCTCGACGCCGTCTCGGCGGGCGGTGTTGAAGCCAGGCAACGTGAACGTGATCGTGTAACTGCCCGGGCGCAGGTCAACGACCTTGTACTGGCCCGCTCCGTCGGTGACGACCGAACGCACCTTCTCAATCAGGGCGGGGCTGGCCGCCTCCACAGTCACGCCGGGCAGGACGGCGCCCGACGAGTCGCGAACGGTGCCCACGATCGAAGCCTGGGCGTAGGCTGCAGCGGGGATCACCGCCAGCAGCCAGAGTGCGAGCACGAGTTGTTTCCCGACGCCTCGGACCATCGCTCCTCCTTGTAACAGACCTGTCTTGTTGATGAATCTATCTGGGGGCGGTCGCGGCTGGCGCGGTCTGCCGCGCGGGACGCGTCCCGGGAATCTCGACATCCTTCGCGCCGGTGGGTACCGTGGTGACACCCGCCCGCGTCATCAGTTCGCGCACCAGTGACACAGTGGATTCACCGGGCTTGCCACCCACCCGCGTGCCACTCCCATCGTCAGACACGCCGATGTTCAAGGCTCCGTCGAGGATCGACAGGCCCTGCTTGGTCATCGCGTCGAGCCTGGCTCCGTGCTCTACGAGATAGCTGATGACCCGGTTCCGGCCGGTGAAGGCCGCGCCGTAGAGGGCGGTCTCCCCCTTGGCGTTGCTCGCGTTCACGTCTGCGCCGCGCTCGACCAGCACCCGCGCTATCTCGTACGCATCGTCAGGGGAGCCAGCCTTCTCGGGGTCACCTTCCTGCGTGATCGTGTATTTCACCCCAGAGGCCAGCATCAGCGCGGTCGTGCCGTCAGGCTGGGTGGCTGCCACGTTCGCGCCATGCTGCAGCAGGAGTTCGACCATGTCCCGATTGTCGAACTTGGACGCCCGCATCAGCGGCGTTGTTCCGGTGCTGAAGTAGGCAGGGCCACCCGCGTGATAGCGCTGAAGCGTGCGACCCTTCAGCGCCACGTTCACGTCCGCTCCGTGTTCGATCAGCACCTTCATGAGACCGACGCAGTCGAGCGCGTTGTTTTCCTTGATGTCGGGTCGGCTGCGTTCCCACGGCGGTGTCCGCATCTCGATCGTCGCGTACAGCGCGGCCATGCCGCTCGAGTCGGCGAGGTTCGGATTGGCACCGCGCTCAACCAGCACCGCGGCCAGGTCGAAGTGCCCGTTGACGATCGACTGGAGCAGCGGCGTGTAACCTTCGGGATCCTGAACGTTGATGTTTGCACCGGCATCGATCAGGGCCCTGGCCGCATCAGCCGCTCCCTGGCGCGCGGCATACATCAGAGGTGTCCACTGCCCCGCAGGCACCGAGCTGCTGACGTAGTTACTGGGATCGGCGGGTTTCTGAGCAGGGTATTTGATCGTCGCGGACTTCGCGTCCACCTTCGCGCCCAGCTCCACCAGCGTCTTGACGGCCGCCGCGTTGTTCTCCGCCGCTGCCCACATGAGCGGGGTCTCCCCCATCCACGTCTCTGCCGCGTTGACGTCGGCGCCGCGCGCGGCCAGCACGCGGATGGCCTCGGCGCTCCCACTTCGAGCCGCCAGGAGGATCGCGGACTGCCCTTCCGCGCTGGTCGTTCCCACACGGGCACCAGCACCGAGCAGCTTCTCGATGACGCGCGCATCGCCGCTGGTCGCGGCAAGCGCGAGCGGGGTGACGCCGTACCGATTGCCCTGATCCGCACGTGCTCCCGCAGCCAGCAACGCGTCCACGAGCGTCACATCGCCAGATCTGACCGCCCAGTGGAGAGCGGTTGTGCCATCGGCCTCGGTCACGTTCACGTCGGCCTTCTGCTGAATCAACCGACGTGCCACGGCGGTCTTGCCGTCGCGAACGGCATCGACCACGCGCGTCTGCGCTTCCACACCGGCGGGATGACCCACGAGGCCGTACGCCATGGCCACTGCTGCGATGGCGAGCCTTGCGAACGCTGATCTCTTCACGACTCCTCCTGATCTCTGCCGGTGACTAGATGTCGAGCGGACCTGTTGCGTTGCCGAACTGTTCGAGCGGGGCGTCGAACTCGTGGGCCGCACGCATCCACAGATTCGCCAGGGGCAGGCCCTCGTGGCGCAGGTGCCGGTTCCCGGTAAACACGCCGCCCATGGCAATGAGGGGAAGGTCCAGGTGGCTGTGCTGGTCGCTATCGGACATGCCGTTGCCGAAGAACACCATCGACTGGTCGAGCAGCGTGCCGTCGGGTTCCTTCACCGCCTGGAGCCTGTCGAGGAAGCGAGCCACGGCCGCGGAATAGTAGGTTCCAATCGACGCCAGCTGGGCGAGCTTCTCGGGATTGTTGTTGTGATGTGAGATCGAGTGATGCGGCTCGGTCACACCCGCTTCCGGGTAGGTCAGCTGGCTGAGTTCCCGCGACGTGTAGAACGAGGTGACCCTGGTCACATCTGCCTGATACGCGAGCGCCATCAAGTCGAACATCACCTCGAGGTGCTCGTGATGTGACTCCGGAATTCCCAGGGGCGCGTCGGGCACGGCGATGCTCGTCGCACCCTGCTTCTCCGACCGCTGGATTCGCGCTTCCACTTCCCGGAGATTGGTCAGGTACTGCTCCATCCGGATGTTGTCGCCGGCCCCCAGGCTTCGCCGCAGGGCGTTGATTTCTTCGCCGACTGAGTCGAGGATGCTCTTCTCGCGACGCAGGCGAGCTGCACGCTGCGCGGGCGTGCCCGCCCGACCGAACATCCGCTCAAACGCCGCGCGGGGATTGATTTCCATCGGCACCGGCGTCGTCGGGGACTTCCACGAAATCGTGTTGGCGTAGATGCAGCTGTACCCGCCGGCGCACGAGCCAATCGCGCTCGAGAAGTCTTCGGTCGCGAACTCCATCGACGGGAGCAGGGTCTGTCCACCGATCTTGGCCGCAATGACCTGGTCAATCGACGTGTTGTTGAAGACGTCATCGCCTTCGGTCGGCTTGGCCGAGACGCCGGTGAGCCAGCCGGATGCCGCGGTTGGATGGGTGCCCTCGACCTTGTTGCCCAGGCCGCTGACGACCACTGACGACGACCGGAACCGTTCGAGCGGCTTGAGAATCCGCGAGTACTCGAAATCAGCACCCGTGGACGTCGGCGTCCACTGATCCGGCACCGTGCCATTGGAGAAGTAGATGAATGCAGCGCGTTTCGCCCGACCCGCCGCGCGTACAACCGGAGTCAATGCCGGCAGCATCGCGTCGAGGAACGGCAGCGCGACGGCTGCGCCAACCCCCTGCAGGAACCGGCGCCGTGGAACGGCTATCTTCCGAATGACCATCTCACTCTCCTCAAATCGTTCAGCGCACGGCGACCGTGGCTGACGGGGCAACACGCCTGGTTCGCATCTGGAACGACGGACTGTTGATGATGCCGAGCACGAGCGACGAGAACCGGTAGTTGCCGGTCCCGCCGTTGCGGACGATGGCGCGTACGGTTGGCATGTCGCGATAGTCGATGCCACGGCCCAGGCCGTAGGTCATCAGCTTTTCGGTCAGCGTCGTCACGAAGTTGTCGGGACGCCGGAGCAGGGCGTTCCGAAGCGCCACGGGTCCGTCCACCGCTGAGCCGTCGACAAACTGTCCGGACGCGTCGATCGCAGCCCGCCCGTCCCGGGCCCGCCACGCGCCCACGGCATCGAAGTTCTCGAGCGCAAACCCGATGGGATCCATCATCCGGTGGCAGGTCGCGCACGCCGGATTGGCCCGGTGCTGCTCCATGCGCTCGCGCATGCTCATCGCCTTGAGC
>JBEBGV010000109.1:0-9942 GCA_040081265.1 Vicinamibacterales bacterium
GCTCATTGCTGTCCGTCCCAACCGCGACCTCCACGATCGCGAGCTTAGGGGACATTTCTAACGAGTCGCCGAGGGGACACTATCAGCGAGTCACAACAGGCGGGTCGTTCCGACCCGCCCTACTTACAGTACGTAGGCCGGGTCCGCAGGACCCGGCGTAGCAACTACCGTCGTGCCGCCAGGGCCGCGCGCAGGCTGGCGGCCTCGCCGGGCGTGAAGACCCAGCTGCTTGAGGGCTCATCACGCAGCATGGCGCGCGACCAGAGCGGACGCATGAGGCCACTCGCTCCGTGCTCGGTGGTGCCCAGCACCAGGTGTGCGATCTCATGCGCGAGTGCACGCGCCAGGACGATGTCCGCCTGCTGACCGGCTGAGGCGGCCAGCGCCTCGATCCGGTCGAGATAGACCGTCGCCAGCACGCCCGTGCGACGCGTGGTATCCACCAGGGACGTGCCCATCGTCATCGGCGCATCGCCTGCGCGGGTGGAGCGCTCGCGTACGAGCCGAACGGCCAACTCCGACGGTGCGAGCGGGAGCGTGCAGGCGCGCTCCGGATGCCGTTGTCCGCAGAAGGTCCAGCGACTGGAAATGCCCGCCTCGGCGAGGACGAGCGCGGTTTCCGTGCGCGCCGCGGGCGAGGGCAGTCCGATCTCGCTGGTGGCATACAGCCGAATCGTCAGAACGAAGGGTAGCGCGAGGCTCGTCAGGATGGCGTCCATGACGACGAATCTGAGGCCGTGCGGCGGGTACCTCAATGCACGGGAGGTGACGCGAGGTGACATGTGGGTGACATCAATGTCAGACCCACAACTGAGCACAATCGCGAGCGATAATGGAGCACTCCTGCCATGTCCGAGTCTCCGATGTCTGCGAACGTTCTGCGATTCGATGTCTTCGAACTCGACGTCCGCGCGCGCGAACTGAGACACGGTGGCAAGCGGATACGCCTGCAGGATCAGCCGTGCGAGATCCTGCAGATGCTGCTCGAGCGGGGCGGCGACATCGTCACGCGTGACGAGCTGCGCGAACGGCTCTGGCCTCAGGGCACGTTCGTTGACTTCGAGCACAGCCTGAACGCGGCTATCAAGCGGCTTCGCGCGGCGCTCGGCGATGAGGCCGACAATCCCCGCTTCGTCGAGACCGTGCCACGCCGCGGATACCGCCTGGCCGGTGCGGCAAAAATCAGTGTGGCCCATGCCGCTGCTGCCGCCACCGTTCCCGAGCACGTGTCCTGTGACGACCGCATCCGTCTGGCCGTACTGCCGTTCACCAACCTTGGCGCTCCCGACCAGGAGTTCTTCTGTGACGGCCTGACCGAAGAGATGGCGTTGCAGATTGGCCGCCTCGGGCGCAAGAAGATCGCCGTGATCGCGAGGTGGTCCTCGATGGCGTTCAAGGGCACCACGCGGCGCGCCAGCGAGATCGGTGCGGCGCTGCGGGCCGAGTACCTGCTCGAAGGCACGGTGCGGCGCGAAGGCGATCGCGTCAGGATCACCGCGGCGCTCGTTGAGGCTGCCGGCGAGGCGCACTTGTGGACCGACACCTACGACGAGCGGATCGACGCCCAGCAGCTCGGTCTGCAGGTCAGCGTCGCGGAACGCATCGCACGTTCGCTGCACGTGGAGCTGGTGTGCGACGATGCGCCGGCGGTGCAGCCGGATTCAAAGTCGCCGGCCTACCAGGCCTACCTGAAGGGGCGGTACTACTGGAACCAGCTGGCCGATACGGGCCTGCGCGACGCGATCGCCTACTTCGACGAAGCGGTCGTGCTCGAGCCCGGGTTTGCGGCCGCGTGGGCGAGCCTGGCGGTGGCGCACGTGGCGTCGGCCGAGTATTACCGTGAGCGTGCGGTCGTGGCCCTCGAGGGGGCGCGTCGGGGAGCCGTCCACGCGCTCGCTCTGGACAGCACGCTGCCGACGGCGCACATCGCCATGGGCGACGTGCACCGGATTCTCGATTGGGACTGGGTGCGCGCCGAGCAGGCGTATGCGCGTGCGCTGTCGTTCAATCCGAGCAGCGAGTCGGCGCGTCGGCGTCGATGCGTCCTGCTGGCAGCGCTGGGGCGAGCCGACGAGGCGGAACTCGAGGCGCGTCGTGTGACCGAACTCGACCCGCTGTGTCTGGTCGTGGGATCGGCGACGGCGTGGTCCAGTTACTTGAGCGGCGAATACGTCATGGCGGTCTCGCGCAGTCGAGGCGTCCTCGAACTGGACCCGCGGTTCCAGCCCGCCCGTCGCGTGCATTCCGCCAGCCTGCTGGCGCTTGGCCGCACGGACGAAGCGGTGGAGGTGCTGATGGAGGATGCCGAGTCCGGAGAGCCGCCACTCGTGACGCTGCTGTGGCTGGCGCATGCGCTGGGCGCGGCTGGCCGGGGGAGCGATGCTGCGCGCGTGCTGGCGGGGGTGCTTCAGCCCGGGCGTCATCCCTTCGTGCCGGGCTATCACGCGGCGCTCGCGCATGTGGGTGTCGGCAATGTCGATGCGGCGCTCACCGCGCTCGAGGTGGCCAGTGAGCAGCGTGATCCGGCCCTGGTCAATCTGACGGCCGACGCGCGTCTCCGTCCGCTCGCTCACGAGCGGCGCTTTCTCGCCCTGCTCGCGCGCGTCAACCGTCCGACCGCGGAACTCGGCCGCGGTTCCACGGCCTTTGCGTGAACGGCGGGTCCTTCGGACCCGCCCTACATCTCGGATTCACGCAGACGTACGTAGGCCGGGTCCGCAGGACCCGGCGATCTCGCGTCACCCGCTGTGACACACTGGCGGGATGAGCGACGTTGCGGCAGCCGGCACCCTGACACTCGGCGATCTCACCGTGCATCGGCTCGGCTTCGGTGCGATGCGCATCACCGGGCCTGGCGTGATCGGTGAGCCGGCTGATCGCGCTGAGTGCAAGCGGGTGCTTCAGCGCGCGGTGGCGCTCGGCGTCGACTTCATCGATACAGCGGACTCCTATGGCCCCGACGTCTCGGAAGAGATCATCGCCGAGGCGCTGTATCCGTATCGGGCCGGCCTGGTGATTGGCACCAAGGCCGGGTTCGAGCGGCCCGGCCCTCACAAGTGGACGATGAACGGTCATCCCGCGCACCTGCGGAGCCGTTGCGAGAGCAGCCTCAAGCGCCTCCGTGTCGATCGCATCGACTTGTTTCAGTTGCACCGGATTGATCCGGCTGTGCCGGAAGCCGATCAGTTCGGCGTGCTCGAGCACCTGCGAGCGGAAGGCAAGATTCGCTGGGTCGGTTTGTCTGAAGTCGGTCTCGACGCGATCGCGCGCGCGCGACGCACGCTCCCCATCGTCTCGGTGCAGAACCGCTACAACGTGCAGGATCGGCAGTGGGATCCGGTCGTTGATTACTGCACGCGCGAGAAAATTGCCTTCATCCCGTGGTACCCGCTCGTGGCCGGCGGGCTGACGCTCGACGCGGTGAGTCGTGTGGCAGCGCGTCACCGCGCGACGCCGATGCAGGTGGCGATTGCGTGGCTGCTGGCGCGTTCGCCGCTCATGCTGCCGATTCCCGGCACGTCGAAGGTGGCGCATCTGGAAGAGAACGTCCGCGCCGGCTCCCTCGTTCTCAGCCCCGCGGATCTCGCCGAGCTGGGGTAGCGCCTGCCCGGCGGGTCCTGCGGACCCGCCCTACGACGTCCTTCGTCGCCACTCTCCCCTCGTACGTAGGCCGGGTCCGGCAGGACCCGGTGACGCCTGGCACAGCTGATGCCCCGCAAACGGAGTCATGTCGCGCCCGCATCGCCTCCCTGGATTCTCGTACCTCGGTCCCTCGCGCTATTTTCTTACGCTTTGCACGCATCGCAGGGCTTCCGCGTTCCGATCGCCTGACGTTGTCCAGCGCACGCTGTTGGAATTCTTCCGAACGTCCCACTACGCGAGCTTCGCAGTTCTTGCGTACTGCTTCATGCCGGACCACCTGCACCTCCTCGTTGAGGGCACGAGCGCATGGTCGGACCTGCAAGCCTTCGTCACGGTTGCCAAGCGCTGCTCGGGGACCGCCCACGCTGCCATTCACGGGACACCACTCTGGCAGGAGGGCTACCACGAACGCGTCTTGAGACCGACAGACGACCCTCGCGCCATCGCGCGATACATTCTCGAAAATCCCGTCCGCGCAGGTCTCGTGCAGTCGCCGACGGCCTACCCGTTTCTTGGATCGGGCTTGTGGTCGGTCGCGGAGCTTCTTGACAGCGTGTCGAAGTGACGATGTGCGGCGGGTCCTGCGGACCCGCCCTACGTACGACGGAGGCCGCGCGGCGGGTCCTGCGGACCCGCCCTACGTACGACGGAGACCGCGCGCCGGGCCCTGCGGACCCGCCCTACGTACGACGGAGACCGCGCGGCGGGTCCTCCGGACCCGCCCTACGTACGACGGAGGCCGCGCGGCGGGTCCTCCGGACCCGCCCTACGTACGACGGAGACCGCGCGCCGGGTCCTCCGGACCCGCCCTACGTACGGTCGGGATGTAGGCCGGGTCCGAAGGACCCGGCGTGTCGGTGCGGCGTCAGCGCACGAGGGTGGCGTCGATCCAGCCGCGGAGGCTGTTGATGAGCCACACGCGCTCGGCACGGGCGAGCATCCCCCGCGTGATGATGCGTTCGGTCAGGACGCCTGACTCGAGCAGCTCGCCGCGGAGCACGCCGGCAAGCAGGCCGCACGATACGGGCGGCGTGCACTTGACGCCCTCGATCTCGGCCACGACGTTGGCGATCGTCGACTCGGTTACCTCGTTGCGCGCGTTCCACAGCACCACATCGTCCACGTCGGGACGGCTGCGTCGTGCCACGTCGTAGGGACCGCGTGACGTCGTCTTGTGCACGAGGCGAGGGTCGGTGTCATCCACCGGGGCATTCGCGCAGGCGATGCGCCAGACGCTCTGGCTGTCGGCGTGAGGCGCACACGTGACTGTGGACTGACCGTCCTGGTCAACGAGCAGGCGAACACGCCACACACCGGACGGGTGGGGAGCGCACGCCGCCGACAGCGCCGTGCGGACGTCCTGGTCAGACCAGCGATAGCCGAAGGCCTCGGCGGCCGTTCGCATCCGCGCCAGGTGGCGCTCGACGCGCACGATCTGGCCGTTCTCGAGCCGCATGGTTTCGAGAAGAGAGACGAGGGGTTCAGGTAGAGTAGTGATGACTACATGGTAGCGGCTCGCGGGATGAAAGTGCTCGTCGTCGAAGACGAGCAGAAGGTGGCCAACGCCCTGCGCGAGGGTCTCCAGGGGGAACAGTACGAGGTGGTCGTCGAACGCACGGGCGAGAGCGCGTACTTCCGCATGACCACCGAGCCGTTCGACCTGATCCTGCTCGACCTCACGCTGCCGGGGCGCGACGGGTTGCACATCCTCCGCGCCATGCGCGAGAAGAACGTCAAGACGCCGGTCCTCGTGCTGACCGCCCGCGACACCCTCGAGGATCGCGTGGTCGGACTCGACAGCGGTGCCGACGACTACCTGGTCAAGCCGTTTGCCTTCGCCGAATTGCTCGCCCGGATCCGCGCGCTCGTCCGCCGCGGCCGCGAAAGTGAGTCGCCGAAGCTGGCGGTCGGGGATCTCAACATGGACCTGATTGCCCGCAAGGTGACCCGCGGGGGCCAGGTGATCGAGTTGACGGTCCGCGAGTTCGAATTGCTCGAGTTCCTGCTGCGGTATCACGGCCAGGTCGTCTCGCGCGAGACGCTGGCGCGCGATGTGTGGAAAGAGACCGCGCGCACCACGCCACTCGACAATGTCATCGACGTGCACATTGCGCGGCTGCGCCGAAAGGTCGATCACGACCGCGACGTCAAACTGATCCACACCGTGCGGGGCGTTGGTTTCATGATTCGCGAGGGCGAGCCGTGACCCGCTGGTGGCGTTCGCACAGCGTGCGCGTCCGGCTGACGCTGTGGTACGTCTTTGCGATGGTGCTGGTGCTCGGCGTCTACGCGGCCGCCGTGTTCACCTTCGTCAGCCGCAACGCGTCCGAGACGCTCGACCAGCGTCTCCGCGGAGACTTCCAGTGGGCCGCCGCCATGGTTGGCCAGACGCCCGAGGGGCGTATCACCTCCTTCGATGACGACGATCCGCTGGTGGACGAGGAGCGGCCCTGGCTGCAGGTGTGGAGCCCCGAGGGGGACTTGCTGTTTCAGAACGACGAAGCGGTCGTTCGTCCCATCCCGCAGAGCCGCCAGCTGGCGACCCTGGCCGACGATCGTGTGGTGACCGTCGGGACCACCACACCGATGCGGGTGCTGACCCGCCGCGGGCGCATTGGACCGAAGAGCGTGGTGATCCAGGTGGCGCGCTCGGAAGGACCGATGCGGCAGCAGCTGCAGGAGCTGGTGCTGATCTTCGTGTTCGGCCTGCCGGCCGCGGTAGCCGTGGCTGGTCTTGGCGGGTTCGGGCTGGCGAAGCGGGCCCTGTCTCCGGTCGAACATATTACGGAGCGGGCGCGGACCATTTCCGCCGAACGCCTCAGCGATCGACTGCCGGTCGCCAACCCCGACGATGAGATGGGGCAGCTGGCGACGGTGTTCAACGAGACGCTGGGTCGCCTGGAGCTGTCCTTCGATCAGATGCGCCGCTTCACGGCGGACGTCTCGCACGAGCTGCGCACGCCGCTGACGGCCATCCGCAGTGTCGGCGAGGTGGGACTGCGCGGTCAGCGCGATGAGGGCGCGTATCGCGCGATCATCGGCAGCATGCTCGAAGAGGTCGATCGCCTGGCGAGCCTGGTCGATCGTCTGCTCACGCTCTCGCGTGCCGAAACGGGCCAGTCGCGCCTCAACCTCGAAGAGGTTGACCTGGTGAAGCTGGCCGAGGACGTCGTCGCGCACCTGTCGGTGCTGGCTGAGGAACAGGGGCAGTCGGTGGTCGTCAACGCCCAGGCCGCTCCCCATGCAACGGCCGATCGCCAGGTCGTGCGCCAGGCGCTGATCAACCTTGTGGACAACGCCATCAAGTTCAGCGGTGCCGGGGGGCGCGTGGACGTCTCTCTCGGTGACACCGGGCGCGCGGTCACCATCGACGTCTCCGACACCGGGCCCGGCATTCCGGAGGACGCGCGCGAACTGATCTTCGATCGCTTCTATCGCTCCAGTGACACCTCGCATCGCACGCCCGGCTCGGGCCTGGGTCTGTCAATTGCCAGGGGAGCCGTGGAGGCGTCAGGCGGGACGCTGAGCCTGGAGCGCACGACACCGCAGGGCAGCACGTTCCGCATCTCTCTTCCGCGCGCGACGCCGCAGTCGCTGGCACAGCGCGAGGCGAGCTGACGCCCCGGAACGGCGTTCGTCACCGCATGTTTGCCAGGCCCGCCACACCCCTTCGTGCGCTTCCGCTCTATGCCATCGCGGTACTGGCTTTTGTGGTCACGTTCGTTTTTCGGTACAACGCGCCCGAGGGCTCGTTCGGTGGCCTGACCGACGATCACTTCTTCTACGTGACCCAGGGTTGGCAGATGCTCTTCGGGGAGCTGCCGGACCGCGACTACTTCGAGCCCGGCGCTCCACTGATGCTGGTGATCTCGGCGGCGCTGCAGACCCTGACGGGCCGCAGCGTGTGGTCCGAGTACTGGTTCTGCACCGGGGCGATCGCGCTCGGCTCGTCAGTGACCTTCGTGCTGGCCGCGCGCGCATCAGGGTCAATCCTGCTCGGACTGCTGGCGTTCCTCTTCCAGTTCTCGCTCCTGCCACGTCTCTACGGCTATCCGAAGATTCTGGTCTACGCGGTGGCCATCGCGGTGATCTGGGCGTGGCTCTCGTCTCCGGTGCCGCGGCGGGCACTGGTGGTGGCACTGGTGACGGCGCTCGCGTTCCTGCTTCGCCATGACCACGGTGCGTATGTGGGCTTTGCCTTTCTGGTGGCACTGATCGCGATCACCGGCCTGGCGTTCAAGGAGCGCGTCAAGCAGGCGGTCCTCTACGGTGTGACCGTGCTCGCCCTGCTGTCGCCCTATCTGATCTACCTGCAGCTCAACGGCGGGATTGAACGGCACTTCGTCACGACCTACGCGTGGTCGGCTCGCGACTTCACGCGCGCGCCGCGCGTGCTGCCCACGCTCGAGTGGCGTCCGCTCTTCCAGGACGTCGACAGCGACGCCCCGGCGCAGGAATGGTGGGAGCACGCACCGTTCGCGGTCCTCTCGGAGTACTCGACGTTCTGGTTGTTCTGGCTCTTCGTCGTGCTGCCGCCAGTTGCATTGCTGCTGCTCGTCACGTCGCCGGCCACGGGTCCCCCGGTGTGGGCGCAGGAACGCGCCAAGGTTCTGGTGACGAGCGCTGTCGGTGTGGCGGTGGTCTACGGGTTCCTCCGAGGTAACCTCGCCGGTCGGCTGGCGGACGTCGTGATGCCGATGTCGGTGCTCGGCGCCTGGTCTCTGGCGCGCGTCTGGACGGTGGTCCGGGCGGGTCGTGTCGAGCTGGCCGGGCGTCAGCGACCGGTGGGCACGTCGGTTCGTGCCGCCGTCGGCGTTATCGGGGCCATCGTCGTGGTCGTCACGGTGCTCGTGCTGACCAGGCCGTTCCGCGGTGCGATCGAGAATGCCAAGGTGCTCGAAGGTGTCGAGAGCATGCGCTCGCAGATGGGCCTCATCACCGAGCGCCTGCAGCATACATGGCCCCTTGATTTGTGGGCGCCTGCGACGCGATCGGACTTCGCCCTCGCGCGATACATCCAGGCATGCACCGCGCCAGGCGATCGCGTCCTGGTCACCGAGTTCAGGCCGCAGATCCTCGGGCTGGCGCAGAGAGGCTTTGCTGGGGGACACGTCGAACTGCGCGGTGGAGGGTTTTTTGCCACACCGCGCGAGCAGGAACTGACGGTCCAGCGCTGGCGGCGGCAACACGTGCCGATCGTCATCGGGCCAACGGCGGAGCAATATCCCGACTGGGCTGAAAGCCTGCCGCTGGTGGCGCGCTACCTGACGACGGAATATCGGAGCCTGGGCGAGAAGAACGTCGACGGCTTCGAGTTCCTCCTCTTCGAACGCCGCGACGAGCAAGCCGCCAGAGTGTACGAGCCGCTGGCGTTTCCGTGCTTTCGCTGACCCGAAACCATTAACTCTTCGTCAGGAAGGCCCGGCCGCGTGAACGTGGGATTTCCCACGCTGACATGCCGGGATGCCGGTGCTAGGCTCGACACAGCCGGCGCGGCCCCATGGCGCCAGGGAGTCTCCCATGAATCGTCTGATGGTCAGTGCGTGCGGTGCGATGGTTCTCGCCGTGATGAGTGCAGCGCCGTCTGCACAACAGCCCGCCCCTCGAGGCAGTGCGGTGGGCGCGCTGCCGAGAGTGACGCAGGCACCGGTCGCTGCTGCCACCGGGACCAAGAGCGTCGGCACAGTGCGCGACATCATGCTGTCGATGGTCATGCCGTCATCTGATGTCGTGTTCGGCGCTGGCGCCGAGGAACCGAAGAGCGAAGTTGACTGGGAGAAGCTTCGCATCAACGCGATAGAACTGGCCGAATCAGCCAACCTGTTGATGATTGGATCACGCGTGCGCGATCGCGCAGACTGGCTCAAGATGGCCCGCGCGCAGCTCGACACCGCCGAAGCCGTGGCCCGACTCGCGGCCGCCAGGAAAGTCGAGGGCCTCTCTGACGCCAGCGACAAGGTCTATGAGACGTGTCCCGCCTGTCACAACAAGTACTGGGCGGACCGGAATGCGCCGAGGTAGTGAGTGGTGAGTAGTGAGTGGTGAGTGGTCAAGACCTTTCCACCCACTACCCACCACTCACTCCCCACCACCCACTACCCACTACCCACCACTCACTACCCACCACCCACTACTTACTCACTAGTCCTCCGGCAGCCACCGGACGAGTGCGAGGGCGATGAGGGTTTCAAGCACCACGAAGCCGGCGACGCCGTTCCAGCCGTAGCGCGTCCAGAAGAGTCCGGCAACGGTGCCAGCCACGCTCGCGCCGGTGTAGTAGAAGACGATGTAGAGCGCAGA
>JBEBGV010000197.1:0-2605 GCA_040081265.1 Vicinamibacterales bacterium
TTCTTCATCCGGCGCCTTCGTCTTTGCGAACAGTTTCAGCCGCGAAGCGAAGAGCAGAAGTAGCGGCCTGACAAATGTCAAAAGGAGTATCTATGAGTAGATTCGTTTCATGTTTCGTCGCGGCCATTGTCGGCCTAACGCCGCTCGCTGCAGAGACCTCCGAGCACCGCAAGCGCCTTCGTGAGGCGGACCAGGTGTTGAGAGCCGTAAGGGCCTCTCCCGATCAGGCGATTCCTCAGGATTTGCTCGATCGCGCGCAGTGCGCAGTCATCGTACCCGGCGTCAAGAAAGCGGCATTCATCGTCGGCGCGCGCTATGGCAAGGGCTACATAGTCTGCCGCAAGAAAGGGAACGTGGGGTGGACTGCTCCCGGCACGGTCCGCATTGAAGGAGGCAGCGTCGGCTTTCAAATCGGCGGATCCGAAACAGACGTCATCCTGCTAGTGATGAATCAGCAGGGCGTCGACCGGCTGCTTTCCAGTCAGTTCACACTGGGAGGCGCAGCCGAAGTGGCTGCAGGACCGGTCGGGAGGTCGGCGAAAGCGCAAACTGACGCGCTCCTTACCGCCCAGATCCTTTCCTGGTCGCGTTCACGCGGAGTGTTTGCGGGAGTCTCTTTGCAGGGCGCTACCCTTCGTCAAGATGTCTCCGACAACCGCGATCTCTATGGACAGACGTTGGAGAACAGGGAGATCATTGAGCACGATCGGCCCGTTCCCAAGGCCGCCAAGAAACTGATCGAGTCTCTGAATCGCTATTCGAGCCGCAAGTAGTCTTCCTGGAGGACGTAGATGTTACGAAGCTTGCTGAGTATGACCGGTTATGGCGTCGGTGCAGCGGACGGCGACCTGGGCGTGTTGAAGGATTTCTTCTTCGACGACGAATCCTGGATGATTCGGTTCATCGTCGTTGAGACAGGCGGTGGAGCCGGCCGTCGCGTGCTGCTTGCCCCAACGCTGGACTGTTGCAGCCCAGACTGGACCCTGCAGTTGCTCCACGTCGGAATGACCATCGAAGACGTGATGCACAGCCCCGATGTCGATACGGCAGAACCCGTGTCGCGGCAGCAGGAGCTTCTCGTCAATGCCTACTATGAGTCGAAGGGGGCGACCGCCAAGTCCTTTGTGGGGCGGCGAAAGCTCCCGTCAAGTGGTGGCGATCCTCATCTGCGGAGCTTCGCCGAAATCCGGTCGTACAGCATAACTGCGGAAGATGGACCAGGGGGCCACGTCTACGATGTCATTGTTGATAGCGACGATTGGGAGGCATGCTACGTGGTCGTCGGAAGGCCTCAGTCACCAATGGCGAAGGCGTTGGTTTCGGTTGACTGGATTAAGGGAGTATCGTGGGCTGATCGGACTCTTCGTGTCGACCTGTCCGTGAGCGCCCTCAACACTTGTCCTGACTACGATCCCTCGGCGGCAATCAATCGCGAGGACGAAGACAGGCTCTATGACTATCACGGCAGGCCGAAACCCTGGGATCTTGACCGGGTATCAAGACTGGAATCTCGCAAAGGATCATGTCTATGAGGCGCACTCTTCTGAGTTGTCTTGCAGTTTCCCTCGTAAGCCTCTTTGCCGGCTGGTATCCGGAATACACGAAGCGAACACGGGCGGAAGCCGAATCCAGCGCAGCGAGCCTCAAGCTGCGCGAGGCCGGTCAGTCACTTGGGCTGTCTCAACTGAAAAATCGCGCAGGAATGCTCTGGGACCAGGTGGAACGCAATGACTACGGAGCTACCGGGGAAATGGCGTCCAGGCTCTTTACGGACCTTCGGGCATTCACGAACGAATTGCCGCCGGGTGATCTCCGGCAAAGACTCGAACGCTCTCTCGGGAGTCGAGATGCGATAATCGCCTCGATAGCGAAGGCCGACCCGTCCGCAAAGGGCTTGATTCGCGATTTGTTCACGACCTTCCCAGAGCATTAGTTCCCTTGGCACGTTTCGCGCCATTGGGATTGGAACAGGAATTCGAATGTCCGATTTCGTAAACACTTGGCTCTACAATCCCGGCGTCGGGAAGCTGGTCAGCGTCGTGGTGGGAATCTCCATCGTTTTCGCCTTGGTCAGGTTCATCCAGCGCTCGCTGAGCCGCTACATCGAGGATG
Organism: Vicinamibacterales bacterium; assembly: GCA_040081265.1. Lineage (GTDB taxonomy): Bacteria > Acidobacteriota > Vicinamibacteria > Vicinamibacterales > UBA2999 > JBEBGV01. The sequence continues at coordinate 2,113 of JBEBGV010000197.1, forward strand.
TCGACACCCGGTACCGTGCCAGGAAGTTTGTGAGCTATCTGGGTTACGTCGCGGCACTGGTCGTGACGACGACCGTTTTCAGTGACAAGCTCGGTGGCTTCACGGTCGCGTTTGGCGTGGCAGGCGCCGGCATCGCCTTCGCCCTACAGGAAGTGATCGCCAGCGTAGCGGGCTGGGTGGCCATTTCTCTCGGCAACTTCTATTCGCCCGGCGACCGTGTCCAATTGGGGGGCATCAAGGGTGACGTGATCGACGTCTCAATCCTCCGTACGACCCTCATGGAGGTTGGCGAATGGGTAGCTGGCGATCTGTACTCGGGCCGTATTGTGCGCATTGCCAATAGCTTCGTTTTCAAGGAGCCGGTCTTCAACTACTCCGGCGATTTTCCGTTCCTGTGGGACGAAATCACGCTTCCCATCCGGTACGGTTCTGATTGGGCGTTGGCCCGCAACACACTGCAAGGAATCGTCGATGAAGTGCTAACGACATACGC
>JBEBGV010000008.1:0-97243 GCA_040081265.1 Vicinamibacterales bacterium
CTCATTGCTGTCCGTCCCAACCGCGACCTCCACGATCGCGAGCTTAGGGGACATTTCTAACGAGTCGCCGAGGGGACACTATCAGCGAGTCACAACAGCGCCTGAGCGACGTGTGGGACGAGGACCACCAGCAGGCCTTCGAGGACACGGGCGACGCCGGCTATGCGGCCGCCACCGCCAATGACCGCTTCAAGATTCCCGAGGGCGCGCACTGGAAGGATGTGCGTACGGCCTCGCGGGATGTCGGCCGGGCGCTGCTCAACGCCTTCCAGGCCATTGAAGCCGCCAACCCGGAGCGGCTGCGCGGGGTCTTCGGCAGCGCGCCATGGACCGACAAGGCCCAGATGCCAGACGGGACCCTCAAGAACCTGATCGAGCACTTCTCGAAGCACCCCCTCAGCCTCGCGAACGTCCCGGAGGACGAGCTCGGCAACGGCTACGAGTATCTCATCAAGCAGTTCGCCGACGATAGCGGCCACACGGCGCAGGAGTTCTACACCAACCGCACGCTGGTGCACCTGATGGCGCAGATGCTGGAGCCGCAGGCCGGCGAGAGCATCTACGACCCCACCTGCGGCACGGGCGGCATGCTCATCTCCTGCCTTTCCGAGGTGAAGCGCCGCGGCGGGGACACGCGCACGACGGGTCTCTATGGGCAGGAACTCATCAACATCACCGCCGCCATCGCGCGGATGAACCTCGTGCTCCACGGCGTGTCGGACTTCCACATCGCCAGCGGGAACACGCTCGCCGCGCCGGCCTTTGCTGAAGGCGACCGCCTGCGCACGTTCGACGTGGTCCTCGCCAATCCGCCCTACTCGATCAAAAAATGGAACCGCTCGGCGTGGGAGAGCGACGCCTGGGGCCGCAACTTCCTCGGCACGCCGCCCCAGGGACGCGCCGACTACGCCTTCTTCCAGCACATTCTGAAGAGCATGGACCCGAAGACTGGCCGCTGTGCCATCCTCTTCCCGCACGGCGTGCTATTCCGGGACGTGGAAGCGGAGCTGCGGCGGAAGCTGATCGCGGCTGACCTCGTCGAATGCGTGCTCGGCCTCGGTCCTGGGCTGTTCTACAACTCGGCGATGGAAGCCTGTGTCGTCATCTGCCGAAGTAGCAAGCCGACATCGAAACGAGGCAGGATCTTGTTGATCGACGCGGTCGCTGAGATCGCTCGCGATCGGGTTCAGAGCTTCCTGCGAGGCGAGCACCAGGACCGCATCCTCGCCGCGTATCGGGCGTTTGAGAACGAACCCGGCTTCGCGGCGGTTGTGGCGGTCGAGGACGTGTTGGCAACAGGCGGAAGCCTGTCCATCCCGCTCTACGTGAAGAGACCCAAGCCTTCAGTTACGCAGGGAAGGGAAACCACGTTTGCCCAGGCATGGGCTGCGTTCGACGGGGCCGGACGGGAGTTCTGGATACAAATGGATGCGCTGGTGGACACGCTCGACGGCGTCGTAAGCGAGGAGGCCGACGATGCCTGATGTTGCGATGCAGCGGAAGAAGACTGGGTGGGCGAACGTTGCCCTCGGCGATGTGGCGATGAACTCGACAGTCGCAACACAAACTCCAGAGCAAGACGGCTTTACCCGCTACATCATCGGAAAGCACATTCCCGATGACGGGGACAAGATTACAACGTGGGGTGAAGTCGGTGATGGTGAGTTCGGCTCGCGAATCCGTACGGTAGTCAAGCCGGGGGACATCGTCTGTACTACGCGTGGGCCGCAACTACGCGTTGCAGTAGCGACGTTTGACTGCCTATCCGCCCACACAAACTTTGTCCTCAGGACCAATAACGCGGGCGTGATTCTCCAAGATTACCTTCAGGCGCTCGCTTGCTCCGATAGATTCCAAGAGCACCTTCGTAGAAACTTCCGTGGCTCAACAAACCTGTTCGTCAATTGGTCCGATGCCGCCAAGTTTGAGTTTGCTCTGCCGCCGATCGACGAGCAGCGGCGGCTGACCAGTGCGCTGAATTCAGCGGGTCATCTTGTAGAGGCACTACTTGGCACCGTCGACCGCATGAGATCCACTCAGGCCGCTTTCTTCAACGACTTCGTCTTGAAGGCCGGCGCGACGCCCTGCGAATTGGGGAATCTGCTGCTTGAGTCTCCGCGTAACGGGTGTTCCGCTACCCCCGCCGAGGTGCCGACAGGGCATTGGGTGCTTGCTCTCAGCGCCATTTCGCGTTGGGGCTACCGCCATGACGAGCTCAAGCCGGTTAGCCGAACGCGGGCGATGGAGTTGGCAGTCATCGCAAGAGGCGACCTCGTGCTGTCGCGCTCTAACACACGAGAGTTGGTCGGCCTTCCGGCAGTGTTTCCAGAGGACCGCACCGATGTCTCGTACCCAGACACGATGATGCGGCTTACGGTCGACCCGAGCCGTGTAGATGCCCGCTACTTGGAATTGTGCTTGCGGGCACCGGGATGTCGCCATCAAGTGCAGAGCTTCGCTGCCGGTACCAGTGCAAGCATGAAGAAGATCAACGGCAGCAACCTCAGGAAGGTCACCGTGCCGCTCATTCCTCGTGCCAAACAAGAGGTCGTCCTCAACGAAGTCGATCGAATTTCTCGACTCATTGGTGAGACGGAGAGACGGCTGGAGGAAGTAAGGAACTTCAGGACCACGCTCATCGATGCCGCGTTTGGGCCCACCCCATGACCTTCAACGAATCCAACACGGTCGAAGCCTTCATCAGGGACCAGCTTTGTGGCGGTGTGACGCACCACACCGCAGTGGGCCTCGGCCTCGCGCGGCGTAACCGGCAGGTCAGCGGGCTCGGTTGGCACTACCTCAGCGCAGCCAACCTCCCGCGCCAACCGCAGGAGGTTTTGGTCGAGGACCATCTGCGCGACGCGCTCATCCGCCTCAACGCCTCGATCGCCGCTCAGCCCGATCGCGCGGACGATGTGCTCTATCGCCTGCGGGCGATCGTCATGACCGTGCGCGACACCGGCCTGGTGATGGCCAACGAGGAGTTCTCGGCCTGGCTTCTGGGCGAGCGGTCGATGCCGTTCGGGGACAACGGCGAGCACGTCACTATCCGCCTGATCGATTTTGACGACATCGAGAGGAACCAGTTCGTCGTCACTCAGCAGTTCATCGTCCGCGCCGGCAAGACGGAGAAGCGGGCGGATCTGCTGCTGCTGGTCAACGGCATCCCGCTCGTCGTGATCGAAGCCAAGACGCCGGTGCGCGCCAGCCAGAGCTGGCTCGATGGGGCGCTTCAGGTGCACGACGACTACGAGAAGAACGTCGCCGAGCTATTCGTGCCGAACGTGTTCTCCGTCGCGACAGAAGGCAAGGAATACCGCTACGGAGCGGTGGGAATGCCGGTCGACCTCTGGGGACCTTGGCGGCTGGAAGAAGAGGACGCACTGCCGGCGATGGCGCAGGTGGAGAAGGCGGTCGGCTCGATGCTCCGCCCCGGCGTGGTGCTCGACCTGCTCGCCAGCTTCACGGCGTATGCCACGCACAAGGGCAAGCAGCGCATCAAGATCATCGCCCGCTATCAGCAGGTCGATGGCGTCAACAAGATCGTCGAGCGCGTCGTCGCAGGCCGGCCCCGCAAGGGCCTGATTTGGCACTTCCAGGGCTCGGGGAAGTCGCTGCTGATGCTCTTTGCCGCACGCAAGCTCCGCCTGCATCCGGCCCTCAGGAATCCCACGGTGCTGGTAGTCGTGGACCGGATCGATCTCGACAGCCAGATCTCCGGCACGTTCTACGCCGCAGACATGCCCAATCTGGTGCGGACGGAGAGCCGCAGGGAGCTGCAGGACCTGCTCGCGAAGGATGTCCGCAAGGTAATCATCACGACCATCCACAAGTTCGCCGAGGCCGACGGCATCCTCAACGACCGCGGCAACATCATCGTGATGGTGGACGAGGCCCATCGCACCCAGGAAGGGGACCTCGGACGCAAGATGCGCGATGCGCTGCCGAACGCCTTCCTGTTCGGCCTGACCGGCACGCCGATCAACCGCGCCGACAAGAACACTTTCTACGCCTTCGGCGCCGACGAGGACGAAGGCGGATACATCAGCCGCTACGGCTTCGAAGACTCCATTCGCGACGGGGCCACCAAGCCGCTCCACTTCGAGCCGCGCCTCGTCGAACTCCACATTGACCAGAAGGCCATCGAGGAGGCCTACCGTGAGCTCACCGCCGGCCTGACGGACGAGGACCGCGACAGGCTCGGTAAGGCCGCCGCGAAGATGGCCGTGCTGGTGAAGTCACCGGCGCGCATCAGCGCCATCTGCGCCGATATCGCGCAGCACTTCCAGGAGAAGGTCGCCCCGAACGGCTTCGGCGCACAGGTCGTCACCTTCGACCGTCAGAGCTGCGTCCTCTACAAGCAGGAACTCGACCGCCACCTGCCGCCCGAGGTGTCGGACATCGTCATGTCGGTGAACAGCGGCGAGGACGAATACGCGCCCTACCACCGCGAACGAGACGCGGAGGAGAAGCTGCTGGATCGTTTCCGCGACCCGAAGGATCCGCTGAAGATTCTGATCGTCACTTCGAAGCTCCTCACCGGCTTCGACGCGCCGATACTCCAGGCGATGTATCTCGACAAGCCGCTCCGGGACCACACGCTTCTGCAGGCCATCTGCCGGACGAACCGGCCGTACGGCGAGGAGAAGACCCACGGCCTGATCGTCGACTACCTCGGCATCTTCGACGATGTGGCGCTGGCGCTGCAGTTCGACGAGAAGGGCGTCCGGAAGGCGGTCTCGAACATCGCAGAGCTCATTGGCAAACTGCCCGGGGCGATGCAGAAGTGCCTGGCGTGCTTCGCCGGCTGCGACCGCACCCTGCAGGGCTACGAGGGACTCATCGAAGCGCAGGAGTGCCTGCCCACCAACGACACGCGCGACGCCTTCGCGGCGGACTTCAGCGTGCTCGCGCGCATCTGGGAGGCCGTGTCGCCCGATCCGGTCCTGACCCAATTCGAGAAGGACTACCGCTGGCTCGTGCAGGTGTACGAGTCGCTGAAGCCCTCGACTGGCACCGGGCGCCTGCTCTGGCACCGGCTCGGCGCGAAGACGATCGAGCTAATCCACGAGAACGTCCATGTCGAGGCTATCCGCGACGACCTGGACACGCTGGTTCTGGATGCTGAGTTGCTCGAAGCCGTCCTCGGCGCTCCGGATCCGACCAGGAAAGCCAAGGAAGTTACGATCAAGCTGACTGCTCGCCTGCGCAAGCATGCCGGGAACCCGAAGTACAAAGCGCTGGCGGAGCGATTAGAAGACCTGAAGAACCGGCATCAGCAGGGCCTCCTGGTCAGCATCGATTTCCTCAAGGAACTGCTCGAACTCGCGAAGGACGTTGTGAAGCTCGAGCGTGAGATACCGGTCCAGGAAGAAATCGACCGCGGCAAGGCCGCACTGACCGAGCTCTTCGAGCAGGCGAAGAACGGTGACACACCGGTCATGGTGAAGCGGGTTGTTGATGACATCGACGAGATCGTCCGCGCCGTGCGTTTCGACGGCTGGCAGAACACGCACGCCGGCGAGCGCGAGGTGAAGATTGCACTCCGGAAGACGCTTTTCAAGTACAAGCTGCATCAAGACACAGAGCTGTTTGAACGGGCGTATGTGTATATCCGGGAGTACTACTAAGTAGATTTTCCGCTCGTGCCGCACGACCCGACTCAGTGGCGAATAGTAACGTCTGATCTTGTGAAGAAGTCGCTGATGAGCGCGGGGTCCGCGACCCTCGAACGGTTCTGAAGCAACTATTGCTTGGATGACGATGCGCACTCATCACTGAGGAAGCCGAGGAGATTGGATGGCTCGTTCAATCACACACTGAATGACCTCCCCGCGCGCAGTGCGACTACTTCTGTCGTTCGTCGCCTGTAGCGCCGCCAAGTAATACTTCCGAACCTGCTCAATCAGTTGTGGGTCGTCATCGTCGGGTGTCGATCTGACATTGGTCAAGGTGTTTTCCTCTCGTCGTGACGTGGTAGTCGAACTGTTCGCCGATACGTGGCGACAACCTTGTGGTTCATGTCGATCACCTCGCGAATGATCGTGAGGCGATCATCGAGCGCGGCTGTGATCGCCTGAAGTTCGCGCGTGAGATCGGGGGGCGTCAGCGATGCCATGTCAGCCCCTCGCCGACCATCATCACGGCTGTCGCTTCCTCGTCTTTCTTCTTTTGGACGGCGGGGTCCAACCCATGCAGCGCTTCCCACGTGCTGTAGCTTCGCTCCTGTCACTCGGCGCACCGTGCCGAGGGCTGCCTGGAGTATTGACACGTCGGCTCCGGCGTCGGTGGTGAGGGTGAGGGCTCCGAAATGGGCTGCGACGTTGACGCAGGCTCAACGATCGTCGCGCCGGTCTCACTGAGGTATACCGGGGATTCGGGCTCGTCAGGCGTCAGCCGTAACTCGTTGCGCATCGCACCGCGCAGGACATCGAGTCGGCCGAGATCGAACTCGCTGAGCGCCTCGCCCGCTTTGACGCGCTTCAAGAGGTCGCGGGCCAACTCCAACGCGGGCACCGGCATCGAGGCGAGGCCGGGGAGCGACGAGGTCGGACGTGCAGGCTTCGCCTCTTCGAGCGCCGCGCCGAGGAGTTGGCCGAGCTGGACCAGCCGTTGATGATCGGTCGATCCTGGTTTCATTGTTTCGAGTTGTTCTAGGATGCCTGCCAAGTGTTCGCAGGTGGCCGTGAGCATCGTGGTCTGCGGCGTGTACTCGGCGACGAGCTTGTCTAGGATCTGCTGACGGCGCATCTTGTTGACGGGGTGTTTCCGCGCAGCGAAATTCAGCCTGAGAAACGTATTGCAGCGAGGGCACCGGCCCTTCCCGACAGGCAGGACCTCCGCCGCACATTGTTTGCACCACGTCGCGGGCAACGTGCCGGGCTCGCCGATCAGGTGGGCGAGGTCCGCAGGGCCATCACGGTGGCCCCCGGCTGGCGACACACTCGGCACGTCAGGTTGATGCAGGAGCGCATCGGACGGGGCGGGCAAGGCGTTGACCGCCTCAGGGGGCGCGACGGGACCGTCGGGCGTTCCGTCGGGGTTGGACGGACCCAATTTGGCTAGCAACCGGTTAGCAGGGTTCTCTAAGTCGTTCATTTCACGGTCCTTACGACTCCGCAATTAAGTGTTCGTTAACAGACGGGTGCCAACCCCGTCGCCCCGGGGGCACTCGGTTCAAGGCACTCAGCGCGCAGACTCGGGGTTCCAGAGGGGGTTGAATGCACCTTTCTTCGGTTTCTGCGGTTTTCCCCAAGCCCGGCTCCCCCAAGAATAAGAAAACAGTAAGTACAGAGTTCTGACGGACTCGGGGTTAGAGAAAAGCGCAGAAAGGTGAGAAAGGTGCAGGGTCACTCCTTGACCTCGCCGGTCCGGGCCAGCGGGAGGGGTTGCTGGTCTTTGATGGTCAGCAGTTGCCACTGGGTCACCCTCCCGTTGTCTGCGTGGAAGGCCATCTTCTCGACGACCCGATCCTTGCTGCGACGCAAGAACCAGCCGATGCTTTTGGCATTCCACGCCCCACCACGGCAGGCGATTTCCGTCAGGGCATTCCGCAGGTGTACCCCCTCGATCCCCGCCACGTTGAGCAGCTCGGCAACCGTGACACTGCGGTCACCCACCGCAGATCGCCACAGCTCCATGACGCGTACAAGGTCATCCCGTCGCGAGTCGGCCTCTACGAGAGTCTGACGCGTGTCGGCCGGATCTGCGCGGTCGAGCCAGACGAGTGCCCCGCGTACGACCGCGTAATCGGGAAATGAGCCAAAGGGTGTCACCCGCGCCGGCGATCCCGCGACGTAATACGCCCGAAGCACGGTCAGTGCAGCGACCACCAAGTCCACACGATCTCTCAACACCTCTTTGTGAAAATCGAAATCGAACTCACGGGTGTCGGGTCGCTCGATTTTCGCGTCGAGGCGACTGATCACCACACGGCGCGACACATCCCCCGCGAACTGAAGGTTGTTGCCGGACGCGAGGACGAGGGTCGTCGTCGGGAGGATCCGGCGTTCAGACTGCCCGAGGATCCGCGCCTGCACCACCTCCTGTGACAACATCGAACACAGAAAGTCTCCGGTAATGGGTCGCTCGCAGTTGTCGATGTGGATCATCGAGTCCCCCTCGAACAACGAGACCGCGAGTCGCTTCTCGTCTTCATCCTCGGTCTTGCCCTGATGCATCGCAGCCGGCGGCACCCCGTTCGCCAACAACCCCACCCCTTCGACGAGGAGCGACTTCCCCGTTCCGGCTGTTGGGGCGTCGCACGCGTGCATCGGTGCGGTGCGCATTGATGGGCGGATGAGCGCCGTGAGGTAGGCTGCGAGTGCAACGCTTTTCGCCGCGCCATCAACAAATTCAAACCCTCTGAGCGGACGCTCCAGTCTGTCGAGCGCACGTCGGGCATCGTCTTGCGTCGGCGACTGCGGGATCGGTCGAAAGAGCTCCGGCGGGAAGTCAAGCAGCAACCCTGATGGCGCATCAAATCCGGGCTTCTCGATGATCCGGCCGTCGCGGTCCAACGTCGGCGCATGCACGATGGCGCGCAGCACGGGAAGCGGCCACTCACCCCGATCGAGCAGCGTGCGGGCATACAGAGGCGCAGGGTCAGCCGGTACGATGCCATTTCGAGTGGGCTTCATCCATCGCAGCAAGCGCGACAACGTCTCCGTGAGCCACGCTTCACGTACGCGTGCGAGGACGACACTCCCCACTTCGCGACGGATGGCACCTGTTTCGGTCCCGTCAAGATGCACAGGGCGGTAGAGCGCCCCGCCCCGATTGAAGATCCGAGCGCCTGCGTCGAGCAGGGCCGCTTCACACCGGTTGACGATCGAGGCCAGCTCCCCGCCCCGCATGACCACTTCATCTGCCGCCTGCAACCCGAGCCACTCGCGGATCCGATCAACGACGGCCTTCCCGTGTTCCCCGAGCAGCTTCGCCAGCGCGGGCGCGCCCTTCACCTTCTTGGTACCGGGAGGGAGCGCGAGCGCCGCAGCCGTCGATTCGACGACCGTCCGTACGTCTGCCACCTGGATGTTGTTGCAGTAGAAGGTGGACATCGCCTCGCCCATCTCCACAAGGGCATCAACCTTGACCCCCGCACGCAATAAGAACCCGGCCCACGCCAAGCGGGTCTCGTGGCCGAAGCCGTTGACACCGAGGTGCTTCGCGAGGATCTGTCCGATGGCCCCGTAGGTCACGCGTTGATGTAGGTAGACAGCATCAACATGAGCGGGCTCGCCCCGAAGACTGAATACCAGTTTTTCTCGTCTACCTTCCTTGCGCCAGTCCCCGGGTGGGCACATGCTCTGCATCGCCACCCGGCCGTCCTGCGTCACTCCCCTGATTTCGAGAAGACAGGTGTCGTCGATGTCTTCAAAGCGTTTCGAGACCATCGGTGTCCCCGTCGTATACACGGCCTGAGACGTGGCCTTTGACGCGCGTCCCCAGACCAAGCCCGTCGGGGGGAGCATAGCCAGCGCAACCTTCACACCCTCCAAGCAATCAAAGTCCACGTTGACCGAATGTTTTCCGGGCGCAATTGCGTGCCCGTTGAACATCCCCACGCACAGGCCCGGATGCCACTCCTCAATGGAGGCGTGATCGTCGGTCCACCCTGTGCGCGCTGGACCTTTCGCGTCGCCATTTTCAGGCCAGAAGGTCAAACGAAAACCGGTTTCGAGAAGCCACTCAACTTCAGCACGCGCGCTGAGCAGATCGTCTGCGAGAGCCGCGACCGTCACTGAACCCCTCGGGCTGCGAGTGAGCATTGCGCGATGTCGCTCACGATGTGATCTCGCGCCTCGGAGTCGCTACCGAAGGTGCGAACGTCGATGATCGACGTGCCGTCGATGGGATCGACATAGGTCGCCGCATCCATGTGTAACCCGCCGCGATACACGAGATACGTGCGCGTGGTGCCTGCGATCGGCGGCTCGGGCGACGGCGGCAGCAAGGCGCGCGCGACGCACGCGAACTCGGTTGGGAACGAGATCACCACGACTGGCGCAGCCGGGCGGCTGCTCACTGCCACCCTCGCACTTTGAGCAATTCGCTCCGAGGCACGCGCAGCAAACGCCCGAAGCGCACCGCGCGCAGTTCACCCTTCTTGATCATTTCCCGGATGGTGAACTCTGAGGTGTCGGCCCACACGGAGCACTCCCCAACCCTCAGAAGTTCGGGCAAGTCACTCACAGGGGTCAACCGGGTGACGGTGGTGATGTCGCTCGCCACCTCGGTCCGAGCCGATGCGACGGCATCCACGGCTGGGGTTTCCGTGCTCATCGCATCCGAGCCTGGCTCGGTTCGTCTTCTTGCGGGCTGAAGAGTTCGGGCATCCCGAAGACCACCGCCAGTCGACGGCGTAGGAAGCTGGACACGGTGCGGCCGTCCTGCCGGGCCTGGCGCCGAATCTCGTCCGCGAGCGCGGTCGGGACCTTGAGGGCAATGACTTCCGGCGCGGGGGGATTTCTCATACCCGACAGGCTACGGCAGCCAGCCTGCCGCGAATTTACGTAAATATCATTATTATCTTTTTGTAAACACCTATATTATTTGTTTACCCATGCCCACCAAGCCTGCGAGTGCGCCCGACCGACTCAGACTGCTTCTAAGTTGGCTCAACGGCGAGCTAGACCCTCAGAGAGACGTGACGGCGATCAGGAGGGCCGCGACGGCGTTCCTTGAGAGTTTCGATGGCTCGGAGGGGGCCGGCCATGTCGAGGTCGAAGCCCCTCAGGAGCTGACAATTGAGGAACTTTTTGAAGTGGACGATGTGCTTCTCCTGCTCTTGGAGCAAGGTTTCGGAGATCCCACGCTGCAAGAGGCGTCGTTCCCTGTCACCTCGTTGCGGATCGCTGTGCGCAGTGCCAACCGCTCAAAGCCGCGGCGGGGGCGTATGTGCTCCGAGTCTCGGGGTCGCCCGGTGAGCTACTCCCCTTCTTGATCCTGCACTTGCTCACGCAGGCGGACATGGTGGCGGTAAAGAGGTGCAGGCGACGTGGTCACGTGGGGTTTGTAGATTGCCCGAAGTTCTTCATCGTCGCTCCGGGTGCCCGAGGCAAGCCGCAACAATTCTGTTCCCACATGTGTGTGCTGCTCAACGCGGAGCAAAAGGCCATCGCAGCCGCGAAAAGGAGGCAAATGAAAATGAAATAGCCGATGCCCTCGAGATGTTCACCCAAGTCACCAACACAACGGAGGACACGATGAAAGGCAGTATTGTCAGACGCGGTAGCAGCTTCTCGCTGGTCATCGATCGGGGGTATGCCACCGATGACACCGGGAAACGAAATCGCACAACCAAATGGATCACATTTCGGCCCACGGCCAAGCACACCGATAAGTGTTCGGACAGCAAGTGCTCCAAGCAGTGCAAGGCGCGCACGGAGGCAGAAGCGAAACTAGCAGAGGTCATCAGCAAGATCGACAACAACACGTACGTCGATGCGTCGAAAACGACAGTCGTCGATTACCTGCGCTTGTGGCACAAGAGCCACGTGGTAGCACCATACGCCAGACCGGAAACCATTCGTGTCTACTCGTCGATGATCGAGACCCACGTGGCGGGGTCGCCGATCGCGAACCTGCCGCTTCAGCGGCTCACCGCCGGCCATCTTGAGGGGCTGTACGCTAGCCTCAAGCTGTCGGCATCGAGCATCTCGATTCTTCACGCGATTTTCACGCGTAGCTTGCGGTTAGCCGTGCGGGACAAAGTGCTCGCGATCAATCCGGCGGTGACCGTCGAATCTCGACCGAAGGTGCGCAAGGATCGGGGCGCGGGCGCGCGTCTGCATTGCTGGACGCCGGAGGAAGCGCGTCGAGCGGTGGCGACTGCCGAGGGGATCAGCGTGCAGGTCGGGACGTTCATGGCACTGGCGATCGACTGCGGTGCGCGCCGCAGCGAATTGCTCGGCCTACGTTGGAGAGATTTTTCGGACGATCTCACGAGCGTGACAATCGCGCAGCAGCTAGAACGGGGAAACAACAGGGAGCCTGCGTGGGGGCCAACCAAAACGAAGACAACGCGGACGCTGGCACTCGGTGACGCGACGGTCGCGAAGCTCCGCGCGCATCGCAAGCAGCAACGGGAGCTTGCGATGAAAAACCGGAACCAGTACTCGGATTGTGGGCTGGCGTTCGCCAAGGAGCCAGCTGATCAGCAACGTCCCGGGGATCGACTCGGGGAACCCTGCCCTGCCCTCGCGGCGCGGTACTTCCATCAGGTCACGAAGGCGGCCGGTGTGCGTCGGATACGTTTTCATGGGTTGCGTCACACCTGCGCCACGCTCTTGTTAACCGCTGGAGAGCCTATCAAAACGGTATCCGAACGGCTGGGCCACTCCACGGCGGGCCAGACCTTAGCCGTCTACCTTCACGCCCAGCCGGGCGCACAGGTCGATGCGGCAGCCACGATGAACGCGATCATGACCGGGAGCCGATAGGAGCCCCTTGCTAACATTTTGCTAACGAACCCCACTAAAGGAGGCGATACGAGACGATACGAGCGAGCGCCCTGAACCGCAAGAACCCTAATGAAAACGGGCAAGACCCCACCACGCCGCATCAGGCGAAATAAACATTTCGTAACGCATATTTAACGGACGCGTCACTGCGAGGAAACGCCGGCGGGATACGGTCAGATGCGAGGCCACTTGGAACACGCTACAGACCCCGTTGACATTCCCCGAGGACCACGCGACATGCCTTCGTCCCGCGACGCCCGCATCCTGGTGGTCGAAGACGAAGACGACATCGCGGCGCTCATCAAGCACACGCTCGAGCGCGGCGACGAAATGACCGTTGAGGTGGTCAACGCCGGCGACTCGGCCCTCAAGGCCGTGGCCGCCGACCCGCCCGACGTCATCGTCCTGGACCTGAACCTTCCGGTCCTCAGCGGGCTGGAGGTGTGCCGCATCCTGCGTGGACGGCCACAGACCGCGACCATTCCCATCCTGATGGTGACCGCGCGCACAGGCGAAAACGACCGGGTGACTGGTCTCGATGTCGGCGCCGACGACTATCTCACCAAGCCGTTCAGCCCGCGCGAGCTCGCCGCACGGGTTCGCGCCCTGCTCAGACGAGGTCGCGCCGACGCAACTGAGCCAGCGCCACCACACGCCTATCGCGGCGAGCGCCTGTTCGCTGACTTCGATGCAGTGGCCGTGACCGTCGATGGCGCGGCCGTCCGACTGACCAGGCGCGAGTTCGAGCTGCTGAAGTTCCTGGTCGAGAACCGCAACCGCGTCATCTCACGCGACCGCCTGCTCGAACGGGTCTGGGGTTATCACAAGTCGATCGAGACGCGATCGGTTGATGTGCACATCGGTCGACTGCGAGGCAAACTGCGAAGTGCCAGCGGACAGATCGAGACCGTCGTCGGGCTGGGCTATCGGTTCGTCGGCTGAGTCGCTGCTGGGACTTTCACCCTCAGCGCGCCGGCGTGCACGGACGCATGGATGGTCGCCCCTCCGAGGCCAGGCTCTCCGTCCACGTGATAGCGAATCGGCGCCGCCCCGCTGATCGACACGTGTGAAACACGCCTCGTCGTCACGCCGGGCAGCGCGGTCGCGCCACCGAGGAAGAGCATGGGGGCCTGCAGCAGCGCGACCAGCGGATGACGGGACTCCGCGATGACAAGATCCAGCTGTCCGTCATCAAGCTTTGCTGCGGGGGCGATGACCGCGCCGTTGCCGAACTGTCGACCGTTGGCCAGCGTCAGGAGCAGCGGACGGGTCTCGATGCGCACGCCATCGGCCACGACAAGCTGCGACCGGGCCTCATAGCTGAGGATCTCGCGCAGCGTCAGCTCAACGTAGCGCCTCAGGCCCCGCATCCGGCCGTCGGCGGCAAACCGATGCGCGATGGCCGCGTCGAGACCGACTCCTGCGGCATTCACGAAACGACGGCCGTCGAGCTCGCCAACGTCAATGATGGCCTCGCCGTCACCGAGCGCGACATCCAGGGCCTTGCCGGTGTGCAGAGGGAGTCCCAGGCCACGGGCCAGGCCATTGCCGGATCCCCGTGGAATGATCCCCAGGCGGGTCTGGGTGAACGCCAGCGTCGAGGCCACCTCATTCACCGTCCCGTCGCCGCCCCATGCGATCACCGTGGAGGCTCCGGCCGCCGATGCGTGAGCTGCCAGCTCCCGCGCGTGGCCTGGCCGTTCGGTGAACCAGAGGTCAGCGCTCACCCCCCGCGCCGCGAGCAACTCCCCCACTGACCGCTCGAGCGCCCCAACGCCGCCCATCTGGCCACCAGTGCCGGAAATCGGATTGACGATGAACGCGAGACGGGCGGCCACGATGGCCGATTGTACTGAGGCTGTCGACGCGTGACGGACTTAGTCTGCCGCGACGTCAGAATAATGCTGGAGCAGGATGCGCTGCCCGTCGACGTCCCTGCCTGTTGCCCTGGCGTAGTGGCCGTGCTCATCGAGCAGCCAGGCTCTGGCGTTGTCTCGCAGGCAGGTGCCGAGCACGATCTCCCGCAGGTGCTGACGCCGAGCGGCATCACGTATCGGTGTCAGGGTCTCGACCCGCCGATCAAGATTGCGCTCCATCAGATCCGCGCTGCCGATATACATCTCATCAGCCCCGCCATTGGCAAACCAGTACACGCGCGAGTGCTCGAGAAATCGCCCGATGATGGAGCGCACCTGGATGCGATCGCTGACCCCCGCAATGCCCGGTCGGAGGCAACACGTGCCGCGAACGATCAGGTCGATATCCACGCCAGCCTGCGATGCCCGGTACAAGGCGCGAACCATCTGATCGTCGGTCAGCGAGTTCATCTTGAACACCAGGTGCGCGGGGCGGCCGTTGCGCGCATGCTCCGTTTCCCTCTTGATCAACTCGCTGAGGGCGCCGCGGAGCTCAATCGGTGCGACATGAATCTGGCGGAACTGCTTCTGATTCGAATAGCCCGTCAGATAGTTGAAGACGTCGGACACGTCCGCGACGATGTCCGGGTCGCAGGTAAAGAGCCCGAAGTCGGTGTAGATCCGGGCTGTCTGCGGGTTGTAGTTGCCGGTGCCGGTGTGCACATACCGACGGATGCCGTCGTCTTCCTTCCGCACCACCAGGCACAGCTTGGCGTGCGTCTTGAGGTCGGCAAAGCCGTAGACGACATGAATGTTGTCGGACTCGAGCTTCTTGGCCCATTCGATGTTGTTGCGTTCATCGAAGCGGGCCTTGAGTTCGACCAGCACCGTGACCTGCTTGCCCTGCTGCGCTGCGTGACTGAGCAGGCCAACGAGGGGGGAATTGGCGCCAATCCGATAGAGCGTCATCTTGATGGCGAGGACGCGCGGGTCGTCGGCCGCGGCCGACAGGAACGCCATCACAGATTCAAATGATTCGTACGGATGGTGGATCAGCTGGTCCTGCTGCCGAATCTGCTCGAAGATGACATCGGGGTCTGCGCCCTCCCGCCACAACGCCTTTGGCTCAGACGGCGTGTCATGCAGGTCCGGCCGATCCAGGCGGGCCAGGTCCATCCAGTCCGCCAACCCGAGGCGATCGCTCGAACGCACGACAACGTCACTGGTGACTTCGAAATTCTCGGCCAGGATCTTCAGGACGCGGTCAGGCATGCCCGCTTCGACGTGCAGCAGAGAGATGGCGCCACGCGGCAGCTGGCGGAGGCTGCGGTCGACGGTTTCAAGCAGGTCGTCAGCCTCGTCCTGCTCGATTTCGAGATCGGCGTCGCGAACGATCCGAAACAGGTACGCGCCCTTGATCTGCGTGCCTGGAAACAGCAGGTGCACGTTGGCGCGCATCACGTCTTCGAGATACGCGAAGGAGACGCCGGGAGACGGCGCGAGCTCCGCCGGGATCGGGATGAATCGCGGCAGGACGCTCGGTACTTTCACGCGGGCAAACTTCATGCGCCCGCCATGCCGGACGACGACCGCCAGGTTCTTGCTGAGATTGGAGATCAGCGGAAACGGGTGACCGGGATCAAACGCGAGGGGCGTCACGACCGGGAAGATCTCGCGGCGGAAATAGTCCTCGAGGTAGACCTGCAGGGGTTCGGGCCAGTCCTCGGGTTCGAGGAGTCTGATTTCCTCCGCTTCGAGTGCCAGGCGCAGGTCGGCCCAGCAGGCGGCCTGGTCCGTGATCATCTGCGCCGAGCGCTCCCACATGGCCTTCAGTTGCGCCTGGGTCCCGTACCCGTCGGCGCCAACGTCGTTGATGCCCTCGCGCACTTTCTTCTGGGTGGTGGCGACCCGAATCATGAAGAACTCGTCAAGGTTGTTCGCCGAGATGGCGAGGAACTTGACGCGTTCGAGAAGCGGATGCGACGGGTCGGTCGCCTGCGCGAGGACGCGGTCGTTGAACTCGAGCCAGCTCAATTCACGATTGGAATAGAACGCCGGCTGCTTGAGGCTGGTCGTCGCCGGCTCGGCGGTGACGGGGGCCACGGCACGAAGCGCCCGCCTGGGAGGCTGGGGGCTCTCGTCTTCGGTTGGATGCGCGGCTCTCTGCATAAGGGTGACTCGCTGGAGCCACCAGGTCTGTAATGTTCAGCTGGGCCGCGCGCTGGACGCGCCCCGCACAATGCCAATCGAAGGAGCGTGCCAACCACACCGCTTCAGGATCCTGCTCTTCTCGAGCTTCCGGGTCCGACTGCCTGGGTCGACGATGAGGAATTGCCGAGTATGGCTGGAGTTCTGGAGCCGGTCGATAAACATGAGCTGGGTCCGGTTGAGATGGTGATCGATCTTGTACTCCGTTTTCGCCCGCCCCGGCCACAACTCGGCGTAACGTTTATGTAAACACCCGTCAGGGCTTATTTGGCGGCAGTTCTGAGCATTTTCGGGGTGGCCAGCCAGACGAGGGTCCCGCGCGGACGCATCGCCCGTGACGGCACGTCAATCCGGCACATCCCACCTTTCTTGAAGACGAGCGGACGGGGGGCACCGATGAGGAACGCGGCCAGCTTGCCAAGGTCCGGCTCATGTCCAACGAGCGCAATACGATGACGAGAGACCGCTCTCAGCGCGGCAAACACCGCGCCGGGCGATGCCCCAGGCGCAAGCGCCTGCATGACCTTGACTGCGGGCTCCGCCGCGAGGCCGCGCGAGAGCAGGTCGGCCGTCTCGCGCGCCCGCTTCAGAGGACTGGTGAAAATCACATCCAACTCGACGTCGAGCCTTTCGAGGCCGCGGACCTCGTCCTTGAAACGCCTCACCCCATCGGCGGTCAATGGACGCAGGGTGTCGTCAGGCCAGTCTTCGCCGGGCTCTCCCGCCAGGCCGTGCCTCACCAGATACAACTCGAAGCCGTTTCCCGTCATGATGTAATGACCTTCACCTGAGTCATGCAACTCGCCGCGATCGATATCGGAACCAACTCAGTACACATGATCGTAGTGCGGGTGCGCCCGGACCGGTCATTCACCGTCATCGACAGCGAGAAGACCATGGTCCGGCTTGGGGCCGGAGGACTGGACGGGCGTGAGCTGACCCCCGAAGCCATGGAAGCGGGCCTGCAAGCGCTAGGCCGCTTCAAACGGCTCGCCTCAGCGCATCAGGTTGACGAAATTCTTGCGGTCGCGACCAGCGCGGTGCGAGAGGCCCGCAATGGCGGCGAATTCCTGGCGCGCGTCGAGGAGACGACCGGCATCAGGGCGAGCGTGATCGCGGGCGCCGAAGAAGCACGCCTCATCCACCTCGCGGCGGTCTACGGCGTGGACGTCGGCACCAGCCGCGCGGTCGTCATCGACATCGGCGGAGGCAGCGTCGAGATCACGCTGGGTACCGGGAGCTCGGCGCAGTTCACCCGCAGCTTCAAGCTCGGTGTCATTCGCCTCACCGAGCGATTCGTCAAGAGCGACCCGCTCAGCGAGCGCGATGAGGACCGCCTCACCCGCCACATCGTCGACGAGGTCGGCAAGTACTGCGATCAGCTCGTCGCGGCTGGATTTGACCGGGTGATCGGCACGTCAGGCACGATTCTGAGTCTCGGTGCGATGGCAGCTGCCGTCGGCACGGTGGCTCCGGCAGAGGTTCGCAACCTCCGCGTGCCGACCAAGCAGATTCGCCGGCTGCGTAAGGACATGACCCGGCTCGCGCTCGAGGAACGCCGGACCCTACCGGGCATGGATCCGCGGCGTGCTGATCTGGACGTCGCGGGAGCGGTGCTACTCGACACCATCCTGAAGCGCCTCGGCGCTGAGGAACTCACGCTGTGCGACCTGGCGCTTCGGGAAGGGCTCGTTCTCGATTATGTCAGCCACAACACGCGGCACATCACCCAGACCGATGAAATTCCCGACGTGCGGCGGCGCAGCACGCTCGAACTCGCGGAGCGCTGTAATTACTCGGCCGAACACGCCCACCAGGTCGTCAGGCTGGCCCTCTCGCTGTTTGACCAGACACAGTCCGTGCACGGCCTGGCCGGCCGTGAGCGCGAGTGGCTCGAGTATGCGGCGCTCATGCACGACATCGGCGTGCACATCAGCTACCAGCGGCACCATCGGCACTCGCACTACCTGATCCTCAACGGTGATCTGCGCGGGTTCGATCCCGACGAGATTGCGGTCATCGCGCTCATCGCGCGGTACCACCGTCGCGGCACGCCGAAGAAGACGCACGAGGAGTACGCACAGCTGGCCCCGCCGCTGCGGCCCGTCGTGCGGGCGCTCGCCTCGATCCTGCGCCTCGCCGAGAGCCTCGACCGCAGTCACGCGCAACTGGTCTCGGCGGTGGAGCTTGCCGGCGGCAGGTCCGGCGCCCTCGTGCGCATCCGGGCACAGGGCGACGCGGAGCTCGAGGTGTGGGCCGCCAATCGCACGATTGAACCCTTCGCGGAGCTTCTGGGAAAGCCTGTTCGTGTTGAAACCTCGCCCACAGACTTGTCCCTACCAACCGCCTGACGGAAGGCGATAGAATAGGCCGGATGGGCGTAGTGCGATTGTGCGTCCTGTGCCGCCGGCATCCGGTTGACGACCGCTGGACGCCGTTCTGCAGCGAGCGGTGCCGCACCCAGGACCTGGCCCGATGGGCCGACGGGGGCTACCGGATCGCCGCCGAACCAGTGGCGTCCCCTGACGACGACGATGAGATCCCGCCGCCGATGCAGTGAGCTGCGCGGTGCCCGGGGTGAGATGCTGAACCGCGGACTGTTATGGCCGATACCCTCACGATTACTGACAACCGCACGGGCAAGAGCTACGAGATTCCCATCAAGGACGGCGCCATCAAGGCCACCGACCTTCGCCAGCTGAAGGCGGGCGCTGACGATGCCGGCATCGTCACCTACGATCCCGCGTTCATGAACACGGCGTCGTGCAAGAGCCGAATTACCTTCATCGATGGCGACAAGGGCATCCTCGAGTACCGGGGCTACCCGATCGAGCAGCTGGCGGAAAAGTCCACCTATCTCGAGACCGCCTACCTGATCATCTTCGGCGAACTGCCCACTGAGGCGCAGCTGGCGACGTGGACGCGCGACATCACCCTCCACACCATGCTTCACGAGAACATCAAGAAGCTGATGGAAGGGTTCCAGTACGACGCGCATCCTATGGGGGTCTTCCTGAGCACGGTCGGTGCCTTCTCGACCTTCTACCCCGACGCCAAGAAAATCTTCGACGAATACTCCCGCAAGAAGCAGATTCACCGGCTGGTGGCCAAGGTGCCGACCATTGCCGCCTACGCCTACCGTCACAGCATCGGCCGCCCCTACGTCTATCCGGACAACGACCTGAGCTTCGCCGGCAACTTCCTCAACATGCTCTTCAAGATGACGGAGTTGAAGTACCACGTGAATCCGGTGCTCGAGCGGGCGCTCGAAGTGCTCTTCATCCTGCACGCCGACCACGAGCAGAACTGCAGCACCAGCGCCATGCGCGGCATCGGCAGCTCACACGTGGATCCGTATTCGGCGATGGCTGGCGCAGCCGCGGCGCTCTACGGTCCGCTTCACGGCGGCGCCAATGAGGCGGTCCTGAGGATGCTGGCCGAGATCGGCACCCTCGACAACGTCCCCGGCTTCATCAAGCGGGTCAAGGCCGGTGAAGGCCGCCTGATGGGTTTCGGTCACCGCGTCTACAAGTCCTACGACCCCCGCGCCAAGATCATCAAGGAAACGGCGGATCAGGTGTTCGAGGTGACGGGCAAGAGTCCCCTGCTCGACATCGCGCTCGAGCTCGAGCGCATTGCCCTCCAGGACGAGTACTTCGTTTCGCGCAAGCTGTACCCGAACGTCGATTTTTATTCCGGGCTGATCTATCAGGCCATGGGCTTCCCGGTCACGATGTTCCCGGTATTGTTTGCGATTCCGCGCACGGCGGGCTGGATTGCGCAGTGGGAAGAGATGCTGCTCGATCCCGACCAGAAGATCGCGCGTCCGCGCCAGCTCTATCAGGGTGCGACGCGACGCGATTACGTGGCGCTCGACAAGCGCTGACACAATGATGCGGGCGGGAAGTCTCGGACTGGTCCTCGTCCTCGGCGCCTGCGGCGCCGGGGCCGAACCTCAGGCACCTCGGCCCGTCCCGCCGCCCGCGCCCGTGGCTGCGGCGGCACCCGCGACCCGCGCACCTGGCCTGACCTTCGACAGCGCCCGTGCATGGGAGCACTTGCGGCGTCAGGTAGAGTTCGGGCCCCGGCCAGCCGGTTCCTCCGCTCTGGCGGAGTGTCGCAAGTACATCGTCGCTGAACTGAAAGCCGCTGGCCTCGATACACTCGAGCAGGCCTTTGACGGCGATACCCCGATGGGGAAGATTCCGATGGTCAATCTCAGGGCCATCATCCCCGGGCGCCGACCCGAGCGCATCATCATCGCCACCCACTACGACACCAAACTCTTCAGGGACGTCCGCTTCGTCGGCGCCAGCGACGGTGCCTCCTCGACCGCGGCGGTGCTCGAACTGGCCCGCGCGCTGAAAGGGCGCAGCAACGAGTTCACGATCGAGTTGCTGTTCCTCGACGGCGAGGAGGCGGTGGTCGAGTGGGCTGGAACCGATCACACCTACGGCAGTCGCCACTATGTTGCCGAGGCGCAGCGGTCAGGCACTGTCTCCTCGATCAAAGCCCTGGTGCTGCTCGACATGATTGGTGACCGTGGACTGGACATTCGTCGAGACTCGAACTCGACGCCGTGGCTGGTTGACGTGGTGTGGGCGGCGGCCCAACGCATCGGACACCGTTCAACCTTCGTGAACGACCTGACGACCATCGAAGACGACCACCTGGCCTTCGTCCGGGCCGGCATCCCGTCGGTGGACATCATCGACCTGAACTACGCGGAGTGGCACACCCCGCAGGACGATCTCAACCACGTCAGCGCGGCCAGCCTGCAGATTGTGGGCGACGTGGTCCTCGCCGCTCTCCCGGACATAGAACAGCGGCTCGCCGCAGTACGCTGATTACGCACGGCGTCTCATTCGCGACGCGACCACCAGACCAGCCAGCAGCACGACTCCCCCGCTCGCGGCGCCCCAGCGCACGGAGCTGCGGATGGCGGGGGCCATCACCTCTTCGATCGACGGCCCTCGGCCACCGCGCGCTACGGCCTCGCGCGTGGTGGCGGCGTACTGGCGTGCGGCGGCCGCGGTGACCCGATCCTGCACGACCGCACCCGTGGCCAGCGCCAGCACGCACGTCGTCGCGAGCGTCACGCGCTGTGCTCCGGTCACGGCATCAGCCACAGGTAGGCTGCAACGGCCACCACGGCCAGGGCAATCACGATGACCGCGATAATCGGGGCGTTGGACCGGCGACGACGGGCAAAGAGTGAGGTGTCGGCGGGCGGCTTCACGCGCGGTTCGCTCGTGGCCTTTCCACACTTGAAGCAGATCAGCGCCTTCTCGGCGATTTCGGTCCCACAGTGTTTGCAAGTCATCGCTGTTTGCTAATCTACCCTAAGCGACGGCCGGGCCTGACGACCTGCTTTCGCGCACCTCACGCCAGCCTCAGATGATCCCGCTTCGCGACGTCATCCCATCCCGGACCCGCCCGGTGGTGACCATCACTCTGATCGCCGTCAATACCCTGGCCTTCCTCTTCGAGCTCTCGCTCGGCGAAGGCGTCGAGTCGTTCATCCGGGACTGGGGAGTGGTTCCCGCGCAGTTCTCCATCGTCACGCTGTTCACGTCGATGTTCCTGCACGGAGGCATCCTGCACGTCGGCGGCAACATGCTGTACCTCTGGATCTTCGGCGACAACGTCGAGGACCGGCTGGGCCACGGGCGCTTCGTCGCGTTCTATCTGGCGTGTGGCGTCGCCGCCGCGCTCGGGCAGACGTGGGTCAGTCCCGAATCGACAATTCCCATGGTCGGCGCGAGCGGGGCGATTGCCGGCGTCATGGGCGCCTACTTCGTGCTCTACCCGCGATCACGCATCGTGACGCTGGTACCGCTGTTCATCTTCATCCAGATCATCGAGATCCCGGCCATCTTCTTCCTCGGGATCTGGTTCCTGATGCAGTTTCTCAGCGGGGTGGGTTCAATCGCCGCTACCGCAGACGGGGCGGGCGGTGGTGTCGCCTTCTGGGCGCACACCGCCGGGTTCGTCGCGGGGCTGATTGGCGTGATGGTGCTGAAGCGTCCGGAACGCCAGCGCGTCGAGTGGTGGAACGATCGGTAGTTACCGGGCGTCGACGATGTCGAGGAGCAGGTCCTGGGCGCGCTCGAAGGTCGGGGCCAGTTCAAGCGCAGCGAGGGCCTGTCGCTTGGCTTCGACGGGATCGCCGCCGAGCAGATACGCCGCGGCCAGGTCGGTATGCGCCGACGCGCGGTCTGCTGGCGCAGACGCGAGTGCAGCACGGAACGCGCGTAGAGCTCGCGGAGCGTCGCGGCGTCCCATCGCGGCCCTGCCGGTCATCGTCTGAGCCTGGGCGTCAAACGGGTCGAGCGCGACGACACGCTCGTAGGCCGCACCGGTGCGCGCCACGTCGTTCTGGGTCGCGACGAGCGCAGCGAGCTTGCGTGCCGCTTCCACGTCGTAATGATCGATCTTGACCACCGCTTCGAGTGCGCGAATCGCCCGGGCGTTGTCCTTCTGCTCGAGCGCGATCGTGGCAATGAAGTTGTTCGGATTGTCCCCACCCGTGGCGACCGGGAGCAGCTCGGACGCTTTCTCGAACTGCGCGATCGCCTCGCTGGCCTGCCCTGCCTTGTGCAGCGCGGCTCCGAGGCGCATCCGCAGCACGAAGCTGTCAGGATCGGCCTCGACGAAGCGCCGGAGAGCGGCCGCGTCGGCGTCCTCGGGAACTTCAGGTGTCTTGAGGGCCTTGCGGATGGGACCGAACTGTCGCTCGAGGCGCGCGTCGAACGACGTCTGAATCTGCTCGACGGTCGCGTTGTACGCCTCTTTCAGCGCGGCGTCCATTTCGATGCCCCTGCCAAAGGATCGCACCAGCGCGCGGAGCGCGGCGTCGCCGTAGGTCTGCGCCAGGTGGTCCACCAGTATCGAGGCCTCGTAGTAGGCCAGCGAGATCAGCTCGGGGTTGGTGAACCCGTCGTTGAGGTCCTTGACCTTCAGTGCCTTGCCCGACTCGAGCGCCTGCGCGAACTCGACCTCCATCCGGCGGCCCCAATCGCGACCGGCATGGGTCTCTTCCCATTCTGAGATCCCTTCGGTCAGCCAGCGGGGCACCCGCTGATTGGACATCTGCAGCGTGTACACGTGCGCCAGCTCATGCCACAGCGTCTCTTCCCAGCTGAACTGACCGGGGGGGCGCGCCTTCGGTGAGTCGAGCGCGACGACCTTGCCGAAGCAGACACCAAGCGCGCCCACCAGGCCCGGCAGGCCCATCGTCCTGACGGCGAAGTCGTCGTGCTTGGGGAAGATCTCGATCAGGAGCGGACCCGCGGGCGTGAAATCCCACCGCCGGGTGAGCGCGGCCAGGGCTTCCTTGGCCAGCGGTAACGCCTGCTCCCGCATCACGGCCGCTTCGTCGGGATGGAAGCGCAGGGTCAGATTGCCGTCGGTCACGGTGACGAACTTGTCGAGGGTGTCGAGCATCTCGAGCGAGTTCTTCTTCACCACGTCGAAGGGATCGACCTTGAATGCGGCCTCGAGCTCGCGCTTGGCACCTGCCTCGTCACCAAGGCGCAACAGCGTCATGCCGAGGTCGGTTCTGGCGGCCACGTTCTCCGGATCCAATGCCAGAGCCCGGCGAGTCTGGACGAGCCCCTCATCGAACCGGTAGTTGCGCGCGAGATGCGAACCCGCCACCCGGAAGAAGTCGCCGTAACCGGGATTCACCTTCAGCGCCGCATCCGCCCGTGCCTGGAAGTCCTCGGCCCGATCTTCGAGCGCCGCGATCGCACCGTCGATGGCGAACGCCTCGAGACTGCTGGGATTGACCGCCAATGCCTTCTTCACGGCCTCCCGCGCGTCATCACGGCGGCGGTCGTCGAGAGCGAGTTCGGCCACATACAGGTGCGCGGGTACGTAATTCGGGTTGGTGGTCAGTACCTGCTCGAGAGCCTTGCGAGCCGCGGGCGGGTCCTCGTCACCGACGACCCGCGCGAGTCCGAGAGCCGCGCGCACATTGGTCGGTTCGGCCTTGATGGCGGCCTGGAACGACTTCAACGCTTCCTGACGTTCGTACTTCTCAAGGAACAGCTCGCCCCATTCGATGTTGACGAGCGCACTATCGGGCGCAGCGCTGTCGGCGGCGCGGAAGTAGGAGTTGGCTTCCTGGAACTGTCCGAGCGACCGTGCGGCAACGCCGAGGCGAACGCGATCGGCAGCCGTGGTCTGACCGCTGGTCGCGAGAACCCGCTGGAGAGTGCGCCGGCCGACGTCGCGCCGGCCGAGATGGAGCTGAAGCCGTCCCAGCATGAGCGCCGCATCGCTGCCGGGCACGGCCGTTGCCCGGGGCGTCAGCAGCCTCTCGGCGTCCGCATACCGTCCGCGCTGGATATGGGCTTCCGCCAGCAGCGTGGTCGCCCTGGGATCAGTCGAGCCGCTGACGAGGCTCTCTACCTGGTCGAATCGTCCCAGGTTGAGGGCTCGGGCAGCCTGGTCGAGGGGACCGAGATCGGCCCCCGGTCGCGTCTGGCTGGACGATGAGGTGCCGAGCGTGAGCAGAACGGCGCCGGCGATTGCCCAGTTCCGGGCACGGCCAAGTCGGGTAAGCACGTTTCGTAAGCCTCCTGAGGCCCATCTCATCGAAATTGCGCCCAGTATATGACAGCGAGGGGGGTGGGCGACTGGGCTGCCATTGAGACGCTCGAAGACCCGTCCGGGCTTCCACCGAGACGGGCCTATTCGTCGTAGTCTTCCTTGGGCAGACCTTCGAGTTCCTCCAGCAGCACCAGGCCTCGCTGAGAGGGAATCTCGAAGCGTTTGCCGCACGTCTTACAGGTCACGTCATCATCGACCCGGATGAGGTAGTCCTTTGACTTCGCGAAGATGGCGCGATCCCGGGCATCGGCACCAGAGGGCACCGAGGCTTTCTTGGTTCTGCGCATCCACCGGATGCTGTAGTCGTTGGTGCGCCGGCAGCGAGGGCATTGAAAACTCGCTGGCCGCTGCTCAGGTTTCTCGGTAAAGAACTGACGTTCGTCCACGACTGCAGCGTACACGAAGTCGCGTGTGCGGCCTCACGTCACGCTGATATAGTGGCAGACGCCCCCGCTGACATGCCCGAGCCCGCCGCCGCGCTCCCCAAGGAGCTGCCCGTTCTTCCGCTTCGCCGGACCGTCGCGTTTCCGCTCACGCTTCAGCCGCTGGCGGTCAACCGCCCGCTGTCGATCGAGTCGGTGAACCGCGCGCTCGGTGGCGATCGCCACATCCTGCTCCTGCTCCAGGACGCCGACGATGAGGATCCGACGCCAGAGCATCTCCGGAAGGTCGGGACCGTCGGCATCATCCGGCAGATGGCCAAGGCGCCTTCGGGTCTGAACATCATCATCGAAGGCGCAGCGCGGGTGACGGTAGACCTGGTGACGCGCACCGGCACCACGATGACCGCGCAGGTCACGCCCCTTCCGGAATCGTCGGAACGGACCATCGAGGTCGACGCGCACGTCCGCCGCATCCACGAGCTGATCGATCGCGCCCTCTCCCTGGCCACGGGCCTCTCGGAAGAACTCCGGGCCGTGGTCATGAACATCGAGGATCCGCTGCGCCTCTGCTATGTGCTGGCCACGCTGCTCGACATGAAGGCGGCCGACAAGCAGGCGCTGCTCGAAGAACAGAGCCTCGTCAAGAAACTGCAGATGGTCTCGACCGAGCTGACTCGCGAGATCTCGCTCCTCGAGCTCAAGGGGAAGATCGAGTCACAGGCCCAGCAGGAAATGACCGACGCTCAGCGTCAGTACTATCTGCGCCAGCAGCTCAAGGCGATTCAACAGGAACTCGGAGAAGGCGAAGGCAACGACATCGCGGACGTTCGCCGGCGTGTCGAGGAGGCGAAACTTCCGGAGGCGGTCAACACAGTCGCCATGCGGGAGGTCGACCGCCTCTCGCATACCAGCCAGTCCTCCCCGGAATACCAGATGCTGCGCACATATCTGGACTGGGTCCTCGATGTTCCGTGGAGCGTCACCACGGAGGATCGTCTCGACCCGGTCGAGGCGCGTCGCGTCCTCGATGAGGACCACTATGGCCTCGACAAGGTCAAGGAACGGATCGTCGAGTACCTGGCCGTCCGCAAGCTGAAGGGCGACATGAAGGGGCCCATCCTCTGCTTTGTCGGGCCTCCCGGTGTGGGCAAGACCTCTCTCGGTCAGTCCATTGCGCGGGCCATGTCGCGCAAGTTCGTCCGAATCTCGCTCGGTGGTGTCCGTGACGAAGCCGAGATTCGCGGGCATCGTCGAACCTATATCGGTTCGATCCCGGGCCGCATCGTTCAGGCGCTGAAGCAGACGGGGTCGATGAACCCCGTATTCATGCTGGACGAGATCGACAAGATGGCCGCCGGCTTCCAGGGAGATCCAGCCGCTGCCCTGCTCGAGGTGCTCGATCCGGCGCAGAATCATACGTTCCGTGATCACTATCTCGAGGTGCCGGTCGACCTGTCCCGGGTTCTCTTCATTGCGACCGCCAATCAGCTTGGAACCGTCCAGCCGGCGCTCCTCGACCGCATGGAGATCATCTCGCTCGGCGGCTACAGCGAAGAAGAGAAGGTCCACATTGCGCGGCGGTACCTCCTGCCCCGCCAGATCCTGGAGCATGGGTTGCAGCCCGGCACCCTCGAGCTCAGCGACGCAACACTCCGCCTGGTGATTTCTGAGTACACCCGCGAGGCCGGGGTCCGAAACCTCGAGCGACAGCTGGGGGCCATCGCCCGCAAAGTCGCGGCGAAGGTGGCCGGCGGAGCGACTGGGCCGGTTGTCGTACAACCCGACCAGGTCGACGACTATCTGGGGCCGGCCCGATTCAAGAAAGAGGTAGCCTTTCGAACCTCGCGGCCGGGAGTGGCGACTGGCGTCGCCTGGACCGAGGTGGGCGGCGACGTCCTTTTTATCGAAGCCACCTTGCTTCCAGGGGGAAACCAGAACATTATTCTGACGGGCCAGCTCGGGAGTGTCATGCAGGAGTCGGCCCGAGCGGCATTGAGTCACATTCGGGCAAACGCCCAGTCTCTTGGGGTCGCTCCGGAGTTTCTGTCCCAGCACGATCTGCACATCCATGTTCCCGCCGGTGCCATCCCGAAGGACGGGCCGTCGGCGGGCGTGACCATGGCCACAGCGATTCTTTCAGCCGTCAAACGGGTGCCTGTCCGTGAGGATGTGGCGATGACCGGCGAAATCACGCTGAGCGGCCTCGTGCTGCCCGTGGGGGGCATTCGGGAAAAGGCGCTGGCGGCGAGACGGTTCGGGATCAAGACCTTCATCCTGCCCGCACTCAATGCGCCTGACGTGGCAGAACTCCCGGAAGAAGTGAAGCACGACATGACGTTCGTGCCGGTTGAAACGCTCGAGCAGGTGACAGCGGTGGCCTTTGCTGCCGATGCACCGCATTCGTGAAGGGCAATAAGTGGCAGCAGCGATTGTGTTTTACGTCTCGGGACATGGGTTCGGTCACGCGTCGCGGTCGATCGAGGTCATCAATGCGATTCTCGCCAAGCGTCCCGAGACGCGCATCGGCGTGCGCACGTCGGCTCCCCGCTGGCTCTTTGACCTTACGGTCAAGGGGAAGGTCGCCTTCAGCACCCTCGAGTGCGACACCGGCGTCGTCCAGGTTGACGCGCTGACGCTGGACGAAGCGGATTCCATCCGCCGCGCGTCGGCCTTCCACTCTGACCTGGTCACCCGCGCTGCGTCTGAAACGCGCATGCTGCGTGAACTGGGCGCGGGCCTGATCGTCGGCGACATTCCCCCGCTGGCGTTCGCCGTGGGTGGCTCTGCCGGCATTCCATCGGTGGCCATCGGCAACTTCACCTGGGACTGGGTGTATGCCGACTATCCACGGGTGCGTCTGGCCCCCTCCCTTCTCCCCGCGATCCGCGCGGCCTACGGCAAGGTGTCGATCTCGCTCAGGCTTCCCCTGCACGGCGGGTTCGAGAACATGAACAACGTCACCGACATTCCCTTCATCGCCCGGCACGCGTCGCGCACGAAGGAAGAAGTGTGTAAGGCGTTGAAGATTCCGACCGACAAGCCCATCGTGCTCGCCTCGTTCGGCGGATACGGGCTCCCGGGCCTGGACACCGACCTGCTGGCCAAGTTCAAGAAATACACGGTCATCATGACCGCCAACGTGCCGTCCACACGGGCCCGCAAGGAGACCGCAGTGGCGGAGCGCAAGGGCTCCTTCGTCAGCATCAACGAAGAAGGGATGTACGACGTTGGGGTGCGCTACGAGGATCTGGTGGGTGCGGCCGAGGTCGTCGTCAGCAAACCCGGCTACGGCATCATCTCCGAGTGCATCGCCAACGACGCCTCGCTGCTCTACACCTCACGCGGGCACTTCCCGGAATACGACGTGCTCGTCGATGAGATGCCGAAGTACCTGCGAACGGCGTTCATCTCCCACGACGACCTCTTTGCGTGCAAGTGGGAGTCGGCCATCGACAAGCTGCTGGCGCAGCCGAAGATCAAGAAGAAGGCCGAGACCAATGGAGCCGACGTGGCGGCTGATATCCTGCTGAAGGCGCTTGATAAGCCGCCGAAGAAGCCGCGCGGCCGTCCGAAGGCAAAGGCGTAGACCGGCGGGCCCGGCCCGCCCTACGAGGTCTTCGGATTGATGTAGGTCACGACCGACCAGAACCGTGCAGCATGGATATGGTGCACGGTTGCCGACTGCAGGTCGGCCTGAGCCAGGAACTCACTCAAGTCGAAGTCCGACTTGAATCCGATGTGCACGGTCAGCGGAGCGATCAGCCGCTCGAGCCGCGACAGGATGAAGTTCTCGCTCTTGAAGTGGTTCACGAAGATGATCTTGCCGCCGGGGCGGCAGACCCGTCGCATCTCGCGGACGACCGTCAACGGGTCCGATACCACGTTGATCAGGTACGGCGCGTACACGATGTCGAAACTGCTTTCCGGGAAGGTCAGCGACGCCGCATCCATTTCAAGGAGGCGCACGTTCCGCAGACCGGCCTGAGCGACCCGCTCCCGTGCAATTTCGAGCATCGACGTCGACAGGTCGATGCCGGTGACGGTGCAGGTGGGCGGATAGATGGTGGTGTTCATCCCCGTGCCAACCCCCACCTCGAGGATGCGATCACCGGGCTGAATGTCCATCTGCTGATGGGCCAGCATGCGGCCGGCGTTCAGCGAACGACCGAAGAAGATGTCGTAACTCTTGGCGATCTTCTCGTAAACCCCGGCAACGAAATCGTTCTCAACCGCGATCGCTGACAGTGCACGGGTGCCAGCGTCAGATGCAAACTCGTCCTGCTCGCGTTCGAACAATGCCATTCGGTCGCCTCAGCCTGCTCCGTGCCAGGCGTGTGCCTGCCTAAATCCGGGGGGCATCGGCACTATAGCGTCCGCATGAGCCCTCCGACAAGTGCCAAACGATCAGGGCTTTGGCCCCTTGCCCAGTACTGAAAGGACGTCAACCACCGACTGGGGGCGCCCGGGAGGGGTCACCACGTGAAGTCCGCTGACC
Source organism: Vicinamibacterales bacterium (assembly GCA_040081265.1). Lineage (GTDB taxonomy): Bacteria > Acidobacteriota > Vicinamibacteria > Vicinamibacterales > UBA2999 > JBEBGV01. Next base: position 30,023 of record JBEBGV010000008.1, read on the forward strand.
ATCCCACGGACCCTGGCCGCGATCTCGGCGGCAATACGCACCCCCTCACCCGCTTCGGCCGTGGCAGTTCCTGACCGTTGCAGGCGATCGAGCAGCGCCATGGGGACGCGTGTCTCGGGAATCTCGTTGGCCACGAACTCGGCGTGCTGGGCGCTGTCGAACGGCCAGATCGACGCCACAATCGGCAGCCCGAAGGGCGTGAGCCTGGGCATGAGGCGTTCAAACGCCTCGACGTCGAAGACTGGGGTCGTGATGACAAACTCCGCACCAGCCTCGACCTTGTATTCAAAGCGCCGCACCTGCTCGTCCAGGTCGTCGGCCGAGGGGTTGACCTGCACGCCGATGTGAAACGCGCTCGGCGCTCCGATGCTCTGCCCCCCGATGTCGACACCTTCGTTCAATCGCCGTACGGCATTGGTGAGGCCGACCGAATCGACGTCGAACACCGAGGTCGCATCGGCATAGTCACCAACTGGGGCGACGTCCCCCGTCACCAGCATCAGGTTCCGGATACCCATCGCATGGGCACCGAGGAGGTCGGACTCCATCCCCAGAAGATTGCGGTCGCGACAGTGGTATTGCAGCACGACCTCGATACCGGCCAGCTGCTGGACCAGGACGGCGAGCGCCTGAGCGCTCATCCGCGCGCCGCGAGGACCGTCGGGAATGAGGAGCACATCCACGCCATGTGCCTGCAGCGCCCGCGCCCGCTCGAGGACCCCCACAGTCGTATGGCCCTTGGGCGGAACGAGTTCAGCCATCGTCACAAATCGACGGTCGGCGAATGCGCGGGCGAGGGACGAGCGCTCGGCTCGTGGAACGACAGGGGCAGACACGGCAGCGACGCTGACGACCGGCGTTCGCGGCGGAACCGACACGCGCCGCGCCCCCTCCCGTCCGACTGACGCCTTGATCTGCCGGATGTGCTCGGGGGTGGTACCGCAGCACCCTCCCACGAGCCGGACACCAGAAGCCACAAACCGCCTGGCGTACGACGCCATGTATTCGGGCGAGGTGAGGTAGATGTTGCGCCCATCGATATCGCGGGGCCGGCCGGCGTTGGGCTGGGCCGACAGCGGCAGGCCCGCGGCGCTGGCGATCCGCTCAATGGTCTCGAGCATGGGCGCGGGACCGATACTGCAGTTAATCCCGATCACATCGGGACCGTAGGCGGCGAGAGCGGGCGCAAACTGCTCCGGAGGCGTGCCGTCGAGACTGCTGCCGTCTTCGGCGGTGGTCATCTGCGCGACGATGGGGCGGTCAGAGACACTGCGTACAGCGGCGATAGCCGCACCGACCTCGGTCAGATCACGGAAGGTTTCGAGGATGAAGAGATCGACCCCACCATCGGCCAGCGCCTGGGCCTGCTCGCGGAAGTAGCCCTCGGCCTCCTCCTTGCCCATTCGTCCCCACGGCTCGATGCGGATACCCAGCGGGCCAAGGGCGCCGGCGACGTAGGCGCGGTTGCTGGCTGCCTGTCTGGCCAGGTTCGCCCCGGCACGATTGATCTCACCCACCTGACCCGCCAGACCGAACCCGCGCAGCTTGATGCGGTTGGCGCCAAAGGTGTTGGTTTCAATGACGTCCGCGCCCGCCCGCACATACTCCCGGTGCACGTCGACGACGCGGGCAGCGTCGGTGAGATTGAGTGCGTCGAAACAGCGGTTGACGAAGACGCCCCTGGCATAGAGCATCGTCCCCATCGCCCCGTCGCAGACGAGCACGCGCGAGGCGAGCGCTTCGAGGAAAGGAATCAGATCCCTGGTGCCTTCGCGCCGTCTGGCGCCGACACCAGCAGGTCGGTCTTGTCCCAGATGAAGTCGTCCTTGCTGTAGACGGCGAGCTCGTAGTCCTTGCCCATGAAGATCGCCGACACCGGACAGGCCTCTTCGCAGTAGCCGCAGAAGATGCAGCGGGTCTTGTGGATTTGATAGACCTTGGCGTATCTGGGGCCGGCCATGACCGTGCCGTCGTTCTCCGCCGCCTCGAGATAGATCGCGTCGGCCGGGCACGCCACCGAGCACAGACCGCAGGCGACGCACTTTTCGAGGCCGTTTTCGTCGCGCATCAGCACCTGCTTGCCGCGAAACTTCGGGAACATCGGAACCTTCTGTTCCGGATAGTTCACCGTGATCGGCTTCTTGAACATGTGCCGGAACGTCGTCGCGAACCCCGTGAGGAGCGGTCCAATCATGGTGTTGATTTTACCCCAAAGGCTACAATGAGGCGTGCTCCAGGAACCCAAATTCCTCTCCGCGGAGCAGTTCCTGCTGACGACGCTCATCGTCAAGCTGGCGGTCATGGCCGTGCTGGCGACGATGCTGGCGCGCTATTCCCGGTTTCGCCGCATCCTGATCTTCGAGCGCCGCGGGTGGCTCGAGCGTCTGGTCTTCACGCTTTCGATCGGCATCCCGCTGATGGCCGGCGTCACGGCAAGGCTGCTGCTGAACTACTACGCGGCCGACCTGACGCTCGAAGGGGCGTTCCTGGCCGGGCTCATCGCCGGTCCCTATGCTGGCGCCCTGGTCGGCCTGATGGTGGCGGCGCCGGCAGGGCTCGCTGGAGAGTTCATCGCGCTGCCCTTTGCGGTTGGTGCCGGCTTCGCGGGTGGTGGACTGCGCGAGGCGTGCCCGAAGGAAGCGATCTGGCAGTTCACGCCCTTCGTCCTGCTCGATCTGCCCAAGCATCTGTGGCACATGGTTCGTCGCTTTGAACCCAACTGGCAGGTCATCCTGCTGCTGGCCCCGCTCGGTCTCGAACTGCTCCGTCTCGCGCTCGGCTCCCGGTTCGGTTCACACCGCCTGTTCTATCTCAGCGCGCCCTCCCCGTGGATGACGCTTCTTGTGGTCCTGGCCGCGGTCCTGGCCGTCGCCACACCAATCAAGATCTGGAACAGCGCACGCATCGAGCACCGTCTGCAGGAGCAGGACACGCTGCTTCTCGCCGCGAAAATCGAGGTGCTCAAGAGTCAGATCAATCCGCACTTCCTCTTCAATACGCTGACCTCTGTCTCGGCGCTGATTCGCTCCGAGCCCGAAACCGCGCGCATGCTGATCACGCGGCTCTCCGGCCTGCTCCGTCGCCTCCTCCGCAGCCACCAGCACTTCGTGTCGCTCAGAGAAGAACTGGAGTCGATCGACGAGTACCTGGACATCGAGGTGGTGAGATTCGGACCCAAGCTGCGAGTTGACAAGGCGGTCGACCCCGAGACCCTGCACGTGGTCGTGCCGAGCATGATCCTGCAGCCGCTGGTTGAAAACGCCATCAAGCACGGCCTGTCGCGTAAGGTCGGCAACGGATCGATCACCATCCGCAGCTGGCGCGACGCCGGACGGGTCATCCTCGAGGTCGAAGACGATGGGATGGGGTTTGTGCTGGATCGCCTGAACGAGCCGATGGCGAGCGGCATCGGCCTCTCCAACGTGCGCGAACGCCTGCGGGTGATCTACGGAGCGGCGTATCAACTGACCCTGAGAAGTGAACCGGGACAAGGCACGACGGCGCGCGTCGAGATTCCCGAGATGTCGGTGGCGGAACGGATCACCGCGTGACCCCAGAACCGGTTCGCCCCCTTCGCGTTCTCGTCGTCGACGACGAGCAGCTGGCGCGCGAGGAACTCTGCTACCAGCTCGACCAGATTGGAGACGTCGAGATCGTCGGCCAGGCCGGCAACGGGATCGAGGCCCTCAGCGCCGCCGAGCGGCTCGTACCCGACGTCATGTTCCTGGACATCCAGATGCCGGGGCTGACCGGCTTCGAGGTGGCGCGGCGACTGCTGGCCCTCGACGGCACCCCGCCAGCCCTGGTGTTTGTGACGGCCTTCGACCAGTACGCCATCGAGGCGTTCGAAGTGAACGCCGTCGACTACCTGCTCAAGCCGGTCGAGGCGGGCCGCCTCGAGCAGGCGCTCAAGCGGGCTCGCCAGCGTGCCCTTGCGGACCGGCCGGCGGCTGCCAGCCCGGTTGAGCTGACCGAGCAACTGGACCGGATCGTGCGGCTGATGGCCGATCGGACCGACCGTCGGGACCAGATCGCCGTCAAGGTTGGGGAGCGGTTCATGCTTGTGCAGTCTGAGGAAATCATCTTTGCCTCCCTGGCCGACGAGTCGATTACCATAGTTACAGGCCAGGTTGCCGGTTCGTCGAACTACCGGACACTCGATGACCTTCAGGCGCGGCTCGATCCCGAGGTGTTCTGGCGTGTGCACCGCTCGCATCTGGTCAACATCAACAAAATCAAGGAGATAGTCCCTTGGTTCAGCAGGAATCTGATCCTCAGGATGAAGGACGCGAAGGCCACCGAGATACCGGTGAGCCGATCGCAGACCAAACGGCTTCGGGAGTACCTGAAGCTCTGAACCCGTCGGTTCACCTCGAAGCGGCACCGGAAGGACCAACGGAACCAGAAGAACTCCCGTCGCTCGAACCCGACCTGTCGGTGGTTGCGTACCCTGTCCCGGTCCCGCTTCCGGTTCCAGAACCGCCGCCCGGCGGAGTGGTGCTCCATCGGCTGGCCATCGTCCGAGACGAACTCGTCGCCTGGTTCAAGACGCTGGCGTCGGCGGCTGTCTACGCCACGCTGATCGTCACGTTCGGTTTCCAGGTGGCACGCGTCGAAGGCCTGAGCATGGCCCCCACGCTGGCCGACCAGGATCGCCTGATCGTCAACAAGTTCGCCTATCGCATGGGTTCGCCGCGACGCGGCGACATCGTGATGCTCTACTACCCGCTCAACCCGGACAAGTCGTTCGTGAAGCGGGTCATCGCCGAAGAGAGCGACACCGTCCGCATCGTGGACGGCCGTGTCTTTGTCAACGACGTCCCCATGCAGGACGACTTCGTGCCGCCGGAATACCGGAGCCACGACGACTTCGGCCCGACAGTGGTCCCCGAAGGCTACTACTTCGTGATGGGTGACCACCGGAACAACAGCTCCGACAGCCGCCACTGGGGTTTCGTGCCCAAGAAATACATCATCGGGAAGGTCCAGTTGCGCTGGTGGCCGATTCCCACGGCGCATATGTTCTGACGAGTCAGTTCTCAGTTCTTAGTTGTTAGTTCCTGGAACCGGCAACCAGGAACCAGGAACTGACATCCAAGAACCGCAACCGTCATCCCTCCCAGTCGTGTCTGACCGCTACGGCTCCGTTCTCCGTGCCCTGAACGGGGTGCTCGTCCTGAACCTGCTGGTGGCGGGAGCGAAGATCTGGCTCGGTTTCGCAACCGGCGCAGTCTCCATCCTCTCGGACGGCTTTCATTCACTCACTGATTCGGGCTCCAACATCGTGGCGCTGATTGGCGTGTCAGTGGCCCGGCGTCCCCCGGACGAGAATCATCCGTACGGCCATCGCAAGTACGAAACGATGGCCTCGCTCGGCATCCTGCTGTTTCTCCTGCTGGTCCTCGTACAGGTAGTCCGATCCGCGATGGAGCGTCTGCAGTTTGGAGGGAGCCCCGACGTCGACGCGACAGGCTTTGCCATCCTGATGGCCACGCTGGCGGTCAATGTGTTCGTGGTGTGGTACGAGGAGCGAGAGGGGCGGCGCCTGAAGAGCGAGGTGCTGCTGGCTGACGCGAAGCATACGCGGAGCGACGTCCTGACGTCGTGCTCAGTGCTGGCGGCGCTGGTCGGCGTGCGCCTCGGCTACCCGATTTTCGATCCGCTCGCGGCCCTCTTCGTCGCCGCGTTCATCCTGCACGCGTGCTGGAAGATCGCGCAGGACGTCTCCCCCATCCTCTCGGACGAGACCGTCTTCGCCGAAGATGATGTCCGCGCGGTCGTCCAGTCGGTGCAGGGTGTGCTGGGCTGCGAAAAAATCAGAACGCGCGGCGCGATGGACCACGTCTTCATGGACCTCCACGTGTGGTTCGACGGCGCACTGCCCTTGTCGAATGCTCACGACCTGTCACACGTGGTGAAGGATCGGCTGATGGTGCGGTTCCCTGAACTCGCCGACGTGGTGATCCACATTGAGCCACCCCCAATTGTCGGCGGACGGCCAAGACGACGGCATTCGGAAGTGCGAAGTTAGAAGTGCGAAGTGCGAAGTGCGAAGTGGAAGGGCGGAAGTTGGAAGTGAGAAGTAGGTTCGAGGTTCGACTTACTTTCGACTTCGGACCTTCTTACTTCGACTTCGTACTTCGACCTTCGCACTTCGAACTTGTCTGCGCCGATAAGTCCCCGACTTGCCACCGGTCTTTTCCTGCAGGCACACGTCGCCGATGACAATGCCCTTGTCGACGGCTTTCAGCATGTCGTACAGCGTGAGCGCCGCGACGGCGACCGCGGTCAGTGCCTCCATCTCCACACCCGTCTGTCCCGAGGTGCGCACGCGAGACTCGATGCGATAGCCGCGACGCACCGGAACGAGCTCGACGGCGACATGCGACAAGGGGATCTGATGGCAGAGAGGGATGAGTGACGAGGTCCGCTTGGCGCCGAGGATGCCGGCCAGCCGCGCCACCTGCAGCGGGTCACCCTTGGCCACCTGACCGTCGCGGATCAGCCGCAAGGCTCGTGCGCTCATCGTGACTGTGCCACTGGCGAGGGCTTCGCGAGCGGTCACTGCCTTCTCCCCCACGTCGACCATTTTCACGCGACCCTTCTCGTCCACATGGGAGAGCCGCGGCGGGCTCAGCGACAAGCGACCAACTGACTTAGGGGTTGCCATCGAGTTCCCCTTGCGCGAGATAGAAGGACAGACTTTCGAGCGAAACGGTCAGGTCGACGCTCTTGAGCTTCACATCGTCGGGCACCTTGAGAGCGCCAGGCGAGAAGTTGAGCACGGCTTTGATTCCGGCCGACACGGCCTGGTCGACCACCGGCTGCGCGTACTGCGCTGGAACGGCGATGACGGCGATGTCGAGCCGCTCGCGTTTGAAAATGCGTCGCAGGTCCTTGATGTCGTAGATCGGCACACCGCCCCGTGACTCCTGACCGATCTTCTCGTTATTGGCGTCGAACATCGCGGCGATCTCGAACCCTTCCTGCCGGAAGCCGGGATAATCGGCGAGGGCCAGGCCGAGGTTGCCGGCGCCGATGATCGCGACCCGAAGGTGGCGGTCCAGACCGAGAATCTGGCGCAGGTGCCGGCGCAGTTCCTTGATGTAGTAGCCGACGCCACGAACGCCGAACTCACCGAAGTAGGCCAGGTCCTTGCGGATCTGGGCAGCGTTCAAGTGGAACTGTTCGGCGAGCGCCTGTGATGAGATGGTCTGCACCCCGGCGGCGTCGAGCTCATTCAAGCACCTGAGGTAGACCGACAAGCGGTTTGTGGTGAGCTCCGACACCTGGTCGGGGCTGTTCCGGCGCTTGTTCGTCGAGTTCACAAGGTTTAATGCTACCACCCCCCGCCATCGGCGCCAGCCCCGTCCCCCTGGGGTCGGCCACGGGCTGCGACCCCACTTCCTGGCGGCTTTACTCGCCGGGGCCAGCGGACGAACGATAGAATGCCCATGTGAGGTCCGGGCTCGCGCTTGTCCTGATGCTGGCGACGCTGCTGATTGCGGCTCCCTTCACGCATGCCCAGACCGCGAACCGCAAACTCACCACCGTCGACGCACTGCGCCGGTTCCCGGGCTACTACCACCTTCAGATCGTCCTCGTTCGAGGCGAGTTCGTCGAGGGCGCACGCCCGCAACTGCGCGCCGACGAGCGCACCATCGACGTGATGCTCGCCGATGGTGTTCGCACAACCGGCGGCCCTGTTGAAGTGCGTGCGCAGTTGATCGACATCGGCCGGCTGGAGCCGGGCGATCCGCGGCTCACCGGGTATTCGGGAGGGCGCGACACCGAACGATGGCCGCGTCCGGGCGAGGAACTGCTCCTCAGCGTAACCGGGGTCGTGTCAGCCGACCCGATTCCCGTTGTCTCGACGCGGGCGCTCGCGCTCGAGCCCTGGCGGTACGAGGGCCAGACGGTGACACTGGTTGGGCAATTCCGGGGGCGCAACCTCTTCGGCGACCTGCCGGGTGCACCGGCGAAGAGCAAGTTCGACTTCGTTCTGCGCAGCGGCGACGGCGCCGTCTGGATCACAGGACTGAGGCCCAAAGGGCGCGGATTTGACCTGAACGTCGATGCGCGAGTGGATACAGGCCGCTGGCTCGAAGTGACCGGGGTGGTGAAGCGGGAGCGCTCGCTCGTCACCCTTGAAGCCGCGAAGCTCGCCACGGCGACAGCACGGACCGAAGTCGTCTCTGAGGAACCTGCTGTTCCACCCCCACCACCATCGCCAATTGAAGTCGTCTTCAGCTCGCCGACTCAGGACGAAACCGACGTGTCGACCGGTGCTGTCGTGCGCATCCAGTTCTCACGAGGTCTCAACCCGGCGTCGGTGGCGGGCGGTTTCTCGGTCAGCTACGTTGGCGGACAGCCAACACCGCCGATCGAATTCCGAACCAGTTATGATTTCGCAACACGCGCGGTGGAGATGCGGTTCACGCAAGCACTGAGCCCGTTCCGCATGGTCAGGATTGAAACGCGAACCGACCTGAAGGGCTTCGACGGTGCGTCAGTGACGCCCTGGACCCTGACCTTCGGCGCTGGCAGCTAGCAGGCCCGCCACCGCAGTCCGCACCCGCTCGATCAGGTCATCCCTGTCATCCAGCGTCAGCCCCGCAGTGGGAATCGGTTGCCCGACGGTCACGTCCACGAGCACGGGCCGGACCCACGGACTGCCCTTCCGCATCGCCGCCCGGCCGCCGCGCACCGCCACGGGGACTACCGGCACCTGTGCCTTGATGGCCATGATGAAGCCGCCCTTCTTGAAAGGCAGAAGCTGGCCCGTCCGGCTGCGGGTACCCTCGGGAAAGATCAGGAATGGATTCCCACTCCGCAGGGACTGCGCCCCTCGGTCGAGTGACGCCATCGAACGCTGGAGATTGCTGCGATCGACCGGCACGAACCCGCCGACGTCGAAGACGGCACCCATGATGGGGAACTTGTGGAGTTCGGCCTTATAGAGAATGTGCAGACGCCGATGCAGGGCCCTGAACAGCACTGGCGGGTCGACGTTGCTCTCGTGGTTCGAGCAGAAGACGGCTGGCTCAGAGGGGATGTGTTCCCTCCCTCTCACGCGGTATCGGATGCCCGCCAGCCCGAGAGCGAGAGCCACGCCAGTGTGCCCGAGGGCCCAGAGTCCGTCCTTCCAGCGCAGCACCAGGGCGAAGAACAACCCGAGCGGACCTGCTATCGCGATATAGACGAGGACGAGCAGGTAGGTGACGATGGAACGGGCCGCGATCAGCATGTGGGCTGATCGTGTGCGGGGCGACCGGTCACCAGTCCGGGGTGCTTAGGACGCCCGCGCGGCGCGGCGCGGCATCGCGGCCACCCGCGTGGTTACCTTGGCGGCAGCTGCGGGGGCCGTCTTGGCGGGCTTGGCCACTTTGGCGCGCGCCGTTGACCGGGCCACGTTTCTCGCCTTGACCAGGAAGCATTTCTCGAGCGACTGGTCCACGCGGACCTCAATGTCGAGGGCCTTCAGGCGCATGACCTCGGACACTTCCGAGATGATCAGTGCCTTGGCGCGGTCAAGCATGCGCTTCTCGCGAAATGACAGGCTCTTGGACTTGCTCAGGAAGGTGAGGCTCTTGAGCACGTCAGCCATGTCGTAGATGGAGCCGGTGCGCATCTTGTCGGAGTTATCTTTGAAGCGGCCCTTCCAGTTCTGGTGGTTGTCGATCTTGCCGTCACTGAGGAGGGAGAACAGGTGCTCGACCTCTTCGTCGGTGATAGCCTTGCGCAACCCGACGCCGTCAACATTGGCGACCGGCACCAGGACCGTCGTGTCGTTAGACACGATGCGCAGGTGAAAGAACCCGCAGGTTGTTCCGAGGATCGTCTTCTCTTCGACGCGTTCTACGATACCAAGCCCATGGTTCGGGTAGATGACCTTGTCGCCGACCTTAAATGTCACGTGTCCCCCGTTGCAGGATGGTGGGTCTAGGTGTAGCTTCGCGCCGGGAACGGCACTAAGCAGTATAGCGCACCTATGGCCCTTCAGCAACGGGAAATGCCCGAAAATACGGGGTTTTGGGCATTTCAACCCGCCGCACGTCCCGTTTGCTGCCGCGCCGTCGCCGCCAGTTGCCATACCAGGCAACATTTGGCGTTAACCTGTTGATCAAACAGGGACTTAGACGCTAAGACCGAGGGATTATGAGCGGGCGAGCGCAAGCTCGGCGATTTCGCCGACCAGCTGAGAGTAGGTCCGCCCCGCCTTGCGTGCCGCCATGGCGAACTCGGCTCGTGAACTCAGCCAGGGGTTCGGATTGACCTCGATCACGTACACCGCCCCGTCGGCCCGCAGGCGCATATCGACACGACCGTAATCACGGAGTTCGAGCGCCTGATAGGCGGCCACGGCAGTCTGCTGAAGAACCTTGACGGTCTCGTCTGGCAGGTCAGTGGCTACCGCGGACTTGGTGTCGCGATAGGCTCGGGTCCCCTTGCCCCATTTCACCTCGGCGGCGGCAATCCGCGGCGTGCCGTCTGGCAGCTTTGACAGGTCCAGCTCGACGACCGGTAGCGCCTCGGGGTTGTCGTTGCCCATGACCCCGACATACATCTCGCGCCCGTCGATGTACTCCTCGATGAGGACAGGCGAATCGAAGTTGGCGTGGAGCCAGTCGATGCGCTCCATCAGCTCGCGGATGGATGTCACCACGGCGCTGAACTCGATGCCAATGGACCCGTCCTCACGGGCCGGTTTGACGATGACCGGGAACTGGAGATCGTGGGAGAAATCCAGCCGGCCTCTGAAGCTCTTGGCGAAGGTCGGTGTACGGACGCCATGAAACGCGAACATCTTCTTCGCGATGGCCTTATCCTGCGCGAGCATGAGGCCGTGAGTGCCACTGCCGGTGTACTTCTTCCCAATCAGTTCCAGGAATCCGGCAATCTTGAAGTCGGCGGTGTCGTCATCGCCAAACGACTCGGTCAGGTTGAACACCAGATCACACTCGAGGCGGGCAAGCGCCAGCAGGCTCTTTGCCGAGCCATCGAGCTCGTGAAAGACCGGTTCATGTCCGAGCTTGATCAGTGCGTCGGAGACTTCTTCCTCGACCTCTTTCTTGTCGAGGGTCCGAACGACAGGAGCCTTGTCCGGGGCTGGCCCGTCATCATCATCAACGAGCACGCGATCGAAGAGGACGACGACCTTCAGTTTGCTCATGCGTGAACGACTGTCACCGCTTCATGCTAATTCAAGAAAGGGCGAACCCGACCTACAATCGTCGGCGACGAAGTTCGGGATGGAGTGACGACGCAGATGGCCCACGCATACGAGAAGCTCGGTCTGTTCTATCTGGGTCGTCGCTACGACGTGGCGACGCGCACGCGTCAGGCCGACCTCGTGCTCTACGACTCGAAGGACCTGACGACGCACGCTGTCTGCGTCGGCATGACGGGAAGCGGCAAGACCGGCCTGGGTATCGGCGTGATCGAAGAGGCCGCGATGGACGGAGTGCCGGTTCTGGCCATCGATCCGAAAGGCGATCTGGCGAACCTGCTGCTGACATTCCCCACCCTCGCGCCCTCCGACTTTGCCCCCTGGGTGGACGCCTCGGTCGCCGCGTCCAGGGGGCAGACCGCCGACGCGTTCGCCGCGCAGCAGGCAGCCGCCTGGAAGGCGGGGCTCGCCGAATGGGACGAAGACGGAGAGCGCATCGCACGCCTCCGAGCCGCGGCTGAGTTCGCCGTGTACACCCCGGGCAGCAGAAACGGGACGCCACTTGCGCTTCTGAAGTCGCTCGCTCCCCCATCGACCGACGACCCCGACGCCGCAGGCGAGCGCGCCAACAGCGTGGCGGCCAGCCTCCTCGCCCTGGCCGGCGTTGAGGCGGCGGCCGCCCACGATCAAGAACAGGTTCTGCTCGCAAACATCCTGGCGCACGCGTGGTCCAGTGGCGAAAGCCCGGACCTGCCGTGGCTGGTGCAGCAGATCCAGCGGCCGGCATTCGGTCGCATCGGCGTCCTGGACCTCGAAACGTTCTATCCCGCCCGCGACCGACAGCAACTGGCCCTTCGCTTCAACGCCGTCCTGGCCTCCCCAACCTTTGACGTGTGGCTGAGCGGGGAACCCATGGACGTCGGCTCCCTGCTCTTCACGCCGCAGGGCCGGCCTCGTGTCGCCGTGGTGTCGGTGGCGCACCTGGACGATGCGGCCAGGATGATGGTGGTGTCGCTGCTCCTGAACGCGGTTCTCGAGTGGACGCGGAAACAGTCCGGCACGCCGTCGCTGCGGGCGCTGATCTACATGGACGAGGTCGCCGGCTACATTCCACCAGTCGCCAATCCGCCATCGAAGGCACCGCTCCTCACACTGCTCAAGCAGGCCCGCGCCTTCGGCGTCGGCATCATGCTCTCGACGCAGAACCCGGTGGACCTGGATTACAAAGGCCTCGCCAACGCCGGCACCTGGTTTCTCGGAAAGCTGCAAACCGAGCGAGACAAGGCGCGTGTGCTCGACGGCCTCGAGAGCGTGGCCGGTGGCGTGAATCGCGCCGAACTCGATACCCTGCTCTCGGCGCTCCCTGGTCGGGTATTCCTCATGCACAACGTGCACGAGCACGGCCCGGTGACGTTCGAAACCCGCTGGACAATGTCCTATCTGCGGGGGCCAATGGGCCGAGAGGAGATTCGTCGTCTGAGCGTGGCCACCTCACCGGCGGCCGCAACCGCTCGAACTGCGACAGCCTCGGAAAAGCCGATGACGCGCGCCGCGTCGACGGCGCGACACAGCGACAAGCCCGTGCTCCCGGCAGGGGTCAAAGAGTTCTACTGTCCTCACGAAGGGAGCGCCCAGGCGATCTATGAGCCGTTTCTCTACGGCGCTGCCCGCGTCCAGTACGTTGACGGCAAGAAGGGAATCGACGTCGTCTCCGACGTCCACACACTCATCCCCTTCGGGGCAGGCGCGGTGGCTGTGGACTGGGATGCGGCCGAGGACTCTCCGCATGCGCCTGCCGCGCTGCTGACCTCTCCGCCGGTTCCCGGCGAAGGCTACGAGGCACCACCTGCCGACGCCCTGAGCGCAAGAAGCTATGCCGAGTGGACCCGGGACTTCGAGCGCATGCTCACGCGCGGCGCCCCGCTGACGCTGTGGTCCGCGCCTGCGCTCAAGGTCTCGTCGAAACCGGGGGAATCCGAGCGCGACTTCCGAGTGCGCGTCCAGCAGCGTGCCCGTGAAGAGCGGGATGAGGCGCTGGCAGCCCTTCGCGCCAAGTACACGCCGAAGCTCGCGCGGGCGCAGGAGAAAGTGCGACGGGCCGAGGAGGCGGTGTCTCGCGAGCAACAGCAATCGTCGCAACAGAAGCTGCAGACGGCTGTCTCGGTTGGCGCCACCATTCTGGGGGCGCTGCTCGGCCGCCGCGCAGTGAGCGCCACCACGCTGGGACGCGCCACCACAGCCATCCGGGGCGCCAGCAGAACGGCCAAGGAAGCCGAGGATGTCACCAGGGCGGGCGCGCGGGTTGGCGAGGTGACGCAGGAAGCCGAGGAGGTGGCGGCAGAACTTCAGCGCGAGATCGATGCGCTGTCGGCCGAACTCGACCCCTCTGCGATCAGCGTGGAACGCACCGAGCTGAAACCAAAGCGCGGTGGCGTGGACGTGCAGCTGGTGACGCTGGTGTGGCGCGCCACAGACGCCGGGTCGTAGTGTCCTCCTTAAATGACCTCCGACCCCATTTTCCTGACGGACCCGGCCTGCTGTTGAACTACGATGCGCACTCGCCGTCCATCACTTCCGGACTGAACGCGCGGTCTTCGCCAAGGTCCACGTAGTCCAGATCGGTCATTGCCGTCGGAACGACTTCCGCCAGGTCGCTCAGGACCGCCGTCGCGCGTGCTGGCGGCACACGGCGGAAGAACGCGCCGAGGTTCTCATCAGGACTCTCGCGTTCATCGCGGTAGAGAGCGAGCAAGCGGTCGAGAGCCTCGGTGAGCCTGTGCACAGGCACCTTCGACACCACCTTGCCGAAATGCGCGCCCTCGCTGGTGGCGCCACCGCCAGTCATCACGAAATACTGCGGCACGGCGCGGCCACCCACCTTGCGCACGCTGCCCTGGAATCCAATCGACGCCACGTGGTGCTGGCCGCAACCGTTCGGACAGCCGCTGATCTTGATGTCACCGGATGGAACCAGGTCCACCAGTTCGGGATGGGCGCTGAGATGCTCAGTCAGTTCGCGTCCGAGCCCGCGCGACTGCGTCACCGCCAGGCGGCATGATTCGGCGCCAGGGCAGCTCACCACGTCGCCGAGCGTGTTAGCGTCGGCGGTCTCGAGGCTGGCAGCCTGCAATCGCTGATACAGGGCGTCCACCTGCTCGATCTTGACCCAGCGGAGGAGCACGTTCTGTTCGACGGTGAGGCGCATGGTCCCATCCGAGTACGCCTCGGCGAGATCGGCGAGCACCCGCATCTGGCCGGCAGTGAAGTCGCCGAGCGGGAGTCGCACGGTCACGTGCGCGTAGCCAGCCTGACGCTGCGGCTTGACGTTGCGAGCCGACCAGCGCGCGTATGCATCCGGAAGAACCTGGAGGCGCACCGTACCCGGATGGATGCCCGGCCCGGACAGCGCCGTTACCGCGCGCGCCGCCACGCTCTGCACTGACGGCGCCGGCGGTTGCGGCCAGTTCGGGGCGGTCTCCACCGGTAGCTGAGCGGGATCAAACGGCAGCCTGGCGCCGCCTTCGGCGCGCACTTCGGCCAGCGCCTCGTCGTACTTCACCTTCCACGCTTCCCAGCCGAGTGACTTAATCAGAAACTTCATCCGATTCCGCTGGCGATGCTGGTAGTCACCAAAGCGGTGATACACCCGCAGGACCGCTTCGGACACGTCGAGCATCTCCTCCACAGGGAGGAAGTCATAGAGGAGCATCCCGGACACAGGCAGGATTGACGTGCCGCCACCGATGGTCAGCCTGAAGCCCCGCCGCCCGTCTACGATCCGGGCAAACCAGCCCAGGTCGTGAATCGACGCGAGGGCATGATCGACCGGGCACCCTTCGAAGGCGATCTTGAACTTCCGCGGGAGCACACCGGCCAGGGGATGCCGCAGGAAGTACCGTGTCAGTATTTCCGCGTAGGGCGTGACGTCGAAGACTTCGTCGTGGGCCACGCCGGCGTAGGGGCAGGACGTGATCGTGCGCACCGAATTGCCACAGGCCTCGCGGGTGGTCATCCCCACTTCCGCGAGTTCGCGCATCGCGGTCTCGGCATCCTTGAGCAGGACGAAATGGAACTGCACGTTCTGCCGCGTCGTGATGTGGGAGAAGCCGCGAGAGTAGGACGACGCGACATCCGCGAGCGCGCGCATCTGCGCGCCGCTGACGATCCCCGACGGGATCTTGATGCGCATCATCTGCACGCCGTCCTGACGCTGCCCATACGTGCCGCGCAGCAGGCGGAACTTCCGCCAGTCGTCAGGAGAGATGGCGCCGCTCTCGTATTTCTCGAGCATGTCGACGAACTCGTCGATGTCGCCTCGGTCGGCGAAGGAGACGCGCGCGCGTCCCAGACTGTGATCCTGATCAGTGGCGGCCATACATCACCTCGTAGACAGCGTTCGCGTCGGTCATGCCCGCGTCTGCTGCTGGCGCTCGCGTTGCGCGCAGCGCCTGTCGCACGTTGACAACATCCCCGACTACCAGCACACCTGGCAGCAGTGCCGGCACCTCGGCCGCGCCCAGCCCCGACAACTCGCCGGTCCAGACCCATTCCTGTGGCGTCGACACCGCACAGATGATGGCCGCCGGGGTGGACGCCGACCAGCCGCGCGCCAGGAGGGCACTCGAGATCTCGTTGCGCACGCCCAGTCCCATCATCACCACCACGGATACGCCATCGGGCTGCACCGACCGCAGTGTCCGGTCCACCATGTCGGCCGTGTGTCCGGCCATGACGAGAAACGCAGACGCCACGCCCCGATGGGTGACCGGAATGCTCGCCATCTCCGCAGCGGCAATCGCCGACGACACCCCGGGAACCACTTCGAAGGCAATTCCGGCCTCGACCAGGGCGAGTGCTTCCTCACCACCGCGCCCGAAGACGAACGGATCACCGCCCTTGAGACGCACGACCCGCCGGCCACGTCGCGCGGCGCCGATCATCAGGCGGTTGATGACTGCCTGCGGAACGCTGTCCCTGCGGGCTCGCTTGCCAACGGAGAAGCACTGCGCCCGGGTCGCCTGACGCAACGCGTCCACGTCCACGAGCGCGTCATACAGGACCAGGTCAGCCTCGGCAATCCGCCTGGCCGCTCGAATGGTCCAGAGATCAGGATCGCCGGGACCCGCCCCCACGAGGGACACACGCGGCGCGTCGGTTGGCGAACGGTCAGTCACTGTCCAGCCTTCTCATAGATCCGGTTCAGCATCTCCAGCAGTTGAGGACGGCGGTCGGCCATTGGAACCCCGTCGCGCCGCCAGGCGGCTCTGGCGGCACCGGCCGCCTTCATCCACGCGTCGAGGTCGGCCGGCAGCCACGCCTCGATGGCTTCACGCAGCAGCCCCGCCAGTGCCGGAGCCTGCCCGTCGGTCGAAATCGCCACGGTCACACCGGACTTACGAGCCACCCCACCCAGGTATGCACTGGCGTGCCCCGGATCATCGACCGCGTTCACAAACAGATGTCTCGCGTCACCGGCAGCACGAACCAGCCGATTGACGTCCGGAGGAGCTGCGGCGACTACCCACCACGCACCATCGAGATCCGCCGGCTCGAAGCCCCGACGAACGAGCACGACGTCCGCGCGTTCCAGTTCCGGGCGAATCTCCGGCGCCACGACCAGGACATGCGCCCCGGCCCGCAGCAACCCCTCGACCTTGCCAACTGCCACCGGGCCCCCGCCCACGACGACCACCTTCTTCGCCGTGAGGTTGAGGAAGACCGGGTAATGTGCCACGTTCAGGCGCCGACCGTGGCCGGCGACGATGCCCTGGCCCTGGGACCGATCGCGCGCTCGAACTCCGAGAGGCTCCGACCGATCTGCGTCGGCTGCGCCACTCTGTCCAGCATCACTTCAGCCGTCTTGTAGCCGTTCCCGGTGATGCATATCACCACCGACTCGTCACGCTTGATGACGCCACGCTCGATGAGCACCCGTGTCGCGGCCAGCGTGGTCCCGCCAGCAGGTTCGGTGAAGATCCCTTCGGTCTCGGCCAGCAGTTTGATGGCGTCGAGAATCGCGGGGTCCGAGACCATCGCGCCACTTCCACCGGTTTCCTTCAGCACCTTGAGCACCTGGAATCCATCGGCTGGATTGCCAATCGCCAGCGATTTGGCAATGGTTGCCGGCTTCACCGGCTCCGGGAACTCGAGGCCCGCCTCCAGTGCGCGAATCACCGGTGCTGAACCGGCGGGCTGGGCCGCATGAATACGCGGCAAGGTTCCTTCGACCAGACCCAGATCCCTGAACTCGCGCAGGCCCTTGAAGATGCGCGGCAGCAGCGTCCCGCCGGCCACCGGCGACACGATGTGATCGGGGAACTTCCAGCCAAGCTGCTCGGCGATCTCGAAGCCGGTCGTCTTCGCTCCTTCGGCGTAGTAGCTGCGCAGGTTGATATTGGCGAAGCCCCAGCCATATCGATCGGCGATCTGCGTACACAGCCGGTTCACATCGTCATAGTTGCCGTCGACCGCAACGACGTGCGGGCCGTAGATGGATGCGCCGAGCACCTTGGCGGGCTCGAGGTCATTCGGGATGAAGACGTAGCAGTCCAGGCTCAGACGCGCGGCATGCGCCGCAACGCTGCCCGCCAGGTTGCCGGTTGAGGCGCACCCGAACACGGTGAAGCCGAGTTCAACGGCGCGCGTCGCAGCAACCGACACCACGCGGTCTTTGTAGGAAAAGGTCGGGTGGTTGACGGAGTCGTCTTTGACGTAGACCTCTTTGACGCCGAGTGCCTCAGCCAGGCGCCTGGCGCGGACGAGCGGGGTAAAGCCGGAATTGAAACCCGTGCGCGGGGTTTCGACCGGGAGCAACTCGAGGTACCGCCAGAGCGATGGAGGGCGCGACTCAATCAGCTTGCGGCTGATGACCTTGCGCACTGCCTCATAGTCGTACGTGACTTCGAGAGGACCGAGACACTCGGAACAGACCCAGAGCGCTTCAGCCGGATACGTCGCACCACACAGGTGACAGGTCAGGCCAGCCACATACTTCATACCGATCTCCCCGACGTGGTTGATGCCACGCCCACAGACTGATGCACGTCGAGTATCCGGACAATCGCCGGACACCCCGCACCCTGATACACGCGTTCTAACAGACCCTTGACCTTCGCAAGATTACTCGTCGCCAGCACCGCCACCGACGGCCCCGCGCCCGACAGGAACGCGCCGAGCACATCGGGATCGTCAATCGCCATCGCATCGGCGAGTTGCGGCACGAGCGCACGCCGCGCTGGCTGGTGCCATCTGTCCTCGACCGCCTGCCGCAACCGGCCGTAGTCGCCACGCTGCAGTGCGTGCACCAGCGACAGCACGCGCTGCAGGTTGAACACCGCGTCGGCCCGAGGCAGCGCATCCGGGAGCGCCGCGCGGGCCTTCGAGGTTGCCAGCCCAACGTCGGGCGTCGCCACAACCAGTTTCAGTTCCTGCGGCCAGTCCCATCGCACAATCACTGGCGGCGTGTCGCTGGCCTCGACGACCGACGTCAGCCCACCACAGATGGCTGCCGCCGCGTTATCGCCGTGCCCTTCGAGCGCCGTTGCCGCCGCCAGCAGCGCCGACTCCGTCAGCGTCGCGTTCGCGAACGGCCGGGTTACCTGCTCGAAGATCCTCAGCCCGGCAACCGATGCCGCGGCACTGCTGCCAAGACCAGCGGCCATCGGGATGTCGCTTTCGACGTCGACCACCACTGACGGGGCACGCCATCCCGTCTTCACAACCATGTGGGCATAGGCGCGCTCAATCGCGTTCGGTCCACTGACGGCCGGGCGGCTGGTGCCCACGCTCAACTTCCCTGCCCCGTCATCCCGCACGTCAACGATGCGTGCCCGTAGATACAGCTGCACCGCAACGCCGAGGGTGTCGAACCCTCCGCCCAGATTGGCTACCGATCCCGGGACGACGATCTCCATCAGACCACGGATACGGGCCGGGCGAACCGGCCGATAAAACAAAGGCCCGCCAACCTGTCGGTGGGCGGGCCTGGTGGATTCGAGGTTTCTGCTACGGCGGTCTCGCCTACCAGGTCAGCCCAGCCTTGAACAACGACACATGGAACCTTGTGTCGCGACCGGAATACCCGAGGGGCAGCCGCAGCTCAAAAACATTCGGAAAATCATACCCCAAGCAGAAGCGGCAGCGCCAGCGGGGGCTCGGCGTGGTAGTCGGCTCGGCCGATTTCCTCGAGCGCGGTGACGAGGTGTCGCTCCTCGCATGGCTCGACCGTAATGACAAATGGCAGCGCGTCTTTGGGATAGTCAGGCTCCTGCAGCACGGCGTCCAGGTTAATGCCCTGCTGTGCAAGTGCCGCGGCTATGGAGGCCAGGATCCCCGGCTGGTCGCGGACCACGAACCGCAGGTAGTACGGGCGGGCCGGGGGTGCCACGATGCTGGCCGACGTCCAGGAATCGCCACCGTCAGGCACACGATGCGCGAGGCCGAGCAGGTCCGATACCACCGCGACACCGGTCGCGGGACCGCCGGCACCGGCGCCACTGAAACTGCTCTCGCCACCGTACCGGCCAAACAGGGTCACCACGTTGTTGGCACCCTGGTTGCGGCCGAAGCTCGAACCCAGGGGCACGAGCGACGGACCGACAGAGGCATGGAACCCGTCGCCGCTGGCCTCGACGAGCGCGATCTGGCGGATCGTGCAGCCGATGCCCCTGGCGTACTTGAAGTCGGCCGCTGAGATTGGCCGGATTGACCGGCGGGGAATCTCGGCAAGGCGAAGGTATCGCTTGAACGCGATGCCCGCCAGCACCACCAGCTTCGCACCCGCATCATCGCCGTCAACGTCAGCGCTCGGATCGGCCTCGGCGTAGCCGAGGTCGCGCGCGGCGCTCAGCACCGACGCCATCGTTTCGTCGCTCGAGCCCATCCGACTCAGGACATAGTTGGACGTGCCATTGAGGATACCTGCCACCTTCAGCAGGATGTCGCCAGCCAAACCCTCGCGCACGCCGTGAATCAGCGGCACGCCTCCGCCAACGGCGGCCTCGAAGCGGAGCTGGACACCGTGCCTCGCAGCAAGCGCGAGCAGCTCTGGCGCCTTCGCGGCCAGGAGCATCTTGTTGGCGGTGACGACGTGCGCGCCCTGCGTGAGACCGCGGCTCACCCAGCTCGCCGCAGGTTCGACGCCGCCGACCACCTCCACGATGACGTCGGGGCGAGCCGCGAACAGATCATCCACCTGCTCGGTCCACGTGACCCCGGATGGGACCCACGCCGTTCGTTTACGGGCGACGTCACGGTTGAAGATATGCGTCAGCTGAAGGCGGCTCGACAACTCGGGTCGTTCCACGAGAATACGTGCGACGGATGCGCCAACGGTTCCAAACCCGAGGAGGGCGACCCGGAGCGGTTGATGCGATGCCGATGATGTCTTCGGGTGATCCATGTCCGCTCCAATTGTGGCTCAGTTTGGCGGCGGTGTGCTCTACACTGGCATCGTGACCGACGTCTTTACCATTGGCTTGATTCAGGACCACGCCAGCGGCGACCGACAGGACAACATCGCTCGGGCATCAACCCTCATTCGCGAAGCCGCGACCAAAGGCGCGCAGATCATCTGCCTGAAAGAACTGTTCGATGCGCCGTACTTCTGCAAGGCGCAGCACGCAGATCGCTTCGACCTGGCCGAACCCATTCCCGGCCCCACCGTCGACCTCATGCAGGGCCTCGCGCGCGAGCTCGAGGTCGTCCTGATCGTCCCGCTGTTCGAACGAGAAGCGCCCGGCGTCTACCGTAACTCGGCCGCCATCATCGATGCCGACGGAACGCTCCTCGGGGTGTACCGAAAGATGCACATCCCTGACGACCCGCTCTTTTACGAGAAGTACTACTTCACGCCCGGCGACCGGCCGGCGACGGACCGACCCGGCGAGGCAGCCGGGTTCCGCGTGTGGAAGACACGCTACGCCACCATCGGCGTCCTGATCTGCTGGGACCAGTGGTATCCGGAGGCTGCGCGCATCACCAGCCTCCTCGGCGCGCAGGTGCTCTTTTACCCGACCGCTATCGGATGGCATCCCGCTGAACGCACTGAGTGGGGCGCGTCCCAGGTTGACGCGTGGCAAACCGCCCAGCGTGCGCACGCCATCGCCAACGGCGTCTACGTGGCCGCGGCCAATCGCGTCGGACACGAAGACGAGCCGGGTACCCAGGGGATCGAGTTCTTCGGTCATTCCTTTATCGCCGACCCGTTCGGGCGTGTACTCGCTCAGGCCGATACCCGCCAGGACGTCCTCATCGCACGCTGCGATCCCGCCCTGATTGAGAGCGTCAGGAGGAACTGGCCGTTCCTGCGCGATCGACGCGTCGATGCGTATGGCCCGATCCTGAGCCGGTATATCGGATGACCTCGCGCGTGCACGCCGGGCTTCGCATGCCGGCCGAATGGGCGCGCCATCGTGCGACCTGGATCAGCTGGCCGCATCACGAACCCGACTGGCCCGGCAAGCTCGGCCCCATCCCGTGGGTCTACGCGGAGATCGTGCGGCTGCTCGCTGATCACGAAGAGGTCGAGATCCTGTGCCACGATGAAGGCGTTCAAGAGGCAGCGCTCGCCTCGCTCGATGCGCACCACGTCAGGCTCTCGCGCGTGCGCAGCCACATTGTCCCCACGGACCGCGTGTGGTTGCGCGACTCCGCTCCAACCGGAGTCATCAACGACCAGGGTGGGCTCACCTGGGTCAACTGGGCCTTCAATGGGTGGGCCAAATACGACAATTACCTGCTGGACGCCAGGGTCGGCTCAGCGATTGCGGCCGTGACGGGCGTCGACCGCGTGGAACCGTCGCGCGGAGACTCGACGCGCCTCGTCCTTGAAGGAGGGGGCATCGACGTCAACGGTGCGGGTCTCCTCCTGACCACCGAAGAATGGCTGCTGAGCGACATCCAGGTGCGCAACCCCGGGTTCTCCCGGCAGGACTACGACCGCGTGTTCGGTGAATGGCTGGGCGTCCGCCGGACGATCTGGCTGGGCGAGGGCTGTGTCGGGGACGACACTCACGGCCACGTCGACGACATCGCACGATTCGTGTCCCGTGACACGGTGGCGCTGGCGGTCGAACGCGACCCGGGAGACGACAACCACGCGCGCTCCCTCGACAACCTGCGCCGTCTGGAGCTGGCCTCGCTGGATCCGGCCATCGGGCCGCTGCGGATCGTGGAGCTGCCCTTTCCACGCCCGGTGATGATGCAGGGCGAGCGGCTTCCAGCCAGCTATGCGAACTTCTACATCGCCAACGGCGTCGTGCTGGTGCCGACCTTCAACGATCCGAACGATCGGGTCGCGATGGACGTCCTCGCCCGGGCAATGCCGCACCATCGGATCGTCGGCGTCCACGCAGTCGATCTGGTCTGGGGGCTGGGAACACTGCACTGCCTGACGCAGCAGGAACCGGCGGGTATCCGTACGTAGGGCGGGTCGCGGGACCCGCCGGATTAACGCGACCCAATCGCCAGCGTCACGGTGGCGGCACGACCCGGCATCGCCACACCCGCAATTTCCTGGTAGACCTCGTCGGTCAGATTCGTACCCTCGACGCGCAATTCGTAGGCGCCAAACGCCCGGCTGACACGGACATCGACCACCGCGTAATCAGTAACGAGGGTGTTTCGCCGACGGTGCTTGAATTCAAAACGTGGCGCGATGCGTATGTCGCCAGGCGCCTTGATCAGGGCCGCAGCGACCAGCACATGCGGTGCGTAGTCGAGCACGTACTTCGACAAGCACGTCGGCGCACCACACAGCGTCGAGAGCGTGGTGGTGCTGACATCGGTGCGTGTGTAGCCGCCCTGCACGAACGAGCCATTGGTCCACGTCCGCCGAAGCGACAGCTCGGCGCCCTGTGCGCGCGCATGGTGCACATTGAAGGTGCGCCAGATGTCGGCCGGCGTTGGACGCAACCAGTCGATCACGTCCTCGTCCTGACGAGCGAACCCGCCCGCCTGTAACAACCAGCCACCGGCGATGAACACGTCGACACCACCATCGCCGCCCCATGAGTGCTCGGGGCCAACCTCGGCGCGCGCCTGGTTAGCGGGGTCGCGATAGAAGCGCTCAGTGAAGGTCGGCGCGCGGAATGACCGACCGCCAGAGGCTCGCACGCGCACCCGCGCCGCTGGCCACCAGCTCACGCCGACGCCGGGGCTGGCCGACGACCCGAACTCGTCGTAGCGTTCCACCCGCAGTGAGCCGTCTACCTGCACGTTGGTGGCCACGGCATAGCGCAACTCGGCAAATCCGCTGACACGCGAGGTCGTGTGGTCGCCCAGGTTGGTCGAGTGCAGCCAGTCTGATCCGACTTCCCCCCCCACCGTCGCGGCTCCGCGGGCGGCGATCGGCCGAGACGCTTTCACGGTCCCCAGCAGGGCGTGAGATCGATGACGGTTATCAGACAGCGTCGGACGCCTGACGTCGAAGACGAAGTGATCGCCGTGGGTGCGATAGGACCCCGCCCCGCTGAACGCCCACGGACCGACCGATCCGATCACCCCGCTGGCGTCAACAAGCGTCTGGTGGGTCCATTCATGCGACGGCGCGGCGCCATAGAACCCATTGGCGCCAAAGTCCTTCGACACGTGTGACACGCCAAGCGAGGCCCGCGTCCCGACGCTCGTGCGCGACGTGAATGCACCGGTGGCAAACTGCCGCTCGAACATGAACCCGCTCGATCGATCCGCTGATCCGGACACCAGTGTCCGCAGCTCCGGCCGTCCGAAGGAGGCCTGCGCCCGTGTCGCCACCAGATCGAAGCTACCAGCTTCAACTGACACCGAGGCCGGCGCGTCACGACGGGTGATGATGTTGATCGTTCCGCCGAAGGCGTCGGCGCCAAACAGCGACGCGCCACCTCCCTGGAGAATCTCGATCCGTTCGATGGCGTCCACGGGCACGGGGATATCGCCGTTGTGGTGTCCGCTCTGTGTGTCATTCAATCGAATGCCATCAACCAGCACGAGTGTCTGCCCGAAACCGCCCCCGCGAATCGAGAAGTCGGTCTGCATACCCCGCTCGCCCCGGCTCCGGACGTCGATCGAGGAGACCAGGCGCAGCAGGTCAGCAACGCTGCGCGACGGCAGCGCAGCTATCTGTTCTCTGGTCACGATAGTCAGCGCGCGGGTGGCGGACCCGAGCTCAACCGGGGTCGTCGACGCGGTGACAACGACCGTCTGGCGAAACGAATCCTGCGCAGAAGCGACCGCACGCGACGACAGCGCGACGGCACACACGAGACAGATCCTGACTGGGATGGTGTTGAACATCGTGAACGCCGCGAAGGGTACCACACCGCCCCGTCAGTGCACGGCCTTCCAGTCGGCGACAAAGCGTGCCGCGAGTGCGCGGACCTCTTCGACGATGTCGGCGCGCAGCATACGCAGAGGCATCACAGACACGCTGTGCTGGTCCCAGCTCATGGCGTTGACGACGCGCGACTCCGTCGTCAGCGAGACCAGGGTCTGTCGGAGGTGCAGTTGGATGGCCACCGCCACGTCGCCGTTGCCGCCCGCCACCGCACTGACGTGGACGTAGACGTATGGCTTCGAGGAGCTCGGATTCTCGCGCTGTGACTGGTAAATGGTAACGCCAGCAGCGGTGAGCTGCTGGGTGACCTCGCGTGTCAGGCCGGTCGTGCTCAGCCCGACAGCCTCGAGTTCGGGTTGAAGGGGCTCGACCAGTACTTCCACGCCCGGCAGGCCGCGCAGCGTGTCGCGACCCGTTGTCACAAACATCTGTGCCCAGGCGAGCGAGGGCGCCCCGCCGAGAATGAACAGCAGGCAGAGCGACAGCCGGACGCAGGGCACCGACCTACCCGACCTGGGCGGCCGGCTTGCCGTCGGCGATCTTCAGGCCCGCGGGATTCTTGCCCCTGGCCTGGCGGTCCATGTCGATGAGGCCGTTGAAGAGCGCCCCCTCGTGCAACACCACCGCCGGCGTGGTCAGCGTGCCCGAGACCTTGGCGTTGGGCGTCAGCTCCACCCGCGACGCCGCGGTGACGCTGCCGTCCAGCGCGCCGTCGATGGTGACGGATGACCCGCGCACCTCGGCATCCACGCGGCCTTGCTGCGCCACGCGCAGTGCACCGCTTTCCATGTTGATGTGGCCTTTCACGGTTCCGTGCACCGTGATGTCTTCATGGCTTGTGACTTCACCGGTAATCAGCAGCGAGGGTCCAATGGTCGTCATCGTTGTTGTGATTCCAGATGGAGGAATGGAGAACTCTGCACTAGGTGTCGGCGTTGGTCCGGGTTTTCTGTAGGGCGTCCTGGCCGATCTACCGGCCCGTGCCGGCCCGCGTGATCGCGCGCGGTCCCCGGTTGTCCCTGACCGGCACGTGATCGAGGTTGGCGACCCGCCAGCCAGTGTCGTAGACCAGCTGGGCAATGCGTGCCATCTTTGCGAAGTCGATCTTGCCTATCTCATCGGTGACGGCGTGGTAGTCGGCGTGGAGACCCGTCGTGAAGAAGATGATCGGCACCCCCTTGGCTGCATAACTGTAGTGGTCGCTTCGCGTGTAGAGCGACTCGAGATCGGCCGGATCGTTGAGGGTGTAATCGAGCGTCAGCGGATTCATGAGCGCGCGGTTGGCCTGCTCATTGATCTGGTGCAGTTCGGTGCTGATGCGGTCCGACCCGACCAGATACAACGTGTTGGCCTCGGCGGGGCTGTCGCATTTGTTCCGTCCGACCATGTCGATATTGAGCTGGGCGGCCACCGTCTCCATGGGCACGACGGGAAAATCGGCCATGTACTGCGACCCGTAGAGTCCGGCTTCCTCGCCGGTGTGCCACACGAACAACACGCTGCGCCTGGGTTTCGGGCCCTGCGCATATGCCTTGGCCAGCGCCAGCAACGTGACAGTCCCCGACCCATCGTCGTCGGCGCCGTTGAAGATGATGTCGTTGGGTGGCGGCGGAGGCCGCTGCAGTCCAGGGCACATGTTGCTGATGTCGGGAACGAAGCCACCAGTGGTCTCGGCGTAGCCCACGTGGTCGTAGTGGGCCCCATACAGAAGATACGTGTCGCGAAGCTGCGGATCCGTTCCCCTGACGCGGGCAACGATGTTGCGGCTCAGGCGGGTTTGCGCGACCTCGTAGTCAGCCTCGATGTCGATGCGAAGGCGAACGCCGTCGAGATTCACGCGAGGTAACGCTTCGCGTCGTTCGGCCCTCCCCTTCAGATCGGCGTAGTCGTAGCCGGAACCCGAGAACAGGAACTCAAAGAATGCGTCCTCCGCGGTCAGTCGCGGTGCACGAACAGTGTCCAGTCTCTGAACTGTCTGGAAATCGGGACGCGCGCCACGCCCCCCGCCAGCCGGCGGCTGACTGTTCTGCGCCTGCTGCAGGGCGGGACCAATCGCTGCGGCAGCGTGTCGGGTGTCAACGGCTTCGCCCGCCCTGCTGAAGACAACCTGGTTCTGCGCCTCACTGAAGGCCTGCGGGCTGCGACCAATGAAGACCGCTACCTTGCCGTTGACGTCACGCCCGGCGTAATCGTGCTGGTTCAGCGGGGCGAACTCGAGGCCATAGCCGACAAATTCCGCTTCGCCGCTCCACGTGCGCTTCGCGCCCTGATTGCGCTGAAAACGCACGCCTTCGCCGTCACGAAAGGTCCGCGTCTGTCCTCTCACAGTGACCGTTACCGTCGAGGTGCCGCGATTGCGCACTCCCAGAACCTTCACCGTCTGGAAGAACGTGCCGTCCTCGCCCGCCGGTTCAACACCAAGCGCCTTGAGCTCGTCCGCGATATAGGCGGCGGCAACCCCTGCGCCTTCGGTGAAGATCTGCCGGCCCTGGGCCGTGTCAGACGCGATGAACGACAGCCAGTTTCGAAGGTCGGCGGTCGAGATGGCGGCAGGCGGCCCCGGACTCTGCGCCGACACCGGCAGAACCAGCGCCAGACAGGCGGCGACGAGTGCCGCAAAGAGGACGTGCCCGACCCTGGAACCCATGCGGCCGAGTTTAGCGAACTTTTGCCCTCGGCGCTCGCCCCCTGCTCTTTGGTGCCGCCACACACTCCTTGCGAGCCTCCTTCGCCTCAGGCGAGTCGCCGGGCATGGCCGCGATGTCGCAGGCGGGTTCGTCCTGCTGGAACTCGGGCAGGTTCTCCCTGCGATACGGAGCGTCGGGCTTCAAACCAATCTCGAGCTTGTCTTTGAGTGACATGGCATCTCTCCCACCCGTGACGTCAGCAAAGGTCTTACCGAACTGAACTGAACCGTGGCGTTCGGCAAACCTTGCACGGCGGAGCTTGCTGATCGGTCGATCTGACGTATCGGCGGGCCAAGCCACTGCGTAAATGGCACGAATTCCTGCTGAAGCGGGCCGCGTTGCCCTTGAGCACGCCGTTTGCACTCTGAGCCAGCAAGGAGAATCGACATGCTCGAAACACTCATCGCTGTTCTCGTCATTCTGTGGCTCCTGGGAATGGTCAGCTCTTACACGGTCGGTGGGCTCATCCACCTGCTGCTTGTCCTGGCGATCATTGTCGTGCTGGTGCGCGTCATCCAGGGCAGGCGCGTGGTCTGATCTGGCTCTGACGCGTGATCTCTGTCCATACATGTTTCCGGAGGATCTCCCATGACGAAATCGCTCATGCTTCCAGTCGCGCTGCTCAGTTTGTGGACCGCGACGAGCGTCGACACCGCCGCGCGCAGTCTGGCCGCGGCGCAGCGAACGCGCGCGGCGTCGCTCCCTGTCGGTGCCGAGATGGACGTGCGCATGAACAACCGCCTCAGCTCCGAGACCTCAGTCGTGGAGCAGCGCTTCGAAGCCAGTACTGTCGAAGACTACGTCCAGGACGGGCGTGTCGTCGTGCCTGCCGGGTCGATTGTCAGGGGTGTGGTCAGCAGTGTTGACCCCGCCGGACGAGGGCTGGACCGCAAGGGCAAAATGACCCTTTCATTCGATCGCATCAGCGTCAACGGCCGTGATTCCCGCATCCGGGCCAGTGCCACCGAGGTGTTCGAAAGCGGTGGGATCAAAGAAGAAGCGGGCACGGCCGGCATCGGTGCTGGAATCGGCGGCGTGATCGGTGGCCTCCTCGGCGGATTGAAAGGCGCCGTCATTGGCGCGGCGGTTGGCGCTGGTGGAGCCATCGTCGCCACCGACGGCAAGGACGTGGTCATCCCTGTTGGCGCGATCATCCGCCTCCGCATGGATTCCCGCGCGCGGGTCGGCTAGGCCTGCACAAAAGAGGGTCGCCCGAGTAGCGGCGACCCTTGTTCTCGCGCTCCCTGACCACACTCCCGTCGACGCCCCCGTCGAGACACACCCCACCCAACCACCAACTCCCACCTACGGGGTGAACAATAGCGGTCCGGTTCTCGCGCGAGCCTTCGTCTCGTACATGAAACGGGCCGCCGGTGAGGGCGGCCCGTTCACTGTTGCGGCGGGTCTCTTCAGACCCGGTCCAGGTGGTGCTAGACGAGCGTGATCTTGCCCGTGCTGGCGCCCATCTTGTCCATCTCGACACCGAACACTTCGCCCATGCCGAGGAGCAGGTTGGCCGTCGGCTCTTCCTTCTCCACCGCGATGTGCAGGTTGCCTTTGACGCGGCCACCGGCCTTGCCGAGGAGGAGCGCCGGTGGGCTCTTGCGGTCGTGCACGTTGCCGTTGCTCATGCCGCTGCCGAAGTAGAACAGCGAGTTGTCGAGCAGGTTGCCGTCGCCATCCGGCGTGTTTCGGAGCTTCTCCGCAAACTCGGCCAGCTTGGCAATCTGATAGGTGCCGATCTTGGCGTACTTGGCCAGCGTCTCCGGATTGTTGGCGTGGTGGGAGATGCTGTGGTGCGCTTCCGGCACACCGATGTGCGCGTAGCTGCGGCTGCTCGCTTCGTGGCCGAGCAGGAAGGTGAACACGCGGCTGATGTCGCCCTGGAACGCGATGCGCATCAGGTCGTAGGTCACCGTCATGTGGTCGTCGAAGAGCTCAGGGATGCCGAGGGGGGCGTCCGCGTTCTCCAGGCTGCCGAGCCGCGATTCCATGCGCCCGAGCTGCTGCTCAACGTCACGGACGTTGGTCAGGTACTCGTCGAGGATCTGCGTGTCCGACGGACCGAGGCCCTTCTTCAGCTTGGCGGTTTCCTCGAGCACCGAGTCGAGCATGCTCTGCTTCTGCTTGAGGTTGGCATTGCGCTGCTGGGTTGTGCCCACCTCACCGAACATGCGCTCGAAGGTCACGCGCGGGTTCACGCCCACTGGCAGCGGCGAGGTGTCATCGCGCCACGAGAGCGTGTTGAAGAAGGCGCACGGGAAGCCGTCACATGCACCGGCCGAGGTGCCCATGTCCTCGGTGCCCACTTCAATCGACTTCAGCGGCGTGTCGCCGGCGACCTTATCGGCGATGTGCTGGTCGATGGTCTTCTTCGAGACAAGCTGCGAGAAGTCCGCCTTGCCGACCGGGCCCGTGCCGTTCAGAAACGCGGCGCTGGCGCCGAGGTGGATGGACCCCTGCGGGGCGGTCATCTTGCTGACCGTGGTGATGTAGTCCTTCATCCCCGCGAGCGGCTGCATGACACGCTTGAGCTCGAAGTCCGAACCCGTCGTGTCCGGATGCCAGTACTCCGGATAGATTCCGTTGGGGATGTACATCGCCGCGAAGCGCAGCGGGCGATTGGCCGCCGTGCGCGCCTGCGCGGTCAATGCCGGCACCATGGCGTCCAGGAACGGCAGTGCCACCGTGGCACCGAACGTTCCCACCAGGAACGTGCGCCGTGAGAGATGCTTCTTTGTAATGAACATGACTGCTCCAGTTAGTTTTGCGCGACGCGCTGTTCAGGTGACACGCCGGGCTTGGTTCGCATCTGGAACGGCGCGCTCTCCACGATGCCCTGAATCACGCTCAGGAAACGGTAATCACTTGCTGAGGCTTTCTTGACGATGCTGCGCACGACGGGACGGTCGATGGGCTCGAGGCCACGACCGAGCGCGTAGGTCAGCAGACGCTCGGTGACGTTGTTGGTAAACACCTCGGGACGGGCCACCAGCCAGTTCCGGAGTGCCACCGGCCCGTTGATTTCAGTGCCGTCCTGCAGGACGCCCGACGTATCCACTGGCGCAGCCCCATCCTGGGTGCGCCACTGGCCGGCAGCGTCGAAGTTCTCGAGCGCGAAGCCGAGTGGGTCAATCGATCGGTGGCACGACGCGCACACCGGGTTGCGACGGTGTGACTCGACGCGCTCACGCGTGGTGGCCGGACGGGACGCCGAGACCGGCGCGCTCTGGTCGAGCGGCGGTACCGACGGCGGTGGCACCGGCGCGGGCAGGCCCATCAAGGTGGTCAGGATGAACTTGCCGCGAATGGTCGGCGACGTGCGGGTCGCCACGGAGGTCACGGCCAGGAGACTGCCCTGGCCGAGCAGGCCGCGACGGTTGGGATCGGTCACCTCGACCTTGCGGAAGCGTTCGCCGTAGACACCCTTGATGCCGTAGTGCTTGGCGAGGCGTTCGTTGAGGAACGTGTAGTTGGCATCCAGCAGGCTCATCACGCTCTGGTTGTCGCGCACGGCGCTGGCAAAGAACATCTCCGTCTCACGACGGAAGCCCTTGCGGATGTTGTCGTCGAAGTGCGGGAAGAGCAGCAGGTCGGGCACGACCTTGCTCTCCAGGTTCCGCAGCGTCAACCACTGTCCCGTGAACGCATCCATGAAGGAGTCGGCGCGATCGTCGGCCACCATGCGCTTGACCTGGGCCGCCAGTACACCGGGGCTGCGCAGCTGTCCGGCAATCGCCAGGTTCAGCAACTGGTCGTCCGGAATGCTGTTCCACAGGAAAAACGACAGACGCGAGGCCAGCTCGAGGTCGGTGATGCGGTGCGCGGCACCGCTGGCCACCGGCGTCTCGGGATCGCGCTCGATCCGATACAGGAACGACGGGCTCGCCAGGACGCGCGCGACCGCCGCGCGGATGCCCGCGTCGAAGTCGCCGCCGCTCTTGCGGGCGTCGGAGTAGAACGACAGCGGTGCCGCCAGATCCGAAGCCGTCACCGGGCGTCGGTAGGCGCGCCGGGCCAGCGTCGACACGATGCGCTCGGCACAGGCCGATTCGTCACTCGCCCCGGTGGGCTTGCAGACAAACAGACGCTGACGGCTCGCGGTGTTGCTGATGCCCTTCACGTTATACGGGCCGTCAATGTTGACGGTGCGCAGCTTCGGCCAGCCGCCCACGAAGTGGACTTCCTGGCTGTCACGACGCGCCGGCTGCCACACAGCCTGTTCCTGTCCCGCCTGATCCTTCCAGGTGAAACCGACATCGTGCGGACCCGCCGTGACGAACACCCGGGCGCTCATCCGACCATCAATGACCGGGCGCGTGCGGGTGATGTCGTCACCGTTGACTTTGTGGTCCTGTTCGCCACCGATCGGGGCGGAGTAGACCTGCTCACCGTCGATGGTGATGAGGAACTCGCGCGGCTTTTCGGCGCCCTCCACGCCCACCAGACCTTCGATAACGGCCCAAATCAACCGGCCAGTCAGCTGGTACTCGGCATCAGCCGGGAAGTTGTAGCGGACCAGCGCACCCCCGCGCGTGCCGAGGGGAAGACCTTCGACGTGTTCGTTCTGCGAGTGCTCGAGGCTGATCGGGAAGGTCGTCGTTCCCGGCGCCGCATCCTTGTTGCCCACCGCCTCGTTGCTGATCTTGATGGCAGCCGCGAGGTAGCGCTCAAGGAGCAGCGGTGAGGTCTTCAGCGCCGCCGCAATGTTGTCGAACCCGAAGTCGCCACCGTCGCTCGGCAGCATGTCGGTCGCGTTGAAATCCACGGCGAGCAGGTCGCGCACCGCGTTCTGATACTCGACACGGTTCAGGCGATGTGCGACGAACTGGCCGGGGTTATTGGCCTTGGCCGCCGCCTGATCGAGCTGCGTGGCTACATACGCACGCATCGAGTTGAGCGCAACGGGCTCGGGATGCGGCATCCCCTGTGGTGGCATCGCGCCCACCGACAGCTTCAGCAGCACGCGTTCCCACGTGCGCGCATCGCGCGCCACGTTGTTCATGTCCACGCCGTCGAGTCGCAGCGGATCCGCCGCCGGCGTGCTCGTGCGGGCGTTGTGGCAGGTCACGCAGTATTTGTCGACCAGCGCCTGATGCTCAGCGGGCGTCCCGACGCTCGCAGCAGGAGCCGCCGCCTGACGCGTCGCCGGGCGTGGTGCCTGGGCGGCAGACGTCGGCGCCTGCGCCGTGCGCGGAGCCGGCGCGGACTGCGGGGCGCGCTGGGCGAGAACGACCACGCCCACCGACACCCACGCGAACGCGGCGATCATAAGAAGCTTCTTCATGACTACTGTCCTCCCGCCGGGGCCTTGGCCGCCGTCGGCACCTCAAATGCGGGCTTGCCGAACTGGGTGTCCGCCCAGGCCGGCCACCCCATCAATTCACGCATCAATACGATGGTGTTCTTGGCGGACTTCACCTCCGGAATCGGCGTGCCGGCATTCATTGCCTGCAGCACCTCCGGTGGCGGGCCAACGCGCTTCTTCTCGGTTTCCCAGGCGTCTTCGGCAATCGCGATCGGCGTCTGTCCGGCCCAGTTGTAGAGCTCCATGCTCGCGCCGTTTCTGGCCAGCACCTTGATCATGTCGAGGTCATTACGCGTCACGGCCTGGTGCAGGGCCGTGTTGCCGTCGTCTTCCAGCTGAAAATTGGCGTCCGCGCCAGCCTTGATCAGCAGTTCCACGGCCTCAGCCGGGGTACGACTTCCCGCCTCGCGCCACACTGGCTTGTCGATTCGGCCGAAGCCCGGGCCACCGCCAAACGACGCCCCGCGACCACCAACCGAGGCAGCCATAACCGCCGAACGTCCCAGGTTGCCGCCACGGCCACCTGCAGGAGGCGCCGACGGCATCCACTTCAGATCCGCCTTCGGGAGGATCACCTTCAACGCTTCCACGTCGGCCGCCACCGCTGCGCGGTAGAACGCCGATGCGTTGTGGTTGTCCGGGTTGGCCATCGAAATGGAGTGCAACTGCCCCTGGAACGCCTTATTGGGGTCGGCACCCATCGCGAGCAGGCGCTTGATCAGATCCATGGTCGTGACCTTGTTCGGGTGATCCCAACGCAGGAGGCCGCCGTCCTTGGCGCGCATGTCGGTCGTGCCATCGTGCTGGTCCACCGCGAAGTAGAGCGCACCGTCATTGGGGTCGGCGCCGAGGTCGAGCAGCAGATTCGCCATGTCGAGGCGGTCGTTGGCGATAGCGATAATGGTCGCGCTCGCGTTGTCCCCGTTCTTGGCATTCAGATCCGCACCGGCCTTGGCCAGCGTGCGCACGGTGTCTTCGTGGCCGTTGCGCGCCGCCCACATCAGTGCCGTAAACCCACCGCTCGGGTGGTCGGCGTGGCTGCGCACCGTCAGCGCGGTCTTACGCGCCTGCAGGTTGGGCTTGGCACCGGCTTCAAGCAGCGCACTCACGACTTCGGCGTGCCCTTCGCCGGCGGCCCACATGAGTGGGGTCTGATCCTGAAGCGCGTCGGTGCCGTTGACATCGGCCCCCCTGGCCAGCAGGAGACGCACGGCGTCCACGCGGCCCGCACGAGCCGCCGCCATGAGCGGTGTCTCGCCGTCTTCGTGAGTCAGCTTGGAACTGGCGCCCGCCTTGAGCAGGGCTTCCATGATGGGCATGTCGCCCGTGCGGCTCGCCTGGAGCAGCGGCGTCATCCCGTACCGGTTGGCCGCGTCGACCTTGGCGCCCGCCGCAATCAGCGAACGGACCATCTCGATATCAGAGTTATAGACCGCCCACAGCAACGCCGTGGAACCATCCGAAGCCGGCGTATTGACGTTCGCGCCGCCCGCCACCAGTCTGCGAACCGCTGCGCGATCACCGGCCTTTGCGGCCGTCGAAATCGGGCTCTGTGCAGAAGGAACTGCCGGACGCAGGACCGCTAAAACGGCCACCACGCCGAGCCACCCCAGACCCTGTCGCATCCGAACTGTGCTCACCCACTTCATCGAGACTCTCCTCGCTGATTCCCGGTAACCGATTAGCGGCCGACGTGTGCCCGACGCCCACCACAGCCTGGGGCGATAGGCGCAGACCTGTACGCAAGCACTGTAGCTCCGGGACATGAAGGGCGGATGAAGGCGAATTTGCCGGCCATTCTGCCCCTTTTCAGGGCTAGACTATGTCCCGTGGCAACCCGGCCAGCCGCGCGTGGTCGCCTGCTCTGCGCGTGCCTTGTTTCCGTCCTGCTGCTCGGGATCTCCCTGGCGGCACAGCGTCTCGTCATCAGTTTTGACGAGGACGCCCTCGGCGCGCGTCCCGACGGGTTCTTCTTCGCAGCCTCCCGCCAGCCGACACCCGGCACCTGGGAGGTCCTCGGTGCCGGCAACAAGCGTCATCTCAGTCACACCGCCGATCCAACCGTCACCTTGAGAGGTATCTCGGTGGCGGGCTTCTCCTACGACGCCCCCGACGACGTGCGCGTCGCGACCAGGTTGAGACTGTCGGACGGCGACCGCGCTGGCGGCCTGATCTGGCGCTATCGGGACGTCAACAACTTCTATTTCATGGTGGTCTTCTACGGCACGAAGACCGCCGGGCTGTTTCGGGTCACCGGCGGCAATCGCGTCGCGCTCCACTCCGTGAACGACATCAATCTCGACCCGAACGCCTGGCACTCAATCGCCGTCGTTCATGAGGGTGATGACATCCGCGGCACCATCGATGGCATCGGCATCCTGCGCGCCCGCGACCGCGCCATCACCGAAAGCGGACGCGCCGGCGTCTGGTCGGCAGGTAACACCACCGGCTGGTTCGACGACGTCATCATCGAGCGCGCACCCGACTAGGCTCGCGCCCGGAGGCCCAGCCCCCGCACGTCGATGCTCCGCTCCCTCCGCGCCACCCTCCTGATCTGGTACACGTTCGTCCTGGTCATCCTCATCGTCGTCTTTGCCAGCACGGTGACGTACCAGTACTGGCAATCACTGATTCAGCAGGTGGACGCCGACCTGGTTGACGCGACCTCCGTCCTGGTCAGCGGGCTGACCCCCGACATCGACGGTACGTTCGACCTCAACGTGCCGGACTCGTTTCGCCGCTCCGTGCCCGACAGCGGCGACGAGACGTATTACGCCGTCTGGAATCCTCGCGGGGAGCTCGTCGACCAGTCCGAACCGCTGGCCACACCGCGCAGCATGCCGGCGCCGGGCGTGGCCACACGACTCGGACGCCGCGAAGTGGTCGTGGACGTGGCAGGACGGGCCCGCATCCTGGCGGGACGCCAGCTCGACTCTACCTACGCCGCAGTACGCACGCTGGGGCTTGGCCTGGCGTCATCGGGAGCCCTGGTGCTGGCGCTCGCACTCATCGGCGGATTCTTCCTGGCCGGACGTGCGCTCGCGCCGGTTGCGCGCATCAGCCGAACTGCCGGGGCGATGATCGGCGGCGACCTCGACGCGCGCATTCCGGTCAAAGGCACCGCCAGCGAGCTGGAACAGGTGGCTCGCGCACTGAACGAGGCCTTCGATCGCCTGAGCGTCGCCGTCGATCGTCAGCGACAATTCACGGCCGACGCGTCGCACGAGCTGCGCACGCCCCTGGCGACGCTGCGGGCCGAGTTCGAGTGGGCGCTGACGAGGCCGCGCAGCGCCGACGAATACAAGGCGTCGATCGAGAAGGGACAACGGGCGGTCGAGCGGATGAGCGAACTGGCCGACCGGCTCCTGACCCTGGTGAGTCCTGGCGGCCGACCAGACATGGGCCGATCCGCGCTGAACCTGGCCACCGTGGTCAGCGCCTCAGTCGATCTGCTGCGCCCGCTGGCTGTCAGCCATTCGGTGACGCTCGAAGCCACGTACGCAGACGCCCCGATCTCCGGCGTGCGCAATCTCCTCGCGGACGCGATCTCGAACCTGCTGAAGAACGCTATCGAATACAACCGGCCCGGTGGCACCGTCTCCATCGCGATGGCCAACGAGCCGGGCTGGGTCGTCACGACCATCCGGGACACCGGCATCGGCATCAGTGCCGAAGACCTGTCCCGCATCTTCGAGCGCTTCTATCGCGTTGATCGGTCACGCACGCGGGGCGGCGCCGGACTCGGCCTGGCCATCGTCAAGAGCGTGATCGAAGATCATGGCGGCTCGGTGACCTGCTCGAGCACCCCGGACGTGGGCACCGAGTTTCAGGTGCGACTGCCGAGAGTGGCGGGATGAGTCGACGGGTGGTGGTGGTTGGTCGTTGGTGGTGATGGAGGTCGATCTCTGTGCGCGTACTTGTTGTTGAAGACGAAAAGGACCTGGCCGATACGCTCGTCCGAGCGCTGACCGAAGAAGGCTTCGCGATCGACCTGGCGACCGACGGCGACGAAGGTCTGTTCAAAATCGCCGACGTGGCCTATGACGCTGCGGTGCTGGACGTCATGCTCCCGGTCATGGACGGCTGGACGCTGCTCGAGAACGCCCGTGCTCGCGGCATCCGTACGCCGGTACTCATGCTGACGGCGCGGGACACCGTCGAGGACCGCGTGCGCGGGTTGAACCTCGGCGCCGACGACTATCTGGTCAAGCCGTTCGCGCTGCGTGAACTGGTCGCCCGCCTGCACGCGCTCGTCCGCCGCGCCTACGGCAGCCCTGTCCCCCGCATCGCGGTCGGCGATCTGGTCATCGACACCGGCGCCAGGCGTGTGCAGCGTAACGGGGTGACAATCGAGTTGACGGCGCGGGAGTACGCGGTGCTCGAGCTGCTGGCTCGTTCGCGCGGTCGCCTGGTGACACGTACGCGTCTCTGCCAGTCCCTCTACAACGAGGACATCGACATCACGTCGAATGTGGTCGACGTCCACATCGCCGCCCTGCGCAAGAAGATCGGCGCCGACGTCATCCGCACACGCCGCGGCGAAGGCTACATCATCGAGGAGTGAGCGGGGACGGGCCGGGCGCCTCGGCACCAAAGTATTCGCGCACCGTCTCCCACGCCGTCGTCTGCAGGAAACGAGCAACCGAAGGGTCGATGCCGGTCGTGTACGCGAGACCGACCGGAGACCTGCCAAAGAGCGTCGCGTAGGTGGTGCACGCTGCCAGGTAGGTGCCCATCAGGCTCGGGTGGCGCTTGTCGCTGACATACAGCTGCAGGTCAGGCCGCAGCTTGACCGACCTGGCGAAGGCGAGCCCCGCCGGAATCACCAGCGCGTTGTTCTCGTTGCCCGCCTTCGTATACTCCTCCGCGAGCCCGGCAGTCATCTCGGGCATATCGGCGTAGGCCCAGGACATGAAGAACACCGGCACGGCACCGTTCCTGCGGATGATCTCGCTGTCCTTCTTCGCATATTCCCAGAACACCGTCTTCAGTTGAGGATGAATCGGGCACTGGCTGCAGTCCATGACAATGGCGACGTCGAAGACCTTCTCGCGTTGGTTGAAGACGACGCGATTCTGCGCGTCGAATGAAAAGGTGCCGATGGCATTCGGCCGGAAGTACGATTCGAGATCGTGCCAGTCCAACCCGGCACCGCTGATGGCGACGAGCGTGGACCCCATACGCTGTTGCGGGTCGGCAGCGGTCAGCAGTGAGTTCACGTGCCCCTGCAGACCATTGTTGAAGTAGAAGAAGCTGTTGCCGACATAGAGCACCGATTCCGGGCGCTCGATGCCGAGGCTGACGACCGTCGGTCGTGTCTGCGCGGAGAGCAGGTGCGGCGCCATGAGAACGCCGGTCACGACGACAGCCATGCACACCGCGCGACGCGTGATGATGCTCATGGCATCTCCTCCTGGTGAAGTCTCAGAACACGAATTACCCGCAAGTGTCGTCCTCATCGGGGCAGGCCCGCAATCTCTGTCCTGAACTTGTACACGGTGCGCCCGGCAGTCACGTACAGAGTCCGCATGTCGGGACCGCCAAAGGCGTTGTTGGTGATGACGTCTTCGGCGATCGGGATGAAGTTGAGGAGGCGGCCTGTCGGGGAAATCACGTAGACGCCGGCTTTGGTCTTGAGCGCGTCGGCGGTCCAGGCGCGCGCGGCGGCAAGTGCGCCGGGAGGCGCAAGGGCGTTGAGCCCAGCCGACACATACAAGTTGCCCTGGACGTCAACGCTCATCCCATCGGCACTGCGTCCCGGAAAATCGAAATGCACGCGTCCATTGCGGGCCGTACCGTCAGCCTGAAGATCGAAGGCACGAATCATGCGCGGCCCCGAAGGTGCGGCACCCGCCTCGATGATGTAGAGCGTCCTGTCGTCAGGTGAAATCTGCAGACCGTTGGGACGCTCAATCGCGGGTGACGACAGCACACGCGTGACCTGACCGGGCGCGTCGATCCTGTAGACCGCGCTGCCCCCGGGATCGGTGAAAAACAGGCGACCGCGACCGTCGATGGTGACGTCGTTGGTGCCCCGGAACGACATGCCCTGGTAACTGTCGGCCAGCACCTCGACCCCGCCTGTGCGCAGGTCGGTGCGAGTAACGCGTGGCGGCTGGCCGTCGGCGGCGCCTTCGCAGGCAACGAGCCGGCCTTCGAGATCGAGCACCAGCCCGTTGGCGGCATGGCTGTTCTCGCGAAACACAGTCAGTTCGCCGTCGGTGCCGAGCTTGAAGATGCGCTGGGCGCGCAACTCGGTGAAGTACAGCGTACCGTCCGGGGCGAC
This sequence comes from Vicinamibacterales bacterium, assembly GCA_040081265.1. GTDB lineage: Bacteria > Acidobacteriota > Vicinamibacteria > Vicinamibacterales > UBA2999 > JBEBGV01. The sequence continues at coordinate 68,786 of JBEBGV010000008.1, forward strand.
GGTCGGACCTTCGGTGAGTGCGGGCACCTCGGCCGCGCGCTCAATCGTCTGTGCGCCAGCCAGGTTCACCGCACCAAGACACAGGCAGATCAGAACCGCATGCTTCATCCCCATCACTCCACCCGACGCGGACCCGGACACGTGCCGCCGGAGGCCGAAGTCTATGCCCTTCACACCGACGTTACTACACCGAAACGCGACGAGCAGCCGGCACGCGCCAGCCAAAGATCCCCCAGAGGGTCGCCACCACGAGCAAGGCATTGCGCACGCCAACGAGCCCAATCCACCAGACCGGAACGACCTGCTCGCGCAGGGTGGGCGATACCCATGGTTCGAACGTGAGCGGGTAGATCACGGCCGTCAGGACGCAGATCGCGGCCCATAACCACCGCTCGTCAAGAGTCCCGCTCTTTCCATCGGGGGCCGGAGACATCGCCATGGCCACAAATGGCAGCACCCAGATCAGATACTGCGGCGACAGCACCTTGCTGGTGCACAGCGTGATCAGCAAAACCAGCGCCCACGCTGACGCCGGTGCAAGTCGCTCGAACGCGAACGCCGCATAGACCGCCAGCAGCAGGATCAGCCCGAGCGCCGACAGGAGCGGGATGAGCACCGGTGACCACGACGAGGCAAAGTTCCACGACCCGAACGAGAACTCGGGTTCAACTGTCCCCAGGGCCCATGCGATGCTCGCCCCGAGAGAGCCCAACTCGAGCGGCCGCTCGCTCTGATAGCGCGCCATCGTGGCCACCTGCTCCCAGCCGCCGAGCAGCCCGGTTCCACCGACAGCCGCCAGCGCCAGCAGCGCGCCACCAAGAGCTGAGCGCAGCGGCACCCGTCGTGTTACCTGCCACTCCCAGACGACGACAAGGGGCATCAGGATCGCAGGGTAGATCTTCAATGCGATACCAATACCGAGCAACGCCTGCGCGACCAGCCACCGCTGTCGCGACGCGGCGGCAAACGCCAGGACCGTGGCCAGGGCGACGAATACGTCGTAGCGAAAGAACACCGTCCCGGCGGCACCGAGAAAGAACAGTCCAGCCAGCCACCAGCCTCTGCCGCTGATCCGGTCGACGACAATCATCATGACCCACGCGGTCACGCCGGCAAGACATGCAAAGCCCCAGACGTAGGCGTCGGAGGTGGCCAGTTGGGGGAGCACGAAGATGGCAGCGCTCAGCGCCGGGTACTCTCGCGGCCACTGCACCGGCTGAGCCAGGACGCCACGTGCGTATTCCTGGTACAAGAGCACGTCGCCAACGCAGCGGAAGAAGTTGACCGCCGGCGCGTAGACGGCGAAGAGGACCAGGAAGACCGCGCCCAGCATCAGGATCGGGCGGAACATTGAGTGAAGTTCGCTGCGACCAATGGCGAAGGTGGTGCCGGAGGAGGGAATCGAACCCACACGTCCTTTCGGACACCGGATTTTGAGTCCGGCGCGTCTGCCAGTTTCACCACTCCGGCACATCTGGCGCAAGGAGAACGCCACATTCTACTGCACTACCGCACGCGCTCTCCTTACTTCGGATCCGGCTATACTCGAACCTCTCCCATGACGCACATCGGTCCATCGATTCGTATCACCGGCGACGTGTCCAGCGACGAAGACCTGACGATCCATGGACGCGTCAACGGTCGCGTCGTCTTGCGCGACCACACGGTCGTCATCGCGCCGGAAGCGCAAATCGAGGCCGATATTCGCGGGGCCAAAGTGGTCGTTCTTGGCCAGGTGAAGGGGTCAGTGACCGCCGTCAACCGCATTGAACTCGGCCCCTCAGCAACGGCGACCGGCAGCCTCAGTGCCAACCAGGTGGTGCTCATCGAGGGTGCCCGCTTCAACGGCCGCATCGACATGGGACAGCGCACCATCGCCGCCAAGATGGCAAGTTACAAGGCTGCCCACAACGCGTGATACACCCGGACATCAAGGAACTCCAGGGCGTCGACGACGTCGAAGCCCTGCTGGCTGAGTCGGCGTCGCACCCGGTGTTGCTCCTGAAGCACAGCTACTCGTGTGGCACGAGTGCGCAGGCGCTTGACGAACTGCTCGAACACGTCGACGCCCGCACGGCGCACGACGTTCGCTTTGCGATGGTCACCGTGCAGACGCATCGCAGCGTGTCGAATGCGATCGCCTCACGCCTTGGCATCCGCCACGAAACGCCGCAGGCCCTGCTCATCCACAACGGTGTGGTCGTGTGGCAGGCGTCGCACTTCCGCGTCACCGCCGATGCGATTGCGGCGGCTATTTCTCAGCACTCGCTGGCGACGGGGTAAGCACCCTGCCAAGCGCCTGACCGGCGACCCAGGCCGATGACCAGGCCCACTGAAAGTTGAAGCCGCCCAGTCGGCCATCCACGTCGACGATCTCTCCTGCCAGATACAGCCCCGGACACACCCTCGATTCCATGGTCGTGACATCGATCTCCGACAGCGGCACGCCGCCGGCCGTGACCTCGGCAAAGGAGTAGCCGCGGCTGTCCTGCACAGGCAGCACACACTCGCACAGCTCGTGGACCAGTCGCCGCCGCTCGTCGCGGTCGAGATGGGCCATCGTCTGTTCGGCGCCAATACCTGCTCTCTCGACCCAGGCATCTGCGAGAGCCTGAGGCAGGCGTTCGGCCACCACGGTGGTCACAAGCGCTCGGGGACGCGCTCCGCCACGACTGAGCAGCCACTGGTCAACGGCATCGAACGACTCACCTGGACAGAGGCTCATCCGCAACGCGACGTCTGGACTGTCGAGTCGCGATCGCAGCCAGTGCCGCGAAATGTTGAGCGCCAGCGGACCGCTGATGCCGAAGTGGGTCCACAGCACTGCACCTCGAAGCGCGACGGCGGTCTTGCCCGCGACAACCACACGAGCTTCGGCTCCGTGTGAGACACCCGACAAGCGTCTACAGACCGGGTCGGCTATAACCAGAGGCGCCAGCGCCGGAGTCGTGGCGACACAGGAGTGACCGAGCGCCCGCGCGAGGGTATAACCGAACCCGTCGCTGCCGCTCTTAGGTAGAGACTGACCACCCGTCGCCAGCACAACGGCGCGCGACGTGAAAGTCTCCCCCACTCCCGTCACGGTCTCGAACAACGAATGCATCCGACGCACCTCGGCCACGCGTCGGCCTGTGAGCACCTCTACGTGGGCGGACGATGCGGCGCGCAGCAGGCACTCAACGACGTCGCCGGCGCGATTGGAATCGGGAAAGAGTTTGCCGTCGTCCTCCTCGTGCAGGGCGACACCCTGCCGGGCGAAGAATTCGGCAGCGCGCTCCGCCGGAAACGCGCGCAGGACGCTGCGAACATCCCGCGGCGAGCTGCCGCCCCAGAAGTCACGCTCGGTCACTTCACGGTTGGTAACGTTGCACCGCCCGCCGCCGCTGATCAGGATCTTCGCCCCGACGCGCCTGGCTCCTTCGAGGCACACGACTCGGGCCACACCGGCGCGCGCTGCAAAGACCGCCGTCGCCAGGCCGGCAGCGCCAGCCCCGACAACGACCAGGTCTGCGGTGTGGTTCGAGCTCACGCCCTCATGCTCTCATCATTTCGAGGGTGCCAGACCTGACCGCGCGTCGACCTCAGCGCAGGCGGGAGGTCCGGCCGGCGTACCGCCGACGGCCGGGTACAATTGACGTGTTGATGACGTCCACCGACCCGACCGTCCTGTGGCGACTGGTACGCGGGGTGTCGCGTGCTCATGCCACGCTCCTCCCCGGCGAGTCCGTGGTGACGCTGACATGGTTCTTCGATGACGTGATGGACCGTGTGGAGAACTACGATTCGATGGACCTGGCATTGGGCCGGGCCGACCACATCCTCGGCATCCTGACCAGAGACGGCTGGACGCCGCTTTAATCGAATGACCACCATAACAAAGCTCCATCGGACCGTCGGGGTCAAGGTCGGCAAGGTTCAAGTTGGCGGCGGCGCCCCGGTCGTTGTGCAGTCCATGACAATGACGGACACAGCGGATGCGCGGGCAACGGCCCAGCAGTGCATCGAGCTGGCCGAAGCCGGGTCCGAGATGGTGCGAGTCACCGTCAACCTGCCCGAGGCGGCCGTGGCGGTTCCTGAAATCAAACAGCGGATGCTCGATGCCGGTTGTTCGGCTCCCCTGATCGGAGACTTTCATTACAACGGGCACCTGTTGCTCACGCGCTATCCCGAGTGCGCGACATCGCTCGACAAGTACCGGATCAATCCCGGCAACGTCGGCACCGGCACGCGGCGCGACGAGCAGTTCGCGACCATCTGCAAGGTCGCGCGCGACAACAACCGTCCCGTCCGCATCGGCGTCAACGGTGGCTCCCTGAACCAGGAACTGGTTGTGGCCAGGATGCAGGAGAACACCGACCGCGCGCTCGGGCGCACGTCGGAGGACATCCTCAACGAGTGCATGGTGATCTCGGCTATCGAGTCCACCGCTCTGGCCGTCGAATCCGGGCTGCGGAAAGACCAGATCATCATCTCGTGCAAGGTCTCGCGTCCGCGCGATCTGATCAGCATCTACCGTGAGCTCTCACGCGCAACCGATCAGCCGCTGCACCTCGGCCTTACCGAGGCAGGCATGGGCATGAAGGGCCTGGTCTGGTCGGCGTCAGCAATGGGCATCCTGCTCAATGAGGGCATCGGCGACACCATTCGCGTGTCGCTCACTCCGAAGCCTGGCGGAGACCGGCGCGAAGAGGTCTACGCCGCGTGCGAACTCCTGCAGGCGCTGGGCATTCGCAGCTTTTCACCCAGCGTGACTGCGTGCCCCGGCTGCGGCCGGACCACGAGTTCGACCTTTCAGGAGATTGCCGAGCGCACGCAGGAATACATCCGGGAGCGGATGCCGGACTGGAAGCGTCAGTATGACGGCGTCGAAACGCTGACGCTGGCGGTGATGGGCTGCGTGGTCAATGGCCCCGGAGAGAGCAAAGCGGCCAATATCGGCATCAGCCTGCCTGGCACCGGCGAGGCGCCGCACTGCCCCGTCTATATCGACGGCGAACACGCCACGACGCTGCGGGGCACCTACCAAGAGCTGTCGTCGGGCTTCCGTGAGCTGGTCGATAACTACGTCGCCACGCGCTACGCCCGACGTGCCTAGACGCGGCCGCAGGCCTATCGATGATCGCGCAACGCCGGGTCCACGGGACCCGGCCTACGGGGACTCAGCGTCGTCCGGCGGTGTGCCGGTAATGAGTCGTGCGCTGCGCTGGAACGTAAAGTAGGCCGTCGCCCATTGCAGCATGACCGCTGCACGGCTGCGGAAGCCGATCAGAAACGCGATATGCAGGCCCAGCCAGGTGAGCCACGCGAGCGGTCCTGAATAGCGTACCCAACCCAGGTCGGCGATGGCGGCTCCGCGGCCGACGATCGCCATGTTGCCCCGGTTGCGGTAGACAAAGGGTCTGGGGAGCTGTACACCCTTCACGCGCGCAAGGATTGAACGTGCCGCATAGTCGGCGCCCTGCATGGCTACCTGGGCCACGCCCGGCAGTGGCTGCCCGTCGGCACCGTTCAGCACTGCCGCATCGCCGACGACGAAGACCTCAGGGTGTCCGGGAATGGTCAAGTCTGGCGCCACCAGCACGCGACCGGCGCGATCGGTCGGAACGCCGAGCGTGCGCGCGACCGGCGACGCGGTAACGCCTGCCGCCCAGACAACGGTTCCGGCGTTCAGCCGTTGGTCCCCAAGCCACACACCGTGGGCGTCAATCCCGGTGACTCGTGTCCGCTCGCGCACGTCCACGTTCAGTCTCGACAGCGACGCCCGTGCGGCGGTGCGCAGTGTCTCAGGAAAAGAAGCCAGGATCGTCTCCCCGGCCTCGATCAGGACAATTCGCGTGCGGGTAGTGTCGATCGCGCGAAACTCGTCGCGAAGAGTCCGTCGTGCAATCTCAGCGAGCGTGCCCGCCAGCTCGACGCCCGTGGGACCGCCGCCGACCAGCACAAAAGTCAGAAGTTCCCCCTGACGATCGGGTTCGGTCGCGCGCTCCGCCCGCTCGAATGCCACCAGGATCCTGCGCCGAATCTCGAGGGCATCGTCCAGCGTCTTCAGACCGGGCGCCCACGGTGCCCACTCGTCGTGGCCGAAGTGCGCATGGCTCGCACCAGTGGCGACAATCAAGTAGTCGTAGTTGACCACGCCACCGTCCACCAACGCGACGCGCCGATCCTTCACGTCCACGGAGCGCACGTCGCCCAGCAGCACGCTCACATTCCGCGCACGCCTGAGAATCCATCGAATGGGCGACGCGATGTCTCCCGGCGACAATGTCGCCGTCGCCACCTGATACAGCAACGGCTGGAAGACGTGATGGTTACGACGATCGAGGAGCGTGACGCGCAGGTCACGTCGAGCCAGCCGCTTGGCGGCCGACAGCCCGCCAAATCCGCCTCCAATGATCACGACGTGAGGCACGACTCCGGTCACGGTACGTCCACTGTACTATTGGACTTGCATGAAGCCACCACGCCCGTTCTCCACAGCGCACAGCGTGGCCAGCGTGTGCCCGCTTGACTGCCCTGACTCGTGCAGCCTGGATGTCACCGTCCAGGAGGGGCGGGTCATCGCCATCGACGGCTCGACGGTGCACCCAGTCACCGCCGGCTTCATCTGTGCCAAGGTGCGGCGATTCCCTGAGCGGCTCTACGGAACAGACCGTCTGCAGCACCCCGTAGTCCGGCGCGGTCCGAAGGGCGATGCGCGATTCGAACGTGTCAGTTGGGACGAGGCGCTGACGCTCATCGCCGAGAAGCTGGTTGAAGCGCGCGACACGTGGGGCGGCGAGTCGATCCTCCCCTACTCCTATGGCGGGTCGAACGGGCTGCTCACGCAGGACACGAGCGACGCGACGCTCTTCCGAAGGCTAGGCGCGTCAAGGCTGGCGCGGACAGTCTGCGCCGCGCCCACCGGGGCGGCCAACATGGGGCTCTACGGCAAGATGCCGTCTGTGACGTACGAGGACTATCCAGAGGCCAGACTCATCGTCCTCTGGGGCATCAATCCGTCGGCGTCAGGAATCCACATGATTCCCTACATCCGGGAGGCGCAGAAGCGCGGCGCCCGTTTGGTGGTGATCGATCCGCGCGTCACCCCGCTGGCAAAACAGGCGGATCTGCACCTTGCCGTCAGACCGGGCACCGACCTTCCCGTGGCGCTCGCCCTTCATCGCCATCTGTTCGAAACCGGCCTGGCCGACGAGGCGTTTCTCCGCGAGCACACACACGGAGCGCAGCAGCTTCGCGAGAAAGCCACGCGCTGGACCTTCGACGCGGCCGCGCATGAAGCCGGCATCCAATCGGGCGATCTCCAGGCGTTTGCGGAAATGTATGCCGCGACGTCGCCGGCTCTGGTGCGCTGCGGCTGGGGCCAGGAACGCAATCGTAACGGCGGCAATTCGTCGATGGCGATCCTGGCGCTGCCTGCAGTCGGTGGAAAGTTCGGCGTACGCGGTGGCGGATACGCGATGAGCAACTCAGGCTCCTGGGGCATCACCAGGTCCTGGATCGGCTCACCCGAACCTGATACCCGTGTCGTCAACATGAACCAGCTCGGTCGCGCGCTGCTCGAGACGAGCAACCCGATCAAAGCCCTCTTCGTCTACAACTCGAACCCTGTGGCGACGACGCCTGACCAGCAACGCGTCATTGCGGGCCTCAGGCGGGAAGACCTGTTCACGGTCGTCTTCGAACAGGTCATGACCGACACGGCTCGGTACGCCGACGTCCTGCTGCCCAACACCACGTTCCTCGAGCACTACGACCTGGCTCGCGCCTATGGTCCGCTGACACTCCGGCTGGGCACACCCGTCATCGAGCCGGTGGGCGAATCCCGGTCTAACGCGGAAGTCTTCAGCGAACTGCTCCGACGAGTGGACCTGACCGAAGGCGACGACCCCTCAGGCGAGCTCGAGGAACTGATCAGCGTGCTCAGCCAGCTGCCCGAACCGATCGGGTCGGAGGTACGCACCAGCGGCGCGGCATCCCCACCATTCGATGGACGGCCGGTGCAGTTCGGCAACGTGTGGCCGCTGACTCAGGATCGCAAGGTCCACCTCTTCCCTGTCGAATTGGACCGCGCGTCACCGGCAGGCCTCTACACATACCAGCCTGACCCGGCGACGACCGAGTTTCCGCTCGCGTTGATCTCGCCGGCAAGCGAACGCTCGATCAGTTCAACGCTGGCGGAATTGCCACGACCTGAGGTGCGGCTGACGATGCATCCCGACGATGCCTCTCCGCGGGGGATCGAGGACGGCAACTCGATTCGCGTCTTCAATGCGCTTGGTGAGGTGCGGTGCCACGCGACGGTGGGCACATGGATTCGACCGGGTACTGTGTCGATGCCCAAGGGACTGTGGCAGAAGCACACGGGCAACGGGCTCACTACGACCGCCCTGGTCCCTGACTCGCTGACCGACCTGGGTGGGGGCGCCTGCTTTAATGACGCGCGGGTGCAGGTCGCGTTGGTTCCAGACGCCTAGAGAAGCAGGGCGGGTCCGATTGGACCCACCCTGCGCGAGGCTTACGGCTGTTCGATGATGACGACCAGGTGGGCTCGTCGGTTCATCGCTCGCCCGTCATCCGATGTGTTGTCGGTCAACGGACGTTCCTCACCATAACTCACCGTGCGCAGTCGCGTGTTCATGACGCCGCGGTTCGCCAGGTAGTCACGGACCGCCGTGGCACGACGCTCGCCGAGCGCGAGGTTGTACTCGATGGTACCAATGCTGTCGCAGTGACCCTCGATGGTGATCCGCACACCGGGGTTCATCATCAGCTTCCCGACCGCATCGTCGAGAATCCTGAGCGCGTCAGGGCGCAGATTGTACTTGTCGAAGTCGAAGTGAACGTCTTCAAAAATGAGCTGCTCGCGCCGGACCACCTGAAGGTTGACGCTGCTGGTCGCCATGCCACCGCGGTTGTCGCGTGCAGTGACGGTAGCGGTAACGCTCCCGGGGGTATTGGGTGCCGTCCAAACGGTGTTCGGTGCATCAGCGACGCTCAGCGCGCCCTGAGGCACAGTCCACTGGAAGGTCACTGGGTCGCCGTCCGGGTCGGTGGCAGTCGCTGACAAGCGGGACGTCTGTCCGACTTCGACCGTGCACGGGTCACACGCCGCGTTGGCGGCGAACTGTGGACCGCGGTTGGGCGGCGGAGCGGGAACCGGTGCTGGTGTCGGCTCGGGTGCTGGAGCCGGGGGTGGTGCGACGACAACGGCCGGCGGCGGTGGAGGCGGCGGCACGTAGTTGCTGACGCCGGAGTGCCAGCCGAGCCGGAAGTCGAGTCCCCAGCCGGTGCGGTCGAGTTCCTGCCCGTAGACGGCGCGGCTGCCAGTGCCAACACTGTAGTTGGCGCCGGCGTGCAGGAACAGTCCGCGAGGATGCTGCCACACTCCGCCAATCTTGAAGTTGACGGGATTGTCGATGAGGCTCGAGAGCGGAGCCACGCTCCCATCCTGGCCGATGAACGGGGTGCTGAACCGCACGCGATCGTCAAATAACTGCTCGCCCTGCACCTCGATGATCGCGCGCAGCGATCGCCGGGTCGGGAACGACGTCCCGAGACCCCATTCAAACCCACTCGAGGTATCGACCGCCTGGGGATTGTCGGGATCGTTTCTGAGGAGGACGCCGCCGACGGCAGTCACTTCCACCATCCGCGACACTTCTTTACTGGCCACGAGGTTGAGGTGAGTCTGGATCGCGTGCGTACTGGCCCACGGCGATCCTGTGGGAAATTCGAGCACCACGCGGGGCGCGAGGCTGAACGCCTGGTTACTGGCTTCCGACAACAGCGCATATTTCGCACCGATCGTCAGAGGGCCACCATTGGTCCCCACCCAGCCGCGCGGCACGAACGGATAGTCGTACACCACGCCGCCCACAGGGTCGGACGAAGAAAAATAGGGATTGCGGACGTTGCGGTCAGTACGGACCAGGCGCCACGAGCCAAATACCTCGAGGCGATTGGTGACACCGTAGCCGGCAGTCAGGCCGATGTGGCCGACGTCAGTCAGCCCCTGTTCGCGGTCGAAATTGGCGCGAAACACACTCGCCGACCATCCTCGCGGGCGTAACACGTCGGCGGTCGGCACAAACCAGAGTCCGGTGTCGCCGAGCCTCGTGGGCAGGCCGGGTCGACTCTCACTGGACTCTGGTGTGCCGGTGGGTGCTGGTGTCTGGGCCACAGCCGAACCGGCGGTCAACAGGGTCATCAGCACCAAGCCATGGAGAATTCGCATTCGCACCTCGGTCACCCCTTCCCTGGAGAACCTTCCGCCGGAACTTGACGTGTTGGCCGGGCTCTTAGCCGGCCGGATGTGGCTCGAGGCCATTCATCGACGACATCGTGCTCGAACTGTCAGACTCGCCTTCGAGCCGTCCGCGTCCACCGCGGCTAATCTGGCCACCCTTACGGCCCGCTGCGCGGGCTTCGTCGGGCGTCCACTCGTGCGCTGTGCCCTTCTCGTGCGCAGCGCGGCCACCCTTGCGGGCAATCTCACGCTGTTTGTCCGGTGACATCGATGCGAACCCCCGCCGTACTGCTTTGAATACTTCCATGTCTCACCTCCTGGTACTAAGACTCACCAGACTCCGGCATGGGGCGCGGGGGCCGTGTCTAGAGACCGTCTGTCCGATGAGCTACAAGGCGTGTGCCACCTCGATCGCGTCCGAAAATCTCAGCACTTCGCGGGATCGAGGCGTCGATCGTTTCCTTTCTACCGAACCGTAGTGCCCAACTGACACGCCTCACTACAGTCGAGTTCGATTACGATCGCGTCATGAGCACTTTTCAAGGTCCCAACGATGCCGCGCCGACATCACCTGCCGTCCGCCTGGTGATGTGCGCGAAGCTCAACCAGGAACTTCCGGGGCTGGCAAGCCCGCCGTGGCCGGGTGAACTCGGTCAGCGGATTTACGAGCAGGTTTCGACGCAGGCGTGGAAGCAGTGGGAGGATCGCATGAAGATGATCCTCAACGAATACCGCCTCTTACCATGGCAGAAGGAGGCCCAGGACATCATCGCCAAGCACATGGAGGAGTTCTTCTTCGGCGCCAACACCTCCCTGCCCCCCGGCTACGTTCCGGAAAAGCCGCAGTAAGAGCCCGCGTTTCCCCAGGAGCCACCCTTCGACCATGGCGTCTGTCTCGACCGACACGGCGTTTTTTGGTCATCCTCGCGGCCTGTCTACGCTCTTCTTCACCGAGATGTGGGAGCGATTCAGCTACTACGGGATGCGGGCGCTCCTCATCCTGTTCATGGTTGCCCCCGTGACAAGCGGAGGCCTGGGCCTGGACACCGTGCGCGCCGGAGCGATCTACGGGCTCTATACGGCGATGGTCTACATGACCACGCTGCCCGGCGGATGGGTGGCCGATCATCTGATCGGCGCGCAGCGCGCCGTGTTGTACGGCGGCATCCTCATCGCCGCCGGCCACTTCAGCATGGCAGTCCCCACCCTGACGACCTTCTACGCCGGACTGGCGCTCATCGTCATCGGCACCGGCCTGCTGAAAGGGAATGTCAGCGTCATCGTCGGACGTCTTTACACCGAGACGGATCCGCGGCGGGATGCCGCGTATTCGATCTTCTACATGGGAATCAACATCGGTTCGTTCCTGGCGCCGCTGGTGTGCGGATATCTGGGACAGCGGGTCAGTTGGCACTCAGGATTTGCGGCGGCCGGGGTGGGGATGACCTTCGGTCTCGCACAGTACATGCTTGGGCGGCGACACCTCGGTGAGGCGGGGCTGTATCCCGCCGCCTCGAGCGTCGCGACCTCCACTCGCGATCGACGACACATGGCGTGGGCCGTCGCTGCCGTCGTGGGTCTGACTGTGGTGCTCGCGCTCGCCCACGCGGCCGGCGTGCTGACGCTCACCGCCACCGTGATCGCCGACGCCGCCGGCTACTTCCTGCTGGCCATCACCGTGGGGTTCTTTGCGTGGCTCTACATCATCTCCACCGGCTGGACTGCATCGGAGCGGAAACGCCTGTATGTGATTGGCCTCCTGTTCCTGGGTGCGGCGCTGTTCTGGTCGGAGTTCGAACAGGCCGGATCGACGCTGAACCTGTTCGCCGACCGCAACACGAGCAACATCATCGCGGGCTGGGAGTTCCCGAGCGCGTGGTATCAGTCAGCGAACGCACTCTTCATCATCATGTTCGCGCCTGTCTTCGCGTGGCTGTGGGTTCGCCTCGCTCGCAAAGGCATCGAACCCACCAGCACGGCCAAGTTCGGCGCGGGGCTCGTCCTGGTTGGTGCCGGCTTCGCCACCCTCATCGTTCCAGCCCTGATCGCCGACGGCGGAGTGCGGGTCAGCCCGGGCTGGCTGATGCTCACCTACCTGCTGCACACCTGGGGTGAACTGCTGCTCAGCCCGGTGGGCTTGAGCGCCATGTCGAAGCTGGCTCCGGCACGAATCGGCGGACTGGTGATGGGCGTCTGGTTCTTGGCGGCCGCGTGTGGCAACTACATTGGCGGGCGCATGGCCGCGTTCTACGAGGCGATTCCGATCTGGACGCTCTTCGCTGCTGTCGCCGCGTTCGGCGTTGCGACGGGGATGATCTTCCTGCTGCTCGCCAGGCCGATCGGGGGCCTCGAGAGGAATCCGGATGCCGCTTGAGAAATACAAGCAGAAGCGCAATTTCAAGAGCACGCCGGAGCCGGCCGGCGATGTCGCGCTCGCCGCCAGGCGGGCGCGCGCGGCATCAGGCCGAACGCCGCGATTTTTCTGTGTCCAGAAGCACCTCGCCAGTCACCTGCACTACGACGTCAGACTCGAGCACAACGGGGTGCTGCTGTCATGGGCTGTGCCGAAGGGGCCGTCACTGGATCCGACGATCAAGCGGCTGGCCATGCACGTGGAGGATCATCCCGTCGAATATGGTGAATTCGAGGGAGTCATCCCGTCCGGCTACGGCGCGGGCATTGTCATGCTCTGGGACCGCGGAACGTGGACGCCGGAGGTCGACGACGTGGAGGCCGCACTCCAGAAGGGCGACCTCAAGTTCACGCTGGACGGCTATAAGCTGAAAGGGTCCTGGGTCCTCGTTCGGACCAGGGGCTGGGGCAGCTCTTCGAAGGCCGAGTCGTGGCTGCTCATCAAGCACAAGGATGACTGGGCTGGCCCGGTGGACATCGCTGCATTTGCACCGCTCAGCGTGAAGACGAAGTTCGATTTTGCAGAGATCCTGGCGCAGGACGACCCCGACATCTGGCGTTCCAATCGGCCAGCGGAAACCGGCGACACCGGCAAGATGTTCGCGCGCATCATCGCCCAGGCGTTGGCGATGCGCGGGAAGACGCCTCCCCCCGCCACCAAGACCGTCAAGACGCGGAAGACCCGCTAGCCCTCGACGGGGTCCACCCGCACTTCGACCTCGACCACCTGCTTGCCGCCACCAAGCGCGACGCCCTTGACCGGCGCCACATCACCGTAGTCGCGTCCCCACGCGAGGGTGATGTGCCCCGTCCCGGGAATCACGTCGTTGGTGGGATCGAAGTCCATCCACCCATGCTCAGGGATGAAGGCCGACACCCACGCATGAGAGGCTTCGGCGCCCTGATAGTCGGCCCCACTTCGCAGGTAGCCGCTCACGTAGCGGGCTGGTAAGCCCATCGAGCGGAGCGCACCGATCATCAGATGCGCGAAGTCCTGGCAGACTCCACGCCTGGTTCGCAGTGTCTCCAGGACCGGGGTGTCGATCGTCGTGGTGGTCGGCTTGTAGGTGAACTCGTGGTGAATCCTGTGAGTCATGTCCGACAGCGCCGCCATCAACGGACGACCGGCCGTGAAGCTTCCTCCAGCGAACGCGACCAGCTCCGGACCGGTGGTCACATACGGCGAGTCGAACACGAACTCCACAGCGTCGATCGCCTCTGCCGTTCGCTGCGCGGCTACGTCTTCGCGCACCTGCTCCCACGCGGGCGTCGCCTCGATCATCTCCGGCCTTGCGTCAACGCGCACGAGGCTGGTGGCCACGGTCGAAAACTGGTCGTGACGTTCGAGAATCGACAGCAGGCTGACCGAGTTGCCGTAGTAGTCCTTCCGCTCGTCAAGCGACGCGGCCCGGGGCGTCGTCTCAATCGATCGTTCGAGCACGGTCTGCCACGGCAGCGCACGCGGAGTCAGGCGCACCTCGCTCAGACACTGCGACACAGGCGCAGCGTAGCGATACAGGGTGGTGTGTCTGGCCCGGTACAACATGCTAGAGCGACGGGGTCAGACGGGACGGGATCGAGTGGCTGAGATATCTCAAAGCCAGGGCATCTGCAAGGTCAACGATGCCGTTTCGCAGCGTCTGGAGATGTGCTTCGAGCTGCAGGCGCTCGCCTTTGGCGTCGCGGCGCTTCAACTCGTCGAGTCTGGCGTTGCGGAGCAGGCTCATCAGCCGGGGGCCGATGGTGTGCTCGCCCAGCTCCTGTCCCTCGCTGGGCTCTGGCAAGCCGGTGATCCGATCGTTGAGGGTGGCCACCTGATACGCAACCGATCGCGGATTGCCCTCGTCGACCAGCAGCAACTCCAGCACATATCGTGTGCGGATGGCCGTGAGGTAGCGTGACCGATAGGTCGTTGAGCTGTCAGCTGCCTGCAGCAGCACCTCGAGACACCCGTCGTCGGGAAGCGGTGCGGTGGCCACGCCGACCCGGAGCCACTCGATCATCTGCAGCGCGCGCTCGACCCGGCGACCGATGTCCAGAAACCGCCAGCCGTGGCCGCGCGTCGGGTTCTCCGACAGCAGACCGGCGAACGCCGACAACATGATCACGACGTCGTCGAGCTGCTGGAGCGCCGCCACATACCGCCGCTCGGGGCTGCTCGGCGCGTCGGCGAAGCCCTTCTCGAGCTGTTGCAGGACACGCCACGTATCCTGAGACAGCCGCTCCTTGACCTCCCAGCTCAGACGCCGGATCTGACGCAGGTTCCACCCTATCCCTGACGGGCGGTCGGGATCGAAAACCAGCTGCCCCAAGAGCCCCTGGAGGCGCCACCACTGCTGCGCGATGGGCGCGTGCTTGAACTCCGCGGGCAGCAGGTTCAGCCCGCGCAGGAAATGCAGGATGGTGTTGATATCTGCGCCGCGACCGAGCTCTGACTCCCCGGAGAGTCCGGGCAGGAGCACGCGAATCAGGCGGGCGGTCGACTCGAGACGCTCGGCGTAGCGTCCGAGCCAGAACAGGTTATCGGCAACTCGACTGGACAGTTCTGTTGAAACGCCCTGCACGAGCGACGGGCGGAGCGTGGCGCGAGGTTCGCGCTGCCGCGATGCACGCTGATCGACGACCCACGTGTCCTTGCTGCCCCCGCCGAGCTGCATCGACACGACCAGTGACTGTCGTCCGGTCGCCACGCGGGTCAGCCCGCCGGGAAGCACACTGTACGAAGCACCATCCCAGGCCGCCAGGGCCCGCAGGACGACGTGACGGGGTTCGAGACCGCGATGGGTGTGAATCGGGGCGGTCGAGAGATCGACCTGCTCCTGCGCGACAAACGACGCAGGGTGCTGCTCGATACGGGCGACCAGCGCGCGCCGCGCCTCAGCGTTCATTGACGCCGGAAACTCAGCTCGCTGACCAAAACGAGGAAAGGTCGGCTTGACGACCAAGCCGTTCATCTCATTCAACACATGCCGCCGCGGTTCATCCTGCCCGCACCACCAGGTGGCGACCGAGGGCAGCAGCAGATGTTCCCCGAGCAGATGGCGGCAGAGGCCGGGAAGGAACGCCATGATCGATGGCGTTTCAACCAGGCCGCTCCCGAGGCCGTTGGCGATGAAGACCGTGCCCGCCCGTGCGGCCTGCACCAGACCGGGCACGCCGAGCAGGGAGTCGCCACGCAGTTCCAGCGGGTCGCAGAAGTCATCGTCGAGCCGCCTGACAATGACGTCGATCTGGTTGAGCCCGGCGAGTGTCTTCAGGTACACGCGACTGTCGCGCACTGTCAGGTCATCGCCACCCACCAGCGGGACGCCCCAGTGTTTCGACAGGTATGAGTGCTCGAAGTACGTTTCGTTGTGCGGGCCGGAGGTCAGCAAGACCACGCGTGGCGACGCCGCGCGGTTGGGGGCGAGCCGCAGCAACGCCTCAAAGGTGCCTTCGTAAAAGCGCGCAAGCGAACGTGCATGGCACTTGTCGAGCAACGTCGGCAGTGTTCGTGCGGTCACGAGCCGGTTCTCGAGCGCGTACCCCAGGCCAGACGGCGCCTGTGTACGATCGGCAATCACCCACCATTGCCCGTCCGGGGCACGAGCCAGATCAACCGCGTAGTTCTGCAGGTAGACCCCCGCCGGTGGAACGATGCCGTGACACGCCCGGAGAAAGCTGGGGTTGGCGTAGACCAGTTCTGGTGGCAGCAGGCGATCGCGCAGCAGGCGCTGCGACCCGTAGAGGTCTGCCAGGATCGCGTTCAGCAGGGTGGCACGCTGTGCAACCGCGCGTTCGATGCGGTCCCACTCGTCCTCCCCAATCGCCAACGGCACAGGGTCCATCCGCCATGGGCGTTCTTTGCCCTGGGGATCGCCATAGACGTTGTAGGTGATGCCGTTGGCCTGGATCAGGCGCTGGCCAACGTCGGCGCGCTTGCGGAACTCCGCGAGCCCGAGGCCACGCAGTCCGGCAGCCAGGCGCCTCCAATGCGGGCGGATGCGACCCGACTCGTCGAGAAACTCGTCCCAATGGGTCGGGTGCGGGGGGCGATACGCCCACTCCGCCCCGCGTTCAGCACGCAAGGTGAGGTTCGACTTGGTCACAACCTAGTTGGAACCCGGCCGCGCCCGTCTGAGGTCGAGCGTCGAGGGAAAGTCGGGGTTCTCCAGGCGTATCGGCGCCATCTGGGCTCCGGCTGTATGACCCATCGCAAAAAATCGCGCCCGACGACGGGCTTCGGCCTCGTGGGAGTTTACCGGAAATGTGTTGTAGTTCCGGCCGCCCGGATGGGCGACGTGGTAGGTGCACCCCCCAAGCGATCGCCCCGCTTCGCGATCGACCAGGTCGAAGACCAGCGGCGTGTGGACCGGAATGGTCGGGTGGAGGCAGTGCGGCGGTTGCCACGCACGGTAGCGCACGCCACACACGTACTCGCCGGCTGTACCGGTCGGTTGCAGCGGCAACTCGAAACCGTTGCACGAAATCGCCAGCCGCTCGGGCACGAGGCCGGTCGCATGCACCTGCAGTCGCTCGACCGATGAATCCACATATCGCGACGTGCCGCCGGCGGCGCCTTCCTCGCCCAGCACGTACCACGGTTCAATCGCCTGGCTCAGCTCGATCGTGCAATCCCGATACGACACCCGGCCGTACGACGGGAAGCGGAACGAGAGAAACGGTGCAAACCACTCCTCGCTGAACGGATATCCAGCCTCACGCAGATCGTCGAGGACCCGACGCAGATCCTGCGCGACGTAGTGCGGCAGCATGAAACGATCGTGCAGGCGGGTGCCCCATCGGATCAGCCCACCCGTGTACGGTGCGCGCCAGAACCATGCAAGCAGCGTCCGCACAAGCAGATGCTGCGCGAGACTCATCCGTGCGTGTGGCGGCATTTCGAATGCACGCAGTTCGAGCAGGCCGAGCCGTCCTGTCGCGCTATCCGGCGAATACAGCTTGTCGATGCAGAATTCGGCGCGATGCGTATTGCCAGTGACATCCACCAGCAGGTTTCGGAACAGGCGATCAACGATCCACGGCGGGCTGGCGTCCGGTCCAGCGCTCACCTGCTGCATCGCAATCTCCAACTCGTAGACCGCGTCGGCCCGCGTCTCATCCACGCGCGGTGCCTGACTGGTCGGGCCGATGAAGACACCAGAGAACAGGTAGGACAAGGACGGATGGTTCAGCCAGTACGCGAGAAAGCTCTTCAGGAGCCCGGGCGATCGAAGAAAGGGGCTGTCGCCCGGCGTCGCTCCACCGAGCACGATGTGGTTGCCGCCTCCGGTGCCGGTGTGACGGCCGTCCAGCATGAACTTCTCGGTACCCAGCCGGCTCATTCGCGCCTGAGCGTAGAGCGTGGTGGTATTGGTGACCAGGTCCCGCCAGCCGGCCGACGGCTGAACGTTGACCTCAATCACTCCGGGATCGGGCGTCACCTTCACCTGGCGAAGGCGCGCGTCATACGGCGGCGGGTAGCCCTCGAGCAGTACCGGCGCGTGCAGCGTCGCCGCGGTGTCCTCGATGGCCGCGATCAGCTGGACATAGTCATCCCCACTGGCGACCGGAGGCAGGAAGACGCACAGCGTACCGTCCCTGGCCTCAATGCTGACCGCTGTTCGTATGACCGGCTCGCCGCTGACACCATCGGGCATGTCGGCGATGATCTGCTCGTGCACTTCCTGTGAACGGAGATTGGTGTCCGGCGCACCCGCCAGCTTTGCCTGGACCGGCGTGCGCGACGCGTTTCTCGGCTCACGCCACGACGGGCGAGGCAGCGGCTGCGAGGGACGCATCGGATCCGCGGGGATGACCTCGCGCATCACGCCCACTGGTTCAGCGACCAGCGAGTGGAGCGGCAGGCGGAGACCAACCGGTGAGTCGCCAGGCACAAGGAACAGGTGACGGGCGCGAAGCATCCACAGCCCGGACTGCCAGACGGGCCCGTTGTGTCCCCAGCCGCGCGCGAGCGGCAGGACGAATCCGGTTGGCCTGCCCAGACCCCGGCTGAACACCCGGCGCAATCGCTCGCGCTCTTCGGGATCGTCGAGTGTGTTGTGCTCCGGATCGACGTTGACCGGCAACTGCCGCTCGCGATGGATGTAGGCCAGCGGATCCTCGTAGGCGGCAATGACGTGCTCGGGGCCCACCTCCAGCCGTTCCGCCAGCGCCTCCGCAAAGCGCTCGGCGTCGGTGTCCTCCCAGCCACCCGGATGATCGGGGTCCGCCATCAGCGCGGGGTTGCGCCACAAGGGGACACCATCCTCGCGCCAGTAACAGGTATACGCCCACCTCGGCAGTGACTCGCCGGGATACCACTTACCCTGACCGAAATGCAGCAGTCCGCCAGGCGCCAGGAGGTCGCGCAACCGTCCGATCAGCGTCGATGCCAGACGGCGCTTGGTCGGCCCCATGGCGGCCGTATTCCACTCCTCGCCGTCCATGTCGTCGATGGACACAAACGTCGGCTCGCCGCCCACCGTCAACCGCACATCGCCTGCGGTCAGCTCTTCATCGACGCGATCACCGAGGGCGAGGATATCGGTCCACTGTTCGTCCGTGTACGGACGGGTGACGCGGGGGTCCTCGTGAATTCGCGTCACCTGCATCTCGTGGTGGAACACGACGCCGCTCGGGCTCACGAGCCCCGCGACCGGCGAGGCCGATTCAGGAGATGGCGTCGCGGCGAGCGGGATGTGGCCTTCGCCCGCAAAGAGACCCGAGGTCGGATCGAGTCCAACCCAGCCCGCACCGGGCAGGTAGACTTCGGCCCAGGCATGGAGATCGGTGAAGTCTTCCTTGGGCCCCTCCGGTCCATCGAGCGGCTTCTCGTCCGGTTTGAGCTGAATCAGATAGCCGGAGACGAAGCGCGCGGCGAGGCCGATCTGGCGTGCCACTTCGACGAGCAGCCACGCGGAGTCGCGACAGGATCCGCTCGCCAGACCAAGCGTCTCCTCGCTGGTCTGCACGCCGTGCTCCATGCGGATCACATACCCGACGCCGAGTTGAAGCCGTCGATTGAGCTCGACGAGGAAGGCGATGGTGTTGATCGGCGTTCGGTCGATCGTGGCAACGAACGCGGCCAGGCGGGGGCCGGGTGACGGCGTCGCCAGAAACGGCGCCAGCTCCTCGCGCTGACTGGCTTCGTAGGTGAACGGAAACTGCTCGGCGTAGGGCTCGAGAAAGAAGTCGAATGGATTGATGACCGACATCTCGGCCACCAGATCGACCTCGATCGCGAAGCGATTGGTCGGCTCAGGGAACACGAGCCGCGCCTGAAAATTGCCGTGCGGATCCTGCTGCCAGTTGATGAAGTGCTCCCTGGGTTCGACCCGCAGCGAATAGCTGGTGACCGGCGTCCGACTGTGCGGTGCCGGGCGCAGACGGACCGTCTGCGGCGACAACGTCACCAGGCGATCGTACTGATACACCGTCTTGTGGTGCAGGGCGACCCTGATGGCCATGCTACGAACGCATCTCGGCTGAAGTCATTGGCAGGACGGAGTCTCGGCTAGACCGCGGCGGGACCAATCGAGGTCCGTTGCGACTGGCTCTGTGACTGGTTCGGAGAGGGCGCAGGAGAGGTCGCGATCACTGGCGTGCGGACAGCGAAGTCCTCACGCAGGCACGCATCGATGGCGTTCATCTTCAACTGCAGGCGGTCGAGGTATTCGTGAAGCCCTCCACGAATCACGCTCTCGACTGAGGTGAAGTCCAGTTCGGCAACCAGTTGTCCCATCAGCTGCTCGGACGTGCGCGTGAAGGCGCCAGGCGCACTTCCCGTGATCGCACGTAGCGACTCGCTGGCACAGTGAACGCAGTACCGGACGGCGCGGGGAAACTCGGTATCCATCACCAGGAAGTCGACCACGTCGGGAGGCGTGATTCGTCCGAACTTCTTCCGATACATCTCGAAGCCGCTGACCGACTTCAGCACCGCCGACCAGTGAATGTCGTCGTAGGGCGTGCCGATGTCGCGTGCCGATGGCAGCAGCATGAAATACTTCACGTCCAGGATACGGGAGGTTTTGTCGGCACGCTCCAGCTTGCGGCCCAGCCTCAGGAAGTGCCATGCCTCGCCGTGCGACATCGTGGCGTCAGCCAGTCCCTGAAACAGGTGGCAGCCGAGCCGGATCTCGCGAAAGGCGTCGAGCATCCGTTCAGGCTCGGGCAGCGACCGCTGCGTCTGAATCTGCAGGTACATGCTGTTGACCTGCGCCCACATCTCCGACGAGATGGTTTCGCGCACCGAGCGGGCGTTCTCGCGCGCCAGCCGCAGGCAGGACGCGATCGAGTTCGGGTTCTCGTTGTCGTAGGCCAGGTACTCGATCACGCGCACCTGGCTTGCCGCACCGTAGCGTTCCTTGAAGCTTTCGGTGTCGCCGCTGGTATCGATGAGGGGCTGCCACTGGTGCGCCGGAGCGAGCGGCAGATCGAGCTGAAGGTTGAGATTGACGCCGATAAAACGGGCGACGTTCTCGGCCCGCTCGATGTAGCGCGCCAGCCAGTACACCGAGTCAGCGACGCGGCTGAGCAGCGGGAGCGGTTCCGCTCTCACATCGACGCTCCGGCCAGCGGCGCCAGCACCCATGTATCCTTGCTGCCGCCGCCCTGCGACGAATTCACGACCAGCGATCCCTTGCGCAGCGCCACCCGAGTAAGTCCTCCCGGCACGACGTGAACATTGCCGTCGCCATCGTAGAGGATATACGGCCTGAGGTCGACGTGTCGGCCCTCCAGCCGATCGCCAACCAGCGTCGGCACGCGTGAGAGGGCCAGCGTCGGCTGGGCAATATAGTTGCGCGGATTCGCCTTGATCTTGTCGGCGAACGCCTCACGTTCGGCGGCCGTGGAGTGGGGCCCGACCAGCATGCCGTATCCGCCAGCTTCGTTGGCCGATTTCACCACCAGGCTGTCGAGGTTCTGCAGGACGTGCTGCCGGTCGCTGTCGCGCCAGCAGAGGTAGGTCGGCACGTTGGGCAGGATGGCGTCCTCGCCGGTGTAGTACTTGATCATGTCAGGCACGTAGGCGTACATGACCTTGTCGTCGGCGACGCCGTTACCAGGCGCATTGGCGAGCGCGACACGGCCGGCGCGGTAGGCGCGCATCAATCCGGGCACACCCAGCATCGAGTCGGGGCGAAACGCCTCGGGATCGAGAAAGTCATCGTCGATGCGACGATAAATGACGTGGACGCGTCGCAGTCCCCTCGTCGTTCGCATCCAGACCGCATCGTCCTCGACCACCAGATCGCGACCCTCGACGAGCGGGATGCCCATCTTCTGTGCAAGGTAGCTGTGCTCAAAATAGGCGGAGTTGTACATCCCGGGCGTCAGCAGCACGACGACCGGTTTGCCGGCGATACCAGATGGAGCGAGCGACTCCAGCGTGCGCAGCAGCAGGCTCGGGTACTCGAGGATCGGACGCACCGGCAAGCCCTCGAAGACCTGCGGGAAGGTGCGCTTCATCAAGTCCCGATTCTCGAGCATGTACGAGACGCCCGAGGGGACGCGCAGGTTGTCCTCGAGCACATAGATCTGTCCGTCGCCGTGGCGGACGAGGTCCGTGCCGGTGATGTGACACCATACGCCCTTGGGCGGGTCCAGCCCGACGCACTGGGGCCGGAACGACGCCGCGGATCTGATGACCTCTTCCGGCACGATCCCGGCCTTGACGATGCGCTGGGTGTGATAGATGTCATCGATGAACAAGTTAAGGGCGTGGATGCGCTGCTTCAAGCCGCGCTCGAGCCACGCCCACTCCTCGGCGCGCACGATGCGCGGGACCAGGTCGAACGGAAACGGACGTTCGGTCCCGGCAGAGTTCCCGTAGACGTTGAACGTGATTCCGAGCTGGACGAGCACGCGTTCCGCCGCCTGCTGGCAGCGTTGCAGCTGGCCCTCGCCCAGGGCGCCGATGGTCTCAAGCAGCAGACGGGCCTCCACTCTGGGCCGGCCACTCTCTTCGAAGAGCTCGTCGTAGAACCCGCCGGTTTCGTAGGTGCCTACCTGCATCTCGGAGCTCTCTCCCTCACGTGACCCGACGCAACGAAGAATGGAACATAAATGTTATGCACGTGCTTATGAGAGACGTAATTGTGGATACGAAGAACTGCCTGCGCCAGCAGGCGCCCCCGTTCCGTCCCGAACGCCAGGCTGGCGCCCCTCGCCTCTGTGCCCTTATGCCCGTCCGGTCCGCACGATCGTGCGCTGGGTCGTCCAGCGGAGAAAGCCAGTATCCACGAGAGAATCGATGACGAAGCGACAGTCATCGGCGCCCATGTTCCATAGTCTACCGGCCTGGGCCAGCGTGAGTTCCATGCCGGGCATCTCCATGAACTCGAACCGCACACGATCGACGAGGGTGGCAAAGCTCATGGTCCGTGGTGGTAGCAACCTGCAGGCCAGCCAGGCCCGCCACCGCGAAAGGCGTGTTTTCGGCCTGTTTTCACCTGGCGGCATCCGCGCTCACGATGACACACTCCGCAGATTCGTCGTAATGGAATATGAGAGATACGCAAATGTAGAAACAGGCGACACACCCTCCGTAAATTGCCCGGAAAGATCGGGCATCGCAGGGCAGGACTCTTGCTATCCCTCTCATGCGGCAGGTCGAACCCTTTCGGAGGTCACGTGGTAAATCAGGACGCAGTCCCCGTCGATGAAGCAAATGCCCGTCTGTGGACGCTCGAAGAAATCAGCCAACTGGTCTCCCGCCGCGGCAGCCCCTCGGAAACGCTGACCAACATCGTCGAACTCATTCAGCAGCGGTTTGCGACCGATGTCTGTTCGGTCTACCTGCTCGAACCCGACCGCGCCACGCTCATGCTGGCGGCCACCATCGGGCTCCGTCCCGAGAGCGTCGGGCGCGTCCGGATGTCGATCAACGAAGGCCTGGCTGGCCTGGTGGCTCAACAGGTGAAGCCGCTCGTCGTCCAGGACGCCTCGTCCCACCCGCGCTTCAAGTACTTCCGCGATGCTGGCGAGGATCCCTATCGCACGTTCCTGGGTGTGCCTGTCGTCGATCGCGGCGTTCTACAGGGCGTGCTCGTGCTGCAGACCATCGCTGCCCGCCTGTTCGACGATGACGACGTGCGGATGCTGGCGATGGCTGGCGCGCAGCTGGCGCCCATCGTCACCGAGGCGCGCAAGCTGGGTCACTTCGTTGCGCCGGTTCACCAGCGGCTGAGCGCACTGGCTCACAACCTGTGGTGGTCCTGGGACCCGGATACCGTCGCCCTCTTCCGCGACATCGACCCGCTGCTCTGGCGCGAGTGCGACCACAATCCGGTCGTGCTGTTGCGACAGACCTCGTCCGCCCAGCTCGAGGCCCGTGTGTCGGCTCTCGCGATGCACGGACGAATCAACCACGCATACCGTCGCATGCAGGACTACCTGCAATCGTCGCGCACCTGGGGCGCCGGGTTCGCGAGCGTGCTTGGGGCGCGCCCCGTGGCCTACTTCTCGGCCGAGTTCGGCATCCATGAATCGCTTCCCATCTATTCGGGAGGACTCGGCCTGCTGGCCGGCGACCACTTGAAGAGCGCGTCGGATCTGGGCGTGCCCCTGGTCGGGGTCGGTCTCTACTACGACCAGGGATATTTCCGGCAGCGTCTCGACACCAACGGCTGGCAGCAGGAGGAATACCTGAACCTGGAGAGTCGGTCACTGCCCATCCAGCAGGTGATGACGCCCGGCACGTCGACACCGCTCAGCGTGGAGATCGAGACGCGGTCGGGCCGAATCAGCGCCCTCGTCTGGCGCGTGCAGGTCGGACGGATCACGCTGCTGCTGCTCGATTCGAACATCGACGGCAACAGTGCCGAAGACCGGCAGTTGACCGCGCGACTCTATGGCGGCGACGAACGCGTCCGTATCCGCCAGGAGCTGTTGCTGGGCGTCGGCGGTGTGCGGGCGCTGGCCGCCCTCGGTATCTCGCCCGGGGTCGTGCACCTCAACGAGGGGCACAGCGCCTTTGCCGCCTTCGAGTTGACGCGACGTCGGATGGAAACTGAGGGTGTCGACGCCGGAGAGGCCTTGCGCCGTGTCGCGGCCACCGTGGTGTTCACAACCCACACTCCGGTCGAGGCCGGACACGATCGCTTCCCGGAACACCTCGTCGAGGAACACCTCGGTCCGCTGCGCGACCGACTGGGGCTCTCGCTTGACGACTTCATGGCGCTCGGCCGCATCGCTCCGTGGAACCGCGAGGAGCGCTTCTGCATGACCATCCTGGCGCTCAAGTCGAGCCGCCGCGCCAATGCCGTGTCGTCGCTGCACGGGCACGTCTCGCGCGCCATGTGGGCACAGCTCTACCCGGGCAGCCGGGAGGACCACGTCCCGATCGGACACATCACCAACGGTGTGCACGTGCAGTCGTGGCTGGCACCTCAGATGCGCCAGGTCTATGACCGCCACTTCGGCGCGGACTGGGCCGTCCGCAGCAACGACCCGGGTTTCTGGGAGGGTGCTGATCAGATCAACGATGGCGAACTGTGGGAAGCGCATCAGACGTTGAAGACCGTGCTCATCGAGTTCGCCCGACGGCGGGCGGTCGAGCAGGCCGAGCGGCGCGGTGACTCCGCCGGGCGGATCGCGCAACTGCGCCTCGCACTGAGTTCCGACGCGCTGACCATCGGCTTCGCCAGGCGCTTCGCCACCTACAAGCGCGCCAATCTCCTGTTGCGCGACCTCGAGACGATTGCGTCGCTCGTCAACAATCCCGAGCGGCCCGTCCAGGTCATCTTCGCGGGCAAGGCGCATCCGCAGGATGGTCCCGGCAAGGCCGTGCTTCAGCAGATCGCCCAGCTGACCCATGACCCGGCTTTTGCCGGCAAGCTCCTCTTTATCGAGGACTACGACATCAACGTCGGACGCCATCTCGTACAGGGGGTCGACGTGTGGCTGAACAACCCGCGCCGGCCGCTCGAGGCCTGCGGTACCAGCGGACAGAAGGTCGTGCTGAATGGTGCGCTGAATTTTTCGGTGCTCGACGGCTGGTGGACTGAAGCCTACGACGGGTTGAATGGCTTTCCGATCGGCATGGGAGAGACGCACTCATCCACCGACGTCCACGACACTCGCGATGCAGCGGCGCTGCTCTCGACGCTGCGTGATCAGATTGTGCCGTTGTACTTCGATCGCGACATGGACGGGTTGCCGCGGCAGTGGATTGCACGCGTCAAGCGGGCCATCAGAACCCTTGGCTGGCGCTTCAGTGCCGACCGGATGGTGATGGACTATGTGCTGAAGACCTACATTCCGGCCGCCGGCGGCACCAGCAGCGACCTCTCGCCGTTCTAACCCGGCGAGAGCAGGCGCGAAGACAGCACCGACCAGACCGCAAACGACAGGCGGCGGCGGTCGTGCCGCGCGATGCTGGTGCGCCAGAACTCCCCCAGCACGGCTTCGCAACGCGGATCCAGCGCGCCGAGTTCGAGGGGTTCCTTGTGTTCGAGCGCGTAACGTTCGAGCACACCGTCGGGCGGCCGTCCTGTGTTGGCGATAACAACGTCCACGGGGCGGCCCAGCGCGTCGCCAACCCAGCGCGTGGCATCGGCGGCGGTGAACCCCGCCATCCCCCGCCCCTCGGTGAAGAGGTTGGCGATGAGGATGATCGGCCCCTTCACCGACGCGATCGCCTCGCGCACGCCTTTGACAAGCAACGGTGGCATGAGGCTCGTGAAGAAGCTGCCGGGGCCGATGATGACAGCATCGAACTCCCGGATTGCCGTCGCCACCTCCGGAAGAATCTGTACGTCGGGATCCAGCCACACGCGCCGTACCTGCCGCCCGCGCGACTGCTCGGCGTCAACTTCAACCTCTCCGCTCGTGCGGGATCCGTCGCTGTACTCAGCGCAGATCGACGCACTCTGCACCGTGACTGGCCACACCCGTCCGCGGCAGCCGAGCAGGCTGCGCAGGCCATCCACAGCCGCCAGAAAATCTCCGCTGTGCTGCTCCATCATGGACAGGAGCAGATTCCCGCCGGTGTGCCCGCCAAGGCGCGCATGGTGTTCGAGCGTCGGCAACCGCGAAAGCAAGACCCGTCTGGCCTCGCCTTCGTGACGCGAGAGCGCCAGCGCGCACTTCAGCACGTCGCCAGGTGGCAGCACGCCGAGCTCGTCACGAAGGAGCCCCGAACTCCCCCCGCTGTCGAACATCGTGACGACGGCATTGAGCCGGAGCCATGGGTTCCGCTTAAGGCCCCCGATCAGGCTGGGAAGGCCCGTGCCACCGCCGAAACAGCCGATGTTGAGCTCGCGCAACTGCATGCCTTGCGATTCTACCTTCTGCACGAGCTGGAACTTCCGGTGTCGCACTCGCGTCATTCGGATCGACCCTGCGCATCGTCGCAGGGGGTCCTACAATGAAGTGATGCACACGCCATGGCAATCGTCGGCCCAGTCGCTCGTGAACGACCTGCAGCGCGTCTTCGCGACCAGGCTGTTCTCCGTGGTGATTTATGGCGATGTCCTCGACGCGACGGCGCCCACCTCGCTCAGTTCATTTGTCCTGGTCGACAGCCTGTCCCACGACGATCTCGAGGCCTGTGCCCGTCTCGCTGACCAGTGGGCCCGCGGGGGCGTCAGTACGCCGCTGATCCTGCCCGACGAGGAGTTCCGGCGCTCACTCGACACCTTCCCGCTCGAGTATGCCGACATCGCCGCGGCTCACCAGCGGATCTTCGGGCGTGACCCGTTCGAGGCCGCGGTCATCAACCCTGAGGACGTCCGTCGTGCGTGCGAGAAGCAGATCAAGAGCCACATTCTCCACCTCCGTGAGGGATATATCGAGGCCCGCGGCGATCCCTTCGCGGTCAGCCGACTCGTGGCTGCTTCTGCACCAGGGTTCGCCGGTCTGCTCCGCAGCGTGGCGCGCCTGCTCAAGGTCGAAGCGCCGACGCGCGCCGACACCGCACTCAAGGGGGCGCGGGCGATCGGACTGCCGGATAGTGTGGTTGCCCAGGTACTCTCGCTGGTCGACGGACCCGCCGCGGCCAGGGCTGTCGACGGCGTTCGCCTCTTCCCGACGTATCTCGCCGCCGTCGAGCAGCTCGCACGCGCGGTGGACACATGGCGACCATGACGCCGATGCGCTCAGGCCCCCTGCTCCGGGCGGCGGCGATCGCCGGGGCCGCCCTGCTGTTGCTCGCGGGAACACCCGCGTACGCGCAGGATCCGCCTCCCGCGCTGACTGCGACCGTCAATGACTTCGCTGGCCTGATCGACGCTGACAGCGCCCGCCAGCTCGACACCCTGATCCGCGCGCTCCAGCGCGCCAGCGGCGACGTGCTGATCGTCGCCACGGTCGACACCATCGCGCCGTATGCCGATGCACGCGAGTACGCGGTGAAGATGTTCGAGAATCGGGGCAGCGGGATCGGTCAGGGCGGGAAGGACAACGGGCTCCTCGTCCTGGTCGCCCGCCAGGAACGCGAGGTCCGCATCGAAGTCGGGTATGACCTCGAAGGTTTCGTCACCGATGGCTTTGCCGGTGAGACCGTCCGGCAGTACATCGCGCCCGACTTCCGGCGAGGCGACTATGGGCCCGGCCTCGTGCGTGGCGTCTCTCGCCTGGTGGCCCGCGTCGCCGAGGGACGCAACGTCGTACTGCAGGGCGTCCCACGCGAGGCGTCGCGTCGGGACTCTGGCGGAGCCTCGCGCAACCTGACTGTCGCCATCATCGTCTTGTTCCTCATCTTGAACGCCATCGGCCGGACGCGACGGCGACGGTCGGGCCGCTGGGGCCGCGGGCCGTGGAGCGGGTGGCACAGTGGCGTCGGCCCCTTCGGGGGACCGTTTGGTGGGGGC
>JBEBGV010000198.1:0-2588 GCA_040081265.1 Vicinamibacterales bacterium
GTCTTCGCCTGGGCAGTGGCCGAGGGACATCTCACTGAGACGCCGTTCAAGCGCGGCCCCGTCTCGGTAGTGCGGCTCGAAACCAGCGTGGAGGCGGCCCGCACTCGTCGGCTCGAGCCGTCCGTCACCCTTCCCGATGGCACCGTAAGAGAGGGCGAGGAGGCCCGACTCCTGAAGCACGCTGGACCGCACCTCCGGGCGCTCATCGTGGCCGCACTGTCGACCGGGTGCCGCCTCGGGGAGTTGTTGTCTCTGCAATGGTCGCAGATTCGCGGCGACCAGAAGGGCCAAGTCCGATGGATCGAGCTGACTGCCTCGAAAACGAAGACGGCTGAGACGAGGGTGATTCCGGTGAGTACGATCCTGCGCGGCGTGCTCAGTATGCGCCGGCACGGTCCGGACGGTAAGGAGCTGGGCCCACACTTGTACGTGTTCGGCACCGAGGTGGGGGAGCGAGTGAAGTCGATTCGCACCGCCTGGGAACTGACTTGCGAACGCGCCAGCATTCAGGGTTTGCACTTCCACGACCTTCGCCGGGAGTTCGCGAGCAGGTTGCTAGAGTCTCGTGCCGACTTGCACGACGTGCAGATGTTCCTCGGCCATGCAGCCATCACGACCACTAGCCGCTACCTGCAGAGCACTCCTGTTCGGCTCGAGAGAGCGCTCGCACGCCTCGAGGCCGCCGTTGAGCTCGCGTCGAATCACAATTCCGCTCAGGTTGAGGGTTCAGAGCCACACCAACCAGAGATCCTCTACTTGCCGCAGGCTTAGTGGCCTATGCGCCGCCGCACTCGTGAGGGCACACATCAAACGTTTCTGTACGGCGTCGGTACCCACCGCCGTCAAGATCCGCACTAGCGCCGCGAGGGCGCTTTAGATGCCGCCGAACGCAACGGCTTAGAGCGGCACGCGCTCTCGTTAGCTTGCCCAGGCGCCCCGCAGCCGCGCGAGTAGGGCCTCGATCGCCAAAGCTGCGGCTTCGTTGCCCATGAGACGCTCGCGGAGTTCGGAATTGTGCATCAGTCCGCTCACAGGGTTGACGAAATCGGCTCGGACGAGCGATTCGTCAGATGCCGCTGAACGGAGCAGGAGTAGGCGCACATTCTGGCTCGTGGTCCGAAGTGCCGACTCTTGAGCGATCGTGTACCCAAGCGGTCCCTGGTAGGTCAGTTCTCCACGCTCGACGCTTTTCGCGTGATTCGACTCGCGAAGTTGTCTGAAGTTCCATTCCGTGAGCGCCAGCTCAAACCGTCCGAGTGCGCTGCCGAGCATTGTGAGGTCGCGCCACCGCGCTTGCACGACAGCGAGGTCCGGTGCCTCCCCGGTCGCTCGCAGGATGAGCACTAGTTCATCAGCCATCGCTTCCAGGTCACCCGAGATCCAGATCCGGGGGTGGCGGCTCACACAGAGGGCTAAGGCAAGGAGGAGCTGAGATTCTCTGGGGGTCGCCGGTGTATCCGGAATCTCCATGCCCCAAGCAAACAGGGCAGCGGCCACGACTGGCGACGCGAGCTGTGAATGGGGTTCTTCTTCGAGTCCTGACTGGATCGCAGCTGGACGCTCGTCGTTTGCGCCGAGGAATAGAGCGGACCAGATCTTAAACGTCGCTGCTAGGAACTCATCACGCTCGACCCATTGTTTGTGGACCCCCATGCGCAACAGCACCGATGCCAACTTCAAGTCGCGGGCCAAGTCCACCGGGTGTCGATTCCTCAGCGAGTCCGGTGACGAAATGAACGAGACCATCTGGGCGATGATTCTTAAGGCATTCTGCTTGTCGCGTTTCGTTCGGCGTTGCCGTTGTTCCAGCCTCTTCGCATCTTCAAGAAGCGATTGCAGGGTCTCTGGTTGATCGACAACCTCATCGAGCTCGCCTGGCAGCCCACCGTTTCCCTGGTGATGCGATACGGCTGGTGTATCCGGGAGGTCTTCGTCGCCCTGACTGAACCACCGGAGAATGAGCGATCGAAGGCTTGAGGCCTGACTGGAATCTCCTGTGCCAGTGTGATGACCCTGCAGCGCGGGACTCAGATCCGTCGCGAAGATGTCTGAACGATTGAAGGTGTTTGGCTCGTCGTTGGTTGGATTGTGCCCGCGTTCCTGGGCCGCCCGCTGTGGAACGTACTGAAGATCTTGGCAGAATGCCCGCAAGACATCGGCCCAGTCGTCGAGTTCCCACTCTCCACCCTGCCCCTTGGCTCTGATCGCCTGTTCGAGCGAGCGGCTGTAGCTTGTCGACACCAAGGCTTCCTCATGGTCAATCCACATTGGAAGGGTGTCGAGTACACGTTCTCCCACTTGGCCCCGTAAACGAACCTGACTAGCCGCCTCGGGTGCCACGCACTCACAACTGCCGATCCCGTTGAGACGGATAGGTTGGAGGTCGTCATCGAACACGGCCTGTGTGACACTCCAATTGTCTGGTGCCCGGAAGGCAATTCGTAACAGCCCCCTCTCGGCGCGAGCTGCGAGTATTTGGGGAATAGCTGGCGCGTCAAGTAGAGCAGTGGCGGACTCTGCCTCTGGCAGGGTCGGCGGGCCCTCGGAAATCTCGAGGTCTGCAAGAATCTCTGAGTGAAACTCTTCTA
>JBEBGV010000051.1:0-34326 GCA_040081265.1 Vicinamibacterales bacterium
CGGCGACACCGTGCGTGTCCGGATTGACCGCGCCGGCCCGCACGGCCTGCGGGGCCAGATGGCGACCGAAGGGATGGGGACATCATGCTGATCGAAGTCGTTATCAAAGGCCTGACCCTCGATCCGATCACCAACAGCCCGATCGTCATCCTGAAGGACACCGGCAGCGAGCGCGTGCTGCCGATCTGGATCAACCCCTTCGAGGCGAGCGCCATCTCGATGCAGATCGAGAACGTCACGCCCCCGCGCCCGATGACCCACGACCTGCTGCGCACGGTCATCGCCGATCTCGAGGGCACGGTCACCCGCATCGTCATCTGCGACCTGCGCGAGAACCTCTTCTACGCGACCATCCACCTCACCGTGCGCGGTCGGAGCGTCGCCCTCGACGCCCGTCCCAGCGATGCGATCGCCCTGGCCCTGCGCGCGGCCGCTCCCATCCTGGTCGAGGAAGCGGTGCTCGACAGCGCCAAGACCACCGATCTCTCATCTGAACGGGCCGACACGGACCGCCTGCAGCACTGGCTGGAAAGCCTCGATCCCGACGAGCTGGGCAAGTACAAGATGTAGCATGTCGGCCGGCCGACATGGCCCGGCCGACACGCCCAGCTCAACCTGTCGCCCGCCTCGGGCGGTTGACACATCCTTCCACCCGTTCCTAGAATGGCACCACCCTCGGACGACTCCTCGGTCCCCCAACACATGATCGTAGCGATCACGAATCAAAAAGGCGGCGTCGGCAAGACCACGACGGCCGTCAATCTCGCCGCCGCCCTCGCGCTTCGCGGACGCAAGACGCTGCTCATCGATCTCGACCCTCAGGCCAACAGCAGCATCTCGTTCCTCGACCTCAGCGCCATTCAGCGAAGCACCTTCGACGCCATCGCTGATCCCCAGTGCAGCCTGGAATCGATCATCCTGCCGTCGCCGGTGCCGAATCTCTCCATCGCGCCCGCCCGGATCGCGCTCGCCAAACTCGAGTCGCGCATGGTGGGGGAGTTGGACGCGCACTTCCGGCTCAAGGACAAGATCGCCGAGCTGCACGACGCCTACCCCAACATCGTCATCGACTGTCCGCCGGCCCTGGGTCTGCTGACCATCAATGCGCTCGTTGCGGCGACGCACCTGCTGATCCCGATTCAGTCCTCCTATTTCGCGCTCGAGGGCACCGACGACTTACTCGAGACGATCGAGAAGGTCCGGCAGCGGCCCAATCCGTCGCTGCGGATTCTCGGCGTGGTCATCACCATGCACGACCGGCGGACGGCCCTGGCGCGGGACATCCGCGAACAGATTCAGAAGGTCTTTGGCGGGAAGGTGTTCCGCACCGTGATCACCAAGAGCGTGCGGCTCGAGGAGAGTCCGGCCTACAAGGAATCCATCTTCACGTTCGCGCCTGAATCCAGCGGCGCGACCGACTACTTCAGCTTGTGCGAAGAGGTGATTGAACGTGTCGAAGCGCGGCCTGCCTGATACGCTCCGAATGCGCCACGATGAACACTACGTGGACGCGCTGGTCCATTCCGGCGGCGCCCCCGTCGGCCGGATGGTGCCGATTGAACTGCTCGATCCGAACCCCAATCAGCCGCGACAGGTCATGGGCGACCTGTCCGAGTTGATGGCGTCGGTGGCGGACAAGGGCATCCTTGAACCGATTCTGGTCCGCCAGGTCGATAGCCGCTACCAGATCGTAGCCGGCGAGCGCCGCTACCACGCCGCCGTCCAGGTCGGACTTCGCGAGGTCCCGGTCATCGTCAAGGAACTCGACGACAACGAGGTCCTCGAACTCGCGCTGATCGAGAACATTCAGCGCAAGGACCTGACCGCCTTTGAAGAATCAGAGGCCCTGCACCAGCTGGCCGTGCGCTGCGGATACACCCACGAGGACATGGCGAGGAAGCTGGGGAAGTCGCGCACCTCGATCACGGAATCCCTGTCGCTGAACGCGATGCCGGATGAGGTGCGGAACCTATGTCGGCTGGCCGACATTACCTCCAAGTCGACCCTGCTGCAGATCGTCCGGCAGTCCGATCCCCAGAAGATGCTGGCCCTGGTTGAGAAGCTCGCGGCCTCGGGCTCGGGCGGCGCCACCCGTGAACTGGTGCGTCGCGAGACCGCCAAGCCCGCCCCCGGCAAACCCAGGAACTACATCTTCGCCTTCAGGCCGCCAACCAAGAATTTCAACCTCCGCATGAGTTTCCGCAAAGGCAACGTGCCGAAGACGGAGATCATCGAAGCGCTCGAGCAGATCCTCAAGGAACTTCGCAAGCGATAACCAACCCCGGCAGCCCAGAGGGGGGAAGCCGGGAGTCCCGCTGCAGAGCGCCGCGCTCCAGGCGCCAGCCGCAGCCTGCCCACCTGTCTTAGTTAACATAACGTGTATTATGCGACCCTCCACAAAGGCCCAATGAAAGGGCCTGTGGAAAACCTGTGCGCGATGTTTCGGGGGCTTTTTAGACGGTCCAGCTGCCCGCCGACCGGCGCTGTTCGAGGAACAGCTCAATCGGTCGGTGCCGCGGATGATGCTCGAGTTCCACGTCGCCACGCGTCAGCGCCACGACGAAGGCGACCGTCTGGCCGGCCAGCGCCTGGCGCGGGATCCGGACCTCGACAATCTGGCCGGCAACTGCCGCCAGCCCTGGACACGCTGTCGGCTCCCAGCGCCCCGCGGCCGTTCGCAGCATCAGGGTCACGTCGGAGGGGCCCGGACCGAGGACCACTCGGTACCCGGCAGGCGCCAGGAACGTTACGATCACTGACACCCCGCGAGGACCCAGGTCCGCCGCCGGCACCGAGGTGTCGACCCGCAGATACAGGGCATCCTGGTCGCTCCCGAATGCCAGGTGCGTAATGGACGGATCCCGCTCGGCAACCTGATGCATCGCCCCGGAGGCTACCTCCGCCTCGAACGACCCGGCCCCCAGCCACTCGAAGTAGCTCGAGACCTGGCCGTCCAGCACCGGTGAAATCGGCGCGCCGGGCGCCTCGATTGAGACGACAACCTGACGGGTGGTGATGTTGCTCCGGAACAGTTCTTCCGGGACGGGCAGGCCGAGCGTGCCGTACACGTTCCGGACATGGCGCCTGAAGAGGTCGTCGAACTGCGGATCGTGCTCGGAGGAATGGTCGTCGCCATACCACCAGAACCAGTCCGACCCCTCCGCGATGAGCAGTTCCTCGTAGGCGCGTTCCCGGACCTCATCGGACACCACGGCGGACTCGAGCGCCGCTCGTGCCTCACCCAGTTGACTCCACGCGCGATGGTCGTCAGGGTGACCAATCCAGATATAGAAGTCCCCGTTGATCCAGGACCCGGGAAAGATCGACGGAAGCGACGCCGCTGGCGTCGCACACGCCTCCTGCATGGTCACGGTGGTCAGCTCGGGGTGGCTGTCAAGCAGCCCATACAGCGCCCGGAGAAATGGCCGCCCCTGATCGGCGTAGTACTCCCACGCGTTTTCCCCGTCGAGGACGACGAAGATGGTGGCGTCCTGGCCGGCCCGATCTCGATACCGTCGCCCGGCCTGCACCAGCCGGCGGACGAAGTCCTGCGCCGCCACCTCGGGCGACCAGCTCGAATAGACGAACCCGATCAGGTCCGACAGCGCGTGATCGCGGAACCCGCACGAGACACCGCGGGACCCGGGCGTGGCTCCGCCGACGCGGTAGGCGGTGTAGAGCATCTCGGGCTCGAGGACGCCACCGTCGGCATCACGGGTAACGCCTCGGCCGAGTGACCGCGCGAGAATCTCCTCGTCGGTGGCCATCCACGAGAACCCGGCGGCTTCGACAAACGGGATCATCGCGTCGGACACGGATCCTTCCGAGGGCCACAGGCCGACCGGTGCGGCACCAAAGAGTCGCGCATGCAGCGCGACCGCCCGATCCAGCTGCGCCCGCGCATCCTCAGGATGCCGGAACGGCGCCCGCGGCTTTCGTGAATCGGGATGTGTGCGCAGGTAGACATCCGTGTCGCACAGCAGCGGCAGGATGGGATGGTAGAAGGGCGAGGTGGCGATCTCAATCTGGCCGCGGGCTCGAGCGTCGCGATACTCCGGCACCACCTTCCGCAGGATTTCCAGCTCGATCTCACGCAGCGTCTTCTTGTCGTCCTCCGAATAGCCGCGGCCCTTGGCGACCAGGGCGCGCACCCGTGGGTCGGAATCTCGATACTGCTGGTCCACCCAGGCCAGCTTGTGCCACACCTGCAGGTCGCGCATGTCGTCGACCGAGAAGGCCTTCAGCCCGGTCTCGCGCCGCGACAGCAGTTCGGCGTATCGCGGGTACGGGGCGATCATGGTGGGCCGATGCGCGTGAAAGAACTGTTCCAGGCAGAACGCCCGGTCATCGCCTGAGAGGCTGTCGGCGTCACGGAGGCCAAGCTCGAGATGGCGATCTCGGGCTTCGTCTCGGGCAAATGCCTCAAGCTGAACCAGAAGTGATGGGACCAGATTGAAGGTCGCCCGCACCCCGGGAAACTCCCGGAGGATCGAGACCATGCCCCAGTAGTCCTTCAAGCCGTGCAGCCGGACCCACGGGAGGATGTGCTCGCCAGTGGCCAAATCCTGGTAGAACGGCTGATGCATGTGCCAGAGGATGGCGACGCGCGTCATAATGACCGGACCGGGCAAGGCCGAGAGTCCAGGAGGCCCCACTTCGCCATGCGGATCATCGACCGATACATTGTCCGGGAAGTCTTCCTCCCCTTCCTGATTTTCCTCAGCATTTTCACGTTTATCTTAGTCATTCCGTTCCTGATCCAGTACGCCGAAGACTTCATCGCCAAGGGCGTCCCGGTGATGGTGGTCTTTCGCGTGATGGCCACTCTCCTCCCCCAGGCCTTCGCGCTCGCCATTCCGGCGGCCCTGCTGGTCGGTCTGCTGGTCGCGTTCGGGCGTCTCTCGAGCGATCGTGAGTTTGTGGCCCTGCAGGCGTGTGGTGTGGGTCTGGCCCGCCTGCTGCGCCCCGTCGGCGTCGTCTGTCTGGCCGGCTGGGCGGCGACCTCGTATGTGATGCTCGTCGCGCTCCCCGACGCCAACCAGACCTTCCGCGAGATCACCTTTGCAATCGTCGCCTCGCGAGCCGAAGGTGAGATCAAGCCGCGCGTCTTCTTTGATAGCTTCCCCAACCTCGTCATTTACGCACGGGAAGTCCCCACGGCGGGCGGCTGGAACGACGTGTTCATCTCGGACAATCGGCCGGGACAGACGCCGGCGGTCTACCTGGCGGCCCGTGGGCGTGTGGCGCTCGACCGCGACACGCGCACCGTGCAGCTTGTGCTCGAGGACGGCACGCGTCACTCCACAGACGGCGGCAACAAGTACGAGGTCGCCCAGTTTTCCAAGGCTGTGGTCAGCATCGATCCCGAGGCGGTGTTCCCCCGCAAGGGTCCGCAGAAGGAAGAGAACGAGATGACCGTCGCCGAGTTGCGCCGTCGGGCAGCCGAACTCGAGGGTGCCGGCACCTCGTCGCACAACCAGATCATGGCCATCCACAGGAAGTTCGCATTTCCAGTGGCGTGCCTGGTGTTCGGGCTGATCGGTCTTGCGCTGGGGGCCACCAACCGGCGCGAGGGAAAGCTCGGCAGCTTCGTCTTCGGGTTGGGCGTCATCTTCATCTACTACGTTCCGCTGTACCTCGGCCCGGCTCTCGCCAAAGGCAAGCTGCTCTCACCCTGGGCGGCAATCTGGCTGCCCAACATCCTGCTCGGCCTGATGGGGTGCCTGATGCTGGTGTGGAGATCGCGCGCGGCGGACCAGCCGATCATGTGGCGCCTCACCGGACTGATCGATCGCTACCGACGTCAGTCGTCGCCGCGCACCGAGCGCCCGCGAGCGCCACAAGTCAGCTCGGCGATGGCCCGGATTCTCGATCGATATGTCGGTGCACTGTACGCGCGGATCTTCGTCCTCGCGGCTGCCGGGCTGGCCGGGATGTTCTACGTGTCGACCTTCCTCGATCTCTCGGACAAGGTCTTCAAGGCGCAGGCCAGCTGGCAGATGCTGGCCGCGTACCTGTGGTTCATCACGCCGCAGTACCTCTACTACGTTCTGCCCATGGCGGTGCTGCTGGCCGCACTGGTGACCATCGGCCTGCTGACCAAGAACAGCGAACTGGTGGTGATGAAGGCCTGCGGCATCAGCCTCTACAGGGTGGCGCTGCCGATGCTCGTCGGCGCCATCATTGCCGGCGGAGCGCTCTTCGTGCTGGACCAGAGCATCCTCGGCGTCTCCAATCGCCGCGCCGAGGCGATTCGCCACGTCATGCGCGGAGGCACACCCGAGACCTTCGATGTGCTCAATCGCCAGTGGCTCACCTCGCCGTCAGGCGACGTCTACCACTTCAGCGTCTTCGACGCGAGAACGCAGCAGTTGCTGGGTCTCGAGGTCTTCGAGTTCAGCGGATCACGGCGAATCTCCCGCCGCAAGTTTGCCGATCGCGCCACCTTCGCCGCGACCACGGGAACCTGGCAGGTCAACCGGGGATGGGTGCGCGATTTCGATCAGGCGGGCCAGGCAGCTGGCTACCAGACGGTGGAGCAAGGTTCGTTCACCCTCGCTCCTGTCTCCTACTTCGCCACCCAGCAGCCTGATCCCAAGTTCATGAGCTACGGACAGCTCCGGGCGTACATCGACGAACTGCGCGCCAGCGGCTTCGACGTCAGCGAACAGCGCGTCGCACTCGAGCGCAAGCTGTCGTTCCCGTTCGTGACGATCATCATGACCCTGATTGCCGTGCCGTTTGCCGTGACCACCGGGCGCGGCGGGGCCATGTTCGGCATCGCCGTCGGCATCGGGCTGGCCATTTCGTACTGGACCGCGATCAGCGTGTTTGCGGCGCTCGGTTCCGGCGGAGTCGTGACACCGCTGCTGGCCGCGTGGGCGCCAAATCTGATCTTCGGCAGTGGCGCCGCATACCTCCTGTTGACGGTACGAACCTAGCCCGGCCCTTCACGCATCTCACTTCGCGATCGCGAGATTCCTCAACCAGACTCGCCCGCCGTTCCCCATCCGGGTGTGCTCATCGTCCACCACGAAGAGCAGTGAATCGATCGTCGCGAGTCGATCATCGAGCCTGGCCGACGCCACCGCTCGCATGTCGGTCAGCACCACCGAGAAGTCACGCGGTGTCTCGTCAAGATAGATCGACCGGCGCCAGCGATCGCCATCACCAGGTCCCGGGCTCCGCACCTGCACTGACAGGCGCATGGGCCTGTCGGCCCTCGCGCTGAAACGAATCTGGCTCTCCCGCTGAACAGGCACGGGCAGGGCGATCACAGCGGCCGCGTATGGGTGGTCGGACGCCTTTCCACCGAGCGCGTATCGGAAGAGCAGTTCCCGACCGTCGAGGGCACGGGTGATCGTGGTGGCGGCTTCAGAGGCGCCACTGCGCTCGATGCGGGTCGCGCCCAGCTGCTCGAGGCTGAAGGTCGTCGCGGGTGTCGGTCTCCCACTCGGCAGGACGCCGGTGCTCGCCGGCGCTGCGCCGACGTAGATCGGGTTGCTGATCATCCAGGGCACTCGCGGAGCGCCCCCGGGCGCGGCAAGGCTGACCTCGACGCGGTAGATCGCCGGATCTGCTGGCACGACCTCCTCGAGGACCGTTCCCTGCACCGTACGTTCCGCCCGTCCGTCGCGGAACAGTGTCATCGTCGCGTCACCTGGCCCGGAGGTCGATGCACGCAGCGTGACTGGCCCGGTCGCCGCCAGTCGATCGCCCATGCGCGCACCCCTGTCGCCGCTCATTCCCGTGAACTCGAGCTGCCCCCTGACGGCGAGGCCGTCGATCGTCGAGTAGACATGGCCGGCACGAAGAGCGTTCTCAACCGTGCGTGCGTCGCCGGCTGCGTCCCCCGAGAGGCTCACACCTTCCAAGGTAATCGACATCGCCGAGAACACCGCCGCGTACGACGGCAAGGGAATCGACGCGCGGCTGTCATAGGGCTCGCCGAGGCTTGTCAGCCCCACGCGCGCGTGAGCATCAGCAGCCGCCAGGGCGACGACGGGCCGCGAGGTGGCCAGCTGGTCCCATCGGGAAATCACCGGATCGGGACGATCGAGCAGGCTCACCAGTGATTCGGCCGGGCGGAAAGGGTAGGTCAGGAGCGCGCGCACCAGGGACCACGCGCTCTCGTCGCGCCACTCGCTGTCGCCGTTCACCCACTCGACGGCATCGACCGGCACGTTCCAGTCACGCCAGGCCAGATTGGGGCGAGGAGAGCCCGGATGGGCAGCCACTGCCCAGCCACCGAGCCGGTGAATGTCGTCGACAACATCGCGCGCCTCTCCACCGAGTGGGTACGGCGTCTCGGGCAGTCCCACCGCCACCACGTGCCCGTCATCGGTGCTGATCTCGACGGCATCGATATACAGGACCCCCGAGCGATACTCAGGAGGATCTGGGGCTCGCGTGCCGTCGCCATGGTCGGTCACGATGACGAAGGACAATCCGGCCCGGGCGGCCGCACGGGCAACGTCGTCCACCGTGCCGGTTCCGTCAGACCGAAGGGTGTGCGCGTGGATCACGCCGCGCACCGGGCCGGATGAAGGCACGCTCACGACCCGCGCGCTCGGGGGCAGCAGGAAGTAGATCACTCCTGCTGCAATGACCAGGGGAACGATTCGACGCATCAGCTTCACGATCTCGGGTGGAACTCGTCGTAGATGGCACGCATGCGGTGCTCGAGCACGTGCGTATAGATCTGCGTGGTGGACAGGTCGGCGTGGCCGAGCATCATCTGGATCGCCCGCAGATCGGCGCCGCGCTCAAGCAGGTGTGTGGCAAAGGAGTGCCTCAGCATGTGTGGGCTCAGGGCGTGCGTGAGCTGCGCTCCCTGCGCATAACCCTTCAGAATCTTCCAGAAACCGACTCGACTCAGTCCCAGTCCGCCGCCTCGCGCGTTGACGAACACCCGCGAAGAGGTACGCCGACCGAGCAGCCTGGGCCGGGACTCCCTGATGTATCGACCCAGCCAGGCGCCGGCCTCGTCGCCTATGGGCACCAGCCGCTCCTTGCTGCCCTTGCCTACGCATGTCACGTACGACGCTTCGAGGTGAAGATCGGCCGGTCTGAGGGTGATCAGTTCCGAGACCCGTAAGCCAGTCGCGTACATCACTTCAATGGCAGCCCGGTCGCGCAGGCCCCTGGCGGAGGTGACGTCGGGCTGGGCAATGAGCCGGTCCACTTCCTCCACCGACAGGTAACGAGGCAGCGTCTTCCACGCGCGGGGCGGGCGCAGGTCCTCGGCCGGACTCGCGGTGAGTCGACCTTCGATGAGCAGGTAACGGTAGAATCCTCTGTAGCAGGCAATGGCCCGCGCGACCGAGCGTGGCGAGCGTCCTTCGCCCATCTGCGACCTGATGAAGGCCTCCAGGTCCTGCCTGGTGAGGACGTCCGGGGACACTCCACGTGACTCGGCGTAGACCGACAAGCTGGCCAGGTCGCGGGCGTAGCTTTCGACAGAATTCGGCGCCAGCCGCCGCTCGACGGTCAGGTGGGTAATGAAGGCGTCGACCGCGGCAGTCTCAGGGATTGTAAAATTATAAGATGCCCGCGCGTTCTAAATGGCAGTCTCTGCCCACCGAAGCTATTAATCCTTCCACCCTCGGCATCGACAAGCTCGGCGCCGATGACATCGTGGAGGTCATGATTGCCGAAGATCGCAAGATGCTCGCCGCCGTTCAGCGGGAGCGCGAGCGAATCGCCGTCGGCATCGAGATGATCAGTACGGCGCTGCGCAAGGGTGGGCGCATCCTCTTCGTGGGGGCCGGCACGAGTGGGCGCCTGGGTATCCTCGAGTCCGCCGAGATGCCACCGACCTTCAGCACCGACCCGTTGCTCGTGCAGGCCATCATGGCGGGTGGACGGCAGGCCATCTTCAACGCCAAGGAAGACGTGGAGGACGACTTCGAAGAGGGCGCACGCGCGTTCATGCGACTCAGCCCGACTCGGCGTGACGTGGTCATCGGCGTATCAGCCAGCGGCATGACCCAGTTCGTACGCGGCGCGCTCACCCGGGCCAGACGCGCCGGCGCGCGGACGATCTTCGTGACCTGCGATCCGGCCAACGAGATGCAGACCTTTGTCGATCTCGCCATTGCCCCGAGTGTTGGCGCCGAGGTCATCGCGGGCTCCACGCGCCTCAAGGCCGGCACCGCCACCAAGCTCGTGCTGAACATGTTGACCACCGGAGCAATGGTCCGCATCGGCAAGACCTACGGCAACCTGATGGTTGACGTGCAGACCGGGTCCGACAAACGCAAAGACCGGGCGCTGCGCATCCTGAACATCGTGACCGGCCTTGAATACGAAGATGCGGACAAGCTGCTCAAGCGCGCCCACCTGAACGTGAAGGCGGCGATTGTGATGCAGAAGACCGGCCTGCCCTACCCCAAGGCCCTGTCTCGCCTTCGCAAAGCCCACGATTCCATGCGCGAAGCCCTGGGCGAAGACATCGAGCCGCGCCTCAAAGGCATGCTGCAGGGCGTGGCCGAAGCGTCGGGCCACCGTCCAACCTAGGCGTCCCGATGTTCACCGCTGCCAGGCAGGCGCTCGAAGACGGACTCGCCGCGCGTGTCTTTCCGGCTGCAGTCGTCGAGGTCGGCACAACGACCGAGGTGCTCTGGTGCGAACCGTTCGGACGACTGACCTTCGCGCCGGACTCACCCGCCGTCAGCGACGACACCCTCTTCGACCTCGCCTCGCTCACCAAAGTGCTCGTCACCACGCCGCTGGCCATGCAGCAGCATGAGCAGGGCGTCATCGGCCTCGACGACCCTCTATCCCGTCATCTCCCGGCGTGGAGCGGCAGCGATCGAGCCATGGTCACCATTCGCGACCTGCTCTCACACTGCTCCGGCCTCCCCGCGCACAGGCCGTACTTCGAGCGCCTCTCCGGGCGCGCGGCGTTTGAGTCGGCCATATGCAGCGAAGCGCTGGACGTCGCACCACGGACGAGAGCGATCTACAGCGATCTCGGCTTCATCCTGTTGGGATTCCTCCTGGCCCGCGAGGGCGATCTCGACCGGCGGTTAGCGACGCTGCTGGCGCAGATGAGCGT
The DNA here is from genome assembly GCA_040081265.1 of Vicinamibacterales bacterium. Taxonomy (GTDB): domain Bacteria; phylum Acidobacteriota; class Vicinamibacteria; order Vicinamibacterales; family UBA2999; genus JBEBGV01. Next base: position 11,060 of record JBEBGV010000051.1, read on the forward strand.
GGCAGAACCGCTGCTGTTCGGCGTGCCGCACCAGTGGCGGCGACGAGTAGCCCCGACTGCTGAAGACTCGTGGCGAGGGCGCCTGCTCGTGGGTGAGGTTGACGATCAGAACGCGGCCGCGCTCGGCGGCGTGTGCGGCCACGCCGGGCTCTTTGGCACCGCCGCGGCGGTCGGCGCGTGCGCGCGCCACCTGCTGCAGGTGCTCGACGGGCGCACCGGTGCCTTCACCCGCACGACGCTGAACACCTTCATCACAAGACGGGCGGACATTCCGGACAGCTCTCGCGCCCTGGGCTGGGACACGATGCTCCCGACCTCGTCGTGTGGCACCGCAATGTCACCGAGTGCCATCGGTCACACGGGGTTCACCGGGACGTCGCTGTGGATCGATCTCGAAAGGGGCGTGTATGTGACGCTGCTGACCAACCGCGTGCATCCTGATCGCGTCGATCGCGGCATCCAGCAGGTGCGGCGCCGCGTACACGACGCGATCATGCGGACGCTGGCGCGCTAGGGTCGCCCGCCCCGTGGCCCGCCGCCGAAGGGCTGATTCCCGTCGCCACCGAACGGCTGCACTGCCCCGCCTCGGCCTCGTCCGCCTCCAGGCTGCAAGCCGCCGCCCCGTGCACCAGGTCCAGCGACGCCCCCGTTGGGCGTCTGGCCACCGGTGGGAGCACCAGCCCGTGTGTTCGCCTGTAACGCGACAAACGCCCACTCGTTGTACTTCGTACGTCCGTTGTATTCGCGGAGGGACTTCGCGTCGCTCTTGCTGTAGACGCCCATGATGCCGGCGCGCCCGCCGAGCGGTGTGGCCGCCAGGCCTGCCGGCTGTGTCGCGGGGGCACCGGCGCCACCAGCGCGCGGTGCTGTACCCGTGCCCGCCGCCCCGCCCCGGCCCTGTTGCCCGCTCGGATCGTTGGTGCCCTGGCCCTGCGTCTGGCCGACCAGGAGTAACTGGAAGTCGCTATCGGTGATCGGATCCTTGTACTTCTTGCGCAGGAACTTCTGATCGATCAGGAGATCAACATTCGGGGGGAAGGCGTTGGCAAACTTGCGCTGGAACAGCGTGATCGCCCTCGCATACTGCTGCCCGCGGAAGACCAGCTCCGCTTCACGCTCACGCTGCGCGGCGGTTCGCCAGGTCGGCAAGGCCACGCTCATCATGACCGCCATGACGCTGAGGCCGACGAGCAGCGCGACCATCGCATATCCATCGGCGCCGTCGCGATGGCGAGGGCGCCGATGGCTGACTGCCAGGTCGCACCGGGTCGTCACGTTACATCCTCAGGGGACCGTGACGATGGCGGTGCCGACCGTGTCGACGCCCGTCCCATCCGTCAGGATCGCCCGGACCGTATAGGTTCCGGCGGCCGCGTACTGGTGACTGACTGGCGTGGCGGCTGTGACCGCGCCCAGCGACACCTCGGTGCCGTCGCCAAAGTCGATCTTCACGTTGCGGATGCCCGCGCCTCCGCTCGGCGGGGTCACCAGGAAGACCGAGGGTGCGCCGGTGATGGTCGAGCCGGCACTGGTCACCGCGATGGTCGGCGAGGGACGGGCTGACACCACGACCGTGGTCGTGTTGGTGAACGTGTCGCCGTTGTCGGTGGCTGTTGCGATGATGGCGTAACTGCCCGACTCGCTGTAGACATGGGTCACCCGGCGCTCGGTCGCCACGATTCCGAGGTCGCTCTCAGTGCCGTCACCCCACGCAATCACGACCTTCGGAGCGGTCCCGTCCGCCGGGGTCACTGTCAGTGTCGTCGGCTGGCCGGCAATCGCCGAGCCCGCCGAGAGCGTCACGGTTGCGGGCAGGAAGAGCTTGACGGTTACCGAGGCCGTACGTCCTCCCACCGTCGCTGTCACGATGGTCTCGCGGTTGGTTGTCAGCTGCACCCGCGCCTCGCCGAACGAGTTGGTCATCGCGCTCCCGGCGCTGAGCGTACCGCGGTCGCTCGAGAACGCCACGTTGACGCCGCTGAGTGCACCGTTGTTCGCGTCGACCGCGGTGGCGATGATCTCCACCGTCCCACCGGCCACGGGCACGGTCGCCGGATTGGCGCGGATCGAGAGACCGCCCTCGCCCACGCCGCCAGAGCCGACGGCGATTGACAACTTGTTGGTGGGCGTCGTGCCGGTGCCGCCGCTTGCCGATCCGGACACAGCCCGGACCTCAGCCACTCCAGACGCGCCGTCACCGAACAGCGTCGTGGTGGCCACGCCGTTACGCGTCTGGGCTTCGACCGGATCGAGTCGGCCGAGGGTGGTCGTAAAGCGCACCGTCGTCCCGTTCTGCACCGGCGTCCCGGCGGACTCGAGGACCATCGCCTGGACCTGCGTGCTGCCGCCACTCGCAATGACCATCGCACCGGCAGTCATGCTGAGGGTGGAATTGCTCGGGGCCAGCAACTGCGCCTTGTCACACGCGCTCAGGGCGAGCGTTCCCGCGGCGACCAGCGCCAGCAGGGCACGCGCGCGCACCGGGCGCGCACGGTTCAGCAATCTCTTCAACATCGTCATTCCCACTCCGCGTAGCTCGTGCCGTCGAGTCCAGACTGTTCCGCACCGCTCTTGACGTTGTAGATCCCCGGGGACGCCGCCGCGTTCCCGGGCTCTGGCTCCGCCAGCTCCGTCTGCCACGTGTCTGCCGAATTGGTGAACGGGTCCACCGGGATGGCCCGCAGGTATTTTTCGCTCACCAGATCCTCGAGTGACGCCGGGTACCGGTTCTTGTCGGCATAGTACTGATCGATCGCATCCCGCATGCGGAAGAGGTCTTCCTTCAGCACGGCCTCTTTGGCGCGCGTGACGCTGTTGCCATAGACCGTCAGCCCGATGCTGGCCAGCACGACGATGAGCGACATGACCACCATCAGCTCGATCAGCGTGAAGCCCGCCATCGGCCGCCGAACGATCTGCCCGACCGTGCACGCGCGCGCTCGACATGACCTCACCATTACCAGTCTCGGTACTTCGTGCCGTCCAGCGCAGTCCCATCGCTGGTGGTGCGGACGTCGAACACACTGCCGCCGCCCCAGCTGGTGGCGTCCGGGCGATCGGCGTACGACCGCAGTCCCCACTCGGTGCTGCTGGTCATCGGATCGACCGGGATGCGGCGCAGGAATTTCAGCTTGCGTCCTGACGCATCGTTGACGACCGAGATGCCGTCGACCAGCGTCTTGAGGTCGGGCGGGTACCCTTCACTGCCCGGCTCGAGATCCGACGCCGCGATCTGTCCCTGATCCACGGCATCCTTGAAGCGATCGATGGCCGTCCGCATTTCGCGGAGGTCACGCCTCAACTCCGCCTCGCGCTGCCGCTGCGACGTCACCCGCGCCAGGGGCATCACCGCCGACGCCAGAACCACCAGGATCGTCGTCACGACGAGGAGTTCGACGAACGTATACCCGCGATTGCTCCTCACCGGATCGTCACCGCCGGAGACGTGGGGAACTGCAGCGACACGTTCGCACCACCAGGTGCATTCCCGCTGCCGGCAATGGTCAGGTTGGCCGGTCCCGGTGCGATCGCGTCGAACAGGATCGCGCTCAGCAGGCCCGTGCCTGCCACGCCCGTGGAATCGTTGGTGCGGACGACGGCAATGTCGACGCGGCCCGTCGCTGCGTCAACCTGCTGTGTGAACGTGGCGTTGGCGCCACCGGCACGCATGAAACTGCCTTCCTGCACGGTGCGCACACGAAGCACCGCCGGGTTGTAGGTCAGCGACAGGGCGACGCCTGACAGCCGCGACGCGTCAGTCGCCGAGATCGCGACCGTGTACGGGCCGCCACCGACCCGGAACTCGTTGCCCGGCGGCGTAAGCATCACCGTCGCCCCGCCGGTCACCGTTCGAACAGGCGGCGCCGCGGGAGCCGGCGCGCCGGCAATCGGCGTGACAGGAGTCGTGGCCGGGGTGGCCGGTGCGCCCGCCGGGCCGCCCGGAGCCGGCGCAACCGGAGCCGCAGGCGTGGTCGTCGCAGGACGCGGAGCCGTGGGGCCCTGCGGAGCAACGCCGGCCGCCGGAGCGCCGTTCGGCGCGGGCACCGCATCAGCCTCGGCCGGTGCGGAAATCAGTGGCGGCGGCCCTCCGAGGCCGATGTTCTGCTGCGTGCCGATGAAGATCGGGCTCAGGTCGCTCTGCGTCAGATCCTTGGTCCGGACGATGCGCGGCGTCAGCAGCATCACGATGTCGGTCTGATCGACAGACGTATCGTTGGAGGCGAACAGCTTGCTCAGCACCGGGAGCCGAATCAGGCCCGGCAGGCCGCGCAGGCTCTTGCGGTCCTGCTCGCGCAGGAGGCCCGCCAGCAGGTTCGACTCGCCGTCGCGCAGACGCAGGCGCGTGTTCACGCGGCGGGTGCCAAATGACGGCAGATTCTGTCCGGCGATGTTGACGTCCCCACCCCGCGTGCTGTTCTCAACCAGCATGTCGAGGATGATGTCGCCTTCGGGGGTCACCGTCGGGGTCATCTCGATGATGATGCCGACCGTCTTGTAGTTGAAGGAGGTCAGCGGGTTGGTGTTGGTGCCGCCCTGAGCAATCGGTGTGAACACGGTTGCCGGAACGGGAATTTCATCACCCAGGTTGAGCGTGATCTTCTGACCCTCCGAGCCACGCAGCTGCGGCTTGGCCATCAGCTTGGTTTCAGAGTCGGTCTCGAGGAAGCGCACGACCGCAGACGGCACCGCCATGTAGAAGTCCGCCGTCGAGATGCCCCGCGTGATCGTGTTCAGGTTGAACGGGCTCGGACCGAAGGTCGATGACGCCGTGGTGCCGCTGCCGCTCGAACCGCGTGCGTCGGCCTCGGGCGAGAACACACCGGTCAGCGAGTAGTCCGACAGGTTCAGCCCGAACGTCTTGGCGCGCGTGCGGTTGATCTCGAGCACCTCGACATCGATTACCACCTCCGCCCGCGGATTGTCGTTGGTCTCGATGATCTTCTCGATGATGGCCGCGACGGCCGTTGTGGCCCGGATGGTGATCGTGTTCGAGGTCTTGTTGGCGGCGATCTGCGGCTGCACCGCCATTGCCGGCACCCGGATGACGGTGTTGATCAGCTGCGCGAGTTCGGTCGCATCAGCGTTGGAGACGAAGAAGGTGCGGATGACCTGCTCCTCGTACTGCGCTCGCTTCTGCGCGTTGTCGGGAATCACCATGATGGTCCGGTCGTTGACCACCTTGTAGAAGAGCTGCTGCGAGGACAGGAGCTGATTGAGCGCCTGCTCCAGTGACACGCCGTCGAGCTGCACGGTGACGGGACGATCCTGATACGTCTGCTCGTAGGTGACGTTGATGCCCATCGCCATCCCGAGGAAGTTCAGGACGTCACGCATGCTCGAGTTCTGGAACCGCAGGCCCGGCACCGGCTCGTTGGCGGCCACGAGCACCGGCAACGTTGTCTGGCGCGCACGATCGCGGAGCTGGCTGATGTTGGACCGTGCCTGCCCGGCTTCCGCCTGGTCGCGCATCTGCCGCTCGAGCTCGAGCACCTTGCCGGCGACCTGCCGATTCGGGGGGTCGAACTGACTCGCCTGGCGGTACTCGCGCAGCGCCTCATCGATCTGTCCGCGCGCTTCGAGAATGCGTGCCTTGTCGAGATGCTCGCGTGAGGCGCTGACCATGGCGCGTTCGAGCGCCACCTTGTAGTCTGCCCGCCGGGGTTCCTTCTGCACCGCCTGCCGGTAGTACTCGACGGCCGTGTCCCATTCCCCCGCCCGTGCAGCGCCGTTCCCGCGGTTGTAGGCACGTCCTGCGGACGCGCACCCAGCCGCGATGGCGCAGGACAGTACGACTACAACCAGCTTCGACACACGCATATCACCCCGCATCATTGACCAGACAGACGAATCGTCTGCCGTCCTCGGCCGTCCAGGTACGCCAAATCAGCGCTCTCCGTGGAAATCCTGAGCACTCTGTAACGCCCCTCGATCGTGTCGCCTTCCTTGCCGTAGAACACGCCACCCCGGCTGTCACTCAGGACCGCGAGGCGTCCGAGCCGCGACGGTGCGTCGAGCAGCCCGATGAACTTCAAGGGAATGGGCGGCGGTGGAGGCGGCCCCGTCGGCACCGGCAACGCGATTGGTTCGGCACGAGGTGGCGCCGCCACCACGCGCGGTCCAGCCGGCGCCGGTCTCGCCTGGAAACGGAACGGGTTCCGCGTCGACTCCTCGAGGTCGTCGGCACGCGCGGTCAGGAGATCGAGACGCAACCCCGACACGGGAATCGCTCGCGCCGGCGCTCCCGGCGTCTGCGCTGCCGAGACCGCCGCGGGCGCGGCATCAGGCGCAGCGTCACCCGTGTACATCACCAGCGTGCCCGCCAGCACCACCAGCAGCCCGCCAAGAATCGCCAGCTGTCGCTGGGTCCTGGACATCAGGGTGCCTCGTCCCGGTAGTACGTGGACATCTGCAGCGTCACCGCGAGCGTGCCACCGTCGACGCCGTCCTCGCTCAGCGAGATGTTGTCGATCACCACGAACTCCGGTGATGTTTCCAGCTGGTGGATGAACTCACGAATCGCGTCGTAGCTCCCGCCAAGGTTCATCTCGATGCGCAGGCGGTGGAGCGTGCTGTCGCGCTCATCGACCGGCTCATAGGCGCTCCGGTCGAAGCGAAGGTTTGCCTCGCGCGCCATCTGCGGCAGCCGGAGATGTGTCAACCGACGCGCGCCGGCGAGTGAGGACGGCAGGACGTCCTGATAGAAGGTCGCCAGTTCAGTCGTGGCGCGGGCCTTCCCGGTCAGGGTGCCGGTCGCCTGCTCGTGCTCGGCTCGCGCCAGCGCCAGCGCCTGGTCGGCCGCGCGGTCCCGCTGCTCGCTGTTGGCCACGCGCTGGCTCAGTGGATACACCACCGTCGCGTAGACGATCACGTTCACGAGGACGAGCACACCGAGGACGATGAGCGTACGGCGATGTTCCTGAACCGTCCGTCGCACCAGGGGCATGCCGTGGGGCGCGTCGCTCATCGCGGCCCTCCTGCCTGGCTCACCGCCGGCGCGGGCATGGTCGTGACATACACGCCCTCGACCACGGCCTCGATGAGGCCCTCGGTGTTGGTCTCTTCCTGCCTCGCCAGCACATTGCGGAAGGTGCTCTTGGACTCCAGCGCCTCGAGGAAGGCGTCAAGATCTTCCACCCGCCGGGCCTGCACCGCAATGGTCACCGAGAACACGCCATCGGTGTCGAGCAGCGGCTGCACCGACATGATTCGGACGTCGGGAGGCAACGTGCGTTCGAACTGCGCGAACAGGTCGGTCCATGAGAACGCGCGTCGATCGATGATCGCGTTGGCCTCACGCGCCTGGTTCGACACCGTCGACAGTTCGGCCGGGTTGATCTGCGCCCGAATGGCCGCGGCCACGCCGCGCAACCGCGCCGCCTCGGCTTCGGCACCAGCGGCCTTGGCGCCGAGGGTGCGCTGGGCGCCGGACAGCCGCAGAATCTCGATGACGTTGAACGCCGAGACGCCCAGGATGACGGCGGCCACCACCGCCAGGATCGCCTGCACGGCCCGAACGTTGTAGAACGGATGAGTTGAGAGGTTGGTACGCAGCATCAGGCCGTCATCGCCTCCCGCTGCGTGCGCAGCAAGATGCCTACGAGCGGCGCCAGCACGTCGGCCGCATCGGATGGCACGTTCACACGGTCAGACAGCGACGCGATCTGCGTCGGATCGACCTCCTCCACCGCCACGCCCAGACGCTCCTCGAGGCTCTGACGCGCCACCTCCTCGTCCCCGGGCGCGTCACCACGCCCGCCGAGCAGCACGCGACTGAACCCCTGACCGTCAAGCCGGTCCTGGTAGTACATCACTGTCTGGTGCACGAGATCGGCAAGCGACTCCCCTTCTCCCTCCGGCCGGTTGCGGAAGAAGATCAGCTCGCCCGTGCGCACAATGGCCAGCGACGAGTAGCCGGGCCGGATGTGAACGAGCAGCCAGTCACCCGCTGGCGGACGATGCGATGCCAGAAAGAGGTTGATGACACTCATCGTAGCCGTGTCCACCAGCCCTGCATAGACGCCGGCGTTGCCGCAGACGGTCTCGTAGTCGCGCACGATATCGTGTCTGGCCACCTCGACCACGAATTCACGGCCGGTCGCTGACTGCGCGCCGGGCGTGTAGGTCACCGACGCATCTTCGATCGCAAACGGCGCCGACTTCCGCACCTGCCACCGCACCAGCTGATCCAGGTCGTCACGTCGCGGTGGCACCTGATCGAAGTGCAGCAGCGACACCTTGGCCGCCGCGTCCGGAATCACCAGCGCGACCTTGCGCGGACGCGTGTTCAGCCGCCCGAGCACCTCCCGCAGCGTCTCGACCACCAGACGACGGTCAAGGATGTTGGGTGAGGACAGCGAAGCCACCACGGCGCCCGCAGGAAGCGGTTGCGTCGCGTACGACGTCACCGTTGCCCGCGACCCGCGTGAGGACAGCGTTGCCGCCGAGATCCGCTCCGGGGCAATTTCAACCGCCGCGTCAGGCGGCGGGCTGGCGAGCCATGACGAGAGAATACTCATTCGACGAACGTCACCTTGTTAATCTCGCGCAACGTGGTCTGGCCGAGCAGCACTTTCTCCACGGCCGACTCGCGCAGGAACCGCATCCCTTCCTCGTGCGCCATCTTTTTGACTTCCGATGCCGGCCGACGGTCGAGAATCATCTCGCGGATGGGGTCGGACAGGTCCAGCAGTTCACAGATCGCCGTGCGTCCCTTGAAGCCGGTGCCGCCACAGTCCAGGCAGCCCGCGCCCTCATAGAACGTGTGCGTCTCGGCCAGGCCCGGATCCATCTTCGATTCCCGGAGGGCATCCGGCTCCACGCGCACGGGTCGCTTGCAGTGCGCGCAGATGAGCCTGACCAGGCGCTGCGCCATCACGCAGTTGAGCGCCGACACGAACTGGTAGGGCTCCACGCCCATGTTCAGAAACCGACCCAGCACATCCACGACGTTATTCGCGTGGACGGTGGTGAACACGAGGTGACCGGTCAGCGCCGACTGAATCGCAATCTGCGCCGTCTCCGGATCGCGAATTTCACCGACCATGATCTTGTCGGGGTCGTGGCGCAGGATCGAGCGCAGCCCGCGCGCAAACGTCAACCCCTTCTTTTCATTGATCGGGATCTGGGTGATGCCGCGCAGCTGATACTCGACCGGGTCCTCAATGGTGATGATCTTGTCTTCGATCGACTTGATCTCCGACAAACTCGCGTAGAGCGTCGTCGTCTTGCCGGAACCGGTCGGCCCGGTCACGAGCACCATGCCGTAGGGCTCGTGAATGTACTTGCGGAACCGCCGCAGTTCCTGCTCGGGGAACCCGAGGATGTCGAGGGTCAGCTCGGTGAACTGCTCGCTGATCGACTCTTTGTCGAGCACGCGGATCACGGCGTCTTCGCCGTGCACGCTCGGCATGATCGAGACGCGGAAGTCGATGGTCTTGCCGGGGGTGCGCACCTTGAAGCGGCCGTCCTGCGGCACACGCTTCTCGGCAATGTCGAGCTCGGCCATCACCTTGATGCGCGAGATGATCGAGCTGTGGAACTGCTTGCTGATCGGCCGCATGGCCGGCTGCAGCACGCCGTCGATGCGGTACTTCACGGCCACCGAGTCGTCGCCCGTCTCGATGTGGATATCGCTCGCCCGGCGCTGAATCGCGGTGTAGATCGTCGAATCGACCAGCCGGATGATCGGGCTGATGTCGCTCGTCAGACGCTCGACGGTCAGGTTGTCTTCGGCCGCCTCATCGTCTTTCAGGACCTGCAGCTGGAAGCCTTCGGTGGCGTCCTCGAGGACGCGCTGGGAGCTTTCGCTCCGCTTCAGCATTTCCTGGATCGCCGACGGCGCACCGACGGTCACCTTCACCGGCATGGCGAGGACCACGCTCAACTCGTCGATCATCGGCAGGTCGGTCGGATCGGACACGACGATGACGAGCGACTTGCCCTCGCGGCGATGCGGTACGAAGCCGTAGCGCAACATCAGGTCGGCGGGGATCGTCCGGAACAGTTCCTGATCGATGCGGAATTCGTCCATGTCGACGAAGTCCACGCGGTAGCGCTCGGCCAGCTTGCGGGCGCGCGCGACCTCGAGCGAATACTCTTCCGCGGTCTGAACGAGGTTGGGGGAATCAGCCGGCGACACGCGTATCTCCTAACTCACCCGCCGACGACCGAGCTGAGCTCGAACAGCGGCATATAGAGCGCCAGCACGACGAAGGAGATGATGACGCCCATCACAACGAGCAAGACGGGCTCCACCAGGGTAATGAAACGGGCCACTTCGGTTTCGATCTCCTCGTCATAGAAATCAGCCAGGCTGTTGAGCATCTCCTGCAGCGCGCCGGTCGACTCGCCGACTTCCACCATCTTGACGGCCACATCCGGGAACACATGCAGTGCGAGCAGCGCGCCGGCAAAGCTCTGTCCCTCACGCACACGCGTCCGCACCGCATCGATCTGATCCGCCAGGAACCGGTTGGTCATCGACCGGCCGGCGATCTCGAGCGCGTTGACCAGCGGGATGCCGCCACCAAGCAGCGTCCCCAGCGTCCGCGCAAACTGCGCGGTCGAGAACTTGCGAATCGTCTCCCCCGCCCAGGGCAGTCTCAGCAGCACCCCGTCGAGGCGGGTGCGTTGCCCCGGCTGCTTCACCCACGCCACGGTAAGCACCACGACCGCGATCACGGCCACCAGGACCGTCCAGAAATTGCCCACAAGGAGATTGGACAACCCCAGAATCACCCGCGTCGAAAACGGTAACTCACGCCCGAAATTCGAGTAGAAATCCGAGAAGGCCGGAACCACCCGTAGCACGATGATGCCAACCAGCCCGACCATCATCGTCACGAGAATCAGCGGGTAGATCAGGGCAGAGATGGTACGGCGCCTGATAGCCCCGATTACCTTTTCGTAACCGACATAACGACGGATGACTTCGTCGAGGTTGCCGGCGCGCTCGCCAGCCGTGAGCGAGGCTGCATACACCGGAGGAAACAGGTCTGGGTGAGCCAGGAACGCGTCAGAGAGCGAGGTGCCGGCCTTCACCTGGTCGTGCACGCCGTCGAGGACGGCCTTGAATGTCTGGTTGCTCACCCGCTGACGGAGGATGTCGAGCGACTGAACGAGCGGCATACCCGCCTTGAGCAGCGTCGCCAGCTCCTGATTGAATACGAGAAACTCCTGCCGGCCAATCTTGCGTCGCCGCGGGCCGGAAAGTGCAATACCGGGCACTCCGCTGCGACGCTGGAGAGAGAGGACGAATAACCCCTTTTCTTCCAGCTCTTTACGGAGCCGTGCCTCAGTGTCGGCGACGTAGATCCCTTCGATGACCTCGCCACCCGCTGTGCCCAATCTACATCGAAATTCCATCGTAACCGTATGAGCGGCAGGGAATTACGGTTCGAGATTACCACATCGTCAGACCGCCATCCCGGCGGTCGGGCGTGTGGGTGCCTGGCAGGCACACCACGACCCCTTATCCCTGCATATGCTCTTTCGGTCGCAAGGGGCCGTTTCGCCGTACGTTCAGGGTTATTTAGGTTGGACGTAAACGCGGAACACCCGGACGCCGAGCTCCCGGGAATCGGTGTTCCGCAGCGAGGGGATGGCTGCGGGTACAAAGGTCTTGTCCGGGGTGATCGTGAGGGTCACCGTGTCCCCGGCGCCAAACTGGTCCCTGGAAAGTGCAATCTTGCGCACCACCCGGTTGCCCCCGCTCAGGTCAAACGCATCAATGACCGCGTCGCCCAGACGGACGTCCACGTGCTGGGCCCCCTGGTCCGCCAGGGGCTGATCGACCTGCAGGAACAGGACGGCGTCGCGCATCGGGTTCTTGAACGCCAGTGTCCCGACCTTCCGCGTCCACTGCCATTCGATGCTGCTGCCTTCGCCCGAGACCTCGGCGTCGTGCCAGCCCTCGGTAAACACCACAAAGGGTGCGTCGGACTGCAGCTGGAGGTTGAAGCTGGCGACCCGGTACTCGCGCTGCCCAATCGCTTCGCCGTCCATCTTGACGCGCTCGCCGGTTGACAGTGAATACAAGCCCACGTCCACGTAGGTGGCGCCCTCGTACGGAAACTTCGGGATGAACATCGTCCGTGAGTACTCCACCGCCTCGCCTGGCTTCCAGCGCGACGTCGGCACTTCGGGCTGATGGTCATCGGTCCACATCAGCTCGCCGTCGGCGTCGATGAAGTGGACAAAGACCGTATAGTCCTTCGGGAGTGACGCACCCGGCAGGACGACGAACCGGTACTTCATCTCGATGGGACTCGCCACCGGGGCCTCGGCACGATCAAGCGTGACCTCAGGCGTAGCAACGAGCGCGGGATCGGTGTCGGCCGGACGACTGCAACCGGACACGAGCAGGCCGACGATGAGGGATACGGAGAGTAACGAGACGCGGTACATCCGTGTGGAATGATACTCCGTAATTCTGCTAGAGTGCCTGCGGAGCGTATCCACATTGTCCGGTGACGCACTTGGAATGGTTGAGACAAAAGGCCTGATTGGCGCCGTCGAGGCAGCCGATGCGATGGTCAAGGCGGCCAACGTCGTGCTCGTCGCAAAGGAGTACATCGGTGCGGGCTACGTCACCGTACTCGTGCGCGGCGATGTCGGAGCCGTGAAGGCCGCGACCGATGCCGGTGCTGCAGCGGCACGACGCGTCGGTGAACTGGTTTCGGTGCACGTCATCCCGCGTCCTCACGCCGAAGTCGAACGGATCCTCCCCAACAGTCGGCCGTAGGCAGTGGGCAGTTGGCATGCACTGACGATGGCTGCCACTAATCATGGCCAGCACTGAGACCGCACCTGCTGCCACCGACCGCGACCTGGCCTCTGTCGCAGAAGCCCGCGCGCTCGCCCGCGTGGCCCGTCAGGCTCAGAGCAAGCTCGCCGAACTCACCCAGGAACAGATCGACGCCATCGTCACGGCGATGGCCAGCGCCGTGGCGCCACACGCCGAGGCCCTCGCCCGGCTGGCTGTCGACGAGACCGGCTATGGCGTCGTTGCCGACAAGGTTCAGAAGAACCAGTTTGCGTCGAAGCGTGTGTACGAATTCATCGCGCCGATGCGCACCGTCGGCGTGATCGGGCGGCAGGATGACAAGAAGATCGTCGAGATTGCCGAGCCCTTTGGTGTCGTCGCGGCGATTGTCCCGTCCACGAACCCGACGTCGACGGCAATCTACAAGATTCTGATCGCCATCAAGGCCCGTTGCGCGATCGTCATCAGTCCTCATCCGTCGGCGGCCCGATGCATCACCCGCACGGCGGAGATCATGGCGGAAGCGGCGGCAGCGGCTGGAGCCCCGGCCGGCAGCATCGGGTGGATGAAGACCGTCACGCTCGAGGGCACGCAGGAGCTCATGCGGCAGCGTGAGGTCGCTGTCATCCTCGCGACCGGAGGCCTCGGCCTGGTCCGCGCGGCCTACAGCGCCGGCAAGCCAGCTTATGGAGTCGGTCCGGGCAATGCGCCGTGCTACATCGAGCGGACGGCGGATCCTCTCAAGGCCGCCTCCGACATCATCATCGGCAAGACCTTCGATAACGGCGTCCTGTGCTCGTCTCCGAATTCGGTGGTGGTGGACGAGGAGATCGCCGAGGAAGTCCGACGCGCGTTCGTGGCGCAGGGCGCATATTTTCTCAAGGACAACGAGATCGACGTGCTCGCGCGCGGGCTGGTGACCGCGCAGCGTCTGCCCAATCCCGCCCTGGTCGGGAAGTCGGCGGAGTTCATCGCGAAGCAGGTGGGTCTCACGGTGCCCGCTGGCACTCGCGCGCTCATCGCGCCGCTCAAGGGCGTCGGGCGGGACTATCCCCTGTCCATCGAGAAGCTCGCCCCCGTGCTCTCATGGTACGTCGTCCGGGACTGGCGCGAGGGCTGCCAGCGCTGCATCGAAATCCTGCGCTACGGCGGGATGGGACACACGATGTCCATCCACTCGAAGAACGAGGATGTGATCCTGCAGTTCGGGTTGAAGAAGCCAGCGTTCCGGATCTGTGTCAACACACCGACCACGCACGGCTCGATCGGACTGACAACCGGCCTGGATCCCGCGATGACCCTGGGATGCGGTGGCTGGGGTGGAAACATTACCTCCGACAACATCTCGCCGAAGCACTTGCTCAACATCAAGCGCCTCGCGTATGAGTTGCGACCCGCGCAGGCGGCACCAGCACCACCTGTCGAGCGCGCGCCACAGACGTCGGCCGCGGCGTCAGGCATACGGCCTGCCGGAGGCGGTCTTCCGAAAGCTCCGTCTGCCCCGTCTCCGTCCGGCATTCCAGCGCAGGCACTCGCCGACCGGATCGACCGCTTTCTCAACGTGCGCGGCTTCAAGTCGGCGGCTGAGCCGCCCGCCGCTGCGGTTCCCGCAGCCGAGCCCCGAGTGGACTCCCCCGCCTCAGCCGTTCAGTTCGTGTGCGAGGACGATGTGCGGGTGGCAATCAAGGCGGGAACGAAGATCGTCATCGGGGACAAGACGATCGTGACGCCGGCGGCGCGGGATCTCGGCGAAGCCACCCACACGTTTGTGCAGACGGGCTGGCCACGATGACGCGCAGATGCGCGCAATCGCCCACACTCAACGAAACGTATCGTTGACCGTCAATTTTGCCGAATGTTAGAGTAACGCCGGTGAGAAGGTCTGCCCGTTTCGTCACACCGTGGGCGTGCATTGCCGTCACGACGCTGGTTTCGGCCTGCGCCGGGCGGGTCGCGCCCGCCACGACGCCGGTGCAGGCAGCGCAGCCGGCTCCTCCCGTTGCCGTCGCCCCGCCTCCGGTCGTGGCTCCTGTGCGCGACCTGGTTGCCGAGCTGATCGCCGCATCGTCTGTGCACTTCGCCGCCGGCCAGCGCGAACTGCAGCTCGGGCACCTCGACAGCGCCAAGGTGTCGTTCAACAAGGCACTCGAAACACTGCTCGACTCGCCGACCGGCGCACGAGGTGAGCCGCGCATCCGCGAGCAGTTCGACATGCTCGTCGAGCGCATCAGCGCGTACGAGGTGATGGCGCTCGCCCAGGGCGATGGCTTCACCGAGAAGAAGTCGGAACCGGCGGCCATTGACGCCTTGCTGGCCGAGACGACATTCGCCGATCCGCCGGCGACCCGTGAGACCACCGCGGCGGTCACGCAGGATCTCGAAACCACCACCCACGACATCGACATCCCGCTCAACCCGCGAGTGCTGGCGTTTGTCGAGGCATTCAGCGGCCGGCTGAAGGGGTACTTGGAAGAAGGATTGGGTCGAGCCGCGCGCTACCTCCCGATGATTCAGGACGTGTTCCGCGCCGAAGGGCTGCCCCTCGACCTGGCCTACGTGCCCCTCATCGAGAGCGCTTTCAAGCCCAACGCGCTCTCGCGCGCCAAGGCCAAGGGTCTCTGGCAGTTCATGTCCGGCACCGGGCGTGAGAATGGCCTGCAGCAGGATTGGTACGTGGACGAGCGCTCCGAGCCTGAAAAGGCCACCCGCGCAGCTGCTAAGTACCTCAAGAGCCTCTACGGCACCTTCAACGACTGGCACCTCGCGCTGGCCTCCTACAACGGCGGCCCCGGCCGGGTGCAGCGCGCCCTCAATCGCTCCGGTCGCGACGACTTCTGGGAACTGAGCTCGAGCACGAAATTCCTGCCTCGAGAGACGCGCGACTACGTGCCGCTGATCCTCGCGGCGGTGATCGTCGCCAAGAACCCGGCGCAGTACGGTCTCAGCATCGTGCCGCTCGAGGCCCCACCCAGCGAGACCATTACCCTGCCCAAGGCAGCCGACCTGCGTCGCATCGCCGAATGGGGCGACACCTCGGTCGAACTGCTGCAGGAACTGAACCCCGAGCTGCGGCGCTGGACGACTCCGGTCAAGGCCAACGACTACCGGCTCCGCGTGCCAATGGGCACCGCCGAGAGTGTCCTGGCTCGGCTGACCGAATCGGTCGAGGACGACCTCGCCAACCTGAGCTGGTACACGGTCAAGAAAGGCGAAACGCTGCTGGGCATCGCCCGCAAGCTGCGCGTGAACAGGGCCGACCTCGCCGAGGCCAACTATCTCTCGGCCAAGGCCAGGGTCAACTCTGGCCAGCAGCTCATCATCCCGCGAGCCCCGGCAACCCTGCTGGCCGTGCGCGGCGACGGTCCTGCCTCAGACAAACCTGCCGTGCAGGCGGCCGTGGCCGTTCGCTCAGCCGAGGCCAGTCCCACCCTCTACCGCGTCAAGCAGGGGGACACGCTTTACGCCATTGCCCGCTTGTTCGACGTCAGTGTGGCCTCCATCCGGACCTGGAACAGCCTGCGAAGCACGGCAATCCAGGTCGGCCAGCGGCTGCGGATTCACCCCAGCGCCGCCAGCGCAACCCGCTGAGCCCCGTATTTCCCCGACTGGCGTCCGGCGTGCTGGGTATGATCATCAGCAGTGCCGCTTCCGCCTGACTGGGCCGCCGCCAGCGACGAAGCTCTCCTTGACGTTCGCCTCTGTGACTTGCCCGTCGCCATCGACGGTCCCCTCGCCGAGCGTACTGCCCGGCTCCAGCAGGAGATCCTCGACACCGGTATCGAGTGTCCGCTCCATTTCTACCTCTCCGACGAGTGGTTCACCCCCGACGGCCGCACGGCGATCGCGGTGCCGTTCTACCTGGCCCATCCTCGACTCGCGCGCCTCGAACTCGCGCAGATGTTCGAGGTCGAAGGCGGCGACCAGGACTGGTGCCTGCGCATCCTTCGTCATGAAGCCGGACACGCGATCGACAACGCCTTCGCTCTCCGGCGGCGACCCAGGCGACGTGAGGTCTTCGGATCGCCGTCCGAGCCGTACCCCGAGTTCTACACACCGAAGCCGTACAGCAAGCGCTTCGTCCTCCACCTCGACTCGTGGTACGCGCAGAGCCATCCCGACGAGGACTTCGCCGAGACGTTCGCCGTCTGGCTCACGCCGCAGAGCGAATGGCTGCAGCGCTATGCCGGATGGCCGGCCCTCGAGAAGCTGCGCTACATGGACAGCCTGATGGGCTCGCTGCGCAGCCGGCCAGCGTCGGTCGTCAACACCGAAGAAGTGGATCCGCTCCGCGAACTGACCCAGACGCTGCGTCAGCACTATCGGACCAAGCGCAAGCACTATGGCGTGGACCATCCGAACTTCTATGATCGTGACCTGCGCCGGATCTTCTCGGACTCCGCCGAGTTCTCCGACAACATGACCGCGGCCCAGTTCATCGGCCGGGCCCGTCGCCAGGTGAGACGGATCGTCTCGAGCTGGACGGGCATCTACCAGTACACGATCGATCAGGTGCTCGAAGACATGATTGCCCGCTCGCGCGAGCTGAAGCTGCGGCTCGCGGTCCCCGAGGAGCAGGCGCGCCAGGATCTGACCGTCCTGGTCACCGTCCAGACCATGAACCACCTCCAGAGCGGTGGCCACAGGTTGTTTCTATGAGCCACGCCCGCATCGGCGCGGCACGGCCGAAGAAGGGACGCGTGCTGGCCCTGGTGCACGATCATCTCGTCCCGCCCGATGACACCACCGGCATCGACATCCTCGAAGCCGACTGGAAGATGGAATACGACGTCATCGAGACGTTGCGTGAGTCAGGGCACGACGTGAAGGTGCTGGGTATACACGACGAGCTGGCGCGCATCCGCCCGACGGCGGCCTCGTTCTCGCCGCACATCGTGCTGAACCTGCTCGAGGCGTTCGCTGGCGTCACCACCTTCGATCAGAACGTGGTCAGCTACCTCGAGCTGTTGCGACTCCCCTACACGGGTTGCAACCCGCGCGGGCTGATGCTGGCGCGCGACAAGGCGCTCTCGAAGAAGCTGCTCGCCTACCACCGCATTCCCGTTCCCGAGTTCACCGTGGTGCGCCCCGGGCGGAAGGCGACGCTGCCCAAGCGCATGGACTTCCCGGTCATCGTCAAGTCCCTGTTCTTCGAATCGTCGGCCGGCATCTCGCAGGCCTCGGTGGTTGAAACCGACGAGCAGCTGCAGCGACGGGTGCAGTTCATCCACGAGAGCCTCGGCACCGCGGCCATCGTCGAGCAGTTCATCGACGGTCGGGAGCTGTATGTGGGCGTGCTGGGCAATGAACGCCTTCAGGTACTGCCGGTCTGGGAGATGTCGTTCGCGCAGATGCCCGACAACCGATGGCGCATCGCAACCGAACGCGTGAAGTGGAGCACGCAGTACCAGAAGCGCTACGGCATCATGACCGAACGCGCCGCGCTCGATTCCACCGCCCACGAGCGGATCCAGCACATCGCCAAGCGCGCGTATCGGGCCCTGGATCTCAACGGCTACGCCCGCATCGATCTCCGGATGGACGAGGAGGGCGGGGTCTACGTGCTCGAGGCCAACCCGAACCCGAACCTGGCCTACGGCGAGGACTTTGCGGAGTCGGCCGAGGTTGCCGGGCTCTCCTACGAACAGCTGCTCGAACGTCTCATCGCGCTTGGGCGTCGATGGGAACCCGTGCGCACCGGCTGACACCGTTTCATCGCCGCCCGCGTCGGTCCCCGTGGCACAATTCGCCTGAGTGCCACCCTTCCCCGAGCTCCTGACCAGCGTCTTCACCGGCGGACCGACGTTCAATCCCTACCAGATCTCCGCGCGGCTCCTCCTGGCACTGGCATTTGGCGGCATCGTCGCCTTCATCTATCGGCGCTCCCGGCCTGGTGCGATGACGGCACATTCGTTCTCGGCGACGCTGGTGCTGCTCACCATTCTCATCGCGCTGGTCACCCAGGTCATCGGCGACAGCGTGGCGCGTGCGTTCAGCCTGGTGGGTGCCCTTTCGATCGTGCGCTTCCGAACCGTCGTCCGTGACACGCAGGACACCGCCTACGTGATCTTCGCGGTGGTGGTCGGGATGGCTGTCGGGGCCAGTGACCCGTGGGTCGCCGTGATCGGCATCGTCGTGGTGTCGATTGCGGCGTTCCTGCTGAGAAAATCGATGGGGGTGGCCGCTGAGCCGATGCCGTACCGGCTGGCGGTACGGCTGGATGCGTCGCGCGACCCCGATACCGTGCTCAAGACCACCCTCGATCAGTTCGTGCCCATCCGCCAGATGATGTCGATGTCGACCGCGCGTCAGGGTGCGGCGTTCGATGTATCGTATCGAACGGCACTGCCCTCTGGAGACTCCGCGGCGGCGCTGGTCCGCGGACTCAGCGCGCTCGAGGGCGTCCGCGGTGTTGAGCTCGAACGGTCCGAGGACGAGTAGGAGAAACCAGACATGCCTCGTCGGCTCTTGTTCACATTGGCCCTCGTCGTTGCGGCCCTCACGGCCCGAGACTCGGCGGCGCAGTTCGGCGGATTCGGTCGCTTCGGCCAGCAGGAGCAGCAACTGGTGGCCCAGTTCGACCGCGACGGCGACAAGCGCCTCAACACCGCCGAACGGCAGGCGGCGCGCGCCTTCGTCGACTCGCAGCGCGGTCGTGGTCGGGGATTCAACGGCGGCGGCACCGCGCCGATCCCCGGGCGCCTGCTGACCCCCGCGAACCTCAAACCGCCCTATCCCTCCACGCCTCTCTACGACGCCGAAACCCTGCGCACGATCTTCATACAGTTCGAGAGCGCCGACTGGGAATCGGAGATGGCGGCCTTCTACAACACCGATGTCGAGGTTCCGGCGACGGTGGTTGTTGACGGCAAGACCTATGCGGATGTCGGCGTGCACTTCCGGGGCAACTCGTCGTACCGCCAGGTGCCCGACGGCTACAAGCGTTCGCTCAACCTGTCGTTTGACTACGCCAACTCCCGGCAGGCCCTGCTCGGCTACAAGTCGCTCAACCTTCTCAACTCGCACGAGGACCCGACCTACCTGCGTTCGGTTCTCTCTCAGGACATCGCGCGCGACTTTCTGCCCTCGCTCAAGTCCAACTTCGTGCGCGTGGTGATCAACGCTGAGAACTGGGGCATCTACGTCAACAACGAGCAGTTCAACAAGGACTTCCTGAAGGAATGGTTCCCCTCCACGCGCGGCGCGCGGTGGAAGGTGCCGGGCTCACCGCGAGGACGCGGCGGACTCGAGTACTTCGGCGACGATGCCGCGCAATACAAGCGCGTCTTCGAGATCAAGACCGATGACGATCCGAAGGCCTGGGCCGATCTGATCCGCCTGACCAGGGTGCTCAATCAGACCCCCGCTGACAAGCTCGAGGACGCGCTGGCGCCGATCCTCGACATCGACGGCGCGTTGCGCTTCCTCGCCATTGATATCGCGCTCAACAATGGCGACGGCTACTGGACACGGGCCAGCGACTACACGCTCTATCAGGATCCGCAGGGGCGCTTCCACGTGATCCCCGGGGACATGAACGAAACCTTCAGCGATGGAGGGCGGGGATTCGGCTTCGGCGGCGTGTCGCCGTCCACGAGCCTCGATCCGCTCGTCGGCCTGAGCGACACCAGCAAGCCGCTGCGCGCGAAGCTGCTCGCCGTCCCGGCGCTGCGCGCCAAGTACCTCGGCTACGTCCGCCAGATTGCCGAGAAGTGGCTCGACTGGAAGAAGATTGGCCCGCTGGCCGAGCGCTACCAGTCGCTCATCGTCACAGACGTGCGGGACGATCCTCGCAAGCTCGATGGCTTCGAGGAGTTCCCGGTGGACATGCCCGGCGCCGGGGATCTCCGCAGTTTCATCGAGCGGCGCCGTGCCTATCTTCTGGCCTATCCCGGAGTTGCCCCATGAACCGCCGAGTAATCATCGCGCTGACACTGGCCTGGCTCGCGGCATGTTCGCGGCCGTCCCCGGAACTGCAGGTCGTCGTTGATGCGGCCGCGGCGCTCGGAGGGCGTGAGCGGATCCTCGCCGTCGGCAGCATTGTGATGGAAGGCCAGGGAATGAACGGCGCGGCCGGCGGCAGCGTGACGCCGGATGCTCCACCCAATCAGTGGGCAATCACCGACTACGCGCGGACCATTGACCTCGCCAACGGACGCGCGCGCCTGAGCCAGACTCGAACCGCCCAGTTTCCGTTCGCGCTGGCCACGGTTGCCCGTCAGGACCAGCGGCTGGACGGCGACGTGGCCTTCAACGTCATCGCCGGGGCCGAAGGACAACCCTCGCGCACCAATCGCGCCGCCGCGGCGGTTGCCACCGAACGGCGCGCCGATGTGCTCTCGCATCCCGTGGCCCTGGTGCGCGCGGCCCTCGATCCGGCGGCCACAGTCAGCAACCTCAGGACCGAGGATGGACAGTCGCACGTAGACATCACCACCGCGCAGGGCGACGTACTCACGCTGGCCATCGATCCGACCACCAAGTTACCGACGCACATTGCCCGTCGCAGCTCTGACCCGAACTGGGGTGACATCGTCATCGAAACGACGATCAGCGACTATCAGGACGTCAACGGCCTCAAGCTGCCCACGCGCTTCGTGACGCGACAGGATCAATGGACGCTGTCCGACATCCGGATCAGCCGTACGACGCTCGATGGCGACACCTCGGCCCTTGTCGCCGACGACGCCGTCAAGAGCGCTCCCCTGCCGACGCCGCCGGCGATCAACGTCACGTCCGAACAGATCGGCAAGGGCATCTGGTGGCTCGCGGGCGGGTCGCACCACAGCGTGCTCTTCGAGTTCGACGACCACACCACCCTGTTCGAGGTTCCGCTCGACGATGCCCGCACACAGGCGGTTATCGCGCGCGCCAGATCCCTCGTCCCCGGTAAGCCGCTCACCCATGCCATCGTGTCGCACCACCATCTCGACCATGCCGGTGGCTTCAGGGCGGCCGTTGCCGAGGGCCTGACCATCATCACGCAGCGAGGCAACGAGTCATTCCTGCGCGAGATTGCCACCCGCCCGCACGCACTCAGTCCAGACGCACTCGAGCAGGCGAAGAAAGAGGCGAAGTTCGAGTGGATCGACGATGAACTGGTGCTGAAGGACCGCACCAACGAGATAATCCTCTACAAGGCCAACGGCAACATTCACACCGGTCTGCTCATCTACGGATGGGTGCCCCGGGATCGGATGCTCGTCCAGGCCGACTTCTACGATGCGGGCTGGCTGCAGCACCCCTGGGCGGACAACTTCGTCGAGAACGTAAAGACGCGTAAGCTGAACGTAGACCGCGACGTGCCGATTCACGGTCCGATCCAGAAGTGGCCGGACGTGATCGCAACCATCGAGTCCAAACGGAGCACGAAGACGAACTGATGGAAAATACCTGGAACCGGTGGCACACCGACGGATGGGTGCTCACCGTCGTCCGCAGCGCCGACGGACGCTTCACCTATTCGGCCGTTCATAACGATCAATCCCTGGCTGCCAGTCTGCCGGCCACCACCGTGGCCGACGCCCAGCACAAGGCCGAGGACATTGTCCGCAACAGCGGCCACCGGTGCACGGGACCCTGCAGTTACTGGGTCGCTGACCGGGAAGAAGACTGACGAGTACGGCTCCACCTTATGCCTGTCTGGGAAGATGAACCAACGCGCGACGAGTGGCGACCCACGCCGCTTGACGACGCCACCCTGACCCACGCGCGGCCAGCAGTCGCGGTCGACCAGACGCGCGTGCACGACGAGGTGCGGGCGGCCGCCCAGTCCGACGCAGGTGAGATCATCGCCCGCGCCAGACGCGACATTCGCCGCATCGTCGACGATGCCCGCAAAGAGATCCAGGAACTCTCCGCGCAGCTGGAGGCCGCCGATGTCCACGTGGCCGACTCTGACCTGCCGGATCCCTCGATCATCGAGGAGGACGAGTCGATTCCGACAACAGACGCGGAATGGCTGGGTGCACCCCCGGTCACCGAGTTGCCCTCGCCGTTTGTGGCCGTGGCCCCCGACTATCGGGATGAAGAAGACTCCATCCTGGCGGCCACGTTCACCCCCCCGACTGCACCCGCGCGCTCGGCGAAGACCTTCGTCGCCCTGTTTACTCTTGCCGGTATCGTCGTCCTCGCCGGGACCGTGTGGTGGCTGAGGCAGGCGCCAGCCACCGTCACGTCCGCACCGCCAGCGAGCGTGGCGAGCACGACGTCCCCGGTCAGCAACGCCCCAGCGCCTCCTGACTCTTCTCCCTCAGCTCCGTCCGCGACCGACGTGCCGCCGTCGTTGCCAGCTCCGCCCGCTGCCGGTCTCTCGGTGGCCATCGAAGCGCAGCGCGATACGTGGGTGCGATGGACCGTCGATGGTGAGTCGGATGCCGGCCGAACCTATGCGGCCGGCGAGAAGCGGCAAGTCGATGGCGTGGACGAGGTGGCCATCCGCGCCGGTGACGCCGGCGGACTGTTGATCTCGGTGGACGGCGCGCCCGCACGAGCGTTCGGCCCGGAC
>JBEBGV010000110.1:0-9717 GCA_040081265.1 Vicinamibacterales bacterium
CCTCCATGGTGAGCCCGTTGTGCACGTGCAGCTCTGGCGCGAACCGCACTTCGGCGTAGACGACACCGTCGTTGGCCAGGTCGAGCGCAGCCTCGGCGGCGATGCGTTCGATGTGTGCCTCGGTTTGCATCACGGCGAGCGTGTGTTCGAACGTGGCGAGGTACTGCAGCAGATCCTTGCTGTCGGCGCCGGCGGTGAACCAAGCCTGCAGCGCGGACGGGTGGGTAGTGGGAAGCGTCCAGCCGATCTCGTCGGCCAACTCGAACACGGTCGCCACGCGTAGACCGCCGTCGAGGTGATCATGCAGCAACGACTTCGGGAGACGACGAGCGTCGTTGATGTCGGTCAGCGATGACATGGTGCCGCAACGATAAGCCGTCCGAAGCGTCGTGCTACGTCTACTTGTGTCGCGGGAGTCGGGGAGTTTTGCGAGGCGCACTCTTCCTCGACGTCGGTGTCCACCTGTAAGTCTCCGGTCGAAGTTCCGAATCTCGCGGAGTCCACGGATCGAACACATGAACGGAGCCCCCGATAGCGGAGGTGGTCGTCCCACCGGCGTCTTGCCTTAGACGAATGCCGTTGACAATCAAGAGCAAGGTTGATCCCCCCGGAGTCGCGGCTGCCTTAACCTCGTTGCGGGTGACCAGGCAATCGAGGCCCGTTCCTGTCAAACCCTTGACTTCGACGTGACGCACTGTGCCAGTCGCTGTGCGTTTGGCCTCGTAGTCCCACGACCTCCGCGTGGACACGTCGACGACATGTCGATATCCCGCTGCGACGAGCCATCTCCTCGCCTTGTCCATTGCGCGCAACTCGATCGCCCGCTTTGCTTCGATGTTGGTTTGCCAGCCCTGTCCGCGGACCGGACCTGACTTCTTGGATGAAGTCCCGCGAGCGTCCCGAATGCCCCACTTCCTGAGCCGATCCAGGTTTTCCTCTCGTCCCCAGCCGTGACGCCAGATAACGAGTTCGCCCGGGCGAGGTAGCTCGATAGCTTGAATCTCAGATGGTCGCCAGGCGAGTAAGTAGCCAGACCGCTCCGCCTGCCCAGACGTATAAGGATTTGAGTTGAGTTGCGCTCTTGTGAGCTTCGTGTGGGCCGACAGTTTGGTCAATGCATCACGTCGGTCGACAAACGTCGAGTTCAGAACCTCGCGTGCGCTGACGATGAAGCGAATCGTCGAACCTTCCGCATTGCTGACTATCAACGCGATCTTGTCGCCGCCCGCCAACTGACCGAACGGTTGAAGACGCCTCGACCACAAGTTCCAGAACCATTCGTCGCGTAGCCTCGCAGTGTCGAGTGGACCAAGTTTGCGCTCATCGTGAACGTGAAAGTACATCGGCCGAGCTTAAGCAGCGTCTGGGTGCTCCATCGGCGACGCGCACGAGGGGACCAGCGACCTGATTTCTTCCTCAGTCAACGTCATCCGTGAATGTCATTGCCTGCTGTTCGGTGTCGCTCCCTAGCGGGAGTACGACACGAGCGCCATGGCGAATTGGCCGGCCAACGCTATGTGCCCTGATCTGGTCAAGGATCTCTGATTTGCGAAGCCTCGGCTCGAGCCATCTGTTCCGCCACCACTCCGACAGGCGGTCAATGTCGCCGGGGAAATCGACGTCGAAGATGAATCTCGGATGAGCGTCATGCCCAAGTAGATAGTCTCGAAGATTCTCCACAAGACTCACCCCGTACACGATTCGCTCTCTTCGATGCCTGAGCAGCTGATCGGAAGGCCATCCGAGGATGTCCAGGCCCTGTCGGACTTTTCGGAACTTCGGGCTAACACCCTCGCCGAAGATGCTGTTGACTCGGATGCCGTTATTGGACTGCTCGGCGAGAGTCTCGAGAGCCTTCACGCTGGCACTGGAGAGATGTGATGGTCCGAAGGAGCGAGAACGCCCAAGTGCGACATACCGAATATCCGCGCGAGACGCGAGTACCGAACCAGGGATCCGAATCCTGTTGTACTGACTGGAGCCGGACCCGTAGAGCGAAGTCGTGCCGAGGAAGGCAAGATTGGTGGGCCGATAGATTTCTCGACCTGCTATCGATGATGCGATTTCGCTCGCGTAGTTTGAGTATCTCTTTGAGTATTCACCGACCACCATTGGGCTAGCGACGAGTGCGCTGACTAGCTTCCCACCGATGAGGTGGTTGTAGGGAGCTACGGCGCCGCACACCGTAATGTCTGCTATTTCCGTTCCTACGGTTTCGGCCCTCGCGCGTCGGATAATCCATGAGATCGCTCGACGCGATTTGTCCTCGAGCAATGCCTGTTGCAGTCCCGCTTTCGTCGGCGTGGGGAGGAGGTGAGTCTGCAGAGCCAGTTTCGCAGTGAGGAGGTCGGCCAAGAACTTGCATCGCTTGCTCCGAAACAGGTCCGATCGTGCCCGCTCCTCCCATGCATCCGCAGTCTTGCCGTAAGCGACCGCTTTGAAATCTGCGCGACGCCCGAACCTTTGATGGCGTCTCCTCCGCGCATCAGCCTCGGACCTCAGCGCCTCGATGCTTGAGAGGTTCGGCTGCTGCCAGTCGGCGGTTACGAACAGTCCATCCTCCACCAGATCATCGATGTAGACCTCATCTCGCCACTTGTCGATTCGGCGAGTCAGCCATCGGGCCCATCGAAGCGAGGGCTCCAAGGTCATCTCCATTAAGACGGAGCTTGTTTGCCATCCAATCCACTTGTCACGTTCTGCGATCTGGACGACGGCACTGCCGATTGAAGCGATACCAATCACCGGGTGATTAGGTGCGGCACGGTCGCGAATGAGGATCGGCAGCGAACGTCCTGGTGTGCTGGTGTATTGATTGCTCCACGTGTGGCGAAAGTACCTCCATATGTCAAGCAGTCGGAGACCCGTGAATTCGCATCGAGCCGCCGTGTCGGCAATTTGAAGGTATGGATCGACTACTTCGATCAATTGGGTTTCCTCCGGCCGCGCTACATGCGCCTCCAGTGCACTGGCCAACTCCTCCCCGTCCCTCATGAGGCTGAAGATTGAAACGAAGGAATCACCGCGGGCCCGTGGGGCCTCCATCATCAGAACAAATCGCCGAACCGACGGCTGGCGGAGTTGTTCGTCACGCTTGACCTGTTCCTGACGCTGTACTCGGTGCTTCTCATCCGTGGCGTCGAACTCGATCGTCGGAGCGCAGACCTCCGCTGCGCCGCGCTCCCCGGGCCTAATCGCCCAACCCTGAATGGCGAGGTCCTGGAGAACAAGTCGTGCCGCTGCGAGCGATGGACTTCGCGTCACTTCTTCGGAGGTGACGCGAAGAGTACAAGGCGTCGAGCCCGCAGCCTGCAATTTCGCGATGTCACTTGTGAGTCGCCGTCGTTCGCTAGCCGTCCAGGATTGATGAGCTGGAAGCTCAATCCAAGTTCTCACGCGCACCGGCTAAGGAATGTGGCCAGGATGTCGCCCCAGCGACCTCGGCCTTCTGGATCGCCGCTAGTCGATGTTGGCATAGGGAACTCAGCACGTGCGGTGGCAAGAATTGACAATGCCACTCGGGTTGCAGCTTCGCGGTCCGCTGCGGAGTCGCTGTTAGCCAGCGGGCTGTACAGGTCTGTAAAGAGCGGATGCCCCGTGTTGATTCGAAGGCGTAGGTTTCCGCAGTCAACGGCCACTTCATACGGCAAGGTTGAGCCGAGATCGGCAAGCTCCAACTCATATGGCCGACGTGGACTCAAGTGATGTCGACTCGTTCGCGCTGGAACCTTCAATTGGGGGAGCGAGCTGTTTGCTTTCTCGGCGACGACCTCAGCCTTTCGCAGTGGATCCGAGAGCTTCGTGAGTTCGAAACCTCGGCGGACTCGACTGTTTAGCGCGCGCGCGATTGGCTCAAGATCAGTCGAGAGAGTGGCAACTAGCTCGTCAGTCGGCGAGATGGATTGCTTCGCGTGGCTTAGCCCGAACAGTTCATCCAAGGCCGGATCAAAGTCGATCTCGCAACGCCACCAGTCATCGTAGTTTTCGCGGCGCTTGCCACCCATGAAGTACCAGCCGTGCACGATCTCCCGACCAGAGCGGAGTACGGACACCGGCGAGCCGTTCGTAATGCCGGCCAGCCGCTTCTCCTCTGATGAAACGGCGACCCACGCCTGCACCGGCAACTCTGAGAATCGAACGCGAACGTGCCCAGATCCGTGACCAGTTGGAAGCGCATACACGAGTTGTTCGCCAAATGCTCGCGCGGAGCGCGTCCCGTGGTCATGGGTCAGCATGAGGTGGTCGAATGGTTGGAGCGGACTGTCATTGACGATGATTCTTAGGCCTTGTTTGATGAACTGTCGAAAAATACGGCTGAGGTCCGCTGCCAGCCGGGCCTTCAGCCAGCCAACCCTCTGGTACGCCAGGCGGTCACAACGTGAAAGCTGGACAACTGTTCCAGTCTTCCAGCCGAAAGACTTGGACCATCTACTGGTCGTCCTTTCGATCGGTGGGAGTGTGATTGCGTCAGATCGGATCAACTCATCAAGATCCAAACGCGCCCGATGTGCGACCGGCCCACGCCAACTAACGACATCGACTCGCCTGGCACAACTAAGCGTCGCGGTCGGCAGGCCCATTCCATATCGGCCTAACGAGGTGCGGTCGTCGAATCGAGTCGAGCCCCCGAATGACAGTGCAAGCGACAACGTCGGCTTGGTCATCCCGACACCGTTGTCCGCAACAGTGAGAAGAATCGGGTGTGGATCATCCTGCGACTTCTCAATCTGGATCCGGACCTCGCAAGCGTCGGCCTGAATGGCGTTGTCTACTAGTTCTGCGACTGCGTACGACGTGCTTCGGTAACCCGAATCGCGAACGGCAAGCAAGAAGTTGCGTGGATGCATGAGGCGCGATCCCGCGAACTGATCGCCGGAGTCGCGGGTAAGTGGGCCGCCCTGGGCTGCTTTGCTCATTGGGTTCCCTTTGCTCGAGATATTAAGAGACCGGAGGCTGGGCAGCCTGATACGTAATTAATGTACATTATAGGCATGAAACGCAAGGAAGGTGTCATCGTCGTTCCGGCTTCAATGTCTCTGGCGGCGTGTCCGCAGATACGTGTCGGTTTGGCCCTGTCGGCTCCACTCAGTCAGCGATTGGACGTGCTGGTGAGTTCTGCATCGTCGACTGGTGAAGTCACCAGCCGGAAGGAAGTGGTGTCAGCTGCCATCCTCGCCCTGGACGATGATCCGAATGCCATAGCGCAACTCATCCGAGCTTTGCGACGGTCTTCGGCGGGATCTGCTGTTTTGCCTCCGGTGGCGAGGGGAATGGTGGCCGTGGAACGAGAGGCACCGGGGCCACGAAGGCGACATGAATGACTACCACGAGTGTGCCGACCTCCGTCTGACTGTGTCACATCGTTCTGGCAAGCTCACGTGGATGGCAGAAACCAAACCGAACACAGGAACGCGAGTCGACGCGTCTGTCCTCACTCGAACGTGGGCGGGAAGTCAGCGGTGTCAGTAGATTCCGCATTCGTCGGCGGTGAAGAACTTCTCGTCCTCCAGGCGCGGCTTCATGAACACTTCGCCCGCCTCTCGCAGCAGAGGGAGGGGCGATTGCCAGTCTTTGCGCTCGAACACGGCCTGAGTGAAGGCGAGGTTGACCTGCTCGCCAAAGCGGTGCGCTGGTCTGTGCGCCGGGGAACGCGGTTGTCCAAAACGCCCCTACCTCTCGTGGTGTACGCGGCCGAAGCAGGCTATTCATATGACGGTGGAGAGTTCTGGGAAAGTTTCGCTTCCAAGACCCCTGGTTGGCTGCAGAACGGCGATCGCTCACTGGTCCGGAGAAGCTTCGAGCAATTCGCCAAAGAGTTTGGTGGGGCGCGGCCGACAGGGGCGTGGGCTCGGCAATTTTCGATTATCTGTTGGCCGATCCTGCATGCAGTGCTACCCCGAATTTTTCAGCGCCAGCTAGCTCGCGTCCTATATGAAAATCGATGGCGACTGTCGCCGGCGCTCATTGAGGATCCGCTTCGACTGGGCACGCTGATCGAGACGTGGTCGTGGGGGGCGTCTGATCGATTTCGCAATCTCGCTCAAAACCGCGAACTACTTGGCCAGGTTGCGTCGGCGCTCTTGCTCCAGTCGAGTGAGTCCGCGGTGCATGCGCTTCTACCCCAAACCGTGGAGCGCGTGATCGTCGACTTGTCCGGCGAGCGCGATGCCAAACGCTGGCTCAAGGAAGCGTCACGATTTGCAACGAACACCGCTGCCCGAGGTTTTGCGCAATCTCCCGTCCGTACGACGGAGGGGGGGACGGATCGGTCCTTTCCAAAGCTAGATCCGGTCCTTAGCCTTCAGAAGCGCGGCCCGGGCTGGGCAGTAGTCGCCGAACTTCCGGACATTGGTCCCCTTGTCGAACGATTTCCGGAACTCGGCCGGGAACTTTCAACTCGTCGATGTTTCGTGGCTGGTAGAGCATTGCCGCTGCCGCGGTCGGCGCTTCTGTGGCCCGGCCAATCAGTTGAGTTCGACGAACACTTCGGATCGCAACCCTTTCTGCGCCTAGAAGGCTCCCCCGATCGGTGGACCCCAGTGCTGGGCGATTTCTGCCGGCTGCCCTCGGTGCCATGGTTGTTCCGAGTGCAGGATGGCGAGGGCACCCATGTTCTCGGCCGGTTCGTTCGCCCAGGCGCTAGGTACATTGTTGCGACCGAGGCTGGAACCTCGGGCCGGCCTGGAACCCACGGCACTACGGGGCCGAACATCGGTCTGTCGTTCTATGAATTCTCAGTTCCCGACGGAGTCGATACCGCAGCTATTGCCGCGATCGAGAGCCTAGGTCTGTCGGTCCAATCGACACTTGAGGCTTGGCCAGCGGGCATCTGCAATGCCGGCTGGGATGGTGTGGGTGCCGCCGTGTGGCTTGAAGGCGACCCAGTTCAGATTGGGATCGAAGCCGATCGCGCGCTTCGCCATCTAATCGTTTCCGTCGACGGGGATCCCTATCGCGTTTCCTGCGAGGGATCGGGGCCAACCTTCCTCGATCTTGGGTGTCTCGCACTTGGGATCCATTCGCTTCAAGTCGAAGCCTTTGACGAATTGCAGTTGACGCCGATAACGAAAGCCTCGATGCAAATTCAAATACGCACGAGGCAGGCACGCCCGATTACAGGATCGCTCCGGGAAGGCTTGGCACTTACGGTGGCGCCAATCTCTCCAATGCTGAATGAACTCCTGGAGGGTTCATGCTCGCTCAATTTGGTCGGTCCACCCGGGGCTCGACTTGACGTAACTGTATCCCTAGCCTCTGCCAGACGTGAGGTAGCCCTTGCAGAACTCAAGTTCAATGACAGACTCCCAGTCGTTCCAAACTTGGTTGAAGACTGGGCTAGTCGGGTAACTCGCCAGGTTCGAGTGGACAAAGCCTTCGTACGAAGGATCGAAGAGGCCGACCTCTGCACGGTGAGGTTCAGCCATCCCGACCTAGGTGCGGTCGAGCTTCGGGCTGAGCGGGAGTTCGCTCCTATCCGGCTCGCTTCTGGTATAGACCACGATGGTCGCTTCGCCAGGCTGATCGACAATATGGATGGCCAAGTTGTTGCCTTGTCGTTCAGCACGGTTGAACATCCGGACCGGCCGCTAAAGGTCGACCGAAGTCAGGAGTTGCGGTTCAACGAACCTGGGTTGCTGACTGCGGCTGGTGGTGAGTTCGAGACTTCGCTGGTGTTAGTGCCGGACCGCGTTCGGGATTTTCGATCGATCGGGGCGGGTGGAAGCGAGATCCGCCTCGAGCGTTGGCCGAGGTCGGTGGAAAGTATCCGTCAGCTCTGCAACTTGGCGTATCGCTGGCGACATGCTTTGAAGCCTGACCTCGACGCGAGCCTTACTGTTACCAGGGTCCTTCGCGCAATCACTTGCGACGTCGCCGCTGGCGTGGGCGGACGATACTGGGCCGCCATCGAGCATCGGGTTGAACAACAGAGCATTCCTAGCTGGAAGTCCATACAGGAGGCGCTTGGGCATGGGCATCGACAGGCTCAAGCTATCCAGACTGTCCAACGCCGGCTCCCTCGACCGGCGAACATGTCGCAGCAGGACCTTGTCAGGGCGTTCGATGCGATCGCGGCAATGTCAATCGGAGAGCCGGTTTCGTCGGATCGGCTGGGTGCCGGCGAGTTCTGTCTTCGACTCGCGAGCCAGCCTGCCGCGACGGCGTTACTCGACGACATGGAATTCGACCGATTGGCGTTGATTACGCTCGATCATCCGGTTCTCCTTCGTCTGGCGAGGTATGTGGTGTTGCAAGTGCATGAGGAGCGCCGCGCGACCGACGAGCACAACGAGGCCTTCGCGGGGTTGAGATGGGATTGAGAGTTGTCGACCGAGGAGAGATTTGTGATACGGCACTCGACATACTCGGGCTTACCGATGCGCCCGTCGACTTATCCTCGACCGAAGCGTTAGCGGCTGCGGTACGAAGGGCCGCATCTGTTCATTGTCCCGTTTCCCGCCGGAGGCTGATGCGTCTTGTCGCCGAGCCCCTCCGGTCACTTGTCGAGGTTGACGCTGCCTTCGATGAACTGGTCTCCGAGACGGTTGAGCAACTCGTCGCGATCGGTGATCTTGTAGAGCGGCGTGTGGTTTCGGACGCCGCCCAGTTGGTCTTTCTCGGGATGCCTCGTTTCGTGAAGTTGAGCGAACACTCGGCTCTGCTCCTGGGGGCGCGTCCGGACGGCACCCCGATTCTGGACGAGGAGTTGATGCCTTTCGTTGAGTTGGAGTCTGGCGCACGATTCCTACGACTTCCAGACGATGCGTTGGAGACCGTCGAATCTGCCCTATCCGGGCAGGGACTAGCGCAACTCTCCCGCGAGCAATGGTCACATCCGCCGCGGGTCGAGGACGTGGAGCAGTACCTGCAAGATCTGGCTCGTCGAGCAAAAGCCGGGGTCCGCGCCGGGATTATCGATGAGGCACAAGTATTCGACCCATCGACTCGGCCTTCGTATTACCGTGGCCGATGGACCACGTTTCAGGGCGTCGACGACGGGATCGTCTTGCTCCGGCGTCCGCAGGCGTACGGAGCGGATCGTTGGTCCGTCGGTTGGGCAGCCAATGCGATCATTGAGACGCTTGTGGATCTCCCAATTGATGCTAAGAGCCGAGCCTGCGACGAGGCTTGGCGAATCATGGCCGCGCTGGATAGGACCCGGAATCAGCCGTTGCCAGCCCGCGCACTTCCGGCCGCTCGTGGACGCGTCACCATCGACCTCTTTTCGCCGCCTCCTGCGTGGCTACATCGTCAACTTGTGACGCTCGGATATCCAGTAGTGCGGGGACGGGGTGCCCTCGTCTCGTACTCCATCAGAGAAGAGACGCAGGAGCACTTGCGCGGTTTGCTCACGGACATCATGTGGGTCAAGTGGATCCAACAAGAAGGTGAGCAGGATGGCATTTGAATCGACGCCAACGATCGGCGAGACCATCGAGAGCGTGCGCTTCGCACTTCGGGATTACATCGAGGCGGCTTACCACATTGGACATCCCGGTGTTGTCGAGCAACGTCGCGTCTTACTCGATCGTGAGGGCGTGATTTTTCGGCGCCCGTACCTTGAGAGCACGCCGCGATACAAAGCAGATCGAACCTTCAATGCGCTGAATATTCCGGCAGCTGCGAAGGCTCTGCTTCAGGTGTTGGCTGACACTGCAGGCGGTAACGGCCGACTCGTCTTCGACCCACCGTACCTCCACCAGGCGTCGGCCCTTGAAG
>JBEBGV010000009.1:0-94877 GCA_040081265.1 Vicinamibacterales bacterium
CCCGAGGTCAACCACCCGCCCCCCGCGCAGCAGCCGCCTGACCCGTCTGGCTGTCTCCCATGCCTCGAACAGCTCCTTGCGAGGCAGACATCCCGCGTGACACAGCTCCCGGCCGATGCGGTCAAAGAGCGTGTCGCCGGCGAAGCGACCCAGATCGTGGTCCGTCAGACGCCCTCGGGACGAGGGCAGGAACGATGTTGCTGCGTCGGCCATCATCAGACATTCTCGCCCGGGATCGAATCCGACCCCGAGACAGAGGACAATGAATGGCTGTGATGACCAAATCGCGGGTGCTGGTGACGGGAGGGGCTGGTTTCATAGGCTCCCACGTCGCAGATGCCCTGATCGCACGTGGCCACGAGGTCACCGTCCTCGACGACCTGAGCGGTGGCTTTCGGGAGAATATTCCTGCCGCCGCAAACTTCGTCCAGGGGAGCGTGTCCGACCCGGCGACCGTCGATCGCGTGTTCGCAGGGCCGCGTTTCGATCACGTCTACCACCTCGCGGCCTATGCCGCCGAGGGGCTCAGCCACTTCATCAAGCGCTTCAACTACACGAACAACGTCATCGGCAGCGTCAACCTGATCAACGCCGCCGTGAACACAGGCGTGACCACGTTCGTGTTCACCTCGTCGATTGCGGTCTACGGCACCAGCGCCGAACTGCCGATGACCGAGGAGACCCCGGTTCACCCCGAGGACTCCTACGGCATCGCCAAGCACGCCGTGGAGCTCGAGCTCCACTCCTGCAAGGACCTGTTCGGGTTGAACTACGTCATCTTCCGCCCGCACAACGTCTTCGGTCCCAGGCAGAACATCGGCGATCGCTACCGCAACGTCATCGGCATCTTCATGAACCAGATCATGCAGGGCCGTCCGATGACCGTGTTCGGCGACGGCGCCCAGACCCGCGCCTTCAGCTATATCGACGATGTGGCGCCGGTGATTGCCGACGCGGTCACCACGCCCGCCTGCTGGAATCAGACGTTCAACGTCGGCGCCGATCGCTCGTGGTCGCTGCTCGAACTGGCCACTCGCGTGTCGGCGGCCATGGGTGTTGCAGCTGACGTTGAGCATCTGCCCGCGCGTCACGAGGTGCAGCACGCGCATTCGACGCACGACAAGGTGCGGCGCGTCTTCGGCGTCCGTCCCGAGACAACGCTCGAGGATGGACTGAGCGTGATGGCGGCATGGGTGCGAGAGCAGGGCGCGCGGACGAGTGCGCCCTTTGCGCACCTCGAGATCACCAGGAACATGCCGCCGGCCTGGCTTCCGTCGTGACCGATTATCACCGCGCGCACCTGACACCGGATCCTGCCCGCGCCGTCGTCTGGGCCGCCGTGGCCGCTCATCTGTCACGCTGGATTGACCCCGCATCGCATGTGCTCGAAGTCGGCGCTGGTTATTGCGACTGGATCAACAACGTCCGGGCGGCGCATCGTGTCGCCGTCGACGCATGGCCGGACTTCGTGAACTTCGCAGCCACCGGCGTGCAGGCCGTGGTGCTCGACGCCACCGTCCACCTGCGCACTGTCGGTGAGGGGTCGTACGACGTGGTCCTCGCCTCGAATGTGCTGGAACACTTCTCGCCGGATACCGCTGCGTCGGTCGTGTCCGACGTTGCGGCCGTGCTCAAGCCGGGCGGTCGCGTGATCCTGATTCAGCCGAACTTCAGGCTGGCGTGGCGCCGCTACTTTGATGACTACACCCATCGCGCCATCTTCACGGACGTGTCGCTGCCGGCGCTCCTGGCGTCGCGTGGCTTGAGAACCGAGCTGGTCGAGCCCCGGTTTCTTCCCTATTCAATGCGCGAGACCGCACTGCCGGTTCGACCCTGGCTTGTCAGTGCCTATCTGCGCTCACCGATCAAACCGATGGCAGGCCAGATGCTCGTCGTCGCACGCAAGGATTGACTGGTTCGCAAATGTGGGGCTCCCGTTCGGTCAGCATCGTCTTTCCTGCCTATAACGAAGAGCAGTACATCCGTGCGGCGGTGGAGGACTTCTTCGTTGCCGGAGTCGTGGATGAAGTCGTTGTCGTCGACAACAACTCACGCGATCGCACGGCCGAGGAGGCGGGACACACGTCGGCGAGAGTCGTCCGGGAGACCGCGCAAGGCTACGGGCACGCGCTTCGACGGGGCCTGCGGGAAGCCACCGGCGATATCGTGATCCTGGCCGAACCCGACGGCACCTTCGTGGGCCGTGACGTGTTGAAGCTGCTCGCGTATGCCGACGACTTCGACATGGTGTGCGGCACCCGCACCACGCGCGAGCTGATCTGGGAGCAGGCCAACATGGGCTGGTTCATACGGATCGGCAACTGGGTTGTCGCCAAGTTCCTGCAGCTGCTGCACGATGGTCCGTCGTTGACCGACTGCGGGTGCACGCTGCGGCTGATTCACAGGTCGGCGCTGGCGCGGATCATTGATGACCTGACCGTCGGCGGCTCGCACTTCCTTCCCGAGATGGTGATCCTCGGCCTGAAGCGGGGACTTCGAATTATCGAGGTGCCGGTGAACTACCGTGGCCGCGTCGGAGAGTCGAAGATCACCGGTACGTTGTCCGGGACGCTGCGTACCGGGTTCAGGATGATCTCGCTGATTCTTCGAGGGCGGTTTCGTTGACGAGGCACCCCTGGCGAGTGGCGACTGTCGTCGTGATCCTTGCCGCGGTCCTGCCATACCTGCCAACACTCGGCGATTACTTCATACAGGACGACTTTGGTGTCGTCTGGCTGTTTGCACAGCGGTCGCCTCTGCATTTCGTGGATTGGTTCACGGGGCCGTGGACTGAGGACATCTGGGGTTACGTTCCCGATGAAGTCCGGCCGTTTCCGGCTCTCTCGTATTCGGTGATGGCGTGGTTCGGCTCCGGCTCGCCGGTGGCCAATCACGTGCTCAACATCACTCTCCATGCGGCCAACGCAACGCTCGTGATGGGGCTGGCGCGATGGGCGGCTGGTGTGAGCCTGCCGGGAGCGGCTCTGGCCGGCCTCGTGTTTGCGGTGATGCCGATCCAGGCCGAGAGTGTGGCGTGGGTAACGGGCCGTGTCGATTCGCTGCCTGCGTTCTTCTACCTGGCGTCGTTTGCGACGTTTGTGCTCTGGCGGAGCAGTCACAGAACGACGACCTACGCGTGGTCGGTGGCGCTCTGCTTCATGGCGCTGTTCAGCAAGCAGAACACGATCACACTCGGCCCGGCGCTGGTGCTGTACGACCTGATGGTCGCCCGCCAGCCGGTGCGAGTGTCATGGAGCTGGTTCCGCCCGTACGCGCCGTTCGCCGCGCTCACCGCCGGGTTCCTGCTCCTTCGGTTTGTTCTCTTCAACGAGGTGGCTCGCGAGGGCATTCTCAACAGCCAGCGGGTATCCGAGTTCTTCTCCGATACGTCACGGCACCTCGTTCGCCTGGCTCTCGGCGACTCCTACATGCGGACGCCGGCCCTGCAGGCCGCCCTGATTGTGGCGGTGGTGTTGCTCGCTGTCTGGCTGCTGGCTCGGCGAGGAGAGCGAACCGCCGCGTCGTCAGCAGTCGGTCCCGCGGTGTACTTCGGAGGTGCGTGGATCGCACTGGGGGTGGCGCCAATCCTGATGGCGGGCTACTACTCGCCACGCCACATGTATCTCGCGTCCGCCGGGTGGGCCGTTCTCGTGGGAACGGTGTTCGATGTGTTGTGGACGCGCACGTCCCCACGGCTGGTGCGGCAGGCAGTTGCCGTCGGCGGGGCCGCTCTGGTGGTCTTCTACGCAGTCCAGTTGCGAGTGGTTGTTCGCGACTGGAACCAGCGAGGGGTGGTGTCACGCCAGGCCGTCATTGACCTCGAGCGGGAAGTCGCGTCTCTCCCCGAGGGAACCCTGGTGATTCTCGGCGTCCCCGGCTCGAGCTGGGGGTATTCTGTGCCCTACTCAGCCCGCCCGCCGTTCACCAGCACCGACCTGACCACCCGCGTCCGGCTCGTCTCGGACTCAGTGCAGCACTGCTGTCCTGTCCATCTGTGGGAGGCATACACCAGGCAGACGCTTCGTGAGTGGCTGGCCCGACCCGATCGTCCGCCGGTCGTGGCCCTGAACTGGAATGCCCGCACCGCCGCGATGTCTCGCCTGACCGAGCAGGAAGAACCGTACCTGCGGCCGCTGATGCAGGTGTGGCTCGCCACCGACAATCGCGTCACCCTCAACGGCGCGATTCACAACCTGCTCAACAACCACGTGGCGCCTCGCCCACCCGTGCGCCGCCCCAACTAGCCGGGCCCAAAATAGGGGTCAGACCCCTATTCCCCCCGCCGTGATAGCGGCGCCTGGACGATGTGTCGCTTCAGAAAATGGGGTCTGACCCCATTTTTCAATTTTTCATCACAGGGGCGCGTAGTCGATGTACCCCTTCGGGCCCGGCGAGTAGAACGTGGTGGCGTCAAACGGAGTCAGCGGCGCTGACGTCGCAAACCGCGCGGGCAGGTCCGGGTTCGACGTGAAGAGCTTGCCGAACACCACGAAGTCAGCCATGCCCGATGCAACGGCGGCATTGCCCGTCTCATAGTCAAAGCCCCCGCCGACGGCGAAGGTGCCCGGATAGAGCGGACGCAGCAGCTCGAAGGCGTTCGGCAGCCCGGGCGTCCGCAGCACGTGCAGATACGACAGTCCCATCGGCGCCAGCGCCTTCACGAGCGTTGTGTAGGTCTCCGCAGGGTCGTCGTCCTGGATGTCGTTGAACGCCATCGCGGGACTGATCTTGATGCCGACACGAGATGGTGACCCCGCCGCTGCGCTCATCGCCTCGAGCGTCTCGAGGACGAACCGGACACGGCGCTGGACGTCGCCGCCATACCCGTCGGTGCGCTTGTTGGCGCCGGTGGAGAGAAACTGCATCGGCAGGTAACCAGATGCGGCGTGCAGTTCAACGCCGTCGAATCCTGCGGCCATCGCGTTCCGGGTCGCGTGGGCAAACTGCTCGATGACGGCCGGCACCTCGCTGGTGTCGAGCGCACGGGGCGCGTCGAAGTCCTGCAACTTGAGCGAGTCGGTCCAGATCTGGCCCTTGGCCGGAACCGCCGACGGCGCGACAAGCGGTTGGTCGGTGTAGCGATTGGCAGCGTGTCCGATACGGCCCACGTGCATCAGCTGCATGAAGATGTGACCGCCCCTGGCGTGCACCGCGTCAGTCACTTTCTTCCACGACACCACTTGTTCCGCAGACTCGATTGCCGGTGTTCTGGCGTAGCCCATGCCCACCGCCGACGGTGCGGTTCCCTCGCTGACGATCAGGCCGGCGGAGGCACGCTGGCCGTAGTACTCGACGGCCATATCGGTGTGAACGCCGCGACCTTCGGCACGGCTCCTCGTCATCGGCGCCATGATGATGCGGTTGGGTGTGTCGAAGCCGTTGATGCGGCCGGGTCTGAGAAGTGCGATGTCAGTCATGTGACGTTCATGGTACTTCCTCGCGGGCGGCTCAGGCGGACCCGTGAAGCCGGTCGAGCATCACGTGCATGCCATGACGCGTGACGCCTGGCGCCTGCGGACCCACAAGGAGCATTGGCAGGGGATCCCAGAGGTGATTGGCCTCAACGATCACCGGTCCGGTCGGCGTCAGCGCCACGTCCCAACCGAGGGTCCTGAGTGGCAGAAACAGTTCGGCCGCGCTGCGGGCCAGGGCGACAGCCTCGCCCCAGAAGGGCAGCTGGAATCCGGCGATCTGAACATTGGTGGCCGGGTGAGCGTCCACACGCACCACGCCCACGCCATCGGGTGCGATGGTCATCGCTGCCCCGAGGACGCCGGTGTCGATCGCGATGTTCGAGACCAGGTTTCCGGTCTTGCCGTGCCTGAAGTTGTCGATGACATTTGTTCCAGTGATGATCTTGAAGTTGACGTAGAGCACCTCCGCGCGTCCCTTGTCGTCAACGAAGGTCGTCATGCGGACAGTCTGCAGGAACGGAGTGCCCGACAGACGAACCAGCTCCGGATGACTTTCCAGGCGCTCCTGAATCACAAATTGCTTGTGCCTGACATCGGAGGCAAGCAGGTCGTAGAGGTTCGCGGCTGAGTACGTGCCTTCGCTGTTCTGGAACCGATCGGCCGTCCTCTCAAAGAAGTGCACCTGCTCGCCGAACCCGCTTCTCGCGGGCTTGATGATGAATTCACGGGGCAGTTGCGTTGAGAAGAACTCCTCCCAGGCCGTGCGCGACGACACGACGTTGCCGCCTGCGGCCGGTCCTGTCGTCGGGTCGAACACTGCCAGCGTGCGGGCGACAGGGAGGCCAACCTGGAGGCAGCGCGAGTTGAACATCGCCTTGTCACCGGTGAGCCAGAAGAGATCGTCCGGGTTTACCCGCCGTTGGAGGCTCACCAGCCTCGCCTTCGAGACGCAGCCTGAAAGCGCCTCCGGGGAGGTGGCCGGATCGGCGAGACCCATCCGCAGTGCGTCGCGCGGCCCGATCCGTTGGCGGAGATAGAGCCGTGCCAGGTGAAGCAGCACTCCGGGCGCCGACGACCCGTAACGGCGGGCGGCGATGTCGCAACCGCGAACGATCTGGCGCAACTTCTCCGGAAGGCGTGGCGGCGCTGAGGCATCAGCCATGCGGCGGCATCCTAGCACGCGCGTACTGCCGTCACCGGCGGACACATATGCCCGCCGTCAGAGCAAGTCGGCCGATAGGCAACCTTTAGTCGACAACTTCAGGGAAGACGGAATACGCGGGGGCCAGGCGTCGCTGCGACGCGAGGTCCGCGGCGCCTCCTGGCCAGGCGGCGGCATGGCACAGCCCTGCGCATAACGCGATGCCGCGTCACAGCCATATCAGAGGCCAGTGCCATCTGGTCATTCGTGGCACGGTTCTGGCGATGGTCTCACCAGTCGCGCTGCGTCAAAAACCACTCATGCCGATCATCCCGGTCCCCTCACCGTGACGAGTCGATCCTCGTCTCCCATCGCCATCATCGGCATGGGCTGTCGCTTTCCCGGCGCCGCGGACCTCGACGCGTTCTCCAACCTCCTGCTCGAGCAGCGCAGTGCCATTGGCCTCATGCCCGCGCACCGGTTTGATGCATCGCGGTACTACGACCCCGATGTCACGGCGTACGGGAAGAGCTACTGCCGGATTGGCGCCTGCATCGACGAGCATGAGGTGGACTTTGCGTCGCTGGGGCTGAGCGAGGAGGAGGCCCGCGCTGCAGACACGCTGCATCTCTGGGCGCTCGAGGTCGCGAAGAGCACGCTCGAACACGCCGGCCTCGATCCGTTTGCCCTTCGCGGCGAGAACGTCGGCGTGATCCTCGGTCACTCGCGAAGCAGTGTCCGTGGTTCGGACCTCTCGTTCTCGACAGCGGTCGAGTCGCTGCTGGCGGACCTCGATGCGATTCCGAGCCTCCGCGACCTCTCGCCTGAACGCCGGGCGCAACTTCGAGAAGCCGTCGCCGACGCCGTCCATCGGCAGTACCCGACGCCGGTCTCCGATCGACCGCTGCTCTACAGGTCGAGCGAGGCGGCCGGACTGGTATCGCGGACCTTCGGGTTCTCGGGCCGTCACTTCGTGGCCGACGCGGCGTGTGCATCGTCGTTTGCTGCGATCGACGTCGCCGTGCGGGCGCTCCGACAGGGACGCCTTCGTCTGGCGCTGGCGGGGGGAGCGTCGTACACGTCACCCTCGGCGATGGTGCTTTTTTCGCAGGCCAAGGCCCTGTCGAGCGATGGATCGTTCCCGTTTGACGCACGCGCGAACGGATTCGTTTGCTCGGAAGGCGTGGGCATGGTGCTGCTGGCGAGACTCGACGATGCCCTCGAGCACGGCTACACCATCCACGGGCTGATACACGGCATCGGCGCATCGAGCGATGGCCGGGGGAAGGGACTCTGGGCACCCAACAAGAAGGGCCAGGTCATGGCCCTCAAGAGCGCCTATGCAAAGTGCGGAGTTGATCCCGCTGCGGTGAGCTACGTCGAGGCGCACGGCACGTCCACCGCGCTCGGTGATGCGACCGAGGTCGAGTCGCTGACTGAGTTCTTCGCCCCGCATGTGCCGATCGGCAGAGAAGTGGCCATCGGGTCCGTGAAGTCCAACATCGGGCACTGTCGCGAGGCCGCGGGTATCGCCAGCCTGCTGAAGGTGCTGATCGCGTTCGAGCACGAGACCATTCCCGCCTCGATCAATTATCGGGATCCCAATCCACACATTGACTGGGAGAGCAGCCGCCTGCGCCTGGCGACCGAGCCGCTGCCATGGCCGCGCAACGGCACGCCACGCATGGCCGGCCTGGATTCGTTCGGCATCGGCGGTCTCAACTACCACGTCATCCTCGAAGAGCCGCCAGGTCCGTCGCGCGTCGAGGAGTTGACCAGGGCTGGAATCACCGCGGCTTCCAACGCGTTGGCCTCAGGCGGCGACCCGACGCGCGAACCGATTGCGCTTGTGGGCATTGGTTGCATCTGGCCGGAGGCGAGGGGCGCGAACGCGTTCTGGGACCGGTTGCGCTCGGGACAGACTGCGATCGGCCCTGTCCCCGAGTCTCGCCTGCCTGCCGCAATCTACAGCCGACCTGGTGAAAGGGCGCCGTGGCGGACGTACACGAACCAGGGCGGCTTCATTGCCGGGTTCGCCGCCGACTGGCGGCGGTACCGCATGCCGCCCAAGCTGGTAGCGCATACCGACCCGCTTCAGTTGATGCTGCTCGAGTGCGCGCTGGACGCCCTCGCTGACGCTGGTCTCGACACAGAGACGATGGACCGCCGTCGGATCTCGACGACCGTCGGGACGATCTTCGGCAGCGACCACGGCTTCGAGATCGAACTGGCCCTGCGTGCGCCGGAGGCGGCCGACGCGATCAAGGCAGTCCTCACGGCTCAAGGCTTTGAACCCGAGGTGGTCACGCGTGCGGCCGCCGAGGTCCTCGCGGAGTGGCGACATCGTCTGCCCGAAATCACGGAAGACACCTCGGGGAACGCGACGGCGAGCCCACTGGCATCACGCATCGCGATGACGCTCGACCTGCACGGCGCCACCTTTGCGGTTGACGCCGGGCCCGCATCGTCGCTGGCCGCGCTCGAGATTGCCGCGGAGTCGTTGTGGTCAGGCGAGTCGGACGTCGCCTTGTGGGCCGGTGCCGATCGGGGGTTGTCCATTCCCAGGTTCGTCGACGCCGCTCGCCTCGGCAGGCTCAGCCAGAGCGGTCAGAGCGCTCCATTCGACGCCGACGCCGATGGCGTCGTGCTCTCCGAGGGCACAGCCGTTGGCGTGCTCATGCGCCTCAGCGACGCGCAGAAGTCCGGCCGACGTGTGTACGCCGTCATCCGGGGACTTGGTTCGGCTGGTCCGGTCACGCCTCTCGAGGCACCTGCAACCGGTTCTGAACTCGGGACCGCGATTACGCGTGCGCACGCACCTGCGCACCTGCCCCAGGAGTCCATCTCCTACATCGAAGCGCTGGGCGCCGGCACCCGTCGCTCCGACGATGCTCTGATTGATGTCGCGCGGGCAGCCTTCTGCTCGGACCAGCGCCAGACGCCGGTGCTCATGGGCTCAGTCGTCGGCAACATCGGTCACGCCCAGGGCGCATCAGGAGCCGCAGCCGTGGTGAAGACGGCGCTCGCGCTGCATCACGGCGAGGTGCCGCCGACGCCTGGTGTGCGCGTTGTCAATCCGGGATTGACGCACGGCCTCGAGGCATGCCTTGCGACGCGGCCGTTTCCCGAGGTGGCCGGCGTGATGCGGGGGGCCGTCAGCGCCCAGTTCGAGCATGGCTTGAGTTACCACGTGATTCTCGAGGGTGCTGCGCGGCCGGCGCCCGTGGCACGTGAACCCGTGGTTATCAGGGCCGCCAGCCGGGCTGCGCTCGGCCGCGCGCTTGCAGCGGCGGCCGTCGCAGACGAGCTGTCATTCACGCCTGGCAGCGTGCACGGGACAGGGTCGGTAGCGGCGGGCGTGCGCTCAGGTGCAGGGATACGAGCCCGTTTTGGCGCCGCGCAGAAGGCGCTCGCTTCGCCGTCATCCAGCGTGGTGCTGGCCGCATCCGGTATCTGCGTCACCGACTTCACCCTTCCCGGCGAGACCTGTTTCCTGTTTTCCGGGCAAGGCTCGCAGTACCCGGGCATGCTCCGCGAGGTCGCACGCGCGTATCCCGCGGCGGCCGCCAGGCTGGCCGAGGTCGATGCGGAGCTTGTTCGCTGCGGCGAGGTACCGCTCTCGGAAATCATGTGGGAGCGAACCGAACGACTGAACGACGTGCTGTGGACGCAGATGGCCGTGCTGGGCGGCGATCTGATGATGCTGGAGGTTGCGCGCGCACATGGCCTCGTACCGCAGCTCATCACGGGACACAGTTACGGCGACTATCCGGCGCTGGTCGCTGCCGGCGGATGGACGC
Organism: Vicinamibacterales bacterium; assembly: GCA_040081265.1. Taxonomy (GTDB): domain Bacteria; phylum Acidobacteriota; class Vicinamibacteria; order Vicinamibacterales; family UBA2999; genus JBEBGV01. Next base: position 10,356 of record JBEBGV010000009.1, read on the forward strand.
TCGAGCAGGTCGTGCAGATGACAGTGCTCCGCTGCGAGAGCATCCTGAAGGTCGACCTGCCCGGCGGCATGGTGGCGGTCTTCGGGAGCCGTGCGGACGTGGCGTCGCTGCTCGTCGGCCTCCCGGGGTACGCGGCCGAGAGCAACATCAACGCGCCCGACGAAGTGATTGTCTCGGGAGAGCCCGCCGCACTCGACGTGTTGCTCGAGAAGTGTCAGGCCGTCGGGATTACCGCCAAGCGGCTGCCCGTTCCCCGCGCTTTCCACAGCGAGCTGATGCGCCCGGCAGTGCCGGTTGTCGAAGGCGCCATACGGGATACGCCGTTCCAGACCCCTGTTCTTCCGTTCATGACCTCAGCCGGTGCGAAGGTCATCTCGAGTGCCGACGATCTCAGGCGTGCGCTCGTCGAGCAGTTCACCCGTCCGGTCGACTTCATCGCGCAGATAGAAGCCGCCTACGCGTCAGGCTGCCGGCGCTTTGTCGAGATCGGTCCAGGAAAAGTGTTGTCGCGGCTGGCCACCCGCATTCTCGCCGGGCGCCCCGCGGTGGCGGTGTCTCTCGACGACAAGAAGATGGCCGGCCTCGACGCCATCGAGAGCGCGCTCGCCGTCCTCCGCGCACACGATCACGCGACGATGTCGGCTCATGCCGGACCTGAAGGTCCGGCCTACGAGGACCGCGCCGACCATGGCCCCTCGCAGAAGGCCGGAGAGATCCTGTTCTTCGACGTGACGACGAGCAGGAAGGCGGTGGACCGATCCGTGGTGCCGCACGCTCCTGCGGGGCCGGGCCGCGTGCGCCGGGACGCGCCCCTTCAGCGGGAAGACGTCGATCGTGCGGCCCCGATACCGGCGGTTGTATCTGCGCCGATCAGTGACTCGCGTGTCGCCATCGAAAGTCGAGTGGTCGACCTGGTGTGCGAGTCGTCCGGCTATCCGAGAGACCTCGTGTCGCTCGACTCGGATCTCGAGGCGGACCTCGGCATCGATACCGTCAAGCAGGCGCAGATCCTTGGGCGCATTCGCGAACACTACGACCTGCCCACCGACGAGAGCCTCGCGATCCGGGAGGTCCCCACGCCTCGGCACATTGCCGACTATGTCGAGCGCGCAAGCGCGCGCGTCGTCAGTCCACCACCGGTGGCCGAGGAACCGAGCCCTCTGGCCTCGAAGCGCGTCATCATCAGGACTGTTGAGGAGCCGCGTCGGGCAGGTTCATCAGCACCGTATCGCCCCGAGCGCGTGGTCGTGGTGGGCGGTGCCGCAATCGCCCGCGCTCTGGTCACGGCTCTTGAAAAGAGAGGTGTCGTCGTCGAGCGCCTGGACCTGGACGAGGAGCCTGGCCGACTCGAGTCGAAGTTCGACGACCTGATGGCCCACGGCCCTGTTCCCGACATCTGCCTGCTGAGCGGCGTGACGCGTGACGCATCGTCGCGTGAATCGCGCGAGAGCCTGCTGTCGACCCTGGCTCAGGACAGTCAGCGCCTGCTCGAGGCGCCGCTGCGCCTCCTTCAGTCGTGGGTGCGCCACGCCGAATCTGACCTGACGCGTGTCCACACGCTGTTCGCCGTCACCGCGCTTGGTGGCGCGCTTGGTCATGCCAACGCCGCAGATGGTCTGCCCGAGGGCGGCGGCGTGCTGGGCCTGTGCAAGAACCTGCGGCGCGAGTTTCCCGGGTTGCGCATCAAGGTGCTCGACAGCGAGGTCGACGAGCAGCCCGACATCGTGGCGGGCGCGATGCTCGAGGAGCTGGATTCCGATGACCCGCGGCTCGAGGTCGGATACCTGCGTGGCAAGCGGCTGGTTCTCAGCCTCGTTCCCCTGGCGCCGCGCATCGATCCTGATCGCCTGACGTCGCTGGGCGACCTCCCGTATGTGGTGCTCACCGGAGGGGGGCGTGGCATCACGGCCGAGATCGCGCTGCAGCTCGCCAGGGCGGGCGTGCGGCGCGTTCACCTGCTTGGACGGACACACCTTCCGGCTGACGTCGTCGAGTGGCGAGAGCTTGACGCGGCAGGCCTCGAGGCCCTGCGCACGTCAGTTCTCGAGCAACTGCGGACTGCGGCGCTGGCGCGACGGGGGACCGGCACAGTCACCCCCTCGGAGTGGGACCAGGCATGGGCTCCTCTCGCGCAGGCCATTGAGATCGATCGCAACCTGCAGCGGTTGGCCGCGGAGGGTGCTCATGCGACGTATCACAGCGTCGACATCGCCGATTCCCTGGCTCTCGCGGGAGTGCTCGAGACCATTCGCGAGGTTGACGGGCCCGTTCGGGCCATCGTGCACGGAGCCGGTGTCCAGCACTCGCGCGGATTCCTGTCAAAGCAGCCGGACGAAGTCCGGGCGACACTGGCGCCAAAGCTCGAGGGCACGCTGAATCTCATCGACCTGACCGCTGCCGATCCTCTCGAATTCTTTGTCTCCTTTGGTTCAGTGGCGGGGCGGTTCGGTGGCCTGGGCCAGGCGGACTACTCGATGGCCTGCGACCTGCTCGCCCGAATCACCGGCGCGTTTGCCGCACGCCGGCCGTCGTGCCGCATGGTGACGATCGACTGGCCCGGCTGGGACGAAGTGGGGATGGCGGCCAGGACCAGGCATTTGTTCGAGTCGGGTGCCGAGTCAAAAGTCCGCCGCCTGATGCCGGTTGCCGAGGGGTGTCAGCACCTGATCAACGAGCTGACCGCGGCCGACCCGGAAACCGAGGTCGTCGTCGGCACTGCCCTCGAAGGGCTCGACCTCGACCGCCAGATCTCACGTGGCGCGGAGGCGGATCTGCTCGAGGCGCGCATCGAGGCGGGTACCGGGCTGCCACTGGTTGACGCTGTGCTGGCCGCGTCAGCGCGGTCCGTGACGGTTGAATGCAGGCTCGATGCAGACCGCGACCCCTTTCTGGTCCAGCATCGTCACGCTCGCACCGCCATCCTGCCCGCCGTCGTGTCGCTCGAACTGCTGGCGGAGGCCGCGCGCCTGGCGCATCCCGATGAGGAGTTGCACTCGCTCGAGAACGTCGTGATCGGAGCCGGGATCAAACTTGCCGAGATCCGGCGGCTCCCGCTTATCTGCACCGCCGAGATCACCGACCGGCAAGCCTGCCTTGCCATTCGGGGGCATCACGTGGGACGGCAGTCCCGCCTCCTCGCCATGGATCGCATCTACGTCACCGGCAAGGCGATCTTCGGGCACGACGTCGCTCGCCGTGACGTCGCATTCCACCACGAGCGGCCGACTGCGGTCCTGCCTCCGCATGGCCGGCCGTACGCGAACGGTCACCCCGGTTCCCTGGCTCCCGCGGGCTGGTATCACGGTCCTGTCTTCCGGACGCTCGAGGACGTCGTCATCGGGACCGGCGCATTGCACTCCGGTCGGGTACTGGCACTGCCGGCGACGGCGCTCCGCCCCTGGCGTGCCTCGGCTGAGTGGTGGATTCCCGCCCCGGCGTTAGACGGGTGTCTCGCCATGTGTGTGCAGGTGGTGCGGGCCAAGCTCCTGGCTGACGGCCTTCCGGTGGCATTTGGACGGGTGCGCGTCAGGCGCCAGCCCGCCTCCGGTGAGGTGTGTGAGGTCTTCGTACGCGAGCGAGGGCACGACGAGAGGCGTGTGCACTTCGACTTCACGCTGACCGGCGCTGACGGCTCCGTGATCTTCGAGGTCGAAGACTACGTCCTTCGCACCTTCCATCGAATTGGCGACGGGCGTGACGAACCGCGTGAGGTGCGCAAGACGCGCGGTTCTGAGCCAGACGCGCTGTGGACCACATCATGAGCATGGCGACTCCCTCGCCTGAACTGCACGGCGTGCCCGTTCCCTCGCGGCTCGAGAGTGCGGCCATCGCTGCCTGCCTCTCCCCAGCGGAGGGCTCGATCTGTGCGGCCTTCGGATTCGACAAACGCCGGACCGAATGGCTGGCCGGTCGCCTGGCAGCGAAGCAACTGGTGCAGGCACGACACGCGATTCAGGGTCCCGATGCGCTTCGCATGATTGAGATTGGCAACGTCGCTGACGGGCCTGAGCGAGGTCGGCCGTTCTACCGCATCGGCGGCGGCCCGGGGCCGTTTCCGCTCTCGATCAGCCACTCTGGCCGACTGGCAATCGCGGCTCTGGCCCGCCGGGCCGATGACCGGGTCGGTGTCGACATCGAACACGTGGAGTACAGGGAGTCGAGCTTTGAAACGGTGGCGCTCAGTGAGTCCGAACGGCACGACCTCAGCGGCTTCAGCGGGCTCTCACGGTGGCGCGCCGTGACGCGCATCTGGGTGCTGAAGGAAGCCTTGCTCAAGGCGATCGGCGTCGGGCTGCATGTGCCCCTGACGCAGGTCACGGTACGCGGCAATCATCAGGCGCCATGCGGCGCGTGGTCGTTCCAGGTGGCCCGTGAAGCCCGCGCCCGGTTTCAGGCGCTCTCGGTGCTCGGAACCCGGCACGTGGTCGTGTCCACCTTCGAGATGGGCGAGTGTCTCGGTGCCTGGGTCGTGATTCCCGGCGAGGCTCACTCATGAGGCCGCTGTTGAACGCGGTGTCGCTCGTCACCGGCAGCTCCCGTGGCATCGGACGCGCGACCGCGCTCCGGCTGGCGCGCGCCGGCAGTGACGTCTGCATCAACTACCTCAACTCGCCACGCGAAGCACGTGAAGTCGCCGAGGAGGTCAGCCGGATGGGCCGGAGGGCCGTCGTGGTGAAGGCCGATCTCTCTGCGCCCGAAGATGTCTCGTCCCTCATGGACATCCTGCAATCCGAGTTCGGGCGTCTCGACATCCTGGTGTCCAACGCCGCCGGCGGCGGATTCACCGGGGTCCTCGAGACGTCGCTGGCACAGTTCGACTACGCCATGCGGGTCAACGTGCAGGCATTCATGCTGCTGGCGCAGTATGCCCGACCGCTGTTCGAGCGCACCGCGCTCCAGCGCGCCAAGCTGATCAGCGTGTCCTCGCTGGGCGGCACCCGCGTGATGCCGCACTACGGGCTGGTCGGCACGGCCAAGGGTGCCATCGAGAGCATGACGCGCCACCTCGCACTCGAACTGGGGCCGCGCGGGGTCAACGTCAACTGCGTCTGTGCCGGGCTCGTGATGACGGGCGCGCTGACGTCTCACCCGGACCGGGAATCCATTGTCGCCGCTCAGCGACGGCGCTCACTGGCCGGCGACGAGGGCATTGCGCCAGAGGACGTGGCCGACGCCATCACGTTTCTCTGCAGTTCGGCCGCGGACAAGATCCAGGGCCAGACGGTCGTGATCGACGCGGGTACCTCCATCCTTTCCTGAGAGATCGAACGATGCTGCAGCGTGCCGCCCTGGCCATTGAACGAGACGCGCCGATTGCACAAGCCGGAGTACGTCCGTATCGCGTCGATGATGAGCCAGCCGTGCTGGACGTCCTGACGCGCTCCCTGAGACGATGGACCAACTGTCCGGATCCGGCGGCGCTGTGGCGGTGGAAACACTTCGCCAACCCGTTCGGGTCTTCGTGCGTCCTCGTGCACGAGACGCCCGAGCACGACATCGCCGGCGTGGTTGCGCTGATGTTCTGGAACCTCCGTCGCGGCGGTCGCATCCTGCGGTGCGAGCGCACAACCGACCTGGCCACTCACCCGGCGCACCGGCGACAGGGCATTGCCAGCTCATTCTGGGGGCCGGCACGCAAGAAGGTCATCGACGCCGGGGTTGCGCTGGTCTTCCACACACCCAACCGCACGTCGCTCAGCTTCACCAGACGATCGACCAGGCCGGTCTTCGAGATGCGACCACGCTTCGGCATCCGGAACTCGGCCCGGGTGCTCTCCGCATTGATGCCGTTTGCCCCACGACGCTCGCCGGATGAACGACTGGAGCCGCGAGAGCTCTTCCGCCGTCCGGCGATGAGCGCAGCCATGCTGCTCGAGCGTCGCGACGCGCTCGCCGAACTGCTGACGCATGACGCTGTTCGTCGGGGTGCCCGCCTGCAGACCGCTCGCACCCCCGAGTACATCGAGTGGCGGTATGCAGCGCACCCGACAATCCAGTACTACGCCGTCTGCATCGAATCAGGGAGCCGTCTCGACGGCTGCGCGATCTTCAGGGTCGACAGGCTGGGCGTCGCTCGACGCCTGGTCGTGCAGGAACTGCTCTTCAGGCCCGGTGCCGACCGTGTGCCGCGTGCCATCGCTGAAGAACTGGATGCGCTGGTCGATTGCGACCTGGTTCAGTACTTCGATGCAGAAGGACCGTGGCGTGATCTGCTGCCGGGGCTGCCTTTGCCGACCTGGAACGCCCACAGCTTCACCATCGGTGTGGACGACCAGACGCTCGGCCGTTCTCCGCTCGACGCCGACAGCTGGAGCTTGTCGCTTGGCGACCTGCAGGAAATCTGACGCGTCTACCAGGGTGGTAGCGTCATGAACAGGAACTCGCGAAGGTAGGGATCCTTCGAGGCGAGAAGCTCGTCGCCGCTGCCTTCGAAGTAGATCCGCCCCTCGTGCAGGACCATGAACGTCGCGCGCTCGACCTGATCCTGCGCCGCATCGAGGATCTGCACCGTGGCACCCCTGCGCTCCGCCCGGTGGGTCGCGACATAGAACGCGTCCCGGATCTGGTGTGTGACCAGGATCGACGTGACGTGTTCCAGGTCGCGCAGCTTGACGATTTCATCGTCTACGGTGGTCGCAATCACCGGATCCAGGCCCGTCGTCGGATCGTCGAACAGCAGCAAGGCCGGCTGCGCGGCCACTGCCCGCGCGATGGCGACTCGACGACGCTGTCCACCCGAGAGCTCAGACGGCATGCGGTCTGGATACTCGCCCAGGCCGACAAAGCCCAGCACCTCGCTCACCCGCTCGTCAACGCGATCGCGCGGCATGTCGGTTTCCTCACGTAGTCGGTAGCCGACGTTCTCGGCCACGGTCAGCGAGTCGAACAACGCGTTTTCCTGGAAGAGCATGCCAATGTCGCCGCGGACGCGCATCAGATCGTTCTCGCGCATCTGGTCGATGCGGTGCCCATTCACGGTGATGGCACCCTCGTCCGGGCGGATCAGTCCGAGGATGAGCTTCAAGATGATCGACTTGCCGGCGCCGCTGGCACCGAGCAGGATCGTCATGCTGCCCCGTGGCACCGTAAAGCTGATGTCATCCAGAACGACGTGGTCGTCGAAGGCAAAGAACACGTGCTCGAACGCCACGGCCGGCGACGTGGCGGGTGCCGTCGGGGTCTCAGCCAACGCTGTCTGGATGTCCATGTTCGTCCGTCATCATTTCTCCACCCCTTGGCACCTCTGGTGTAGGATTCGCCAGCCAGGAGGGCACTCGCGTGAACATCATCGATCGCGTCAGAAACATCTGCCTCTCTCCCGCGACTGAGTGGAACGTCATCGAGGCCGAAGGCGTACCAGGCGGCCAGCTCATCTCAGGTTACGTCGTTCCCCTGGCTGGCTTGAGCGCCCTCGCCAGCTTCATTGGCGGCACCCTGGTCGGACAGACGCTTCCGCTGCTCGGCACGTATCGTACGCCGTTTGTGGCGGGGCTTGGCATCCTGATCTTCACCTTCGTCATGGCGATTGTCAGTGTCTTCGTCCTCTCGGCGATCATCAATGCGCTGGCACCGTCGTTTGGCGGCGAGAAGAACCCGCAGCAGGCGATGAAAGTGGCGGTGTACTCGTTTACGCCGGCATGGGTGGCCGGCGTCTTTCAGATCCTCCCGGCGTTGGCGTTGCTGGTGCTGCTCGGATCGCTCTACAGCCTCTACGTGCTCTACCTCGGGCTCCCGAAACTCATGAAGGCCCCGCAGGACAAAGCGATCGGCTACACGGCGGTGGTCGTGATCTGCGCGATCGTGCTGTCGGTGGTGATTGGTGGCATCGCGAGCACCGTCGGTGCCGCAGGGATGTTCGGCGCCAGCGTCGCCGGCAGTGGGCCGGCCGGCCAGGTCGCATTCGATCCGGACTCGACGTTAGGACGGCTCGAGCAGCTCGGACGTCAGGCCGAGCAGGCAGGTCGTGAGATCGACTCCGCAGGCCGGTCCAACGATCCCGGCGCAGCGGCGGCTGCGGCCGCAACCGCCCTGGGCTCCCTGCTTGGTGGCGGTGCCCGAGTCGAGCCGGTCGCCCTCGAGGTGCTGCAACCGTTGGTCCCCGAGACGTTTGCGGGCCTGACCCGCACCACCAACAACTCGGAGCGTGCCGGGCTCGCCGGCATCATGATCGCCAGGGCTGAAGCGACCTACGGCGCTGGCGAAAGGACCGCGACACTGGAGGTGCAGGACACTGGCGGCGTCAGTGGGCTCGTGGGCCTCGCCAGCTGGATGGGCGTCGAAGGTCAGCGCGAGAACGACAGCTACGCCGAACGCAACGGCCGCGTGAACGGTCGCTTCACTCACGAGAAGCGCTCGAAGACCGGCGACGATCACGAGTTCGCCCTGGTCCTCGGCGAGCGTTTCATCGTCAGCGCACGGGGGCGGGGCATGACCCTCGATGAGCTCAAGGCCGCTGTGTCGGCCCTCGACCTTGCGAAGATTGAAGCCCTGAAGTAACGCCTCCGAACCGGTCGGACTAGAAATCCACCGTCAGTGCGACGTGCAGACGGCGTGGCGGGGCAAACGTGTTGCCGGTGCCGAAGAAGGGGTTGGCCTGCAGGTACGGGGCGAAGTAGGGCGAGGTCGGCACGGTGCGCAGGTCGAGGAACTGCTGCGCGTCGGTCGAGAGCTTCGTCTGGTTGTCGAACACGTTGAGCAGGCGAGCCTCGAGCGATGCGTTCAGGCGTCCCCGTGACGGCAGGCGATACGAGCCCATCAGGTCGAGGTTGGTCCAGGTCGGATTGCGATGACTTCCGGCAGGCTCGAGATAATTGAGCACCGCTCCTTCCCAGTCGCGCCCGCGCGCGGCCCACGGCGTGCCGCTCTGGACCCTGAAGTACCCGGAGACGTTGACGCGGCTGGTGACCTCGTACGACGCGAAGATCTTGAACACGTGCGGCCGGTCTTCAAAGAGCGGTCCGTCACGGTTGGGATCTTCGACGTTGGTTCCGGGACCATCCTGGATGAACGAGGAGGTGTTGAAGACCGCCGTCGGCGTCGTCACCGGCGAGTAGTCGAGGTCGAAGTTCCCGGCAAAACGGCTCCACGTGTAGCTGATGTCGCTCGCCCATCCCCGGGCGAGCCGCCGCCGCAGGTCGATGGTCACCGCGCGATAGGTGCGGCGTGCATGTGCGTTCTGGCAGGCGGCAAAGCGGACACACGGAAGATTCGCTGCGACAAACGGACCGCTGTCGGGAGCCGTGCCGTTCTGTCTCGACGGCACGTCCTCGATGAAGTTGTGCATCTTCCTGGAGAGCACGAAGACGTCGAGGCCGTAGTCGGCCCCCACCGGCGTCGAGTATCCCAGGAGCAGTTCATCGCTGTAGATCGGCTTGATCGCGGGGTCGATCATCTTGCCGGTGGTCGAGGCCAGCGGACCGGTCGAGAGCACGGCGCCTGTCAGGTCGAAGATCGTCTGGGTCTGGAAAATCCGACTCGGCGCGAGGCTTCGTCCGCTCGACTTCTGGTCCATGTTGAAGTAGCGGCCCCAGTTGGCGTACGCCTTGTCGCCCTTGCCTTCGCGCAGCTGGTAGCTCGCCCCCAGCCGCGGCTGAATCTCATCGCTGAATCCGAAACGAAGGAAGCGGCAGCTGTCGCCCTTTGACTCGTAGACCGCCGCCCCGCCCTTCAGCGTGACCGTCGAGGGACAACCGCCACTGCCGGGCACCGTCTGAGAAAACTCGTCCCGGTTCATGAGCAGGCCGAGGTTGAGCGACAGACGTCCGCCGATCGCCACATCGTCCTGGACGAACATCGACCATGTGCGTCCGGCGCCGACCTGCGGGGCCTGCTGCGTGTAGTAACGGGTCCTCAGCGCCGGGACGCCGCTCTGCGTGATGCTGACGATCGCGCCCCACCCGTTTGCGGTCCGACTGAGCACTTCTTCACCGAGCTCGTAGCCGCCGCCCGCTTTGAGGATGTGGCTGCTGCGACCGAGTTCCATGAACTGGGTGAAGGTGGCGCGTGTTTCGTGGCGGCGATAGTTCTGGATGTTGGAGTACTGGTTTGCGCCAACCGTCAGGTTGGACTGGCTGGCATCGGTGAACTGTCCCATCGCCGTCAGGTTGGCAGGGTTGAAGGGCGGGAGATATCCCAGGTCTCGAACCGGGGTGTCCTCGTTCTTCTCCTTCATGTAGAGATACCGGGCGTTGAGCGATCGGCCGCCCGGCAGGAAGCTGGCCCACTCAATGGTCCCGATGCCGCTGCCGTTGTCGGTCGTCGTGGCCACTGACGGCGCGAACTCGGATGACAGGCCGGCGTTCTCGACGTGGTTGGGCCGGTGACGATAGCTGGTCGTCAACAGGTGGCTCGGGGTCGGCCCCGCAGTGACCTTGGCGTAGAACTCGGGGCCGGTGCGAACCTCGTCGGGCAGGGACGTGGACACCTTGTTCACGCGATCCCATCTGGTCTCGTGGACGTAGCGCGCGGATCCGTAAAAGAAGACGCGGTCGCGGACAATCGGGCCGCCGACGCCAAACGCCGGTCCGGTGTGCGTGGTCAGGAGGGAGTCGCGAAACGTGCCAGGCCGAACGCCGGCGCGCACCAGATCGTTGGGGAGTGTGTATCCGCTGACGAAGCTCTCCGGGAGCCAGTCGAAGCGACCGATCAGCGCCAGGCGATTCGACCCGCTGCGGCTGACCGCATTGACCACCGTACCAGCCGTGCGTCCGAACTCTGCGCTGATGCCGGCGCGCTTGAGGTTGACCTCGGCGATGTCGAACTCGTTGACCTCGGTACTCAGGTAGCCGAAGCCGGGATTGGTAATGTTGGCGCCATCAACCAGATACGTGTTGTCCTGACGGCTTCCGCCGGCGGCCGGACCGACCCTGCTCCTGTTGTCGGCGACCCCGGGCACGAGCTGGAACAACCCTCGGAACGTGCGCTCGATGGGCAGGCTGTTCAACGTGTCGGCTGTGAAGTTGAAGGCGACCTCGGTCGAACGGATGTCAACCACCGGCCTGACGGCCGTCACGGTCACCGACTCGGCGAGGGCGAGACCAATCACCAGGTCGACCTGGGTGTCTTTGCCGACCTCGACAACTGCAAGGCGACGCGCCATCCCGACGCCCGGCTTGTCCACCTCGAGGGTGTACTCACCCGGAATCAGATACTGGAACTGGTAGAAGCCGTTGGCGCCGGTGAGGATGGACCTGGGTCCGGGGATCCGGTCGCTCGACAGCCTGACAGTGGCGCCGGCGGCGGGTTCGCCGTTCTGGTCGAACACCGTCCCTGAGATCGTGCCACTGTCTGCCGCAGAGGCTGTGGTTGCCGCGGCGATCACGAGTGCGATCACCGCGACAGTCAGTCTTGAACCGCGCATGCTTCCCTCATCACGCCCGAAATCGCTGGTGGGCGGGATGATAGCACGCGGAATTTTTACCGCTTACCGAGCCACGTGAACGCGATGCCACCGCCGTCGAGAGATGCCGTTGGCGTGACCATCAGCTTGTGGCCACCTCCGATGGTCACCGTTCGTCCGGCGACGATGCCCACCGTGGCCCCGAAGGCGACGTCACTGAGATAGTGACGCTTGGTCTGGACGCGCGACGCGGCGACGTAACTGGCGACCGCGTATGCAGGTACGCCCACCTTCCAGCCGAAGTGCTTCTGCAGCACGGTGGCTGAAGCGAACGTGACAGCGGTGTGGCCAGAGGGGAAGGAAAGGCTGCTGCCGTCCGGCCGTCGTCGGCGCACCGATTGTTTGATCCCCGTGGTGACCAGTTCGGCCAGGATCTGGGCGCGGATCAGGTCGCTGCCCACGTTCATCACGCGCGGCTTGTCGGTGGCGCGACCAATGGCATAGGCCGCAAAGGCCGCGCCCAGTTCAAGCGGTGTGCCTCCCACGACTCTTCCGGGCTTGAACGTCTGTGTTTTGGCGGAGGAGAACCCGTTGGTCACCTTGGTGTCGGCCGCGTGCGTGACCGCGGCGGCAGCGAGCCCGGCACCCAGCCACGAGACGTTCTGCCACGAGGGCAGGTGTCGCAGGTCGCCAATGCCATCGAGGAAGGGCTGCAGCAGCGAGGGTTTCTCGTTGGCTGCTGCGGCCAGGGGCGCGGACCTGTCGGCGTCGACCTCAGAACGTGCTCCTCCCGACGGAGGGCTCTGTGGCAGCAACTGGGCTTGCGCCGCCGGAGGGGTGATGAGACATACAGAGGCTGTCAGGGACAGGGCCATCGCACACGCGCAGACACGATTTGTCATGAGAGGTCTCAGTTCAGTCTTTCGAATCCCACCAACTCCCAGCCGCTCGCGACCCGCTGGAAGTAGGCATGCACCGGCACCTCCCACGAGGTGTGCTCGCTGCCCGTGGCGCTCAGTTCCACCTTCAGATAGACGCCAGGGGCGCTCGGCAGGCCGGCCGGGGCTTCGATGTCCGTGGTCGGGGAGTAAGTGATGCCGATGACCTTGCTGGTACCGGTTGCGTTGTCGAAGGTCGCCCACGTGGCGCGGTAGCCGCGCGGGGCCCTGGCGAAGTCTGCATCGACCGCGGCATTGCTGAACGTGATCACGTCGTATCCATTCAGCACCGGGCTGCTGATGGGATTGACCGCGGTCAGATACATGCGTCCGATCGCGTCACGCCGCTGGGCCAGTGCCCGGACGAGGAACTCTTCGGAGGCGGGGTCACGGAAATCACCGGTTCGGACCGCGGCGCGCAACAGGTCGGTGGTCAGGGCCATGAGTTTCTGCGCCGCCCAGAACTTGTCATCGGCACGGGCGTGGAGGAACGCCTGGTTGGGGAGTCGCGGCTTCCACAGCTCGGGGTTGAACTCGGCGTTTTCCTTCGGGAGGCGTCCGATCGCGGAAGACTCGTAGAAGGGCTCGGTCTGGGACTTCGGATACACGAACCCGAAGCCGAGCATCTGCCTCAGGACCGGCTTCCCCTCGACCAGGTACTGCGAGCCTGCCCAGTAATCTGCGGGGCCGACACCGCCGCTGCCGAGTGACGAGCCGAAGTCGATCAGGTTGTGACGGACAAATGATCGGCCGTTCTGCGTGACCAGCATGTCGAGCGAGTTGATGGATTTCGCGTCGACGTGGTTGAGCCACGCGGCGAACGTGCCGTACCCGCGCAGCTCGCGCCGATCTTCGTGCGGGACGATGTCATTGGGATCGTCGGGGCGCGTGCCCTCGAAGCGCACGCGGCCGATGGGCTTGCCATCGAGGGCCTTGCTGGCCACGATGCGATAGGAGCCGTCTGACTCGCGATCGGCGCGCTCGAGCAAGGTGTCGATGTCCTCAATGCGCATGGCGCGCTGGCGTCCGCCGGTCGGCGTGAACTTCGCACCCGTGCCGATCACCAGCTGCTCTCGGCGCATGTAAGCGATGTGGTTCTCCGGCACGTTGTAGCCGAGCGCCCACATCAACTTGGTAACGGCAACTTCGGTCCCCGTGGACATGCCGCGGAATCCTGGCGGATCGAACTTCAGAAACCAGCGCTGGCCGCTGGCGTCCTTGATGGTGAATCCCGGAGTGACGCCGTCGCTCTTCGACGAGCTGATTGTCCACGTGCCGGGAGTCGGTCCGGCGCTGGTGTTGGGCCCCTGGGTGACCAGCGCTGCCGTCAGCGGCTGCGTGCCTGCACGATTGGTGAACCAGCTCGAGTCGGGCACCTCGTCGATCGTGTTGATGTTGCCGGCACGTCCAGCCTGGACGGGGGCGCGACCGGTCACGATGTTGTAGACGAAGTCGACGAACAGGTTGACCTCGAGCGGCTTCATGCCCGATGCATCTTCCGTGTCGTGCTCGACCCGAATGGGGTCACCGGGCAGGAACTTCGGCTCGGCGGCCGTCCCTGGCGCCGTCGTCGACGCGACGAGGGCGAACATACCGAGGAGTGCGGCGGAGAGTCGGAAGCGGGTGATGGATCTCATGTCCTTAGGTCCTTTGTTTCTGGCGGGCCCACACGGCCCTTCCTGCTCCTTAACGCGTCAACGGGCCTGAAACCCCGCAAGAGGTTCAGACCCGGGGACACTCGCGCGTTAGAAGCTGGGGCTGAAGGAGAGGATCAGGCTCGTGCCCTCGTGTGAGCGGGCCACTTCCAGCCGCGTCACCGTGGCGCTCGGCGTGTGGATACGGACGCCGATCCCGCGTGAGACCTCGAGGTTCTTGAAGTTCAGGTCGGCGCGCCTGGCGGTCACCTTGCCGGCGTCCACGAACACGGCCATGTCGACCAGCGGTCCTGCGGTCCATCGATACTCGCCAGAGATGAGCATCCGGTTCCGGTCACGGAAGCGCCACGAGGAGTAGCCGCGCAGCAGGCGGCTGCCACCGAGTTCCGGCATCAGGAAGTAGGGGACGTCCTGGCCAGCGTCGGCATCGGTTGTGGACACGAGGCCTCGGAACGCCAGAACCCAGTTTTCACGCATCAGCGGCACGAACTGCTGCACTTCAGCGTCCACTCGACGAAAGCTGTGGGTGCCGGCGCTGGTCTGGTTATAGTCCGCCCATTCGATGCGGGCCAGGCTGCCACGGCGGGTGTAATCGGGTGAGGTCCGCGAGTCGAACTGCGCGTTGACCGTCGTCCGCCGGTATGTCGGGTCGAGCAGCGTCGGCTCTGGAATGCCCTGGCCTGTCCGTGCTTCCGCGCTGATGACATCAAGCGCGCCGCCAAACGAGATCCGCTTGCTGGCCTTGACCGTGCCGCCGACCCCAACCGTCGTGGACCGGTACTCGAAGTTGCTGCGGCCCTCCTTGCTGGTCTGGTTGCCGACGCCGTAGAACCGCACCGAGGGGGCGCTCAGCCAGTCGCCGTGCACGTCGAGGGCGACACGGCTGTCCCCGAAGGTCGGCAGCGTCAATTTCGCATCCGCCGTCTTGTAGTTCGCGATCGACCAGGTGGCGCGAGCATCCACTCTGCCGGTGTCACCGTAGCGGGCGCGGTAGCCAGGTCCGAAGGCGAGTCCGCCGCCGTCAAACGAGCTGCCCATGGCGAGGTAGACGGGACGATCGCTTGTCAGCATGTGCTCGACCTTCTGAATCCGGCGCTCCAGAGTGTTCGGTTCGTAGGACTTCAGGCGCGACGCCTTCTCGGCGCGTTCGGCGGCCTGCTGTTGTTCCCGTGTGTCCTGAGCAAAGGCGGGGGAGCCGAGCAGCACCAGCGCCACAACAGCGCAGGCGCCGGCGGCCACCGGCCGGAACGACATGCGCGGCGATGCCCCGCGTGTCGGATTCATGATGCGGAGTGCGACGCCAAGCCAGACGAGGGTGAGCACGATGTTGCCGATCGCAAACTGTTGTGGAGTGAGGTTCATGACATGAGTTCCCATAAGAACCACGCCGGCTGACAGGACGTCCCCGGCGCGGACGAAGAAGGTGTCGATCGCTTGCTTGGCCTTGTACTTTTCCTCGCGCGTGGCGGGCAGCCACAGCAGCTGTCGCGCGGTGTTCATGATTGAGTAGTCGGTGGCGTTTTCGGCCGTCTTCACCCAGCGAATCACCGAGAACCCGAAGCCCACCGCGATGAGGGCGTAGCCGCCGAGGGCGATGAGCGGGAGCGCCAGCAGCACGCCGGCCAGACCCTTGTATTTCACCAGCCGCGACGCGACGAATGCCTGGAGCAGGAACGCCGTCACGTTGACCCAGAACTGGTAATCCCCGCTGAAGGCACCGATGTAGGCCTGGCGGTTGAACCCCGGGTCGGCCAGTGCCAGCTCCGCGACGTGGCTCGACAGAAGCCGCGCGACGAGGTACTCGCCCGTCGTGTTCACTACGTTGAGCAACACGACCAGTGCAGCCACCAGCCGCAGGTGAGGGTTCTGCAGAACGAGCGCAAAGCCCCCGCCCGATTCGAGCGCGCCGGCGTCGGCCTGGTGGTGCGCGACGCGTCGGTTGATCGCCAGGTAGAGCCCGATGCTGACCAGCAGGAGCACAGCAGACAGCTGAAGAATGAGTTCAGGCTGGATGCCAAGGCGGAAGAGCCGGGCGGCGACAAACGATCCGAGCGGCGCACCCGCGGTCATCCCCATCACGATGATCGGGAAGAGGCGGCTGCCGGCGTCCTTGCTGTAGACGTCGTTGGCGAAGGACCAGAACTGCGCGACCAGGGAGATGTTGAAGATGCCTACCCAGATGAAGAACGCCACGCCGACAAAGGGCAGCCCCACCGCCACGGCCGAGGCGAAGAGCTCGATGCAGGCGACGAAGAAGAGGGTGACGCCGACGAGCAGCTTCAGCCGATCGACCTTCGAAGCGATCCAGCCATAGACCGGGACAAATCCCATCAGCAGCAGCGCCTGACCCGCGGCGGCATACGAGCGCACCTCGGCGCCGCCACCGAGCAGGATGAGCGGCTCCCGCACGGTCTTGATCACCGAGTAGCAGATAAGGAGGAGGAAGATGTTCAGGAGCATCAGCACGGCGGTCGCTCCCTCACCGGCTCGCACGTCCGTGAAGAGCGACAGGGCGCGGTCCAGCAGGGACTTGGCTGGATTCAGGCGGGCGGGTTGGGCGGTCAGGGCCATCAGTGCACTCCTCAGAAGGGTTACTGGCTCCTAACGCGTCACACGGGGGAAAACCCCGCAACCGAGCTATCTGCGCACGCTGGCGACGGGTGCGAGGGCCTGAGACCGCTCGGTGACAAGGAACGACCAGAGCGCCTGGCGAATCGGCATCGGCAGGACCTCTTCCAGATACTCGAGGGCGGTGCCACGCAGGCGCCCGTCCTCGCTGTTCAGGCTCCGGAAGGCAATCTGGAGGGGTTCTCGGGGAAGGATCAGGGACAGCAGGGCGAAGACGTGGACCAGATTGGGGCCGGTTGCCACCTCCCGGAGGACGACTTCCTCAATTCGGGCCCGGTCGATGTGAACCCGGGCGTTCTTCTCGACGATGGCCACGAGCGACCGCGCCGCCTGAAACCGGACCGCGGGCCTCTCATCGTCGAGCGCCAGCATCAGCCCGTCAGCCGCCCGTTGCGACACGCAGACCGAAAAGACTCTAGCCAGCCTGAGGCGGATGGCGACGTCTATCGCCGGGTTCAGCATGGAGTCGGTGAGTTCGCCGATCCGCTCCTCGGCGACCTTCCGAAGGGCAAACACGGCGTAGTCGGCCACCGAGTCCCACGCAAGCAGTGGAATCACGTGCGGCACGAGTCCCGGAAGCAGGCCATCCCGTTTTGACAGGACTTCGATGACGCGCTCGCGGCTGCCAAGACGAAGCACCAGGATGTCGTCTGCTTCAGCCCGTGCTGCCAGGGCAACCGGATTGCCCGGGGTCATGACGGACCCGCCGCTGCCGGTGGTGGCTGACGTCAGCGAACCCTGTTGTCTCCTGGCTTCACGGCGCCGGAACGTGGCGACTACCCTGGCCGTCGCACCATCCTTGGTGTAACCGAGGTCGATGTCTCCGCCCTGGTTGACCAGGCTTTTCTCGAGCGTTCGCAGATACCAGCGGTTCAGGTGACTGGCAGCGAGAATGGCGCCAACAGAACACGCCATCGCCACCGACAGGATGACCGAATACTGCGCCAGCGGTACGAACACGACCACCAGCCTGATGATGCCGCCGCCAACGGCGTCGCCCATGCGATCGATGGCGACGTCGATGAACGGCTTGGCGGTCCGCTTCTCCTCGCTCGACATCGGCGTGAAGAACTGTTCATAGCCGGCTCGAAACCACGAGCCCCGCAGGATGGACTCGCCGGCACGGGCCACCACCAGGCTGCCGAATCCGGGAGCCACCAGGCCGCCGAGGCTGCCCGCGAGCAGGGCAATCGAGGGTGAGCTGGTGGTCATCCCCAGCCCGAACCGCCTGAGGATAGCCGTGCTTCCCACCACCTGGAGCACGAACGAGATCAGGCTGGTCGAGGCGTAGTAGAGGGCGAAGAAACGGAGCAGGCCGTCGCCGGGGCCGAACGTGAAGACCGCGCGGGTCTTGAACAGGTATTCGAGTAGAGCGGCACTGGTCGTGCCGAGCAGGACCAGCGCGGTCAGGTGGCGAAGATGTGGTGCCTCGGCGATGGCGCGGGGACCGGAGGACAGCGCCGGAACACGCGGCGTTGCGCTTTCGGAGGTTGGCGTGGCGACGCGTTGCCTGTCGGCCAGCACCCACACGAGCCAGGCAGCGACAAACTGCAGGGCGCCGAGGAACAGCAGCATCGGCGGGGTACCGAGCTCGGCGGCGACCCGTTCCGACAGCAGCGCCCCCAGCAGGCCACCAATGGTCCCGGCACCGGCAATCTGGCCGAAGCGGGCCTTGGCGGTGCGAGGGTCGAACCGTTCGCTGACGATCAGCCAGAACCCCGAAGCCAGGAGGGGCCCGGCCCCCGAGACATGGAGGTAGACCATGACGGCTGTCGCCGCGGGTGCCGCCGGCCGCAGGAGCCACTCCACGACGAAGAGCAGGCCGCTGGCAACAAAGGATGCTGGCACCAGCGTCGCCGGGCTCACGCGTCCGGCTGTGCGGGAGTGCACGGTGACCAGAAGAATCGAAAACAGGCCGGTGACGATGAGCATCGTCGGGAGTGCCGTCACGTGGAGTGAGGTCAGGAACAAGGCGTCGCGGGTGGCCTTGCCCCCGACAAACTCGGCTGTCACCGCGGCGGCGCACAGCATGGCGACCAGCAGGGAACGAGAACTCATCGCTTTGTTAACGCGTCAAATGGGGTGGACTCCCGCACTTAGAATCTAACGGCACCGAATGGCCGCCTCCCCAGACGAGCAAGCGTCCTTTGTCTCCGGAACCGTGTTTGCGGGTCGCTACCGCATGGTCACGCGAGTGGGCCGGGGCGGGATGGGCGAGGTCTGGCGGGCGGACGACCTGGTTCTCAACACCGCGGTTGCGCTGAAGCTGGTCTATTCCGCGTCCGGCGAGGCACGGATGCGATTGCTTCGCGAGGTGCGGCTCGCCCGGCAGATCACCCACGGGGCGGTCTGCCGTGTCTTCGATGTGGGCGACGCAGACGGGCAGGTGTTCTATTCGATGGAGTTCATCGAAGGCGAAGACCTCGCCACGCTGCTGCGTCGTGCGGGTCGCCTCCCTCAGGAACGGGTGCTCGAGATCGGGCGGCAGCTGTGCGACGGCGTCGCGGCCGCGCACGCACAGGGAGTCCTCCACCGCGACCTGAAGCCCGCCAACGTGCTGGTTGACCAGAACGGGGACATCCGGATCACCGACTTCGGAATCGCGATCGCCCGCACTGACAGTCAGGACCGGACGCTCATCGGCACCCCGGGCTACATGGCACCGGAGCAGCTGACCATTGGCGCGCCACTGTCCGAGCAGACCGACATCTACGCGATCGGCCTGATCCTCTATGAGCTGCTGGTCGGTGAGCGCCCGTTTGCCGACTCGAAGCCTGGCGTCCCTCCGCGCCCGTCGGCGCACATCCCCGACGTCGACCCGCAGCTCGAACGAGTCATTCTGAAGGCGCTCTCGCCGGTGCCCCACGACCGACCCGCGACGGCCGGCGCCACCGCCGCGGCGCTCCCCTTGACGGCAGCGCCGCCGCAGCGCCGACGAGTCGCGCCCTGGCTTGCAGGTGCTGGCCTTGCCGCCGCGGTTGCGCTCCTCGCCGTCCTGGGATCACAGGCCTGGCCTCGCGCGACGCCTGCGCTGACCGATCAGGACACGATCGTGCTCGCCGACTTCAGCAACACCACAGGCGAGCCGGTCTTCGACGGAACGCTCAAGGTGGCGCTGGCGGTTGCGCTCGAGCAATCGCCGTTTCTCAAGGTCTTCCCCGACGATGCGATAAGCGAAACGCTGCGGCTCATGGAGCGGCAGCCCGATGAGAAGGTCACGCGCAGCCTCGCCCGCGACATCGCGCTGCGGGAGCAGCTCAAGGCGCTGGTGTCGGGGTCGATCGGCCCCCTTGGCAGTCACTATGTCATCGCGCTCGAGGCCGTCAACGCCGAGAGCGGCGACATCATGGCCCGCGAGCAGGTCGAGGCCACCAGCAAGGAACAGGTGCTGACGGCTCTTGGCGGAGCCACGGCGAAACTTCGCGAGAAGCTGGGCGAATCGCTCCCGTCAATTCAGAAGTTCGACGCGCCCCTGGCGCGCGCGACGACGTCATCGCTCGAAGCGCTGCACGCCTACTCGCTGGCGCTCGATGACGGCCGAGTGGTCATGCGCGTCGAGGCGATTCCACACCTCAAGCGGGCAGTCGAGATCGACCCTGAATTTGCGCTCGCCCACGCGCTGCTCTCGGGCATCTACGCCAACACAGGCCAGGTGGAAGAGGCCCCGCCGCATGCACGCCGCGCGTATGAGCTTCGCGACCGCGTCAGCGAACGCGAGCGCTACTTCATTTCCTGGCGCTACTTCCTCGATGCCGAGCAGTCCTGGGACAAGGCGTTGCCGCTGGCATCGGCGTGGACCGACGCCTACCCTCGCGAATCCTTTGCCTTCAACAGTCTCGGCATCGCGGCGGGAGCGTTCGGGCAGCGTGAACGCGCAGTCGCGGCGCTTCGACAGGCTATTCGCCTGGATCCCCGCTTCATCCCACCGCATCGGAACCTCGCCGCAAATCTCATTGCACTCAATCGCTTCGACGAAGCGAAGGGTGTGCTCGATGACGCCACCCGAGCTGGCGTCAAGTCCATCGGCCTGCGCCAGGTGGCCTATCTCGCTGCTTTTGTCACCAATGACCATGCCGCGATCGCGGAGCAGGCCCGGCAGGCCGCTGGCACCAGCGACGAGATGTGGTCGCTGAACTCTCAGGCGCGCGGCGCGGTGTTTTCTGGACGGATTCAGACGGCACACACGTGGTTCCAGCAGAGTGCCCAGCTCGCCCTCCGCTCCGGTCTCGGCGAGATCGCAGCGAACTGGACCATCGAGGACGCGGAGGCGCACGCCGTCGTCGGCCAGTGCGCGCAGGCGAGGTCCGAGACGACGACGGGGCTGGGCCTGGCGCGCGACAACTTCACGCTCGAGCGTGCCGCTCGTGCGCTCGCGCTGTGCGGCGCCGGGGATGACGCCTTGCGCCTCAGGTCTGAGCTGCAACGACGATTTCCTGAAGCCACCCTGACGATGCGTGTGGACGTGCCCATCATCGAGGCGCTTGTGGCGATGGAGCGCGGCGAAGCCGCCGGCGTGCGTGAACTCCTCAAGCCGGTGGAGGGGTATGACCACGCACCGGGGGCCGAGTTCTGGCCGCTTTATCTTCGGGGCCGGGTTGCGCTACAACTCAAGGACGCCGGCGCGGCGGCCAGTGAGTTCCAGCGCATCCTGGACCGTCGTGGCGAAGCGCCGACCTCGGCCCTATATCCCCTGGCGCAGCTCGGTCTGGCGCGCGCCACAGCCATGGCCGGAGACACCGCGGCCGCCCGCACCGCGTATCAGGCATTTCTGGCTCTCTGGAGCGACGCCGACACGACGCTGCCCGCGCTCAAAGAAGCCCGCGAAGAGCTCGCCCGCCTCCGGTAATATTTGCCTCGGGACCGCCCGATGTCATCGCAGCACCAGCGCGCCAAGGAGTTGTTTCTCGCCGCGCTTGACCGCCCGGCCGCCGAACGCGCGGCGTTTGTGGCGGAAGCCTGCCAGGACGACACGGCCGTTCGGGCCGAAGTGGAATCGCTGCTCGCGTTTCACGAAGACACCGACGATGCCGGGCCCGCCGACACCGCGCCGGAAGAGCCGAGGTTCTCGCCTGGCGAGCAGTTCGCCGGTCGCTACCGGATGATCACGCGGCTCGGCCGGGGCGGCATGGGAGACGTCTGGCGGGCTGACGACCTCGTGCTCGGCACCCCCGTGGCCCTCAAGCTGATCGTCTCGGCCGGCCCCGACGGCCGCGAACGGATCCTGAACGAAGTTCGACTGGCCCGCCAGATTACCCATCCGAATGTCTGCCGGGTCTTCGACGTCGGCGAGGCCGCCGGGTGGGTGTTCTTCTCGATGGAGCTGGTCAACGGCGAGGACCTGGCTGCCCTCCTCCGTCGGGTCGGCAGGCTCCCGTCGGAGAAGGTCGCCAACATCGCGCGTCAACTCTGCGCCGGCCTCGACGCCGCACACGCACGTGGCGTGCTGCACCGTGATCTCAAGCCCGCCAACGTTCTCATCGACAACGACGGCGTCGTCCGCATTTCCGATTTTGGCATCGCCATCCCGCGGACCGACGCCCCATTCCATCTCCACACCGGGACGCCGGGTTATATGGCGCCCGAGCAACGCGCGCAGGGGGAGGCGCTCTCGGAACGGACCGACGTCTACTCGCTCGGGCTGGTGCTCTACGAGTTGCTCGTCGGCCACCATGCGCTGAAGGGCCTCGAGAAGACCGCCCTGCCACCTCTGCCGTCGACGCTCGTGGCCAACGTGGATCCGCGCCTCGAACGCGTGATCATGCAGGCGTTGTCTCAGGATCCGGCCAGGCGACCGCCGTCGGCCATGGCGGTGGCGGCCGGGTTGCCCGAGCCGGGCACCAGACCAGGGACCGGACCGGTGGTTCAGCTCGCGGGCAAGGACCGGCGAGCCACATGGTGGCTGGCCGGTTCGGCTGTTGCCGCCGTTGTCGCCGCACTCGCCGTGGCGTCTTCGTTTCTCGTTACGCCCGGTGCTCGCACCCTCAGCGAACGCGACACGATCGTCCTCGCCGACTTCGAGAACACGACCGGCGACACGGTGTTCGACGGAGCGCTCAAGGTGGCGCTGGCGGTTGCGCTCGAGCAGTCGCCGTTTCTGCAGGTGTTTCCCGACGATCGTGCCCGCGAGACGCTTCGCCTGATGGAGCGCTCGCCGGACGAGCGGGTGACCAGATCGATCGCGCGCGAGATCGCGCGGCGCGAGCGCCTGAAGGCGCTGCTCGCCGGATCGATCGTCAGCCTCGGTCGCAACTACGTCATCGGGCTCGAGGCGGTCAACGCCGAAACCGGCGATGTCATGGCGCGCGAGCAGGCTGAGGCGGCGAGCAAGGAGGAAGTGCTGACGGCGCTGGGCGTAGCGACCTCGCGTCTGCGCGAGCGGCTCGGCGAATCGCTCGCGTCGGTTCAGAAATTCGACGTGGCCCTGCCGCGCGCCACCACGCCGTCTCTCGACGCGCTGCACGCCTATTCGCTGGCCCTCGACGAGGGACGGGAGGTGCCGCGACTCGAAGCCGTTCCGCACCTGAAGCGTGCGATCGAGCTCGACCCGACCTTTGCCATGGCGCACGCCCAGCTGTCTGGTGTCTACGCCAACACCGGTCAGTCGTCGCTTGCGCCCGAGTATTCCCGACGCGCGTTCGAGCTGCGCGACCGGGTGAGTGAACGTGAGCGCTTCTATATTTCGTGGCGCTATTACCGTGATGCCGCTCAGGACTGGGAGAAGGCGCTCGATCTGGCCAGGTCGTGGACCGCGACCTATCCTCGCGAAGCCTTCGCCTTCAACGCGCTCGGCGCGGCATTCATCCGGCTGGGCCAGTTTGAGCAGTCGGTGGCGCCATTTCTCGAGGCCATTCGCCTCGACCCCCGCTTCACCCCCGCCTACTCGAACCTGTCTGCCACCTATCTGGCGCTCAATCGCTACGACGATGCGCGGGGCATTCTGAGGCAGGCGGCCGACCGTGGTCTGGAGTTCATTGGCGCCCGTCGTCTGTCGTACCTGATTGCCTTCGTCCAGGGTGACGAGGAGATCATGACTCGCGAGCTCGAGTCGTCGGTTGGGGTGAGCGAGACCAACGCCGCGTTTGGGTGGCAAGCCCATGCGTCGGCGTTTGGCGGACGTGCCAGGGTCGCGCACGAGCAGTTCGCCCGCGGCATTCAACGGTCCCTGCAGGGGAACTTCACCGAGGTCGCGTCGCAGCTGACGGTCGAAGACGCCGAGAATCACGCGATCATCGGGCAGTGTGCCGATGTTCGCGCCGAAGTGCCCGGCGCGCTGCAAGGCAGTCGCGACAACGGCACGCTCGAGCGTGCCAGCCGCGCGCTCGCCCTCTGCGGCGACGCGGCAGAAGTGGCACGCGTGACCTCCGAACTCACCAGACGCTTCTCGGAGGCCACCCTGACCACGCGGGCTGCCGTGCCGATCGCCAACGCCGGCCTTGCCCTCACGCTGGGACAGCCCGCCCGCACGCTGCAACTGCTCGAGCCGGTCAAGGTCTACAACCGTGCGCCGTCGACCGAGTTCTGGCCCGCCTACCTGTGCGGACTGGCGTACCTGCAGATGAAGGATGGTCGTGCCGCCAGCACCGAGTTCCAGAGCATCATCGACCGGCGCGGCGAAGTGCCGGCATCGGCGTTGTTCCCTCTGGCACACCTCGGGAAGGCGCGTGCGTCCGTGCTCCTTGGAGACGAGACGACCGCGCGCTCGATGTACGAGAAGTTCTTCGAGCTCTGGAAGCACGCCGACTCGGACATCGGCCTGCTCCAGGAGGCCCGTGTGGAGTTTTCGCGTCTCAAGTAGGATCGACACGTGGCCGACGCCGACGAACTGTTTCCGTTGATCTATCGCGAACTGCGGAAGGTCGCTGGACGCTACCTGGCGAAGGAGCGGCACAACCACACGCTGCAGCCAACGGCGCTGGTTCACGAGGCCTGGATGCGGCTGCAGAATGACCGCGTGGCAGAGTGGCAGGGCCGGACCCACGGGCTGGCGCTCGGCGCACAGGCGATGCGCCGGCTGCTCGTCGATCACGGTCGGCACCAGAAACGCGACAAGCGTGGCGGCGGCTTCAAGCCGCTGTCCCTCGACGAGCTGATGAAGGCCGGGGCAACGGCGGCGGTGCCGGTCGAAGATCTGCTGACGCTCGAGGCCGCGCTCACACGTCTTGAGGGCGAAGATCCGCGCGCCGCGCAGGTGGTCATTCTCCGGTTCTTCTCGGGCATGACCAGTCCCGAGGTGGCCGAGCACCTGAAGGTGTCTGTGCGCACGGTGGAGGCCGACTGGACCCACGCGCGTGCGTGGCTCATGCGGGAGCTGTCTGGGCAGTCGCAAGACACGTAACTGACCCTCACGTCCTGTCGCGCCAGGGCCAAGCCGCATATAATTCCCGCTCGGCTACACGACACACCCCTTCGTATGAGGCACCCCCACAATGACTATTGAGCAGCGTTCGGTTGACTCGGTTGTCGTCCTCGATTTGAGCGGACGGCTCGTCCTCGGCGACGGCAGCGGTCTCCTGAAAGACAAGATCAACAGCGTGATGTTCGAGGGGAACAAGCGGCTGCTGCTGAACCTTGCGGGAGTGACCTACATGGACAGCGCCGGGCTCGGCGAACTGATCGCCGCCAACACCACCGTCACCCGCCAGGGTGGTGTCGTCAAGGTCGCCAACCTGACCAAGCGCGTGTCCGATCTGCTGGTCATCACCAAGGTCATCAACGTGTTCGACGTTCATGAGTCAGAGGCCGAGGCGCTGAAGGCCTTCGCCTAGTCCGCACGGCCCGTAGCGTCCAGCCCAGATGGCGACCGAATCGGCAACCTCTCTCGTTCCGCGTCTGCAGGTGGAAGAACCCGCGGGCGGTCGCGTGGTGATCCTCGATCGACGACCGTTCACGATCGGCCGCCGTTCGGCCAACGATCTCGTGCTGATGGACCCCGACGTCTCGCGCGATCACGTCGAGATCGTGGATCACGAGGGCCGGCTGCTCCTGAAAGACCGGGGTTCCCGTTTTGGCACCTTCGTCAACGGGTTCCAGGTCTCCGAGCATCAGCTTGAACCCAACGATCGCATCACGTTTGGTCGAGGGGGTCGCACCGAGATTGTCTTTCTGTCCGGGGAAGGCGCGTCGGCAACGCTCGGCGGTGCGGGCTTTGGCAGCGATCTCAGGCAGATCGCCCTGCTGCTCGAGGCTCTGCGAGGAATGGGCAGCGGGCGCGTCCTCGACGAGGTCCTGGCCCTGGTGCTCGATTCGGCCATCGAGGTCAGCGGCGCCGAGCGTGGGTTCATCATGCTTGCCAACCCCGAGGGCGTCCTCGAGATGAAGCTCGCTCGTGCGCAGGGGAAGTTCACCCTGCCTCAGACCGGGTTCGCCATCAGCCGCAAGATTCCCGACGAAGTGTTCCAGACCGGGCGCGTCAGGGAAGTGCGCGATCTCCGCGACCTGCCAGTCCGCGCAGATGGAACCGCGGCTGACGATCACGGCCAGACGATCGCGCTCGGCATCCGCCACATCTTGTGTACTCCCCTCCGACTGGTGCGCATCGTCGAACGACAGGACAAGCCGGCCGACGAGCGAAACATCGGCGTGCTGTATCTCGACAGTCGCGAGCGTGGGAAGTTCCTGTCGGGGATGGCTCGTGCCGCGCTCGAGGCCATGGCGTCTGAGGCCGCGTCGGCGATCGAGAACGCACGCCTCTATCGCGAGACACAGGAAAAGGTGCGAATCGAGCAGGAGCTGCGCACCGCCGCCCAGATCCAGCAGGCGCTGTTGCCGCCTCCGCACAAGCTCGGTGCGTTCTTCGAGGCCGTGGGCTCGTCGGTGCCCTGCCGCGCAGTCGGCGGGGACTTCTTCGAGTACTTCGCCCCGCCAGACGGAGGGTTTGCCTTTGCGCTTGGCGACGTCGCTGGCAAGGGCCCGCCGGCGGCCCTGCTCGCTGCGGTCCTGCAGGGCATCCTGACTGGTCAGGCCTACAGCGCCGTCGAACCGTTCGAGGTGATGACGCGGATCAACAACGCGCTGCTTGCGCGGGGCGTCGAGTCGCGTTTCGCGACGGCCTTCTACGGGCACCTCTCTCCCGAGGGCGTACTCACCTATTGCAACGCCGGGCATAACCCTCCCCTGGTCTTCGGCGCCGACGGCGTGCGGCGACTCGAGGTCGGCGGGATGATCGTGGGCCTCATCCCCTTTGCCACCTACGAGCAGGACAAAGTGCAGCTGTCACCCGGCGATGTCGTGGTGGTGTTCAGCGACGGCGTGTCGGAAGCCACCAACGCCGCCGGTGAGGAGTTCGAGGAGTTCCGCATTCGCGAGGTCGTGGAACCGCTTCGGACCGACTCCATTCAGGACGTGCAGGCGGCGCTTCTGCGCAGCGTTCGGAATTTTTCTCAGGGGTTGATCCAGAGCGACGACATCACGGTGCTGGTCGTCGGCTATCGGCCGCAGTCACCGGCGAGCAGCTAGCACCAGGCACGATCGGGCCGGCAGGTACGCCAGAGCATGAGTACGACTGCAGTCATCCCGCCGACCCTCGACGCCATCAGGACCAATCGCGCCCGCCTCGGCAATCTCATCATCACCACTCCCGTTCGCCAGCTCGTCGACGATGCGCTGGGCCGGGCGGTGGGTGCGTCCACCGCAGTGTGGCTCAAGGAAGAACTCTTTCAGCGCACTGGCAGTTTCAAGCCGCGAGGTGCTCTGACGGTGATGCTCGACCTTGATGCGGCTGCCCTGGCGCGTGGGGTGACCGGAGTGTCCGCCGGCAACCACGCGATTTCGCTCGCCTACTGCGCCCGCCGTCTGGGCACGACGGCGAAGGTCGTCATGCCGCGGACGGCCAACGCCTATCGGGTGCAGGTGTGCCGGGAAATGGGGGCTGATGTGGAACTGGTCGAGAACGTCCACGATGCGTTCGCACGCGTCAGGGAGATCGAGGCGAGCGAGGGCCGGACGTTCGTCCATCCGTACGAGGGCCCGAAGACCGCGCTCGGCACGGCGTCGGTCGGTCTGGAGTTTGTCGATCAGACGCGGTCAGAAGGTGTCGAGCTCGAGGCGGTGATCGTCGCCAGCGGCGGCGGCGGCTTGTCGGCGGGCGTGGCGTGTGCGGTCAAGCAGATGAGCCCGACGACCAGGGTCTATGTCGTCGAACCGGAAGGCGCCGACTCGATGGCCAGAAGCTTCAAGGCTGGATCGCCCCAGGCGATAGATGCCGTTCGCACCATCGCCGACTCGCTCGGTGCACCGCGATGCGAGCCCTACACCTTCGCGCTCAATCACCGGTACGTCGACGAGGTTGTTCTCGTGTCAGACGACCAGATCCGTGCAGGGATGCGCCTGCTCTTTCGCTCCGCCAAGCTCGCGGTCGAGCCAGCAGGTGCGGCGGCGCTGGCGGGGCTGATGTATCCACTCAGAGCGGTGCTCGACGGGCGTCGGGTCGGCGTCCTGATCTGTGGCGCCAACATCGACGCGGAGGGCTTCGCGCAACATCTGCTCGGCCCCGCAGCGGGGTGAACCTCAGGCGGCGTCTTTCTGACGCGTCCTGACAATGCCGGCCATCACACCGAAGCCGACGATAACCAGAGCGCCGGCCACGATCCAGGCCTGCCCGACGCCTGCACGCGAAGCGGCGTATGCCAGACCGGCCACGACCAGCAGTGTGCCGATGAGGTAGACAGCAAAGTTCGTCACAGTGTCCTCCGCACGACCGGTTGCAAGAGGGTCGCCAGCCGAAGGTGCGGTTCCGGCACGTCGGAGAACGTGGCGACAACCGGAGGCAGGTAAAACCGAAGCGGAACTACGGGTTCAAGGCCGGTGCCTCACCGGGCCTCCACAGCCAGATGCTCGAGCTGCCAGCTGGATGCTGTGCCCACGGATCCTGTCCAACGCCTTCCCATCCGTAGGGATCCACCAGCGTCTGGCCACCGCTGTTTGTCTGCGTGAATCGCACGACTTGCAGGTGCAGATGAGGCTCGGTGCTGCACCCGGTGGTTCCCGAGAGACCAATCACCTGGCCACGCGAGACGGTCTGCCCGGCGGTCACATCGAGCCGCGCCAGGTGGATGTAGACCGACCTGAATCGCTCGCCGTTGACGGCTGGATGGTCGATGCCGATGACCTGCTGGTCGCTGACCATCCGGCCCAGGACCGGGCAGAAGAAGGGCGAATCGACTCCGGCAAACGCCACGGTGCCTTCGGCCACGGCGAGCACGGGCGATCTGGCCGGGAGCAGCCAGTCGTAGCCCTGATGCGCGTCGATTCGTCCGGTCGCGCGGTCGCCGCAAAACGTCAGCTGAAAGCCATTGTTGGGTGGGTTGTCGAGCGGCAGGTCGTGATCGAAGTAGTTGGTCAGCCGGAACTCGCCTTGAAACGGGCGCGAGAAGAGCGAGAGCACGCGGTTCCCGGTGTCGGGCGCGGCTCCGCATCGCACTGAACGCCCGCCCGTTCTCCGCAACCGGAAGTCGACGGTTGTCGGCGAGCCGCCAGCGACTTCCTGAACCTGCCGCTCGTACCCTGGCGCCGTCGCAGTCAGCGTGATGGTGGTGCCGCTTGCGGCGAATGAGTAGCTGCCCTCGAAAGCGGTGATCGCCTGGGTGGTCGAGGAACCCGACGTCAGCAACACACTGACGTTTGCCAGGAGGTTCAGGTTGCCGGCGTCCCGTACGGTGCCGGTGACGGTGAAGGACGGCCCCGTCGGCTGGGAGGGCGCGACCGGGACAGGCATCGGCGATGGCGACACGGGCGTGCTCGCACACCCCACGACCATGAGCAGGATGAAGAGCAGCGGTACCCTACTGCGGGATACCCGGAGGATATGGTCCATATGTGAAGAAATGCCGCGCGACAAACTCCTGAATGACCACGTCGGGCCGCTGGCGCTCAATCTCGTCGTAGTCCAGTTCGTCCTGCCAGTAGTACTCCACATGGCTGAAGTGCTCGGACAGGTACGGAATCAGCCGCGCACCGAACGAGTCGCGGAACACGATGGCCCTGGGTAACCTGCGATCGCGGTGCTCGACAATCAGGATCGGATCTTCGCCGTACGGGTCAGGGCGCGGCGGCGCAACGATACGATACCCCGCGCGGCGTCTGAGCACGAGCCCGGGCATCTCACGCTTTCCTTCGTCACGCAGCCCAAGCATCGAGGTCTTGTCCCCGGAGGTCACCGAGGGATCGACGTCGAAATCTTCGCGCTGGAGCGGCACGATCGACGGGAACCATCGCTGCAGCTGGCGCGCGATCGCCTGATAGGCCACGAGTGCACCGCGGTCGTTCCAGTGCGTGTCGTACCGGTGATAGAGCAGTTCCCGCGACTTGGCCGCAATCAGCGGACCACGGAGATCAAGCAGGGGGAAGTCCGGTGCCGTCAGGGCCATGTGGGTGATGAGCTGATCGGCCCGATAGTCGGTGCGCAGCCGGCGCAGGCTGGTCGGCATGTACTCCGGGTAGATCATCTGCTTGTCGGGGGCGATGACGAAGAGGTAACGAATCCCGCGCTTCTCCAGAAACGCGCGACGTTTCATCAACGTCTCGCTCCAGTCCGACAGTTCTGCTGATGAGAATGGCTCCTGCTGAGTCCAGTCTTCGAGGCCACCGTTGTCGGCGAAAAACAGCCAGTTGTTCTTCCCGGCAATGGTTGTGTCAAATGCGGACGTTCCCGCCAGGCGCCAGAGAAGGGCAGAGCGCGCATCGATGAGCGGCGCACGCATCGCGAAGTGGTCGTCGAAGTAACGGGTGAAGGCTCCGGGCCAGGCGAGCAGATCTCTGCGGGCCCAGGACCAAGTCGGCCATCTCGCCAGCTCTCTCATCTCCGACTCCGAGACCGCGCCACGCCCGAAGCCGAGGGCGAGACCGAGGCCTGGAATCGTGATGATCACGATGAACACCGTGACGATGGCGGTGGCACCAGGGATTGGTCGCTGGCGTGCCGGTGCTGACATCAGAATCTGAAGTAGATGAACGGGTTGTACGTACGGGCAGCCAGCTGAGCCAGCGAGGCGACAAGGATCAAGAACACGGCAGCCGCGCTGGCCAGGGCAACGAGCCGCGTTTGCCCCTGGGCATTCAGGTGCTGTCCCTGGAAGCGCGACTCGAGCCAGGCGCCAACCGGCAGCGCACCGACGCATCCGGCGGCGAGCGCCAGAAGCAGTGGAGGAGTCAGAAACCATTGCAGCGTGAACGGCGTGGCCGTCGTTGCGGGTTGGCCGGCCATGGCTGAGAGCATGGCCACAGCGTGCGACAGCGTGTCAGCTCTGAAGAAGACCCAGCCCACCATCACGATCACCAGGAGATAGATGTGGCGCAGCGGCGCCCATGTGCGCTCGAGCACGCGGCCGAGCCCAACGCGCTCCAGCACGAGAAATGCACCGTGGTACAGGCCCCAGATGACAAACGTCCAGCTTGCACCGTGCCAGAGGCCGCAGAGAAAGAACACGGTAAACAGGTGGGCGTAGGTGCGCGCCGGCGACACACGGCTGCCGCCGAGTGGGATGTAGAGGTAGTCGCGAAACCACGCCGAGAGCGTCATGTGCCAGCGACGCCAGAAGTCCTGGACGCTGTCGGCCACGTAGGGCCAGCGGAAGTTTTCTGGAAAGCGGAACCCGAACATGCGTCCCAGGCCGATCGCCATGTCGGAGTAGCCGGAGAAGTCGAAGTAGATCTGCAGCGTGTAGCAGGTGATGGCCAGCCATGCGTGGGCGGGTGACACGGCGGCCGCCGGCATCGCGAAGACCTTGTCGGCCACTTCAGCGACCGTGTTGGCTATGAGCACTTTCTTCCCGAGGCCAATCACGAAGCGCCGCACTCCCCAGGCGAAGTCGTCAAGCGACACCACGCGCCTTGCCAGCTGATCGGCGATGTCACGGTATCGAATGATGGGGCCGGCGATCAGCTGCGGAAACAGCAGCAGGTACAAGGCGGCGTGCACCGGGCTCTTTTGGGCCTGCGCGTCCCGCCGGTAAACATCGACGATGTAGGAAATGGCGTGGAAGGTGTAGAACGAGATGCCAATCGGCAGCACCACACCGGGCAGCTCGAGTGCCCGCCCGCCGACCGCCATGACCAGGATGCTGGCGTTGTCCGCGAAGAAATTCGCGTACTTGAAGAAGCCGAGAACGGCGAGGTTGACGGCAACGGCCGCCCCAAGGACCACGCCGGCGTTGCCGCTGGTGCGTGCCCGGTCCACCCGGATTGCCATCAGGTAGTTGAATGCGATCGAGCCGAGCATCAGCCCCGTAAAGGCACCGCCACCCTTCGCATAGAAGATGACGCTGGCGACGACCAGGAGCCAGTTGGCCAGACGGCCATGTCTGCGGCTCAGGACGTAGAGCGCGAGTAGAATCGGCAGGAAGGCGAACAGGAAGATCGGCTCCGTGAAGAGCATCGCCAGCAGTATCACCCAACCCCAGATGTTCGACGCCGTCCTCCTCATCGCGTTCGGCGGGCCCCAGGGTCCCTCCGATATACGTCCGTTCCTCGATAACGTGCTGCGGGGACGTCGGGTCAGTCCCGCGCGGCTGGAAGAAGTGGTCCTGCACTACGAGTTGTTCGGGGGCGTCTCGCCGCTGACCGCGCTCACGCTGCGTCAGGCCGAAGGCCTTCGGGACCGGTTGGCCACGACCGGCCGGTCGCTCCCGGTGTATGTGGGCATGCGCAACTGGCATCCGTATCTTGCCGACACGCTCGAGCGCATGTACGCCGACGGCGTGCGGCGGGCGATTGGGTTCATCACGTCTGCCTTTCACTCCTACTCGAGCTGCCAGCAGTACCGCGAGAACGTCGCAGCCGCGAGGGTCGAGCTTGGCACTCGACGCCCTGGCGCCGACGTGGACGTGACCTTTGTGGGCAGCTGGTTCGAACACCCGGGCTTCATTGCGGCCAATGCCCGACACGTAGAGGCGGCTTTGGCAAGGCTTCCGGCCCAGTTGTCGTCGGGTGCGAAGATTGTGTTCACCGCGCACAGCATCCCCACCGCCATGGCGGAGCGATCGCGGTATCGAGAACAGCTGGCGGCGACATCAGCCGCGGTTGCCGCCCAGGTCGGTCGCGAGTGGGCGCTGGTCTACCAGAGTCGCAGCGGGCGACCCGAAGATCCCTGGCTCGAGCCAGACGTGGGGGATCACCTTCGTGCCGAAAGGCAACGGGGAGCGGGCGCCGTGGTGCTGTGCCCGATCGGCTTTGTCTGCGATCACATCGAGGTGCTCTACGACCTTGACCAGCAGGCGGCTGCGGTGTGTGCGGAGATTGGTCTGCCGATGGTTCGGGCCGAAGCCGTCAACGCCGATCCGCTGTTCCTCGACGCCATGGCTGACGTCGTGCAGCAGACCATCCGAAGGTATACCGGACGCGCCCTCCCGATCGCCCCGATCGGCCGCCCTCCGGGACCTGCGTCACGCACAGCCGCGATATAGTCGGCCGAGCATGGCTGTGCGTCGTGTTCTGCTCTTTGTCGTCCTTCTGCTCGGTGGCGTTCCGACGATCGCGGCGCCACAGACCAGCACCTATCGCCTGACGTTCCCCGACGTGGCTCGGCGATCGATGCGGGTGGAGTTGACGCTGGTGGACGTGCCAAGCGGAGGGCTCGAACTGCACATGAGCCGGTCGTCGCCAGGACGCTACGCCGCCCATGATTTTGCCCGGAACGTCTCGGATGTCGAGGTCGCTGATGCGAGCGGAGTGGCCCTTGACGTGAGTCACCCCACCCCGCAGGTCTGGCGAATCGAACGACCGTCGGCGCAGGTGCGGGTGCGCTACAGGGTATCTGGCGAGCGGACCGACGGGACCTATCTCGGGATCGACCCTGCACACGCCCACATCAACATGCCTGCGGCGCTCTTGTGGGCGCGCGGATTCGAGGACCATCCCTTCGTCGTGCGCTTCGACCCTCCGGAAGGAAGCGGCTGGCGGGTCGCGACCCAGCTTTTTCCAGGCGACGATGCCTGGACCTTCACTGCGCCGAACCTGCAGTACCTGATGGATAGCCCGACCGAGCTCAGCGCGTTCACCGTCCGCACGTTCACCGTCGCAGACACCGGTCGATCCGCGACCGTACGCCTGGCCGTGCATCACACCGGTGACGAGCGGGACGTCGACGCGCTCACCGTCGATGCCGAACGCATCGTTCGCGAAGCCCGCGGCGTGTTCGGTGAGCTGCCGACCTTTGATGCCGGCACCTATACCTTCATCGCCGACTATCTGCCCGGTGTCGTGCCTGACGGCATGGAGCATCGCAACAGCACCGTGGTCACGTCACGCGGGACCATTCGCGACGACCGTCCCGGACTGCTCGAGGCGTTATCGCATGAGTTCTTCCATGTCTGGAACGTCGAACGCATTCGCCCGCGGTCGCTCGAGCCGTTCGATTTCGACGCGGTGAACCCCTCGGGCGAGCTGTGGCTGGCCGAAGGCTTCACGCAGTACTACGGTGCGCTGGTGCTGGCACGGGCCGAACTGATCACGACCAACGGTTTCGCGGGCGAGGTTGGCGGCATGGTGCGCGATGTCGTCGCCAGTCCCGCGCGTCAGGTGCGGACGCTCGAGGGCATGAGCCGGCTGGCGACCCTGGTCGACGGCGCGGCAGTGGCCGACGTAGCGGGGGTGAGGAGCACGTTCCTCTCCTATTACACGTGGGGCGGGGCCGTAGCGCTGGGTCTGGATCTGACGCTGCGCGACCGCACAGGGGGACGTGTCACCCTCGACACGTTCATGCGGCAGCTGTGGGAGCGCCACGGTCGGCCCGGGGGCCGGGCCCCCGGCTACGTCGATCGACCCTATACCACCGACGATCTCAAGGAGACGCTGGCGTCTCTGGTCGACGATCGGGCGTTCGCCGACGAGTTCTTTGCCAGGTACATTCAGGGCCGCGAGGTCATCGACTACGACCGTCTTCTGAGCCTGGCAGGCTTCGTGTGGCGAGCCGGGCTGAGAGGCGGGGAGGTGCTGGTGCCAGCCGAAGAGGCGGGGCGCGGTCTCACCGACGCGCAGCGTGCCTTCCGTGCGGCATGGCTGTCGTCCCACGCACGGTGAGGAGGCGTCAGGCGGGGAAGAGAACGCCCGGCGCCAACTTCCAACCCGGATCGAGCGAACGCTTCAACCGCCGCATCTGGTCGATGCCGACATCTCCGTAGAGCTGTCGCAGGAACTCCTGTTTCAGCGTGCTGCGGCCGACACCGTGCTCAGCAAGGGGCGACCCTCCCATGGCGATGACGGTCCGTGCCAGTTCACGGAGCACCTGGTTTCCACGTTCCATGTCGTCTGCGGTTGCCGGCACGACGTTCGGGTGCAGGTTCCCGTCCGAGACGTGTCCCCAGATGGCGTAGTCGAGCGAGTGCGCCTCGAACGCACGGCGATAGAGCGCCACCGATTCGGCGAGCCGCTCGAACGGGACAATGAAGTCGCCGGCGGTCTTCTGCAAGAGAGGCGTTCGCTGCTTGGCGGCTGCTACCGCGGCATTGACGCCGGCCGGCACGGCTTCGCGAAGCGCGAAGAGGTTCGCCGTGGCCGCCGCATCTCCCGGTAGCGCCACGACCGGATCGGTCGAGACGCCTGCGCCATCCAGCACGTCGCTGAAGGCCGTCATGGCCTCGTCCACCTGATCGGTGGCGTCGAACTGCACGAGCAACAGGACCGCGCTGTCAGGGGGGCGCCGGGTGCCCGCGGCGGCAAACGCAGCGTCGGCGACAAATGCCAGGCTCCGCGCGTCCATGTACTCGATGGCAGAGACATCAAGGACACCGTCACCGTGCCACGCCTGTGTGGCCCGTTCACGCAGGGCGCGCGTAACAGCGAACGCCTGCGCATCGTCAACGCACTCGACGAGCGCCGTGCAGCGCGACGGTCTTGGTATCACCCTGAGAACAACATCGACGATTACTCCAAGGGTTCCCTCGGAGCCCACGAAGAGGTCCAAAAGGTCCATGCCGGGCGCCGCAAAGTAACCCGCCGACAGCTTCGGCACGTCAGGCATGCGGTAGGTGGGGACGGGAAGGTGCACGGTCGTGCCGCCGGCATCCAGCCGCAGGTCATGGCCGACAGCGATCGAGTCACCGCGGCTGACAGACAGCACGCGCCCGTCCGCCAGCACCACGGTGAGCGCTTCCACCCATCTCCTCGTGGTGCCGAACTTGAACGTGGCCGCGCCGGCGGCGTTGGTCGATACCACACCACCCACGAACGCGCCGTCATACGTTGGCGCGGGTGGATACCACAGCTGCCGGGTGGCCAGGTGCGCCTGCAGCGTGCTCAGCGGCACTCCGGCGCCGACCCGCACGCGGCGGTGTTGCTGGTCGAGCAGGATCCCGGTGAGGCTTCGCGTGCTGAGCACGAGCCCTCCCCGGGGCGTCGCACCGCCGGTCAGTGATGACTGCGCGCCGATCGGCAGAACCGTCTCCGCCGAGGCAACGAGCGAGGCCACTTCTTCGACGGTGCGCGGAAACGCAACGCCCGCAGCGAAGCCGCCGGGCACGTGTGCCGCGTCACTCAGAAACGACCGAACGATGTCGGGGTCGGTCTCAATCAAAGTATTTGCGGAGCAATGGCGTGCGAATTATAGAATGCCGCCATGGTAGCCCGGACGCTCGCGCTGCTCCTGATTGCGTTCCTCATGACCAATATTTCCGTTTCCGACGCCCAGACGTCCAGCTCTCAGTCTGAACCGATCCGCCATACGCTGCGCTTTCCCGCGCCGCAAACCAACCGCTTCGAGGTGTCGTCTGTGGTGCCGACGGCGGGACGTGGCGAAATCGAAGTCATGATGGCCGTCTGGACTCCAGGGTCCTATCTCGTCAGGGAATACGCCAGGAACGTCGAGAACATCACAGCGACTGATCGTGACGGTCGTTCGGTTGGCGTGGTCAAATCGGCCAAGAACCGCTGGCGGATCACGACGGGTGGCGGGGCGACGGTCACCATCTCGTATCGGCTCTATGCCCGCGAGATGACCCCGCGACACAACTGGGTCGACGTCTCGTTTGCGATGATCAACGGCGCGCCGACGTTCATGACGATTGCCGGCGACCTCGCCCGCTCTCATGAAGTGACGGTGGCGCCGGCACCAGGCTGGTCCAGGTCGATCACCTCCCTGCCCCCGGTCGACGGGCGGGCCCACACCTACCGCGCCGCTGATTTCGACACGCTTGTTGATTCACCGATCCTGGTCGGGAACCCCGACGTGCACGAGTTTCAGGTTGATGGCAAGACCCACTACCTGGCCACGGAAGGTGCTGACGGGCTGTTCGACGGTGCCCGTGCGATTCGCGATCTCGAACGCCTGGTCAACGAGCACAGGAAGGTGTGGGGTTCGCTGCCGTTTGACCGCTACGTATTCTTCAACCTGCTGACGCTGCCACCAGGACAGGGTGGTGGCGCCCTCGAGCACGGCAGCTCGGTGCTGATGCTGGGCGACAAGTTCGCGATGCGCGCGAGGCCCGCGTACACGAACTGGCTGGAACTGGCCAGCCACGAGTTCTTCCACGTCTGGAACGTCAAGCGCCTGCGTCCGGTCGAACTCGGTCCCTTCGACTACGAGAGCGAAGTGCTGACGCGCAGCCTGTGGATCGCCGAAGGCATCACCGACTACTACGGGGATCTGCTGGTGCGGCGCGCCGGCTTTACGACCAGCGAGGAGTATCTTCAGGCGCTGTCGGGCAAGATCGAGGAAGTGCAGAACACACCGGGGCGCCTGCTCCAGTCGGTTGAACAGTCGTCGCTCGACGCCTGGATTCGGCAGTATCGACCCGACGAGAACTCGATCAACGTCTCCATCAGCTACTACACGAAGGGGCATGTCCTCGGGTTCTTGCTCGACGCCAGGATTCGCGCGATCACGTCCGGAGCAAAGTCGCTCGACGATGTGATGCGGCTGGCGTTCAGGCGCCACTCGGGCGCCAGAGGCTACACTCCGACCGAGTTCCTGGCCACCGCCGAGGAAGTGGCGGGGGCGTCGCTGAAGCCGTTCTGGCAGGCGGCGATCGAGGGCACGGCGGAACTTGACTACACCGATGCCTTGTCCACCCTTGGCCTGAGGTTCCGTGACGTGCCGGCAAACGGCGGCCGGTGGCTCGGGATCGCGACCCGGAACGACGCCGGCCGGCTGGTCGTCGCTCAGGTCCGGAGCGATGGCCCGGCGTTCCTGGCGGGACTCAACGTGGACGATGAGCTGCTCGGCGTGGACGACGTTCGCGTGCGTCCGGAACGCTTCGACGCGCGGCTGGGACAGTTCAACGCGGGCGACCGTGTCACACTGCTGGTTGTGCGCCGCGATCAGTTGCTCCGTATCCCGGTCACGCTGGCCGCGCCACCGGTGGCGCGCTGGCGACTTGAACCGGTCGCCCCGCCCAGCGACATCCAGCGCCGGGCGGCCGCCGGCTGGCTGGGCCTTTAGTCAGACCTGCACGCTCACGTCGGAAAGACCCCATTGATGCGCTTTGATCCCGAGTACGTATCGCAGGTCCTCAACGAGAACTTCGAGGACGCCAAGACCCTGTTCCTCGCCCCGCTGATTGCGATTCATTACGGGCACCTCGTGATGCTTGCCGATCAAAAGATCGTGTCCGCGGATGACGCGCACACGCTGCGTGCCGCGCTCGACGGCATCTCGGTAGCCGACATCAAGGCGATCAGATACGACGGCACCTGGGAAGATCTCTTCTTCTACGTCGAGCGACTGATCGTCGAGGCCTGTGGCGACGATGTCGCGGGGCGGCTGCACACGGCGCGCAGTCGCAATGACATCGACATGACGATGTACCGGATGCGTCAGCGTGAGGACCTGCTGCTGCTGGTGGCCGCAACCAATGCGCTTCGGCGTGGTCTGCTTGCGCTTGCCGGGCAGCACCGCGAGACGGTGTTCGCGGCGCACACCCACACTCAGCCGGCACAGCCGAGCACGATCGCCCACTATCTGCTTGCCGTGACCGAGCAGCTCGAACGCGACGTGGCACGGCTCCGTGCGGCGTTTGTCAGCACCAATCGCAATCCGCTCGGGGCTTGCGCCATCACGGGCACCGGATTCGATATCGACCGCCAGTTGACGAGCGACCTGCTGGGATTCGACGGGCCGACCGGCAACACCTACGGCAGCATCGCCACGGTTGACTACATGCTCGAGAGCGCGTCGGCCACTGGTGTACTCCTGGCCGGGCTCGGACGGGTGGTGCAGGATCTGTTGCTCTGGTGCACGATGGAGTTCGGGTACCTGCGGCTGGCCGAAGGGTTCGTCCAGTCGAGCAGCATCATGCCGCAGAAGCGCAACCCGGTTGCCCTCGAGCACGCCCGGGCGATTGGCAGCAAGGCCCTGGGGCAGGTCACCGCGATCATTTTGAGCGTGCACAACACGCCCTTCGGCGACATCGTCGACACCGAAGACGATCTGCAGCCGCTCATCGCGTCGATGTTCCGCGATGCGTTCAGGGCGGTCACCCTGGTTGCCGCGGCGATGCGAACGGCCGAGTTCGACATCGCGCGCCTGCGATCGCGTGCTGCCGAAGGTGGCACCACCATGACGGAGCTGGCCGATCACCTCGTCAGGCAGCATGGGCTGCCGTTCCGCACCGCCCACGCCATTGCCGCCGGGATGATGCGGGGACTGCGCGAGCAGCGCGACCGGCCACTGGGGGCGCTGCTCGCCGAGGTGTCGACCTCCGTGCTCGGAGCGCCGCTCACCTATACGGACGGCGAACTGGCTCGCATCCTCGACCCGCACCATTTCGTGAACGTCCGGCGTACCCTCGGCGGCCCTGCTCCCGAGGAGACCGCGAGGGCCCTCGCGGAGGCGGGAACCGGGCTCGAGCAGGACGAAGCCTGGCTCAAGTCCACGCGCCAGCGACTGCTGGCCGCGCAGGCGAACCTGCACAATCGGAGTCAGCGTCTGTGAGCACCATGACCTCCAGCTACGTGCGTGTGGTCGTGGTGTGGCTGCTGGTGCTGGCGGCCCTCTTTGCTTTTCAGCGGTACTTCAGCTGATGCGTACCCTCGACTGGTTCATCGTCGTTGTGTACCTGGTGTGGATGGTCTGGGATGGGCTTCGCCGGACGAAGAACGTCGACGCCCTCGAAGGTTACTTCCTGGGCGGACGAAGCCTGCCGTGGTGGGCGGTCGGGCTGTCGGTCATGGCGACGCAGCTGAGCGCCATCACGATGGTCGGGACGACCGGGCAGGGCTTCAACGACGGGATGCGGTTCCTGCAGTTCTACTACGCGCTGCCCATCGCGATGATCGTGCTGTCGGTGACGCTGGTGCCGTTCTTCCACAACAGCGGCGTCTACACCGCCTACGAGTACCTCGAGCGCCGCTTCGACGCGAAGACACGCGCGTTCACCAGCCTGTTGTTCCTGGGCTCGCGCAGCATGTCGCTTGGCGTCGTGATCTCCGCGCCGGCGGTCGTGATCTCGGTCATGTTCGGGCTCAGCGTCACCCAGACCGTGCTGGTGCTGGCGCTCCCGACCGCGGTCTATACGATGTTTGGGGGTGTGCAGGCCGTGGCCTGGACCGACGTCAAGCAGATGGTCTTCATCGTCGGGGGACTGCTTGCGGCGGTCGTCGTCCTCATCGTCGGACTGCCCGCAGACGTCAGCCTGTCGGACGCGCTCCACGTCGCCGGTTCGACGGGCAGGCTGCAGACCTTCGACTTCTCCTTTGACCTCACCAACCAGTACACGTTCTGGTCGGGGACCATCGCGGCGCTGTTCCTGTTCTGCTCGTATTTCGGCACGGATCAGAGTCAGGTGCAGCGCTACCTGACGACGAAGTCCGTAGACGAAGCGCGCGGGTCGCTGCTGATGAGCGCCTACTGGAAGATCCCCTTGCAGGCGCTCGTGCTGCTGATCGGCGTCCTGATGTTCGTCTACTACCTGTTCACTCCGGGCCCGATGCTGTTCGACGGCAGACACGACCAGGCACTGCGTGAGGGCGCGAGGGCGACGGAGTACCAGGCTCTTCAGTCTCGGTTTACCGACGCGTCGGACCAGCGACGCGCCGCCGCGCGGGCCTTCAGCGCGGCACGCGCCGCCGGCCAGGGTGTCGACGCTGCGCAGGCGGACCTGCGCGCGCGAGATGCCGAGGTGCGTGGCGTGCGTGCCGAGGCGCAGCGCTTTGTCCGCGCGGCAACCGGCGACTCGTCGTACAACGACACCAATTACGTCTTTCCCACATTCATCACCACACAGATGCCTGTAGGCGTCGTCGGCCTGCTGATCGCCGCGATTCTGGCGGCGGCGATGTCGACGATCGCCGGGGAGTTGTCGGCACTGTCCACGGCGTCGGTGATCGACTTCTACCGTCGCTTTCTGCGCCCTGAAGCCAGTGACGCCCACTTCCTGAGGGTGTCGCGAATCGCCACCGGATTCTGGGCCCTCTTCTCCAGTGTGGTGGCTGTCTGGGCGGCCAGCCTCGGATCGCTGATCGAGGTCGTGAACCGTTTCGGGTCGTTCTTCTACGGGTCGATTCTCGGTGTGTTCATCCTTGCGATCGGTGCGAAACGGGCGACCTCGAACGGAGCCTTCATCGGCCTGCTGGCCGGGATGGCCTCGGTCTGGTACGCGGCCTCTTACACGCCGGTTGCCTTTCTGTGGCACAACGTCATCGGCGCCGTTGCGGTCGTCATCGTCGGACTCCTCGTCAGCGAGATTGAACGGCAGGTTCGCGGTCCCGCTGCATCGGACGCCCGGGCGCGGGCGTGATCGGTCGCGTCTTCGTCATTGTTCTGTTGTGTGTCGTCCTCGCCTGGGCGGTGGGCGGCCTGCTGCGCGACAGCCGACGTCGATGATCAGGGTCTTCATCACCGGCGGCACCTTCGACAAGACCTACGATGAGATTGCCGGACGCCTGTCGTTTGGCGACACCCACCTTCCTGAAATGCTTCGCCTTGGCCGGGCACGCGTTCCGGTCAGCATCCGCACCCTGATGATGGTCGACAGCCTCGACATGAGCGAGGCCGATCGCGACGTCATCGTGACCAACTGTGCAGAGGCTGAGGAATCGCACATCGTGATTACCCACGGCACCGACACCATGGTCGAGACAGCAGCGGCGCTGGCGGCGAGGGTCGCTGGCAAGACCGTCGTGCTGACCGGCGCGATGATTCCGTATGCGTTCGGCAGCTCCGACGGGCTGTTCAACCTCGGCAGTGCCTTGTCGTTCGTGCAGGTGCTGCCGCCGGGCGTCTACA
Organism: Vicinamibacterales bacterium; assembly: GCA_040081265.1. GTDB lineage: Bacteria > Acidobacteriota > Vicinamibacteria > Vicinamibacterales > UBA2999 > JBEBGV01. The sequence continues at coordinate 52,065 of JBEBGV010000009.1, forward strand.
TCGCGATGAACGGCCGGCACTTCAGGTGGGACGAGGTCCGCAAGAACCGCGCCTCAGGCGTTTTCGAGGGCACGTAGCCTCAACGGTACGTAGGGCGGGTCCGAAGGACCCGCCGGCATCACAATCCCAGCGCTTCCTCGACGGTCATTGTCTGTACCGGGGCGATGTTGAGGGCGCGGATGCCGGGCTCAATCGTCTTCCGATCTCCGACGATCACGATGGCGAGTCGGTTGGTGAGGATGTGGGCACGCGCGGCCGCCTGCACCTCACCGACCGTGACCGCCTGGATGTTGGCGACATACCGCGAATGGTAGTCATCGGGCAGCCCATAGATGATCAATTCTTCCAGCCTCACCGCGAGGTCCCGAGTCGTCTCGAAGTCGGCTGGAAAGCCCAGGGCCAGATAGTTACGTGCGCGGGCGAGTTCGTCAGCGGGTACCGGCGCCGACATCGCGGTCAGCTCCTTCATGAATTCGCGCAGGGCCTCGGCGGTCTTGTCGGTCTGCACGCCAGCTGCGGCGACGAACGGTCCGGCGGACAGGCGCATGTCGAAGCGCGAGGCGGCGCCGTAGGTGTACTGATGCTCTTCGCGAAGGTTCTGGTTCAGGCGGGACGTAAACGAGCCTCCGAGGATGGCGTTGAGGACTTCGAGTGCGAAGAAATCAGGAGCGGCACGCGACACGCCGACGTTGCCGATGCGAATTTGCGACTGCGCGGCGTCAGGGTGATCGACGATGAAGATTCGGGTCGAGGCGATCTGTGGCGCCTCGGAGACCCGGGTTCTCGCCACTGCGGCCGGTCCGGTCCAGGCTCCGAATGCCCTCTGCAACTGCGCGACGGCGGCATCGGCTGAAATGTTGCCGACCACGACGAACCTGGAACTGGACGGCTGGTACCACTGACGGTGGAAGGCCAGGAGATCGTCCCTGGTGAGTCGGGCGACGCTCGCCTCGCTGCCTGTGGCCGACGTGCCATACCGGTGGGTCGCACCGAAGACGAGACGCTGGAACGCCAGGGGCACGATCGATTCCGGGTCGTCCCGGGCCTGAAGCAACGAGGTCAACCGCTCCCGGCGCACCCGTTCGAGGTCCGTCTCTGGAAACGTTGGCCGGATCGCGACATCGGCCATCACATTGAGGGCAGCGTCGAGGCGTGCGACTGGCACGTTGAGGCGCACGGCGCTGGCGTCGAATGAACTGGTGGCCGCGAGCGTGGCGCCCAGAAATTCGACTTCATCGGCAATCTGCAGCGACGACCGGTTTCCTGCACCTTCGTCGAGCATGCCGGCCGTGAGGCTCGCGACACCGAACTTTCCGACCGGGTCGTCACCGCTTCCGCCGAGCACGAGCAGGTTCACCTGAACCAGCGGTACTTCGCGGGACTCGACGACCCACACCGGAATACCGTTCGAGAGCGCGCGCTTCTGGATTGACGGCACAGTCAGGCCTGGCGCCGGACCAAGCGCCGGGGGACGGGTGCGATCCGGTCGCTCCTGGGCAACAGCACCGATGGTGGTCAATGCAACCAGCGCGGTGATGCATGGCCACAACAGGCGTCCAGCGGTGTTCATCGCCTGGCCTCCGGCTCGACGCTGAGTTCGACGCGTCTGTCGGCCGGCAGCCAGCGGAGGGCTGCCGCTTGGATGTCCGATGCCGCAAGCGAGGTGTATCGAGCGAGATCCTCGGCAAAAAAATCCGGGCCGCCGCCGGCGGCGAAGTAGGCATTCAGCTGATTCGCCTTGCCCATGTAGCTGCCGACGCGCTCCATCTGCCGATAGAACGACGCCTCGATCTGGTTGATCGCCCGCTGCAGTTCGCGGGGCTCAGGGGCGTCGCGTCGGAGGCGCGCCAGCTCTTCATCCACTGCCTGCTGAATGGTCGACAACGGCACGCCAGGCATCGCCGTGATGACGATCTGAAACGAACTGCCGAGGACACCGGACGCCTGATAGACCGACACGTCCTGGGCCATCTGCGTGTCGTAGACGAGGCGCTTGTAGAGGCGTGAGTTCTTGCCCCCACCAAGGATCGACGAGGTGACGTCGAGCGCCGCGTCTCCCGGGGCAAACTGCCGCGGTGTGAGCCAGGCGAGGTAGAGACGTGCCAGGCGCACGCGGTCAGTGATCACCTTTCGCGTCACAGTGGTCAGCTCGACGGCCGGCGCCGCCACAGGCTCCACGGCTGCGCCACGGGGAATGTCGCCGAACCATTTCTCCACCAGTGCCCGCGTCGGCTCGAACTCGAGGTCCCCGGCGACGACCAGCGTGGCGTTGCTGGGCGCGTAGTATCGCTTGAAGAACGCGACCACATCGTCATAGCTGGCGGCCGTCAGGTCGTCCATGTAGCCGATGGTCGGCCAGCTGTAGGGATGCCCGGCAGGCCAGAGCATCGAGTCGAGTTCGAGACTGGCGAGCCCGTAGGGGCGATTCTCGTAACTCTGTCGCCGCTCGTTCTTCACCACATCGCGCTGACCATCGACGCGCGCAGGCGTCATGGCGTCGAGCAGGAAGCCCATGCGGTCGGACTCGAGGTAGAGCGCGAGTTCGAGGGCGTTGGACGGCATGTCGATGTAGTAGTTCGTGCGATCGTTGTCGGTCGTGCCGTTGTTGTTGGCGCCGACCGATTCGAGCAGGGCGTCGAACTGTCCCTCGGCGACGTGACCCGAGCCCTCGAACATCAGGTGCTCGAACAGGTGCGCGAAGCCCGTACGACCGCGCCGTTCGTTGGCGGACCCGACGTGGTACCAGAGATTCAGCGCGACGATCGGGACGCTGCGGTCCTGATGCAGGATGACGGTCAGGCCATTGTCGAGGGTGAAGAGGCGATACGGGACCTCGAGGCGCGGGGGGACAGGAACCGGCGGCGTGGACGGGGACTGTGCCGTCAACGAAACAGCGAGCGTCAGGACGAACAGCGCAACGAGAACCTTCATGGATGGCTCCGGCCGAGAGTGTACCCCGTCGTGAAACGTGGGTCGCGGGATTTTGGCGGGTTACAATCGCGTTCGTGGCCGATACCCCCGTACCTGCGGCTCCGCTGGTTGCCGTCATCATGGGATCGTCTTCCGACTGGGAGACGATGAAGCATGCCGTCGAGGTGCTCGAACGCTTCGAGATTCCACATGAGCGACACATTGTCTCGGCCCACCGCACGCCGGTGTGGATGGCCGAGTTCGCCACGGCCGCGGAGCAGCGCGGGATCGAGGTGATCATTGCCGGTGCGGGAGGGGCCGCCCACCTGCCTGGCATGGTGGCGGCGCACTCAGTGCTTCCGGTGCTCGGCGTGCCGGTGCAGAGCGCGGCGCTCCAGGGCCTGGACTCACTGCTGTCGATCGTCCAGATGCCAGGGGGCGTGCCCGTGGCGACGCTGGCGATTGGCAAGGCCGGCAGCACCAACGCCGGTTTACTGGCGGTTTCAATTCTCTCGAACAGTCGGCCACCGCTGCGTGCGCGCCTGCACGCGTTTCGCGAGGAGCAGACGCAACGGGTGCGTCAGGAACATCTGCCGTGACTCGGGTGATCGGGCCGGGCGCAGCTCTCGGCGTGCTGGGAAGCGGCCAGCTCGGCCGCATGTTCGCGCTTGCGGCCCGCCGCATGGGCTACCGGGTTCACACCTTCTCGCCCGATGACGACTCGCCAACCGGGCAGACGGCAGACGTCGAGGTGACGGCGTCGTACGACGATCTCGACGCCCTGCGTGCCTTTGCCCGTAACGTGGACGTGGTGACGTTCGAGTTCGAGAACGTTCCGGCAGAGGCGGTGCGTGCGGTCGAGGAGTGCGCTCCGGTCCGGCCGTCCGGTGTGGCACTGCACACGACCCAGCAGCGGGCGCGCGAGAAGACGTTTCTCGCCGATCGCGGCTTTCCGACCACCCCGTTTGCGCGTGCGGCCACGCTCGACGAACTCCGGAGTGCCGTCGCCCAGGTTGGCACGCCCGCCGTCATCAAGACCGCAGCCTTCGGCTACGACGGCAAGGGCCAGCACAGGCTCAGCACACCCGCCGACGCCGAGCACGTCTGGAACGCGATCGGTCATCAGGAAGCGATCGTCGAACGGTTCATCAGTCTTCAGGCCGAGATTTCCGTCATTGCCGCTCGCAGCCTCGATGGCGAGGTCGTGGCCTATCAGCCGTTCGAGAACCGCCACCACAATCACATCCTCGACGTGACGACGACCCCTGCGGCGGTGGCGCCGGCGGTGGCGACGCGTGCGCTCGAGATCGCGCGATCCCTGCTCGAAGAGCTGCGATACGTCGGAGTCCTGTGCGTGGAGTTTTTCGTGAGCACGGACGGCGAACTGATGGTGAACGAACTTGCGCCGCGGCCGCATAACTCGGGCCACCTGACCATCGACGCCGCAATCACCAGTCAGTTCGAACAGCAGGTTCGTGCGATCTGCGGCCTGTCGCTCGGTTCACCCGACATTCTCAGGCCCGCAGCCATGGCCAACCTGCTTGGCGACCTGTGGGAGCATGGGGAACCGAACTGGGCAGCCGCCTCGCGCTTTGGTGACGTCAAGCTCCATCTGTACGGCAAGGGCGAGCCGCGGCCCGGTCGCAAGATGGGACACATGACGGCATTTGGTCGCACGGCTCACGACGCGCAGGACCGCGTGATCGCAGCGCGCGACGCCCTGTTGATCTGAGGTGAACATGGCAAAGTCACAGGCAAAGGCCGGGCGCACCGCGCCTGGAGGTACGGGTATCAGCGCGAGGGACGGACACCAGATCGCTCAGGGTCTGGCCCACCTGCTGGCCGATACGTACACGCTGTATCTCAAGACCCACAACTTTCACTGGAACGTCACCGGCCCGATGTTTCAGACGCTCCACCTGATGTTCGAAACGCAGTACACCGAGCTTGCGCTTGCGGTCGACCTGATTGCCGAGCGCATACGGGCACTGGGGCAGCCGGCGCCGGCCAGCTACCGCGAGTTCGAGGAGCTGTCCACGATCCAGATTGACCGCGGGGTGCCGAAGGCCACCGAGATGATCAAGCAGTTGATCGCGGCGCACGAGGCTGTGGTCCGGACCGCACGGAGCGTGTTTCCGAGCGCCGAGCACGCCTCCGACCAGGCCACGATGGATCTGCTGACGCAGCGCATGCAGGTGCACGAGAAGACGGTGTGGATGCTTCGAGCTCTGCTCGAATAGGCACTAGGGAACCAGCCGTAGCGTGTGCTCGATTCGGCCCGGCAGGAACGGCGTCGGACGTCCCGATGCCCAGGCCTCGTGCGAGTTGCCATAGAACGGCGAGAGCGGATGACCACTCTGGCCAGTTGGCATCTGCATGATGCCCTCCGATTCGCGTCCGGGCGAGACCACCATCCGTTCCGACGGACCCTGTGCGCCCCAGTGCATGTTGGGCGTGTAGAGATCTCCCGAGAGCGCGCGCTCCGGCATGTCCAGCCAGCGCGACAGGAACGGCACCGCAGCGGACAGGGGGTGGCGGTAGGTGGTGACATTCATCTGTGACCACACACGACTGCGCAGGTCCTGCGTCCCCTCTACCTCGAGCCGCCGGATGATGTCGTCGATGCTGGCGATGAACAGGTCGTTCCAGGTTGCATAGGTTGGGTCGAGGAGGTGGGGCGGCCGCGTCGAGACCAGAGCCCACAGTGGACCTTCGCGTCGCAGCAGGACGGTGTAGTCGAACGACGGGTCCTGGTCGTAGCACTCGGCCAGGGCAAATGAGAGCACTCGCTCGGACACAGTGTCCCTGAACATGCGCGTCAGCCGGTACGCGGCCGAGTCAGCCGAGGCTTCGCCGTTCCAGCCGTGCTCGACGACGTCACGGAAGGCTCGACGCGTGGGTGCGTCGCCTGCGACTGGTGCGGTCAGCGAATCGAGGATCAGCTGGCGCCAGCGTTCCAGGAACTCGGCGCGCGTATCGAGCTGAATCGCGAGGAGATCTCGTGGTGTCAGCGATTCCTTTGCGAACAATCGTTCGCGGATGATGCGAGCCCGCGAGCCCACTTCCCAGTTGCCGTCACCGAGCACACTGAGCATCGCGCCATCGACCACCCGGGCGTTGGCCGTCCACAGACGTCCGGCTGGAGGATCGACGATGCGCGGGTAACTGGCAGGATCGAGCCAGCCCGACCATCCGCGCGTCCCATCGGTCCACGTCTGGGGAAGCCGCCCATCGAGATTGATGCGAGCCGGAAGGGTTCCGTAGATGGTCCAGCCGATCCGCCCCGAACGGTCGGCGACGACCATGTTCTGTGCCGGGGTGCCGAGCTGATTCGCCTCGCTGAAGGCCTCGTCGATGGTGCGTGCGTTCTCGAGCGGCGTGACCGAGCGTGACAGGCGCTCAGCCGAGTGTGCCACCCACCGATACGCGCGGGCGCGTCCGCGAAAGTCGGGCGGCAGCACCGGTCCCCACACAGTCCACAGCACCGAAATTGACTCCGCGTCTGCTCCAGCCACCTCGATGGTCTCGTCGTGGCGGTCGAAGGTGCGCCAGCCGTCAGGGGTCCGGTACTGGTCGGGCCGAGCCGGGTCGGTCTCGAGCAACACGATATCGCTGGTGTCTGCGTAGGCGTTGGTGAAGCCCCAGGCGATGTTCGTGTTACTGCCGACGACCAGCGCTGGTGCACCGGGAAGCGTGATACCGGCAATCCGTCGGGGTGAGCCGTTGTCGGTCCAGTCGAGGACCGCCCGGTACCACGTGTTCGGAACGCGGATGCCGAGGTGCATGTCGTTGGCGACCAGCGCCCCGGCACCACCAGTGAGCTGGCTGCCGACTGCCCAGCTGTTGCTCCCCGTGGCTTCCCCGGGGCCGGCGTCTCCCAGCCACGCCACGCCGCGAGGGCGAGCCGGTTGTGGCGCAGTGCTCGTGCCAGCGCGCCGCGAGCGCAGGTCGTAGATGTCGGGGCCCGGAACGAGAGGAGAGGGCAGGCGGTCCCCGATCAGGGGAGTATCCCACTCGGTCCCCTGGGGCATGAAGAAGTCGGAGACCTCCTTCGGAAGGACCAGGTCCATGGTGGCTCGGGTCGATTCCAGCGCGCCGTCACTTTCCTGGAGGGTCACGAACATCGACAGCACGACGAGCAGGGTGTCTTCGGCGCGCCAGGGTTCAGGCTGTTGGCGCAACAGGAGGTACTCGAAGGGCCGCGCGGCGAGGTCGGCCAGACCGGCGTTCACGCCATCCACGTAGGCGTCGAGCACGCGGCGCTGTTGCGGGGGCATGAGTCCGGCGGCTCGACGTGCCTGGTCACGGAACCGGTGAATTCTGATCTCGCGGTCCACAGGCAGGGCTCGCGGACCGACCAGCGCGGCCAGCTCACCGGCGGCGCGCCGACGGGAGAGGTCCATCTGGAAGAACCGGTCCTGGGCATGGAGAAAGCCCGTTGCTCGGGCGACGTCCTCCCGGGTGTTTCCGCGGATGGTCGGGATGCCGAGGGCGTCGCGCTCGACGATCACCGGCGCGGACAGGCCGGCCACCGTCGTCTCGCCGTCGAGCTGCGCAAGGCTGCCGCGCAGTCCGAGCCAGACCATAGCGGCGGTGGCCGTCGCCGCGACGAGCAGGGTCACCAGTGACCATGCGGCAACGCGGCGCACACGTCTCATCGCGTCCGCATGTTATAACGACCTCGGACACGGGAGTCTGTAATGGATCCATTTGCAGAGTTCAAGGATGCACAGCGCAAAGGCTGGTCGCATTTCGCGCCACTCGAGGCGCAGACGACCCCCGCCGCTGCGCAACTGGTGCGTCACGCCGGCGTGAAAGCCGGGCAGCGGGTGCTCGACGTTGGTTGCGGCACTGGCGTGGTGGCGGTGACGGCCGCGCGGGTCGGAGCCAGTGTCGTGGGCCTCGATCTGACCCCGACTCTGCTCGCGCGGGCACGCGAAAATTCGGCCCTCGCTGGCGTTGACATCGAGTGGCGTGAAGGCGACGCCGAGCAGCTGCCGTTCGCCGATGCGACCTTTGACGTGGTCGTCAGTCAGTTCGGCCATATCTTCGCCCCGCGGCCCGAGCTGGCCGTCTCCGAGATGCTGAGGGTGCTGAAGAGCGGCGGAACGATTGCGTTCAACACCTGGCCACCGGAACTGTTCGTGGGGAGGATGTTTGCGATGACGGCGAGGTACCTGCCGCCACCGCCGCCGGGCGCACAGCCGCCGGCACTCTGGGGCGATCCGCAGGTGGTTCGCGAGCGCCTCGGCTCTGCGGTCAAGAACATCATGTTCGACCGCGGGGTCCTGCTGTCTCCGGCACTCAGCCCTCAACATCACCGCGACGGACTGGAGCGAACGGCTGGTCCGGTCATCCGACTCGTCGAGGTGCTCAGCGCAGCTGATCCGGCGCGGCTCGCGGCGTTTCGAGCGGAATACGAGGCGCTGGTGAGCGAGTACATCCGGGAGAACATCGCTCATCAGGGCTACCTCCTGAGCAGAGCCACAAAGATCTAGAGCCGTGCCACCTCGTTACGGCATCTCGCCGTGGATCGCTCAGGTTCCTTCGACGCGCCGCCCCGTGTTCCCCGGGCAGAAGGGCGATGTCGCCGCCGAGGTCGTGATCATCGGTGCGGGCCTCACGGGCAGCGCTGTCGCCTACGCCTGCGCGGCCGCGGGAATGAGACCGCTCGTGCTCGAAGCCGACCGAGTCGGAACAGGGACCACGGCCTTCGGAGCGGGACTGATCCTCCCTGAACCGGGTCCTGCATTCCGGGACGTCGTGGCCGCGCAGGGTCTCCGCACGGCGAAGCGCGCGTTCGGTGCCTGGCGTCGAGCGGCACTCGACGCGGCGGCGTTGCTGCGACGCCTCAAGATCAAGTGCGATCTCACGCCACTCGACGCCCTGACGGTTACAAACGAGGACGCCGAGCGAGGGTTGAGAAAGGAGTACGACGCCCGAGTGGATGCCGGCCTCGACCTCGCCTGGCTTGCTGAGCGCCAGGTGCGCGCAGCGACGCGCGCGGACGTGGCGTCCGGTTTCCGGCAGTCGGGGGCGTTCGGGTTCGACCCCTACCGTGCCTGCGTGGGCCTGGCGATCGCCGCCCGCGCACGTGGCGCCACGTTCCACGAGAACTCGCCCGTCGTGCGCATCAGACCCGGGCGCAACCACGTCAACCTCGTCTGCGAACGGGGAACGGTGCAAGCTGGCGCGGTCATCGTGGCGACAGGTACGGCGACGACCCTCTTTGCGCCATTGCGCCGGCACTTCACGGTGCGGGACACCTACCATGTGCTCACCAGCGCTCTGCCGCCGGCGGTCCGCCGGCAGGTGGGCGCGGCCGACACCACCCTGCGCGACTCGCACGCGCCGCCGCACCGTCTGCGCTGGACCTCTGATCACCAGGTGCTGATTGCGGGTGCCGAGCAAGCCGAGGCACCTGCCCGTCGTCGCGACGCACTGGTCAAGGAGTGGACGTTTGAGCTCATGTATGAGCTCCTCAAGATGTACCCGGCCATATCCGGTCTGCAGCCCGCCTACGGCTGGCGCCTCTCGTCGGGGATGACCCGGGACGGTCTTCCCTACATCGGGGCCCACCGAAACTATCCCCGCCACCTCTTTGCGCTCGGGGGGGGCGTTGGCGAGTCGAGTACCGGCGCGTTCCTTGCGGCGCGGCTTCTCGTGCGCGCGCTCGAGGGTGAGTCTGACCCTGGCGACGACGCCTTCGGCTTCACCCGCTGAAAGGTATACTCGATCGTTGGACTCCAGATTCCTGAAAGGACAGGCCACACACATGTTTCGCGGGTTTTTGAGCGTAATTCTGACTCTGATGCTGGCTGCGTCTGCAGCCGCGCAGGGCCAGGCGATTAACGGCACCATCGAGGGCACGGTGACCGATGAATCCGGTGGCGCACTGCCGGGTGTCAGCGTCACCGTGACCAACACCGACACCGGTGCGAGCCGCACCGTCGTGACCAACGAGGCCGGCGTGTACCGGGCGCTCCTGCTGCCGCTTGGTTCGTACCGCGTTGCCGCCGAACTCCAGGGTTTCCGCCGCTATGAGCAGACCGGAGTCGGCCTGTCAGCCGGGCAGGTGGCGGTCGTGGACGTCAAGATGGGCGTCGGCGCTCTGACCGAAACGGTGTCAGTGACGGCCACGCCGCCGCTGGTCGATCTCGGCAAGATCGAACAGGGGCGCACGCTGACGAGCGATGAGATCAAGACGCTTCCGCTGACCTCGCGCAACCCCTACAACTTTGCCCTGCTCCAGCCTGGCGTCGTCGGGTTCGAAACACAGGAATTCGGTGTGCCGCGCTTGACGGCCAACGGGGCCCTGCTGCGCGTCAACTACCAGATCGACGGCAACGACAACACCCAGAAGGATCGCGCCGGGCTGCGGCAGATGCCGATGTCTGAAATCATGATCCGCGAGGTCAAGGTGATCACCTCCGGGTACGCGCCGGAGTTCGGCCAGACGATGGGCCTGGTGTACAACGCGGTCACGCCGTCTGGCGCGAACACGATGAAGGGACAGGCGAGTTACCGCTTTCAGCGCCAGCCTCTCGTCGCGTTGCCGTTCTTCTCGACCACGACCGTGAAGCCGCCCACTGACGTCAATATCTTCACGATCGACAACGGTGGTCCGATCGTCAAGGACCGGACGTTCTATTTCGGCGGCTTCGAGAGCACCAAGCGCGATCTGTCTGGAGCCCGCGTCATCACGATCACGCCGGCAAACGCGGCACGGCTGGGCCTGACTGAGCCGGCCTACATGCCAACGAAGGCGACGACCAAGTTCGCGATCGGCAAGATCGACCACCTCGTGTCAGACGCCAACCGCGCCAACCTTCGCTACATTTTTTTCGACAACTCGATCACCAACAACATCGCCGGCGGACTGAATTCGGTGCAGCGCGGCACCGACTTCGTCGATCGTCAGCATTCGACCGCCGGTCAGCTGGTGTCGACCATCGGCAACAACATGCTGAACGAGGTCCGCGTGCAGTACGCAACGCGCGCCCAGTCGCGCGCAGCCGGCGCCCAGGCCGGAGCGGGTCCGGCGGTCACCGTGACTGGCATTGCCCAGTTCGGTGGCGCCATTCCTGACGCGTCCAACGGCGCCGGATTCGCCTTCACTGAGAACCAGTTCCAGATCCTCGACAACTTCACGCAGATTCGCGGGAACCACGCCTATAAGTTCGGTGTCAGCGTCGAATCGGTGAAGGACACGAGAACGCAGGCGCAGTTCCAGGTCTACACGTTCCCCACCATCGACTCCTATCTGGCGGCGAAGAGCGGGGCGAATCCGCTGGGCTACACCTCGTTCTCGCAGTTCTTCGGCAACCCCGACATCGAGTACACGACGTCGATGTTCGCGGTGTTCGTGCAGGATGACTGGCGTGTGTCACCCGACATCAAGCTCCTCTACGGGTTGCGCTACGACACCTACGCGCCGCCGGACTCCAACGCGAGCGCGCTGATTGCCTCGTCGCGGAAATTTTCCGCCGACAGAAACAACTGGCAGCCGCGCCTCGGGCTGGTGTGGACGCTCGGCAGCGACCGTAAGACAGTGCTCCGGGGTAACAGCGGCGTGATGTACGACCAGCCGATCAACGCGATCTACGAACAGGCTCTCCTGAACGACGGTTCGACGACGCGCGGAAGCGCCTCGTTCACGTCGGCACAGGCCGGCGCACCCACGTTCCCGAACGTGTTTTCAGGCGGGACGGCTGCGGCGTCGAACACCGGGTGGACGGTTGATCCCGAGTTCCGGATCGCCCGCATGTGGCAGAGCAACGTGCAGGTGGAACGTGCACTTGGCGATCACTATTCGGCGGCGTTCGGCCTGGCGTACACCAAGGGGTATGACCTGCCCGTGGTCAGCAACATCAACCTGGGCGCGCCGACCGGCGCGCTGGCCGATGGTCGACCGGTGTATGCGACGGCCGTGAATGCGACCACGCGGCTCGACCCGCGATTCAACGCCATCTTCAGCACGCAGGCGATCGGCGAGTCGAACTACAAGGCGATGACCATGCAGTTCACGCGGCGGATGTACCGTGGCGTGCAGTGGGATCTGGCTTACACCCTTGGCAAGAGCGAGGACAACGCGCCGATCACCAGCGTCCTTTCGGTGCAGGGTGACACCGGCGGACGCAGCAACCCGGCCAGCCTCGACACCGATCTTGGCCCCCACATTCTCGATCAGCGTCACACCTTCGTGGGCAGCATCGTGGCCCAGCCGCAGGTGGATGCTGGCGGCGTCGCGGGCCTGATCCTGAACCACAATCTGTTCGGGGTGGCGATGCAGTTCGCCAGCGGCATTCCCGTGACCTTGCGCAGCACCGGTGAGCTGAACAACGACGCCATCGGCAGCGACCGCCCCGTGGGTGTGACGCGGAATTCGTATCGCCTGCCGGGACGCTACAACGTCGACCTGCGGTACTCGCGAGTGTTCCCGCTGGCGGGCACGACGCAGCTCGAGTTCGTGACCGAGTTCAAGAACATCTTCAACACTGTGCAGTGGTCGGGTGCGACCAGCACGGTTCGTACTGACGCGCTCGGTAATCCGATCGATGCCGCAGGCGCACCGCTGACGCTCCCGACGCCTGGCGCAGTGGAGAACGGTGCGATCTTCCGGCCCAACGGCGGCTATGAACAGCGTCAGGTGCAGTTCGGGTTCCGGGTGACCTTCTAACGTCTCAGCCGGTTCCACCTCCTCGCGAACAGGGCGCCGTCTTCGGACACGGCGCCCTGTTCGTTTTCGAGAGCCGCGATGCGGCAGTGCGGGCGGTTGCGGCTGAAATTGCCGCTCTCGTTCGTGCGCACCCGCAGGCGGTGCTCGGACTCGCGAGCGGTGACACCCCCATGGGGGTGTACCGCGAACTCGCCAGGCTCCATCGTGAAGAGGCACTCGACTTCTCCGGTGTCCACACCTTCAATCTCGACGAGTACTCCGGCATCGCCGTAGACGATCCGCGTTCCTTCCACTCCGCAATGCGTACGCACCTGTTCGACATCGTCGGACTTCCGCCGTCCCGTACGCACTTTCCTGACGAGTGGGCGACAGGCGATGAGTTCGAGCAGGCGATTCATTCAGCCGGTGGAATCGACTATCAGCTCCTGGGGGTTGGGCGCAACGGCCATATCGGCTTCAACGAGCCAGGTTCTCCCATGACGTCACGCACGCGCCATGTTGCATTGACGGAGGTCACCCGCGAGGATGCTGCGCGGATATTTGGCGGCGTTGACCGCGTTCCCACCCACGCCGTCACCATGGGGGTGGCGACGATCCGGGAGGCGCGCAGGGTGCGAGTACTCGCTTTCGGACCGGGAAAGGCTGGAGTGGTCTTGCGCACCCGGTCCGCGCCTGTCGATCCCCAATGGCCGGCCAGTCTTCTCCACGGACATCCCGACGTCCAGCTGATCGTCGACCAGGCTGCGGTCGACAGACCGTAGTTTGCGAACTACCATCTTCGGGCTCTGTGTGACGGGAGGGATGGAATGAGAAAGCGCCTGGGTATTGCCACGATCGTTGTGACCCTGTTCTCGCTGAGCGGCTCGATGGACGCGCAGCAGGCACGCGCCGGCGCACCAGTGGCCGGGCGAGGAGCGGGACCTGCTCCTGCTCCAACGCTGTTGTTCTCCCTGACCCTGCAGAACAACACTCGCCTGCCCCTGACCCAGAGTTCGATCACGACGCCCAACGTCGATCTGCAACTCTACGGTGATGGCGCCAACATCATCGTCGCCACTGGTAATGGGGCCAACCTTCCTCGCACGTTCTTCGGATTGTGCAAGGGTCCCTGTGGCTTCACCCTCCGCGACCGGGGCAGTTACTTCGACTTGAGGGGCAGGGCGAACATCACATTCATGACGATCGTGTCGGGTTTCCATCGCGTACGACCGTTGGTGAAGCTGGCCGATGGCACGCTGCTGATTGGCGATCAAGCCGAGGCTCCGTGGCTGACTACCACCGATACACGATTTCCTTCAGCGAATGCCGGTGGCTCAGGCTGGATCCGGTGCGAGGGGTGACTCTGGGGACGTGGGTCCCGAATCCCGACTTGAGCAGGGTTGACGAGGTTGGCTACTTCGACGTCATCCCTGGCAGCGGTGCCCATGCTGAGGGGCTCGCCGTCGAAAAGCAGGCTCCTCCTCCCGTCGGAGGTTGGATTGCCGTCTCCGCATTCGAACTGTGGGGCGCTGCGGTCAGCCGGTCGTCACAGTAAAGACGGCGCTCACCGGTGCGCCGCGTTGAAAGGGTCCGTGCTAGGATTCGCGCGTTGGAGGCGCTTACGTGACAACCATCAGGACGCCGCTTGTTTCGCTGGTCCTCGGGATCGGATGCGCGATGTTTGCCCTCTCGGGCACGCCCGCGTCGGCCCAGTCGCGAGCCATCTATCAGCAGAGCCAGTACAAGGGCCAGGAAATTGGCAGGCTGACCGGTGATGTCTACTACGCCAGGATGGACGACTATCTGTCAGTCTTCATGGTCACGCCAGACGGGATCGTCCTGGTCGAGCCCATTGGTACGGAGTTCGCCACCTGGCTGAAAGGCGAACTGGCGACGCGTTTCAGGGTGCCCGTGAAGTATGTGATTTACAGCCATCATCACTGGGACCACGGCTCCGGTGCGGCGGTGTACGCCGACACGGCGCGAATCGTCGGGCACGAAGCAATGCTCGCCAGGCTGACGATGCCGCCGGCGGGAACGCCCCTGCCGCAGAATGTGCGTGGCCAGGACACCAACGGCAACGGTCAAATCGAGTCGACCGAAGCGCAGGGTGGGATCAAGAATCAGTTTGCACTCTACGACGTCAATGGCGACGGCACGCTGAACGGGGCTGAGGTCACTCGGGGGCCGCTGGCGCTCGTCCGTCCGCCAGACCTCACGTTCCGAGATCCGATCACCATTCACCTGGGCGGCAAGCGCGTCGAGATTCTGCCGAAGCCGAACGCCCACGCTGACGACAACACCATCGTACGATTCGTCGACGGCACCAACGTCGTGTTCGCCTCGGATTGGATCACCGTGCGCCGCGTCCCCTTCGGCGGTGACGTGGCGACCAAGGACGAGATCGCGATCGCCAGGAGCGTCCAGGGCCTCGACTTCGAGTTTTTCGTGTGCAGCCATGGGATGCTCGGCAGCAAGGCCGACGTCGCCACCAACATCCGTTACCGCGAGGAACTGCGGGAGGCTGTGACCAGGGCAATCGCTGCCGGCCAGACGCTCGAGCAGGCGCAGGCCAGCGTGACCATGGAGGCCTACAAGGACTGGGAGTTCTACGCGCAACAGCGACCCGGAAACGTCGCAGGCACATACCGTGCCCTGATGAGCGGGAAGTAGCAGCCCGGCCTACGTACCCAGGCTCCCGACCATCACGATCGGCATCGTCGGCGAAGGCGAGCCGCCGGTTGGCTCAATGGTGATGGCGACCGCTGTTGCCGCCGGAAGGTTGGCGAGCGGTGTCGTGTGCGAGGACGAACCGTCGGCCTGCACAGCGATCACGCCCAGGCTGACAGGGGCGCCAGACGCCGGGATGATCCACAGCTGATAGTCCCGTCCTGTCGCCAGGGTTGGGAGCTGTACTGCCCGGAAGACCAGGCCCTGACTGCGACTCCAATACGCCCGACCCAGCGCGCCTGCTGCGACACCCTGTCCGCTCAACGCAGCCAGCCGCACGTCCGGCGCCCCGATGACGTTCAGCACCCGGACCAGTTCTGACGACTGCTGCCGCAGGGCGACGACTTCCGCGTTCAGCGCTTCTGCGCGAACTGCCGCAGCCGACGCCATTGCGGTGAGCGCCGTGATTTCGCGCTGCAGATTCAAGGCGTAGACCAGCGAGCCGGCGGCCACGATCACCGCTGCCGCAGCAGTCAACCAGGCGAATATCGGCGCCCCCGCCCTGGGTGTGTGCTCACTGTGAGGTTGAGCCGCCGCACCGGCACGGCGGTCAAGGGCTGCGGTCGGCGCCGGGGCGGCCGCGGCGGACAGGACTCGTGCCCGTAACGCGGCAGGGGGCGCGACGGGCTCAACGCCGAGGCCGATCGCGTTCACTGCTGCCCGCTGCAGGTCGAGTTCCGTACGACAGGCGTCACACTGTGCAAGATGAGCGTCGAGCGCTGCTCGTTCCGCAGGTGCGTCGAGCGCGTCGAGCGCGAGCGCCGCGATCGCATCGGCGAAGTCCTCGTGGGGCAGGTGTTGTCGGCCGGTCACGTGGTCAACGCTCCGCGAAGAGCGAACAGTGCTGTTCGCAGCCGTGTCTTGACCGTGCCCAGGGGTGTACCCGTCCGAACTGCCAGTTCTGAGTGCGTCAGTCCTTCGAAGTAGGCAAGTTCGACCAGCTGGCGCTGGGGGTCTGGCAAAGCCTGAAGCGCTGCGCGTACCGCCCGGGCATCGGCCGCACTGACGACCTGGGCCTCGGGATCGGGCTCGCGAGAGACCAGCGCGGGTGCGACGGGTGTGTCGCCGGCGCCGAGGTCAG
Organism: Vicinamibacterales bacterium; assembly: GCA_040081265.1. Taxonomy (GTDB): domain Bacteria; phylum Acidobacteriota; class Vicinamibacteria; order Vicinamibacterales; family UBA2999; genus JBEBGV01. The sequence goes on from JBEBGV010000009.1 coordinate 68,444, forward strand.
GCCTGGCACGACGGGCCCGAAGTCGGTCGATCGCACGGGTTCGTGTCAGCATCACGAGCCAGCCGGCAACGGAGGCGCGTGGCGCGTCGTATCGTGGAGCTTCACGCCACACCTGCGCGAAGACGTCCTGTACCACTTCTTCCGCATCGGCGGTTGTGCCGACAATGCGCAGAGCCAGTCCGAAAATCATGGAGGCATGACGGTCGTAGAGGCGTCCGAGCGCGTCGGCGGAGCCTGAGGCCACGTCCTGGATGATCTGTCGGTCCACCCGGCCCTCGTGTTCGCGGGGCGCTGAGGTCATGCCTGCGCGAACGGCACCAGTTTCTTGAACGTGGCCAGGAGCCACCGATATCCATCCGGGTCGATGACGCTGCCGACGCGGTCGCCCCAGGGCTTGTCTTCGATGTCGCCCACAGCCGCGCCGGCATCCCGCGCGTGGGCAAGCGCGCGATCGACATCGGTCACATAGGCGTAGAGCGCTGGCGCTCCATGTGAAGGAGAAAGCTCGTCACCTCGCCTGACGAGCATGAGCACCGCGTCGCCATGTCTGACTTCCGCGTAGCGCAGCCGCCCGTCGACGTCTGCCAGCGCGACGCCCCGTGCAAAGCCCATCACCTTCTCGAGGAACTCCAGCGTGGCCGCCACGTTGGCGACCGCCAGGTACGCCGACAGTGACTGCATTCCAGGCGCGACGCCGCTGGCTTCCACCGCCACAGACGCGCCGGTCACCGATCGTGCCGGCCGTCGAGCTGGCCGACGCCGGGTTACAGGTGGGGATTTTTTTCGTCGACGTACCGATTTGGTCATGGCCGCTCCATAGAATAGTGCCTGCCATCGAAATGTCACTCCTGTGGACATGAACTGGCGATAAGCTCTAACACCGCCTGCTTACTGGAGAAGACGCTTGCCACGAGGCGATCAACCGATCGACCACCTGCTTCGCCGTGCTGGATTCGGCGCAACCACCGCAGAGACGGCCCTCTTCAGCGGCATGTCGCTGTCGGCTGCCATCGCCCAGCTCCTCGACTATCAGCGCCAGCCGGACGAGGTGGACTCGAAGATCGGGAGCGACCAGTACGTCGGCGTGACGACGCGCGGCGGGGCGTTCTCGCCGAATACCAACATCGAGGATGCACGCCAGCGCTGGCTCTTCCGAATGGTGCACAGTCAGCGGCCGCTCCAGGAGAAGATGACGCTCTTCTGGCACCAGCACTTTGCTACCGCGTATGGCAAGGTGGCCGGGTTCGGCGGTCCGATTCAGGGCACCAAGATGATGGCGCTGGTGTCGGGTGCACTGCCGGGACCGCAGGGGCAGATCGAGTTGTTCCGCTCACGCGCCCTCGGGAAGTTCAGGGATCTGCTGATTGAGGTCGCTCGGGATCCGGCGATGATCGTCTGGCTCGATGGCCGCACGAACACACGGCAGCGCCCTCAGGAGAACTTCGGCCGCGAGGTGATGGAGCTGTTCACGTTCGGCATCGGCAACTATTCCGAGCAGGACGTGTATGCGGCGGCTCGCGTGTTCACCGGATGGAACCTGCAGCTGGCTGGCGCGAACAACCAGGATCCGAACGCCTACTACGAGTTCAGTTACCGGCCGAACCAGCACGACCCCACCGCCAAGGTCTTCACGTTCCCGATCTATGCCGACGGCGGCCAGACCATTCCGGCTCGTGCGGCAGCTGACGGGATGCAGGACGGTATCGACTTTCTCTCCGCCCTGGCGCGCCACCCCGAAACGGCCAGACGGCTGGTGCGCAAGATGTGGGGGTTCTTTGTCAGCGAGCAGGAATCGGCCCCGGCCGATTTCGTGGAAGGCGCCGTCAAGGTCTACCTGGGCAGCGACACCGAGATTCGCCCGGTCGTCGACTACATCCTTCGCTCACCGTGGTTTCTCGACCCGCGCAGCCTTTATGCCAGGTATTCATGGCCGGCTGAGTTCGTGGCCCGCGCGGTCAAGGAGACGGGCTGGCAGGGTTTCTCGATCGATGGCGCCCGCACGCCGCTCGCCAACATGGGACAGACGTTGTTCGATCCACCGGATGTGAACGGATGGGAGCTGGGTGCGGGTTGGATCTCGACCGGCGCGATGCTCGCACGCATGAACTTTGCCTCCACGCTGGCTGCCAATCAGAAGTTCAATCTCGCGCGTGCCGTGCCGCAGGGGGCTCGAACTGCCGCGGACGCATTCATCGGCGCCATGCTCAATCGCTTCTCGCCGATGAGCTATACGGAGGGGTCACGCGCGGCGCTCCTGGGCTACGTGGCCTCGGGTGGTCCCTGGACCGGAAGCGATACGCAGTTGAACATCAAGGCACCCAGCGTGGCGCGATTGATCCTGGGTTCGGCCGAGTACCAGTTCGTCTAGGAAGGTCACACGACACATGGCCGGCATCACTCGACGTCGATTCATCCGCGACGGCGCGGCGGCGGTGGCGATCACCTACGCGGCCCCGGCGTTTCTCTCTGACATCGCACGCGCCCAGGGCGCGGTGGCGCGGAACCTGGTCGTGCTCTACCTGTCGGGCGGCAACGACGCGCTCAACACGGTCGTGCCGTACACCGACGGCTTCTATTACAGCCGTCGTCCGAACATCGCAGTTCCCGCCGGACTGGTGCTGCAGATCGGGTCCGACGCTGCCGGCAGGCCACTCGGGCTGCACCCCAGGCTCACCGGCCTTCGCGACATCTTCAACGAGGGGCGGCTGGCCATCATTCAGCGGACCGGCTATGAGAACTCCAGCCGCTCGCACTTTCAGGGGATCGATATCTGGGGCACCGGAGATCCCCGTTCGACCAGCGGCACCGGATGGCTCGGGCGCTATCTCGACACGCTTGGTTCGAGCGATCCCCTCGTGGCGTGGAACTCCACCCGCGAGACCCCACGGGCACTGGTCTCGAGGACCGTTGGTGTGCCGGCCATCCCCGACGCGCGCACCTACAGCTTCTCGAGCCCGAACACCGGCGCGGAGGCGCTTGCTGAGCGTGATGCGGCGACGAGGATGGCATCTGCCTCCGATAGCAGCGCGCCACATCTGGCCTTTGTCAGCAGCACGACCCTTGGCGCGTTCAGCACGCTCGACCGGGTGGGCGCCGTCGCCGGGTACGTGCCCTCGATTGGGTATCCCAATTCCGGTCTGGGGTTAGCGCTCAAGACAGTCGCCGGGGCGATCGCCAAAGGGGTCGGTACCAGGGTGTTCTGGGTATCGACCGGTGGGTTCGACACCCATGCGAACGAGGGCGCTGCCGGCGTCGGTGCCTACGCAACCCTGATGGGGACGGTCAACGACAGCGTGCTGGCTTTCTACTCGGACCTGAAGAATCAGGGCCTGCTCGGCAGCACGATGCTGCTCGAGTTCTCGGAGTTCGGGCGCCGCATCTCGGAGAACGGCAGTCAGGGCACCGACCACGGTGCGGCCGCCGTGATGATGGCGCTCGGTGGCGGGGTGCGGGGCGGACTCTACGGCACTGCGCCCTCGCTCGACCCCGATCCGGCCAACCCTACCCTCGAGAACGCGGGAGCCGACGTTCGCCATGAAACCGACTTCAGGTCGGTGTACGCAAAGGTGCTCGATTCGTGGCTCGGCGTTGACTCAGTGAGCGTCCTCGGCGGCAACTTCAAGAACGGCCCAGGCATCGTCTAGCGGCCTAAATCCACTTTCTCCTCGCGTCCGTAGATGTTCGCAGCAGGAGGTGGTGTGTGATGAAGTCTGCGATCTGTGTTCTGTTCCTGACGGTGGCCTGTGCGGCCCTCGTACCGCTGCGGGCGTCGAGTCACCGGGAGGCCCCGCTCATCAGTCAGGACCCGCTGGCTGACAATACCGATGTTTACGCCTTTGTCAGTCCCGAACGGCCCGATCGGGTCGTCTTGATCGCCAACTTCATCCCGCTGCAGTTCCCGAGCTCGGGGCCGAACTTCTGGAAGTTCGACGACAACGTCTTCTACGAGATCATGATCGACAACACGGGGGATGCCGTCGAGGACCTGACGTATCAGTTCAGGTTCACGAGTCAGGTGCGCAACCCCGGCACGTTTCTCTACAACACGGGTCAGGTCACCTCGCTCGACGATCCCGATCTCAACGTCAGGCAGTTGATGACGGTCAACGAGGTGCAGGGTCGCCGTCGGTCCGGGACGCTCAACACGCTCGGAGCCAACATTCCGGTGATGCCGGCCAACGTCGGGCGCAACTCCATGCCCAACTACGATGGCATCGGCACCGGGGTGGCTACCCTGGCCTCAGACGGGATCCGGGTGTTTGCCGGGCCTCGCGACGAAGGGTTCTACGTCGATCTTGGCGCGACCTTCGACCTGCTCCAGCTTCGAAACCTCAACCCCTCGACCGGGCGCCCCGTTGACAGCCTGCGCGGCTTCAACGTCCACACGATCGCGCTGGAGATTCCGATCGCCAGGCTGACCCGCAATCGTCAGCGCCCCGCCAACGCCACCGACCCGAATGCCACCATCGGCGTCTGGTCCACGGCAAGCCGCGCCGCGTTGACTACGCGGGTGGCGGGCGGGCAGACGGTCTCCGGTGACTGGATTCAGGTGTCCCGCCTGGGCAATCCTCTGGTCAACGAGGCCGTCCTTCCGCTCGCACTCAAGGACGCCTTCAACGGTCTCGAACCCACCGGTGACGCCGCCGCGCTGAGCTTCGTGACCAACCCCCTCGTGCCGCCGCTGCTCACCGCGATCTTTGGCGTGCGCACACCGCCGGCACCGCGCAACGACCTGGTCACGATCTTCCTGACGGGCAATCCGGGATTCAACCAGATCGGGACCAATCCGACCCCGTCGGAGATGCTGAGGCTGAACACGGCCGTGTCGCCCAGTCCCACCCCGAATCGGCTCGGCGTGCTCGGTGGTGATAACGCCGGGTTCCCCAACGGACGGCGGGTTGGCGATGATGTGGTTGACGTGGCCCTGCGGGCGCTTGCCGGCGGCACCCCGTTCACCCCCGGCTTCAACGCCGCACCGAACAATGGACTCGGCGACGGCGTGGACGCCAACGATAAACCCTACTTCGACAGGTTTCCGTTCCTTGCGGCACCGCAGCCGGGCACCGAGACGAATGGACCTGTGATCGTCTCCTCTCCGAACTAAAGAGGGTCAGCAGGTGAATCGCGGACGTCGTCTGCTGGTTGGTTTCGTCGCGATCGTTGCCGGGGCAGCGATCGCGGCGGTCACACTTGGTCGTCATCCTCAGGCGTCCAGCACGCTCGCAGAGGTCCGCCCGACCTCCGCGGTTGATGCGGGCACCTCACGCTCGGAGCTCGAACGTCTCAGCGCGGAGCTCGAAACACGGCTGGCCGCCACACCCCTGGACGGCAGCATTGCTGAGCAACTCACCGAGGTGCTGCTGCGCCTGGCGCGGGTCGAAGCCAACGGCGGCTACACCGCCAGAGCCGAGCGTCTCCTGACCGAATTGCTTCGTCAGGAGCCTGACGACTACAACGCCCTGAGGGCGCTGGGGGCGGTTCGTCTTTCCCAGCACCGGTTCCGGCTGGCGATCGAGGTTGCCGAACGCGCGTCTCGCATCCGTCCTGGCGACGCCTGGAACTTTGGCGTGCGCGGCGACGCGCATCTCGAGCTTGGTGAGTATGACCAGGCGTTTGACGCCTTCGACACGATGATGGCCCTGCGTCCCAACGCTGCGGCATATGCGCGTGTGGCGTACGCACACGAACTGCAGGGTCGATTTCCCGAAGCGCTGCGCGCCATGACCATGGCGACCGAGGCAACAGGCGCGCGCGACATTGAGTCGCAGGCCTGGCACCGGTCCCAGCTGGGGCTCCTCTACATCCAGATGGGTCAACTGGACGACGCCGAGCGCGAGTTCGACCACGCAGACTTCCTCTTTCCCAGACATCCCTACGCCCGGCTCGGGCGGGCCCGTCTGTTGGTCGCCAGGGGTGATCATGACGGCGCACTGCGAGTCTACGAGTCCATGCTCTCGGACGCCCCGACGTCGGAGGCGGCACTCGCAGCGGCGGAGCTGCTTGCTCACCTCGGACGCCTGGCAGAGGCCGACGCGATGTTCACACGTGCAGAGGCGCTCGAACGGGACGCGTGGAGGACGGAAGTCACTCAGCCGGCGAATCTGGCCCGCATACTTGCCGAACGCGGTGTGCGGCTCGACGAGGCTGTGCGGCTGGCGGAGGACGCGGCCTCGAGCAGGACGGATATCTTCACGATGGATGCGCTGGCGTGGTCGTACTACAAGGTGGGTCGAGTCGGCGAGGCGCGTGCCGCATCGACGCAGGCACGTCGAACCGGGACGCGAGACGCGCGCATTCTGACGCATGCTGCGGCCATTGATGCCGCGGTCGCGGAGTGACGTGTCGGCTTAGAGTCCTGAGGCGCCCTATCGGAACCAGGTCCCGGCCAGGGTGTCGAGATCACCGGGCCGGCCGCTGACAGGGAGGAACTCCAGGTACCGCCGAAGGTTGCCGTACCGATGCAACAAGGTGTGGACGAGGAGTCGCTGGGGCGGGACGGCCGCCATGTCCACACCGTAGCCCCTCAAGACTTCGCTCATCAAGCCTGGTTCTGCTCCGGTCAGGTAGATGCCAACCGCCGCGAACTCGTACTCTGGCGCGCCGAGAACGGCAGGCTCAAAGTCGATCAGTCCAGAGAGCCGCCATTGGCCTTCGGTCTCGTCAACCAGGATGTGCTCACGCATGATTTCGGTGTGCAGCAACACGCGAGTGCCGTCGTCGAGAGGCATCCATCGCGCGACGAAGTCGTCGATGGCCTCGAGCCACGGAGACCGAAGTCCCTTCTCCTGGTGGCGCGCGCGGCACGAGAGGGCCTGTTCGCTGATGAACTTGCCCCAGTCCAGCGCGAACGGCTCGCGGGGCGCCGGGACAACCGCGTGCAGCTCCCGGATCGCCACGCCCACCGCGTGCATCAGAGTGCGCCGCGTGTCGGCGTCCAGGTCGTTCCAGGCGTCATCAAGTGACCGGCCTGTGAGACGTGTCATCGCAACGTAGAGCCAGCCGCCGTACTCACCGGCGTCGATCAGGCGTGGTGTAGGAACCGAGGGCCTCCCGTGAAGGCATCGCAGTGCCGCCACCTCCGCGTCGAAGTGGTGCGCTTCGTCGGCTGGGAACAGCTTGATGACGGAGTTCGTTCCTGCGCCAAAAACCGGAACCGATCCGGTTGTGAAGGCGTGCACGTCATCGCCAAGCGAGTGACGAGCACGAATGTCGTCGGCGACCTTACGGCTCTCGTCCGGAGCGGTCATCGCGAAAGAAGTGGGACTGACCGTGCATCGGCCTAGGCACGGGTCAGCAAGTCCTTGAGTGCAGCCTCGAGATCGGGGTGCGCAAACGTGAAACCTGTCGACTGGGCACGAGCGGGAATGGCGCGCTGGCCACTCAGCACCATCGCTTCAGCCATCTCTCCGAGCACAAAGGACAAGGCGAATCTGGGCGCCGGCATGATCGCCGGGCGATGCAGAACCCGGCCAAGCGTCTGGGCAAAGACGGCGTTGGTGACCGGCTCCGGCGCGGAGAGGTTGGTCGGACCGCGGAAGCGGGCGTCATCGATCGCGAACATCACCAGGCGCACCCAGTCGTCGCGGTGAATCCACGGCCAGAACTGGCGGCCGTCGCCCATGGGCCCACCCAGACCGAGCTTGAACGGCAGGAGAAGGCGCGCGAGCGCTCCCGCCCGGGCATCGAGGACCAGTCCCGTCCGCAGCAAGACCACCCGTCCGCGTTCCGACGCCTTGCTCGCCTCCGCTTCCCACTTTCGGCACAGCGACGCAAGAAAACCATGCCCGGCGAGCGACATCTCAGTGATGACCTCGTCGCCGCAGGCGCCGTAGTAGCCGACCGCCGACGCGTTCAACAGCACCGCGCCGTTCTCACGCTCCTTGAGCACGCTGACGATCGAGCGCGTTGACGTCACCCGGCTGTCCACGAGCACCGCCTTGCGCTCTTCGGTCCATCGCCCCTTGTCGATGGGCTCTCCGGCCAGGTTGACGACCGCGTCGGCGCGCCCCAGCTCGTTGGTCCACGTCGCTCGTGGTTCGGCGGGATTCCATGCGATGTGATTGGCGGCGGTGGGGCGGCGTGTCAGGACTCGCACGTCGTCGCCCCGAGCCTGCAGCTGAGTGCTCAGGGCTCGCCCCAGAAAACCGGTGCCTCCCGCGATGACGATGCGCATTACTGTCGGACCTCAATCGGGATGCGATTGGCCTCGGCCTCGCCTGCCGCCAGGTCGACGCGACTCAGCACCAGCGCACCGACCACAAAAAAGACAATGACCGAAAGAATCGCTGCACGACTCGATCCAAACATCGTGATCGACGCAGCGAAGAGCGCGGGTCCGGCGACACCTGCGAACTTCTCGAAGACGGAGAAGAAGCCGAAGTACTCCGACGATTTGTCCCGTGGAATCATCCGCGCGAACATCGACCGACTGAGCGCCTGACTTCCACCCTGGACCATGCCAACGAGAAAGGCGAGCACGAAGAAGTGCAGCGCCGTCGTCATGAAATATCCGAGGATGCTGATGCCGGTGTAGACCGCCAGGGCAAGAAAGACCGCGCGCTTTGCACCGATGACGCCTGCCAGCGAACCGAAAAGGAACGAGAACGGGACGCCCACGAACTGCACGACAACGAATGCGGCGATCTGCGCATTCTGATCGATGCCAACTTCGGCGCCATAGATGGCCGCCATCCTGATGATCGTCTGGATGCCGTCGTTGTAGAGCAGAAACGCCAGGAGCATGAGGAATGCCTGACGATAGGTGCGAAGCTCGTTGAACGTGCGGCGGACCTGCGCGAACGCTCCGATGCGTCTGCCGGAGGGTCTGGTGGCCGGCGGCTCTGCCACAGTACGCAGCAGGGGCAGCGAAAAGACCAGCCACCAGGCAGCGACGCTCAGGAAGGACAGCTTGATTGCGGCCACAGTCCCTGACAGGCCGAACGTCTGGGGCGACAGAATCCACGCCAGGTTGACGATCAGCAGGACCCCGCCCCCGAGATATCCCATCGCATATCCGGCCGTCGACACGCGGTCCATTTCCTCAGGGGCGGCGATATGGGGCAGGAGTGAGTCGTAGAACACGAAACTGGCCGCAATCGCGATGTTCGCGATGACGAAGACCGTCAACGCAAACAGCCAGTCGCCTCTCGTGATGAACGTCATCGACACGGTCGCGCAGACGCCAATGATCATGAACACGACCAGCAGTCGCTTCTTGGCTGCGTGAAGGTCGGCGATCGCACCCAGCAGGGGGCCCAGGACCGCCGTGATCGCCACGGCGATGGTCGTCGCCCACGCGAACCTGGTGGTGGCCACCGCGGGCGGCAGGTCGGCGGCGGCAAAGGTGGCGAAGAACGGGGGGAACACGGCGGTGATGATCGTGGTCTGGAACGCGGAGTTGGCCCAGTCATACATGGCCCACGCCCGGAGCTCAGGTCGGGTCAGGCCGACGCGCGCAAGAAGGCTGGCCATGGATCAGAACGTGTGCCTGGCGATCCACTCGCGCAACAGCGAGTCGACCACGACATATTTCGGGCCTTCCTTGATCAGCAGATCCTGGCGGACCAGTGCACCGAGCGAGGTCTGAATGCTCGACGCACCGCCGAGTCGGTGCCGCGCCCGGGTGTCGGCCGACAGGAGTTCGCGACCGCTCTGCAGCACGACGGCGCGGAGGACGCCGCGTTGCGCCAGGGTCAGCCGCTGCCAGATCGCCTCGAACATCGGGTCCTGTTCGCCGAGCAGGCGCGCCAGCGTCGCGTGAAGATGGTCGAGGCCGGCCTTCTTTCCGCCGGCGGCCCGCACATCGTCCCAGGTTTCGTGCGCCAGACGCTGCACGTCATATGGCAGGTTTCCGGCGAGATCGACGATGGCGGCACCCAGCCCGGCTTCGGGACGGAGGCCGCTCTTCGCAAAACGCTCCTCGATGAAGGCCGCGAAGATGTCTGGCGGGATCTTCTGCAGTCGCATGACGGGGCCTGCCTTGTAGAAGGGTCGACGCGGCCCGATCATCTGCTCCATCAGAGACGGCTCAGAGCCGGCAAACACGTAGCCTACTGTCCGCTGATGCTGCGCGGCCGCGCGCAGGGCGTGCTCGACGCTTCCGCCGTTGAACGCATCGATGGCCTGGAACTCGTCGAGGGCGACGACAACCGTTCGCTTCCGCTCGGACGCGAGCCGACCGGGAAGCGCGAAGACCTCGTTGGCCAGCCGGTTGATGTCTCGCGACGAGGTGACCGCGGGAAACGCCACTGAGAATCGACCGACCCCGCCCTCGTCTGGCTCATAGCGCATCTCCGGCTGCGTCGAGGTAATCGCGCCGAGAAGCCACGAGCGCGCGCGCTCCCACCGGGTTTCGACCGAGGCCAGGGCCCGGGCGTAGCCCTCGAGGAACGACACGTAGGAGCTGTAGCTGCTGACGGTGACCTCGACCGTGAGCATGCCTCGACGCTCGAGAACGGCCAGCGCCCGCCTGATCAGGGAGGACTTGCCGTAGCGGCGCGGGGAGATCAGGAAGACTTTCTGCGCCGACGTCAGGTCCGACACGAGCCGGTCGAGCTCGGTTTCGCGGTCCACGAAGGCACCGCCGGGAACGACTTCGCCGTAGACGAAAGGGTTGTCCATCTGTGCTCACGTCGATCCACGTAACCGATACGTCGATCAACGTAACGGTTACGTTGGATAACGTAACCGAAGGCGACGGTCAGATCAAGGATTAGTCCCGGGGCGGGCGCACCAGGGGCAGCTGGCCGGTATAGACCGCCATGCCGACCACGGCATCGACGCCCTCGCGGTCGAGGTGGTCGATCTCGTCCCAGGTCGTGATGCCTCCGGCCGCGGTCACCCGTCGGCTGGTGGCCCGACGGACGGCGAGGATCGCGCCCAGGTCGGTGCCACGCATGAGTCCCTCGAGATCGACATGCGTATAGAGGAACTCGGAGCAGTAGGGCTCGAGGGCGCGGACCGCGTCGGTCGTCGTGACCGGCAGGGTTGTCTTCCAGCCATGGATGACGACCTGCCCGCCACGACTGTCGACCGCTGCAATGACCCGATCCGCTCCAATGGCGTCGGCCAGCTCGCGGGCAAAGGTCGTGTTCACGCCGTCAGGCGTGAACAGGGCCGAGCTGGCAATGACGGCGTGCGCGCCCGCGGCCAGGACGGCGCGTGCCCGTTCGACGCTGCGGATGCCGCCGCCGACGCGGCAGGGGAGCTGTGCGCAGACGCGCCCGACGAATTCGGCGTTGTCACCGCGGCCCATGGCCGCGTCGAGGTCGATCAGCTGGACGCGCGGGAAGGGCGAAAACCGCTCGATCCAGACGGCGGGGTCGCTGGCTTCGAGGGCCAGCTTCTCGCCCTGGACCAGCTGCACGATGCGATTGTTCTGGAGGTCGATGGAGGGAATCAGCATAGGGAATGGGCACCCCGACGTCAGAGGCGGACCGGAATGCCCTCGGTGCGCAGGAACTGTTTCAGGCTGGTCACGCTCGTGTCGGCGTAGTGAAAAATCGATGCCGCCAGGGCCGCGTCGGCGTGGCCGGCCCTGAAGACGTCGGCAAAGTGCTGGAGCCCGCCGGCGCCACCCGACGCGATGACCGGGATGTTGACCGCGTCCGACACGGCGGCGGTCATCTCGCAATCGAACCCGGAGCGCGTGCCGTCGCGGTCCATCGACGTCAGGAGAATCTCACCCGCGCCGCGGGCCTCCGCTTCGCGCGCCCACTCGACCGCATCCCGCGCAGCGTCAGAGGTGCCGCTGCGGACATAGACCGCGTACCCTCCTTCGCGCCGCTTGGCGTCGATGGCCACGATCACCGCCTGGCTCCCATAGCGTCCGGCCAGCGTGGTGATGAGTGCCGGATTCTTCAGTGCGGCGGTGTTCAGGCTGACCTTGTCGGCACCTGCGTCGACGACCGCGGCGGCGTCGTCTTCGGACCTGATTCCTCCGCCCACGGTCAGGGGCAGGAATATCTCTGCGGCGACCGCGCGGATTGTCTGCGCCAGTGTCTTGCGGGTTTCGATCGTGGCGGTAATGTCGAGGACAACGACCTCGTCGATGCCCTCCACGTTGTATCGGCGGGCGAGCTCGGCCGGGTCGCCCGCGTGGCGCAGCTGCTGGAACTGGACACCCTTGACGACCTGTCCGTCGCGGACGTCCATGCACGCGATGATGCGCTTGGTCAGCATGGTCAGGCGACCGTCACGGCACAGACCGCGAGGAAGTTGCGCAGGATCTGCAGGCCCGCATCGCTCGATTTTTCCGGATGAAACTGGACGCCGAACACGTGTCCGCGTTCCACCGCCGCGGCGAAGGGTTCACCGTGATACGTCTCACCCACGCAGTCGGGGGTCACCGGTGCGGCGTAGGAATGCGTGAAGTAGACGTAGGCGCCTGGCGCCAGGCCCTGGAGCAAGCGTGACGGCTTCGGTAACGCGAGCGCATTCCACCCCACATGCGGGACCTTGACGCGCCCGACCGCGTCGCCACGAAGACGTGTGACCCGCCCCGGGAGGACGCCAAGACCCGCCACGCCAGGAGCCTCGTCGCTGCCCTCGAAGAGCCACTGCATGCCGACGCAGATTCCCAGGAGAGGCGTCCCCTGGTCGACTGCTCCGCGAATGGCGCGGTGCCAGGCCCCGTCCAGCGCCCTGGTCACGCCGAAGTGCCCGACACCAGGGACGATCACCGCGGACGCACCTGCGAGGCTCTCAGGCGACTCAGGTACCACGAAGTCAGCCCCGAGGGCGGTCAATGCCTTCTTCACGGACGTCAGGTTGCCGGCGCCGTAGTCGATCAGCGCAATCACAGCAGCCCTTTGGTGCTCGGCAACATCTTCGCGAGTCTGGCGTCCTTTGCGCACGCCACCCGAAGCGCTCGCGCAAATGCCTTGAACACCGCTTCGACGTGGTGGTGGCTCGAACGCCCGTAGAGGACTTTTACGTGGACGTTGGCGCGTGCGCCCTGCGCGAAGCCGCCGAAGAAGTCGTGCACCAGTTCGCCCTGCAGGTCACCGACCATACGCACCTTGAGCTTGAGGTCGACGACGGCATGAGGACGGCCACTCAGGTCGACAGCGGCAAGGCCGAGGGTCTCGTCCATCGGCATCAGGAAGTACCCCGCTCGATTGATGCCCTTGCGATCGCCGAGCGCCGTGAGCAGGGACTCGCCGAGCGCGATGCCAATGTCTTCAACGGTGTGGTGCTGGTCAACGTCGAGGTCGCCCGTGGCGTGGAGCGTGAGGTCGAATCCGCCGTGTCGTGCGAACAACTCGAGCATGTGATCGAGGAAACGAATGCCGGTGCTGACGTCGTAGCGACCCTCGCCGTCAACAACGAGCCTTCCCGCAATCTGCGTCTCGGTCGTCCGCCGGTCAAAGGCACTCTGGCGTGCGCGGATCCGGCGTGAAGCTGGGCTCATCGTGATGTCCTCGCGGCGTGCACCGACTCCAGCGCTTCAATCGCGCGGTCCGTGTGCTCCACCATCCCGGTCGTGATGCGGAGGCAGCCTGGTGTGATCGTGTCCTTCGATCGGTCTCTCACGTGGATCTTCCGTGCGGCCAGTGCGGCCAGATACGGTTCGGCATCCTCGCCCACTCTGACGAGCACGTAGTTCGCGGCACTCTCCCAGAACTGGAGGCCGAGTCGCCGGCAGGCGGCGTACAAACGCTCACGCGATTGATGCACCTGGGCTGCATAGCGGGGCAGGAAATCGGTATCGGCGATCGCTGCCTCGAGTGCGGTCAGCGCGACACCATTGATGTTGAATGGCAGGGTCACAGCCCGCACCGGGTCAAGGGCCTGAGGCTGCCCGATCACCGCGCCCACCCGCATGCCGGCGAGGCCATACGCCTTGGAGAAGGTGCGACCGACGAGCACGTTCGGAAATCTGGACAGTTCCCCGAGAAAGCTGCGGCCGCCGAACTCGATGTACGCCTCGTCGATGAACACGATGGCCGAGGGGGCGGCGCTGGCGATCTGCTCGAGATCCGCGATGGAGATGAGCTGCCCGGTCGGATTGTTCGGCGTGTTCAGGAAGATCATCCGGGTTCGGGGCGTAATCGCCTCGATGACCGCGCTCGTTGGGAAGGCGAGGCCCGGTGCAGGGCTGATTCGAACCGGGGTGGCGCCGGCAGCGATCGTCGAATTGGGGTACGGATCGAATGCCGGCAACGGCACGATGGTTTCGGCGTCGTGGATGCGTTGCCGCGAGATGTGGCCAATGGCCGCCATCAGAATGCCTTCGTCCAGGCCATTGGTGAGCAGCACCCACTCCGGGTCGACACCGAACAGCCGGGCACAAGCCACCACCGCGTCGGTGTACTCCGGATATGCAGAGATATCCACCGGCGACAGACGGGCAAGGGCCTCGACGACGCGTGGCGAGCAGCCCCCGGTATTCTCATTCAGGTGGAGACGGAGCCCCTGACCCGGATCTGGATAACCTTGAATTCGCATGCCTATCCCTTGCGACCTCTGCGACGCGGCGTAACCGTACCGCCGGTGCGCAGGGCAACAGACGCTGCGTGTGCCGTGAGGCCCTCAGTCTCGGCAATCGCGATCACGGTTGGACCGATGTGTCGCAATCCCTTCTCTGTCACACGCTGCACCGTGACCTGGCGAACGAAATCGGCCGCCGAGAGTCCGCCGCGTACCCGAGCGGCGCCCGAGGTGGGCAGCACGTGATTGGAGCCCAGAGCGTAGTCACCGGCCACCTGCGCCGACCACGGGCCGACAAAGACTGAACCGGCACACGATATTCGCGCCGCCGTCCGATCGTCATCCACCACCAGGTGTTCTGGCGCTGCGGCATTGGCGAGGTCCACGGCCTCGTCGAGCGATGCGGTGACGATGATCCCGCCGTGTGCGCGAAGCGCGGCCCGCGCCGGGCCGCTTCCTGGCATCTGGATCGCCACTTGCCGGGCGACCCGCGCTGCCAGGGCCGCACTCGGCGTGATCAGCACCGCGCGCGCGTCAGGATCATGCTCCGCCTGCGCGATGAGGTCTGCCGCGATCCAGCTGGCGCGACCGCCGCTTGTGACGATGACGATCTCCGACGGCCCCGCGTAGAAGTCGATCCCGCAGTCGGCGGTCACCAGCGACTTGGCGGCGGCGACGTATCGATTTCCAGGACCGACGATCTTGTCGACGCGCGGTACCGTCCTGGTTCCATACGCCATCGCCGCAACTGCGTGAGCGCCACCGATGCGGAACAGCCGGGATACGCCCGCCTCGAGCGCCGCAGCCATCACCGAGGGTTCAGGTCGCGGACACACGGCGATGACCTCGGGAACCCCGGCGGCGACGGCCGGAATCGCCGTCATCAGCAGTGACGACGGAAGGGGATACCGTCCTCCGGGGACGTAGCACCCAACCCGGTCGAGCGGACGAACGCGCTGCTCGACGACGATGCCCGGTGCGACCGTGACCCGCCAGCCCTTCGGGACCTGACGCCTGGCAACCGTGCGAATGTGCCTGGCCGCGGTGCGCAGCGCTGCGCGGACGTGCCGCGGAACACCAGCGGCGGCCTCGGTCATCTCCTCACGCGACACCTCAACGGGCAGGTCGATACCGTCGAACTTCCGGGCATAACGCATCAGGGCCCGGTCGCCCTGCCGTCGAACGTCGCCGACGATCGTCGACACCAGGCGCTCGGTGGCGAGGTCGCGGCTGCGTTCGGGGGCGAGCAGGCGGGCGACCCCGCGGGTATCACGCGCCTGGACCACCGACAATGCAAAGGGCTTCGACGACACCGCTACACCACGATCTTGTTGAGGGGATACTCGACGATGCCCTGACCGCCCGCAGCCTTCACCCTGGGGATCAGGTCGCGCACGGTACGCTCGTCGATGATCGTATTTACCGCGACCCACTCATCATCACTGAGCGATGAGATCGTCGGGCGCTGCAAGGCCGGAAGCAGCGCAAGGATCTTCGGAAGATCCGCCCGCTTGACGTTGAGCATCAGGCCCACGCGTCCCTGTGCTTCGATGGCTGCCCGCAGCAGCAGGGCAACATTCTCGAGTTTTGTCCGCTTCCAGCTGTCGTCGAGTGCCGTTCCGTTGGCGATGAGCTGCGTGTTGGACTCCATCACCGTGTCGAGGATGCGGAGGCGGTTGGCGCGGAGGGTCGAACCGGTCTCGGTCGCCTCGACGATCGCGTCGCAGAGCACCGGTGGCTTGACCTCGGTCGCGCCCCACGAAAATTCGACCTTCTTGACCGGGACTTTGAGCCTCTCGAAATACGACCGCGTCACCTGCACGAGTTCGGTGGCGATGGTCGAGCCCGCGAAGTCCATGGGTGACTTGAACCTCGAGTCTTCGGGCGCGGCGAGCACCCACTTCACCTTGCCGAAGCTCTGCTTCGAGTAGATCAGGTCCGCCAGCGGCGTCACGCAGGTGTGGGCATCACGTCCGAGCGCGTGCTCCGCAATCCAGTCCTGGCCGGTCAGCCCCGCATCAAGGACGCCTTCACAGACGTAACGCGTCATCTCCTGCGCCCGGATCAGCATGCACTCGATCTCCGGGTCGTCGATGGTGGGGAAGTAGGAGCGTGAGCTGACGTAGATGTTGAAGCCGGCGCGGGCGAACAGCTGGATGGTGGAGTCCTGGAGGGACCCCTTGGGGATACCGAGCTTGAGTTTCATGGAATCGTCACTCCTTCGGCGCGGACGAAGAAGCACGTTCGCTCTCCTGTGTGGCAGACGTTGCCGTCGCCAAGGCGCTCGGCTTTCACGAGCACGGTGTCTTCATCGCAGTCGATGAACACATCCCGCACGGCGAGGCGATTCCCGGAGGTCTCGCCCTTGGTCCAGAGCGTATTTCGTGTGCGGCTGAAGAAGGTGACGTAGCCGGTGCGCTGTGTCACCTCCCACGCCTCGGGGTTCATGAACCCGACCATCAGCACCTCTCCGCTCTGGTGATCCTGCACCACTGCGGGAATCAGTCCGTCCAGCTTCGAAAAATCCATCGTCAACACCCGGTGCGGCCGGGCCGCACTCGAAAGCCCGTACAACAAAAAACCCCGCCATCTGTCCGGCGGGGCTGCGAATTACCTTGCGAGGAGCGTGGCTGAGTTCAGTTCCTCTTCGCGCGCAGTCCGGCCGGACGACCTGTGTGGCCGTGGTGATGGTGCACATGCGCGCGATGGAGGTGCAGAGCCATGCGAAGCTACGAGGCTATCAGAGCCCGGCCAGACATTGCAAGAGTTAGCCAGGACAGCGGACGGCGTGGCTGGAAAGTCGCCACTGATATCGGCCTGAATCGACTAAATTAGTGCGAATGACACTCAGAGGATCCCTGCGCTGGCTGGTGCTGTGCGGGCTCTGGCTCGGCCTGGCGCAGCCGCTGCACGCCGAGGTGCTCGTCTCGGCGGCCTCGAGCCTCTCCGAAGTCCTCACCGTGATAGCCGCACGATTCGAGGCGGCATCAGGGGAACGGGTGCAGTTGAATTTCGGGGCGTCCAACACGCTGGCACGGCAGATCATGGCTGGGGCGCGCGTCGATGTGTTCATTTCGGCGGACCAGACGCAGATGGACAGGATCAGTGCCGACATCGCTCCTGGTACCCGCATCGACCTGCTGACCAATCAGCTGGCCATTGCCGTCAGACGTGGCACGAGCGACGTGAAAACGCCGCGCGATCTTCTGTTGCCTTCGGTCCGTCGGCTCGCGATCGGCGATCCCGCCGCGGTTCCAGCCGGCGTCTACGCCCGACAGTACCTGGAGAAACTCGGGCTGTGGGCCGACCTTCAGCCGAAAATCGTCCCCGCCGGCAGCGTTCGCCTGGCCCTCGCGGCCGTCGAATCAGGGGCGGCCGAGGCCGCCATCGTCTACGCGACCGACGTTGCGGCGGCTGCACAGACGTCGACGGCGTTTGTGGTGCCGGCGGCCGACGGCCCGCGGATTGTCTATCCGGGGACCGTCGTCAAGTCGACGCGCAATGCAGCTGGTGCCAGGAGCTTCCTCGCGTTCCTGCAGACCGCCGAGGCCAGGTCGCTGTTTACGACGGCGGGTTTCGGCGTGATCGCTCCGGCGACGCGATGACCCCGTGAGCCCAGAGATCCGCGAGATCGCGCTCTTTACGTCGCTCGCGGCCCTGGTTGCGACTGTGGTCATGCTGATCCCCGGCGTGGGACTGGCGTGGTTGCTCGCCCGGCGGCCGTTCCCGGGTCGCTCCATCGTCGAGACGCTCGTCTCGCTCCCCCTGGTGATGCCCCCGGTTGCGACCGGCCTGGTGCTTCTGTGGTTGCTGGGCCGACGAGGCCCCGTCGGCCGCGTTCTGGAACGGATCGGTATCGAGATTGTGTTCACACCGACCGCGGTCGTCATTGCCATGGCCGTGATGGGACTTCCGTTGCTGGTCCGGACAGCGCGTGTCGGGTTCGAGCAGAACACCCACCGTTTCGAGGCGATCGCGGAGACCCTCGGCGCGGGTCCATGGCGCGTGTTTACGAGCGTCACTCTTCCCCTTGCCTCGAGGCATATCGCCGCGGGCGCCCTCCTGGGGTTTTCGCGCGCTCTTGGCGAATTCGGGGCGACCATCGTCCTGGCTGGCAGCATTCCTGGTCGCACGCGCACCATTGCCGTGGGCATCTACAGCTTCACCGAGACCGGACGTGACGCCGATGCGCTGGCGCTCCTCGGAGTATCGGTAGCGCTGGCCTTCGTGGCTGTCCTGGCCTCCAACCGCATCGCCGGAACGGCGTCCTGACGTGGCTTTATTCGATCTCGAGATCGACTTCACGCAAGGCCACTTCAGCCTCGCCGTGTCCGTGCAGACCCAGGCCCGGGTGCTCGCACTCTACGGGCCCTCTGGGTCAGGCAAGACCACCACACTGGAGCTGATCGCTGGAATCAGAACACCGGCCAGGGGCCGCATTGTGGTCGACGGGCAGTATTACTTTGACGGCAACGCTGCCGCCAGCATGCCGGTCCGCGAACGCCGCATCGGCTATGTGCCACAGGACGTTCTGCTGTTTCCCCATATGGACGTTCGCAGGAACGTCGAGTACGGATGGCGCGGAGACGCGACTCGTGCCGCGATGCTTGCGGGCCTGCTCGAACTCGAGCCGCTGATGGCGCGCCAGGTGCAATCGCTTTCCGGCGGTGAACGCCAGCGTGTCGCGCTGGCGCGAGCCCTGAACGCATCACCACAGTTGCTCCTGCTCGACGAGCCTCTGGCGGCGGTCGACCTCGCGCGGCGCGCCCGTATCATCGAGGCGCTGACACGGGTACGTGACGAACTGGCGATTCCGATCGTCTACGTGGCGCACGCGAAGGAAGAGGTGCGGGCGCTCGCTGATGTGACGATCGTGATGGACGGTGGTCGCGTTGTGGCTGCGGGGCCGTCGGCCAGCGTCCTCCCTTGACACCTCCGCAGGTGCTCATCCACTCTGTGACGGTGAAGCGTTCATTTCTCCTGGTGATTGCCCTGGTCGCGGTGTCTGCCACCGGTTGCCGTCAGCCCGACGGACCCACTCCAACCTTGAACGAAGAAGACTCGAATCGTGTCTTCGACATGAGCAACGACCTCCGCGCGGCCGCACGGGGCGAACAGAGTGGACCTGAGGACTTCGCCAACGATCTCGGAGTGGTCTTCGGCGACAACAACCCGGCCGGGCTGGCTGTGACCAAGGGCTTTGCCCAGCGGCTGGCCACGGCGCTGGTTTCGGTGCCGCTGACCGATGAAACCGCGGCGCAGCTCGCCCGCACCAGCTGGATGATTGCCGCTGCGACTCAGTACAGCGACCGGCAGGTCAAAGCGCTGCAGGCCGAACTCGCGGCTCAGCTCACCGCACTCGGCGTTGCGACCGAGCGCGTCGATGCGGTCGCCGCCGAGGTGCCGGTGGTTCAGCGCGCTGCGACAACGCGGCCACGCCGGTGGTACGAAATTTTGTAGTGTGCGAAGGCGGACCGAGGATCGGTCCGCCTTACAGGGGAGGGTGTTACCGCGCGACCGCTGCAGCCTTCGTGACCGCTTCCCAGGGAAGGCCCGGCCGACCGAAGTGTCCGTAGTTGGTCGTGCTGCGATAAATCGGACGCAGCAGGTTGAGCTTGTCGATGATCGCGCGCGGGCGGAAGTCGAACGAGTCCATGACGTACTGGGCTGCGGCGCGCTCGTCTCCTGTGCCGAAGGTGTCGACTTTCACTGACACCGGCTGGGCCATGCCGATCGCATAGCCGACCTGAATTTCAGCCCGGCGGGCAAATCCCGATGCCACCACCTGCTTGGCGACGTAGCGGCAGAAGTAAGCGCTGCTCCGGTCGACCTTCGATGGATCCTTGCCGCTGAACGCGCCGCCACCATGACGTCCCCAGCCGCCGTAGCTGTCGACGATGATCTTGCGGCCGGTGACGCCGGCGTCTGCGGACGGCCCGCCGTGGATGAAGCTGCCCGTCGGGTTGACAAAGAGGGTGACGTCCCGTCTCCACCACTGGCCGAGCGTGCGGGGGCCGAGTTCTTCGCGGACGTATTCGGTGATCTTCTTCTGATCGGCCTCGGGCGAGTGCTGCGACGAGACAACGACGGCGGTGACTTCACGCGGATCGTTGCCATCGTACGAGAGTGAGACCTGCGACTTGCTGTCGGGACGGAGCCACCCGTACTTGCCACTCTTCCGGTCGTCAGCCATGCCCTTGGTGAGCTTGTGCGCGAGCAGGATCGGGAGAGGCATCATCTCGTCCGACTCGTCGGTGGCGTAGCCGAACATGATGCCCTGGTCACCGGCGCCCTGGTCGCCGCTCTGACTGGTCTCGGCGGTTACGCCCTGGGAAATTTCGTTCGACTGACGCGTGATGAGCGAGATGACCTTCAGCGTCGTGTCGCAGAAGGGCTCGGCCGCGTCGGTGTAGCCGATTTCCTTGACTGCCTGACGAACGACCTTGTCGTAGTCGAAGGTGGCGTTGGTCGTGATTTCCCCGGCGATGACCACCGTGTCGCTCTTGCAGAGCGTCTCGCACGCGACGCGGCTCTGCGGGTCCTGCTCGAAGCAGGCGTCGAGAATCGAGTCGGAGATGTAGTCACAAACCTTGTCGGGATGTCCCTCGGACACCGATTCAGACGTAAAGGTGAAGCGCGACATGTTGCTCCTTCAAGAAGACGGGGTGACCAGCGACCTAGAATTCCCGCACGAGGGAAACACACGAGTATAGACCGCTGCGAGTGCCTCCGCAAAGCCTCCGGACCTGTGTGGCCAGGCCCGGGGAAGGGGCGGTCAGCGACGATGTTCGGCGATGTATGTGGTCGCGAACGCGTCGAGCTGGGGACTGGTCAGCCCGATGGCCTGAGCTTCGGTGCGGGCGCGGTCGAGTGCCCAGCCGTCCTGAAGCACCCGTTTGATCATCCACACTGCGCCGACTCTGTTCGCTGAGCCACAGTGGATGTACGCGGGCTGATTGGCCTTCGACGTGACGGCGCTCAGGAAGTTCTCAACGACCTTCGGGTCTGGAGAGGCTGCATCGAAGGGCAGGTGGATGTACTTGAGGCCGGCCTTGTCGGCGGCGGTGCGTGCCTCGTCCACATTTGCGCCTGGTTCCGACGCAAGCCGCAGGTTGATGACCGAGACGAAGCCTTCCTTCTTGAGCAAGGGCATCGCCGTCGCGTCGGTCGCGCCGCCACAGCCAATGGTCGCGTCTACGCGCGAGAAGTTCCGGACGCCGGGCACATCGATCTTCTGCACCTGGGCAAACGCTGTCGACGCGGTCGCCACCATCGACACAATCAGTAGAGCGCAAGTCTTCATCACGGTCACTCCTCCGCTGAGGATTGTACCGCGCTACAACAACCGATTGCGCGCCTTCTATCGGTCGAGGGTGATGACCACCGGTCGGGTCAGACGGACAGTGACAGGCGTACCCGCCGCGAGCGTAGCCGCGTTGCGTCCCCCCGCCAGGACGGCCGCGGTGCCGGCCCCGGCTCCGGCTGTGCTTCCGATAATTGCGCCCTTCCCACCGCCAAATATTCCGCCGATGATTGCGCCGCCGATCGCCCCCCCGCCAATCTTGGCGGCGCTCTCTCGTGACGGCGAATCGCCGTCGCGGAACACGACATCGGTCGAGATCGGCACCCGCGAACCATCGGCCAGCAGGAGCGATGTGAAGCGCACGCCAAGTCGTGCGCGCTCCCGTAACCGTCCACCCTGCTCGACAAACGTGACCTCACCAGACGCGCGTGTACCCGAGGGAATTGCCACGCGGTCGGCGACTCGCACGTCTCGCGTCACGTGGGCCACCACCTGGTCTTCAACGCGGGCCGTTTCGCTCGAGACGGTCGTGTCGACCTGCAGCCCGAGCACGACATCACTCGCCACCTCGACCTCCTCGAACTGGGGCTCTGCGGCCGCAGTGTCGGTGTGCTCGATCGCGCGAGAGGTCTCGGGCTCGCGTGCCTCGGTGGGCGCAGGCTCAACCGCTGCCGCCTGGGCCGGCGTCGATTCGGGAGCGGACGGCATGACGGCACTGGGCAGAGCCGGTGGCACCGGCCTGACGGTGCTCCTGGAGGTTGGTGCCGGGGCGGCCTTCGGGGGTGCAAGGAGTGCTGGCGATGCCTCGACCGTCAGACCGGCGACCTCTGATGAAGGCACAGGCGCTGCTGCCATTGTCACCGTGGCCGGGTCAAGGCTGCTGCGGTTGGCCAGCCACGCCCCGCCTGCACCCGCAGCTCCGCACAGGACCACCAGGGCCGCAATTCCCGATCGAGTGATGACCATTTGCCAGACTCCTCGATGCACGACTTGAGCAAGGGGCGTGCCCGGGTGCGCCCGGCAAACTTGGGCAAGTATCAGCGGCCGAGCGCTCCTCGGCCCGGATACCGTCCTCTGGCAAGGCCAGTGGGTCCTTACGCTTCAGCCGCCGTGCGTATCCACTTTCCCTCGGCCGGGGGCGGGGGTTGGGCCAGGGCGTCGAGGAGAGTCTCCGGGTCGGTCGCCGCATCGAGAAGCCGGCGGTTGGCGGGTTTGAGGAAACCGGCGGCCACCGACTGGTCGAGCAGGGCCAGGAGGGGGTCGTAGAACCCCGCGACATTCAGGAGCCCGCATCGTTTGGCATGCAGGCCCAACTGGGTCCACGTCAGCGCCTCGAAGAGTTCTTCGAAAGTGCCGAAGCCTCCGGGGAGGGCGATGAACGCATCGGCCAGTGAGGCCATCACCGCCTTGCGTTCGTGCATCGAGGGGACCACACGCAGATCAGGAAGTCCGAGGTGTGCAACCTCGCGCGCCACAAGGGCATCGGGGATCACGCCGATGACATGGCCGCCACCCTTGAGAACCGTGTCAGCCACGATTCCCATGAGGCCCACGCACCCGCCGCCGAACACCAGGTCAATGCGTCGCGACACCAGCGTTGTCGCCAGGCGCTCGGCTGCCTCGCGATAGACCGGCGACTCTCCCGAACTCGAGCCGCAGAAGACGCAGACGCGTCCCAGACCCATTGGGCAAGTCTACGCGACGAACTTATATCCCAGGCCGTGGACCGTAATGATGAACTGCGGATGGCGGGGGTTGTCTTCGAGCTTCTGTCGCAGCCAGGCGACGTGGACATCGACCGTGCGGGAGGAGGGCATCGAGTTGTAGCCCCAGACCTCGTTGAGAAGCTCGTCGCGCGAGAGGGTTGCGCCGCGATGCTCGACGAAGTAGCGCAGGAGCTTGAATTCACGAGCCGACAGGTCCAGTCGCTTGCCCGCCTTGGCGACCTCTGCCTTGCGGAAGTCCACGCTCACGTCACCAAACTGCGCGCTCTCCGCGACGTGCGACGTTGGTACGCGCCGGAGAATGGCTTCGATGCGTGCCAGCAGCTCGACCATTTCGAAAGGCTTGACCAGGTAGTCGTCGGCTCCGAGCTTCAGGCCAACGACACGATCGACGACCTGACCACGGGCGGTGAGCATCAGCACCGGAGTCTGCACGCCCTGCTGCCGGAGGGTACGGCAGATATCGAAACCATTGCCGCCGGGCAGCATCACGTCCATCAGGATCGCGTCGAATGGTCCCGCTGACGCCGCTTCGAGTCCGGTTTTGGCATCGACGGCGCTCTCGACTTCGTAGCCCTCCGCGGCCAGACGGTCCGTCAGCGTCATCACGAGGCCGGGCTCGTCTTCGACGAGCAGCAGTCGTCTCTTGCTCATGGCTACGAGTGTGCCTCAGCACTACGGGTGCCCACCATCGAGGCGGAAACCGCCGGCATCTCGGGAGCTGCCGGCAGGTGTATGGTGAACGCCGTCCCGGCACCCTGTCGAGTTGAAACTGTCACTCGACCTCCGTGCGCTTCGACAATCCGTTTCACGATCGAGAGACCGAGCCCGTTGCCCTGAATCTGGGCAGAGGTGGCGTCCACACCGCGATAAAACGGTTCGAACAGATGTGGCAGATCCTTGTGTGGGATTCCAGGGCCGTGGTCCTCGACCGACACGCGGACCTCTGGTCCACGCGGTCCCTTGGCCTGGACGGCGCTGACCGCCAGCCATCGCGCGCTGCCGCCGTATTTCACCCCGTTGGTCAGCAGATTCTGGATGGCCGACGTCAGGGCCGAGGGATCGCCCATCACGAGCGGCAGGTCAGGCGCCAGGTTCTTCTCGACCGTGATCCCCGACGCTGCGAGAAGCGGCGCGGTGGCCTGCAGAGCGGCTTCGACGACCGACAGCGGCTCGAGTGGTGTCGTTGATGAGATCACTCGGCCCGCCTCGATGCCCGCGTACTGCAGGACGCGCTCGACCATGTCGCCGAGCCGGCGCGCCTCAATGCCGATGGTGTCACCGTAACGTTTGACGCGATCGGGCGAGGCCACCACGCCCTGGGCAAGATTCTCCGAGGCCGACCGGATCACCGCAATCGGGGTGCGGAGTTCGTGCGAGACGCCTGCCACGAACTCCATCTGCTGCCGGGCCAGGCGTTCCGCACGCCGGGACGACGTGGTCAGCAGGAGGACAGTGACCGAGAGCAGGGCCAGGATGCCCGAACTGATGCCGAGGTTCCGGCGGCGTGTGGCCGCCACCGCGGCCTCGAGCGAGCCGCTCTCGTGCTGAGCGAGCAGCGTCCAGCGTCCTGGATCGCGCGGGTCCCCGAAGCCCCGTGGCCCATCACCGGCGCGGAAGATGTTCACAAAGAGCCCGCGATTGTCTCCGCCTCGCCCGCCGCCACGGTTGAACAGGCCCCGGCCGGTCACTCCAAACAGCGGTTCCACCGCGTCAGCCTTCGATGCCTCCATTGGCGATTCGTCGTCTGAACGATAGATGACCCGCGAGGGGTCGGCTACCGAGACCACCGTCACGCGGTAGCCGCGATCGCCATCCAACCCGAAGTATCGCTGCGAAAGTTCGGCCAGCAACTGCGTCTGGATGAACGGCATGTCCAGATGGACCACCGTGAAGCCCCACGTCGGGCGGTTCTGATCTGGCGGTGTTCCGGGTACCGCTGGTTGGGGACGCAATGGCGCGATGGCGAGCGCCTCGTCGTTGAGAACCAGCGGCGGGCGACCGAAGCCATTGGCGCTGGCGAACGTCTTGCGGTCGGCATCGATCGCCTCACGCCACGGGTCGAGGACGGCTGGCCAGTCACTGCCCTCGAGTGCACGCTCGGTGGTGTTCCAGCGTCGTACCCGAACCTTGCCGCCCTCATCGTCGAGCAGATAGACGCCGGCGACCACCTGCGGGTGAGCAGCTGTCGCGGCCCAGGCTTCATATCGATCGGCGTAACGCTCCGAGGAGCCCTCGCGCGCGGTCGCCGCACTGATCTGGAGGTTGGTCACCGCGCGGAAGATCTCTCCGTCGAGCGCTTCGTGGAACTGCAGTGCGGCGTTTCGGAGATGCGTCTGCATCCGCTCGCGCTCGGCCTCGCTGACCTGTCCGACCCATCGGTACTGGAGCAGCGCCAGCGTGGGAAGGAGCACCACCAGGGCGGCGGTGAGGATGGTGAGCGGGGAAGGTCGTGGGATCTTCACGAGGCGAAGTCTAGCACGTAGAAATGTCCGTAAGATACTGTAAATAAAGCTTTTACATTCTTAACAAAGTTTTGCGTCGTGTTAACCACTGGCCCCGTCCAGAGGGCCAGAATGGTCAGCATGTTCAAGCACGCCTGTTCCCTGTCCGTCCTTCTGCTCCTCCTGTCACCGGCGTGGGGTCATGCTCAGGAGGGAGTCCTCACGGGTGATGCGGCCAAAGGCGCCTCCGTGCTCGCCGAGGCCCGCACCGCGCTCGGGGGCGACAAGCTGGCGGCTGTCAAAGCGCTGCAGATGAAAGGGAGTTTCAAGCGGACAGCCGGTAACAACCAGCTTGAAGGGGACCTTGAGATCACCCTGCAGCTGCCCGACAAGATGAAGCGGGTCGAAGACACGAGCGCCCCCGGCGGCGGCCCCGCCCTCGTCAGCACGCAGGTTCTCAACGGGAATGAGGTCTGGGACGAGAACACTGGTCGGGGCGGTGGGGCTGGTGGCTTTGGTGGATTTGGCGGGGG
>JBEBGV010000052.1:0-33348 GCA_040081265.1 Vicinamibacterales bacterium
GGACGCGACCGATCAAGCGCAGTCCGCTGCCGTCGTGGTGATCAATCAGTCGCTGGCACGGCGCTATTTTGGCAGCCAGGATCCGATCGGCAAGCGGCTGCGCACCAGCCAAGGTGGCGAGGCCTGGGCCGAAGTGATCGGCGTGGTCGGCGATACCCTCCAGTACGGGCTCGACAACGCGGCGGATCCGCAGGTGTATTTGCCGATGTCCCAGATTCCGCGGCGTGATTTCTATCTGCTGCTCAACACCTCGCTGGACGCAGATGCATTGCGCGCCACGCTGGTGCGGACCGTCAGCGAACTGGATGCCGGACTACCGATGCCACCACCGAAATCGATACCGCCGCCGAAGTCGATCCCACCCCCGTAGTCGATGCCGCCGCCGAAATCGATCCCGCCGCCAAAGTCGATCCCGCCGCCGAAGTCGATGCCGTTCGAGAAGCCAGCCATGTTCCGGCCGCTGGCCAGCTGGTTCAGGCGGAGGTTCGTCCAGTCGTTGAATCCGTGCAGCTCAGAGCCTTCCTCCGTGCCGCTGAGGAGGCCGTCCAGGTTCACGTCCTGCGCGACGCGAGCGGTCTTTGTCGCGATGACGCCATCACCGTTCCAGTCGACCCGGGTCGTCGTGCTCGCCAGGTCGATGCGGCCCATCGGAACTGGCAGAGGCGTCGTGAAGTTCGTGCCGTTGCAGTACTTCTTCGCCGCCGGGACGCCCAGCGCGTACCCGATCGTGCCTGGAACCAGCGGGGCATACCACGCCGCGCGGTATTTGAGCCTGCCCACTGATCCGTCAGTGGGTTTGTTCTCGTCGATGCTCGGAGAGTCCTGGTCTGAGTAGTCCACCCGCGGAACGCCGGCATTGTCGAGCAGGCCGTTCAGCTGGAACATGTAGCTCATGACGCTCTGATAGAGCGGCTTGCAGTTCGGCTCGTAGTACACCGTGACACGCTCGAGGCCAGTACTTGCTTCGCGACCCTCGCCAAACTGCGGCGGCGCCCCGCCATGCCAGAGCTCGAACTGATGCCCGAGCTCGTGCATGGTCGTCGACGCGATCATGAAGTCACTGCCGACGAAGTTGTCCCAGAGGCCGAGGGTGACCATGCCGTCGCCACCCGGCAGGTCGCTGATGCCGGACGCGCTCTTGGGCACGTGGAAGTCTGCCGACATGTCGTTGGTCGACTTGGGAGTGCCTCGTGCGTGCGCGTAGAGCAGGTAGTGGAAGACGCCGGCGCGATTGGAATCGAATCGCTCGCGGCAGCTCCCAGGAGTGAGTGCATTCGCAATCTGGCAGTCGTGCTGCTCTGCCGGGCTGAGTTCCGCTCCGTCACCATCCACCGGCGCGTCACGATAGAACTGGAATCCCACCTTCCAGCTGACGGTGCCTGGATAGTCTGGAAACTGGCACGTCCTCGTGGCGCTGGGCACGCACGCGGTTTCCTTGATCAGCTCTCCGCCTCTGGCCTGGGATGGCGGCACGAGATAGGCATCGGCTTCGGTTGACGTATACGGACCACCAAGCGCGTGGTAGCCGGGTCCGACGTCGAAGTGGACCTTGATGCCAGGACGGGAGTCAGGATTCGAGACCGGCGCGAGCGCGTATGCGTCACCAACCTTCTTGAGCACCGCAGGCGACGGTAGATGGTTGTGCCCCACCGAGTCCACGAGCTGATCGACGGTCGCACGAATGGGCGCGGTCGCCGATCCGTAGGTGGTTCCCGGGTCCGCGGTCATCGCCCCGACCTCGATGAACAGATCTTTATGCCGCGGATCGGCGCCCATGGCCCGGAGATCCGGCAGCGGCTGGCCAATCGGGTCCTTGAGCCCGCTCACCTGCTCCTGAATATCCGGATAGCCGTCATCGTCGGTGTCCTGAACCTTTGTGCTGAACGCGATCGCCGACCAGGCAAGACAGTCGTACGGCCCGCTCGCCTTGTGGTCGACCAGCGTGGTGACCTCCTCGCCGTAGCCAGAGGCGGACACCTTGCCAGGCATTTTCGATGTCACGTCGAACGTCGGGTTCAACCACGCGCGTTCGGGAGCGGTTGTCGCGGGGCTCTTCAAGGCGTCGGTGGCGAGGAGGGCCCCGTTGAAGTACACGCGATCCTGAACGTTGGCCGCACCGGCGCCGAGGATGTGGGTAATCTTGGCCTTCTTGCTCGTCGACGACTGCATGATCCCGCGGATCGTCTGCGTGGTCGTTGCCCCTGGAGCCTGGACGTGAGCGCCCTCGTACAGGACGATCCTCGTGAGGGGTTCCTTCGAGTTGCGGTAGACCACGAACAGCGAGGCGCCGGCACTCTGCGGAACGCGGTTCCCACCCTCGACCTTTGGCAGCGTGACCGTGTGCCCGGCCAGTCCGTTCTCGAGCAGGTCCTGGGAATTGACCAGGCGCTTGCCGGTGAGCTTGCCGTTCACATCGATCTCTGCGGGGAGCAGGCGAAGCACGTCAGCGCGGAACATCGTGACGGTGGCGGGCTGTGCGCCTGAACTCCAGCAAGCGGCGGTGTTCCCGGTGAGCAGCTTGGACGTGGCTTTGACCACCGTCACGGGCTCGCCACGAAACGTGACGCCGTCAAACTGCGTGCGTTGCGTCGAGATCGTTTCCCAGTAGAGGAAGGCGGCAAGGATCTCGGCGTTCTCGGGCACGCCGGTCATCGGGATCGTTCCCGTCTGGAACCCCGTAGCCCCGGTCGGACGAAGGTCAACACCCCCAACTACGTAGTTGCCGGTGATCAGGTAGCTCTTGGCGAACGGCAGGGCGTCGGTGGGCGGCGCCTGCGCCCCTGTCTGAACAACCAGCAGCCCGAGCAACAGAGCAAGCGCGCTCAGCCTCGCCCAGCCATCCGGCCAGAACCTGGACATCGAACGCGAACAGATGGACCGCATCACCGCCATTGAATCGAACTCCTGAGAATGCCGCGTGGCCGCAGTACGACGAGCGTACCAGCCGAGACACTCGCCGATTCGAACCGCCGATGCAACGGACGAATTTGGCAGTTCTGCCGAGAGGGCGACATCTGATCAACGTTGACGGAAACACCACCAACGCGTACACAAATGTCTGGATATGTACAAGAGCCGTGGAAGAAGGAAGCCGTCCCAGGTCAGACGACTCGAACTGCAGGAAGGAGATGGCGGAGAGGGAGGGATTCGAACCCCCGTGCCGGTTACCCGGCAAGACGCTTTCGAGGCGCCCCCGTTACGACCACTTCGGTACCTCTCCGAACACTTGATTATAGCCCGGCTGCCGGACCTGGACGGCGTCGCTCCTGAAAGAAGCGCTGAATCAGCTCCCGCGCAACGTCCTCCCGCACGCCTGACTGCACCTGAAATCGATGATTCAGCCCGGGGATGTCCAGCAGGCGGACCGATGAGACCAGCGCACCCGTCTTCGGTTCGGTGGCCCCGAAGACCACCTCTCGCACCCGTGCGTGCACGAGCGCGCCCACGCACATGAGACAGGGTTCGATGGTGACGTAGACGCTGACATCGGTGAGGCGATAGTTGCCGGTGACGCGCGCCGCTTCCCGTAGCACCAGCACCTCGGCGTGAGCGGTGGGATCACACGCAGCGATCGGCTGGTTGAAGGCCCTGGCGATGATCTGCCCGTTCGCGACCGCGACTGCGCCGATCGGCACCTCGCCAGCATCGAAGGCCCGCCGCGCTTCATCGAGGGCGGCGTCCATCAGGTCGTCTGGCGTCATGCCGGCCATTATGGGCTGCGGACGTCACGCCAGCCCGGCGATTCTGAGCCTGACTACCCCTGGTCATCCCCCGTGGCATCGTCCTCTGGGGTGAGGATGCCGTGACCGCCACGACGGTCGCGGTTGAACACCATCCGCAGGTCGCCGCGGTCGGCTCCCCTGGCCGCTGCCCGGCGGCCACTCTTGAGGGTGCGCGCTTCCGAGTCGATCGCCGACGACAGGATCTGTGTCAGATAGGGTGCGAACATCTGCAGGACTC
Source organism: Vicinamibacterales bacterium (assembly GCA_040081265.1). Lineage (GTDB taxonomy): Bacteria > Acidobacteriota > Vicinamibacteria > Vicinamibacterales > UBA2999 > JBEBGV01. The sequence goes on from JBEBGV010000052.1 coordinate 3,961, forward strand.
GCTGCTGATGCTCGGTGAACGTGTTGCGTCCTTCGGCATACGCCGAGAGGACGCCGACCACGCGCTCATCCTCGACGAGGGGAATCGAGAGGGTGCTGCCGAACGTCACCCCGCGGTCATAGAGGTCAAGGGCCGGGTCAGAGTTCAGAATCGCGTGGCGCTGAGCGGCCACCCACCCGCTCAATCGCTGCCCCATCGGAATCTTGAGGCCCTGGATCGCCGACGCATGGGTGCCGGTAACGTGCCTGGCCACGACATGGCCGGTCGCGTTGTCGAGGATATAGAAGACGCAGGTGGCATCGGGCACGATGGTCCGCAGGTAGACGCCGGCGAGTACGCCCGCGTCGGCCAGGGTCACGTCGCCCTCCATCACGCGAGACAGGCTGACCATCGCACGCAGGTCGTCGGGCGCATCCCCCGGGATGGTCGCCAGCTGAACCGGCGCCGGGCGGGGCGGCGGCGCCGACGCTCGGCTGATCTGCATCAGCGCTTCCTCCGAGAGGATCGGCTCCTCGTGCGACGTGTTCAGCGTCTTGTAGACCCGCATGAACGTATCGACGACGAGCGGGTCGTACATCGTGCCACGACGACTGGTGAGCACGCCCAGCGCCTCTTCGTCAGTCATGGCGGGACGATAGGGGCGGTCGGAGGTCAGCGCGTCAAAGCAATCGACCACCGAGAGAATGCGGGCGCCAATCGGAATCTCGGTGCCTTTGATGCCCTTGGGATATCCGGTGCCGTCCCAGTTCTCGTGGTGGGCGTACACGATGGGCACAACGGGATAGGGATAGTCGATCGCGGCGAGCATCTGCGCGCCCACGTCCACGTGCAGCTTCATCTGCTCGAACTCGACCGGGGTCAGCTTGCCTGGCTTGTTCAGGATGTGCTCGGGGATCGCGATCTTGCCCGTGTCGTGGAGGAGCGCGGCCGCCTGAATCGCCTTGAGCGTCAGCTCGTCGGTGACACCCAGGATCTTGGCCATGCCAAGCGAGCCGTTCTGCACCCGCCGGATGTGATCGTGCGTGACGCCGTCCTTGGCTTCAATCGCGGTCGCGAGCGTTTCAACCGTGCGCAGGTAGAGGCGGTCCATTACCTGCACGTGCTTCTGGGCATCGTCCAACCGGCCGAGGAACGACCGGAGCGTCAGGTGGAAGACCAGCACGAGCGGAAGGACGATCGGCGCGGCCGACAATCCCCCGAAGCGAAGCATGACGACGAGACAGAAGGCGCTCGAGGTGGCCGCCGCATAGTTCACGGCAAGCGGGGTGAGCTTGCGCCACACATCGAGGATGTCGGACTGCGACTCGAGCGCGACCGCGGTGGCAGTCAGACCGGAGTTGAGCCCGAAGTAGACGATCGCCATCGCGGTCAGCGCCGGCAGGGCACCGTTGACCCACGTCGTGCCCTCGGCCAGTGGAGGCGCGGCCGTGATCCAGAAGAAGACGTGCGTTGCCGCCAGCAGCGAAATCGCCGGCGCCGTGGCATTGAACAGCAGCCGCTGCGCGTTGTAGCCGCGTCGCCAGGCCAGCGCAGCGCTGTCGAGGGCAAGGGCGACCATCGCCGGCGCGGGCCCGAACAGCATCGCGGACGCCATGAAGAAGGTGTCCGACACCGAGATCAGCGCGTTGACCCCGGGGATCTTCAGCGCGGCCGTCCCGGCCAGGATGCCGAGGGCGGCAAACGCCAGCCACTGCAGCGGATGGGCGGTCGACGGGAGCGCAACCACGGACCACCCCACCGCCACGGCACCCACCGCGATGACGGCACTGACATAGAGGGTCAGCGATCGGGACGGAGGCAGGCGCTTCCCGCGAGCAGGCGGAGCTGCAGGTGCCGGCGCCGCAACGGGTTCGCTGCGAGGCGCTGGCTCGGGACGGGCGACTGTACGGGGCGAGGTAGCAGACACAGATGGAAGCACGAGTACTGTGGCAAGGACCGCGCCGCCGGACGTGCAGTTCTGCGCGCGTGACTAACCGCTTTGGAGCCAATGCCTTAATGGCCGTCACGGACCGATCGCAGCCGGATCCTCGGATCAGCGCGTGCGCCAGAACAGAACACCTCGGGCGTCTCCCCTGACGTGGTCGTGATCGGATTTGTGTTTGGGATGACAGATCGAGCTATTGCCGAATCGCGCAGGCGCGGTTACAGGAAGAACTGATACGCCGGGTTGTCGTCTTCAGCCGTGCACGGGTACCCGAGCGTATCGAGGAACGCACGGAAGGCCGTGATGTCACGCTCCTCCACCTCGAATCCCGCAAGCACCCGACCGAAGTCTGCGCCGTGATTGCGATAGTGGAAGAGGCTGATGTTCCACCGGCCGGCCAGCTTTTCGAGAAAATTCGTCAACGCGCCTGGACGCTCGGGAAACTCGAACCGGCACAGCCGTTCGTGGCGCACGTCGGGTGCACGGCCCCCGACCATGTGACGGACGTGCAGCTTGGCCATCTCGTTGTCGGTGAGATCAGCCGTCTGGTAGCCCTTCGCATTGAGCAGGGCCGCCAGTGCGAGCCCGTCCTCGCGCGACTCGGTGGCCACGCCGACGAAGATGTGTGCCTGCTGCCGGCCACTGAGCCGGTAGTTGAACTCGGTGACGACACGACGACCGAGGGCTGAACAGAACTCGCGAAAGGCACCCGGACGTTCGGGAATGGTGACCGCCAGCAGGGCCTCGCGCGCCTCACCGACCTCGGCGCGCTCGGCGACAAAGCGCAGGCGATCGAAGTTCATGTTGGCTCCACTGAGGATGGCCACGAGCGACTGATCCCGGACGCCCTCTCGAGCGACCCACGCTTTGAGGCCGGCCAGTCCGAGAGCCCCGGCCGGCTCCATGATGGTGCGCGTGTCGTCGAAGATGTCCTTGATGGCGGCGCACATCTCGTCGTTGCCGACACGCACCACCTCGTCGACCGTTTCGCGCGCGATCGCGAAGGTGCGTTCGCCCACTTCGCGCACGGCCACACCATCGGCAAAGATGCCGACGTGGTCGAGCACGACTCGCTTGCCGGCGGCCAGCGACTGGTACATCGCATCCGCCTCGAACGGCTCGACTCCAATCACGCGGACTTCAGGTCGCAGCGCCTTGATGTACCCAGCGATGCCGGCGATGAGGCCGCCACCACCGACGGGCACGAACACGGCCGTCAGTCGATCCTGGCTGTGCTTCAGGATCTCGGCCCCGATGGTGCCCTGCCCGGCGATGACCAGCGGATCATCGAAGGGGTGGATAAACGTCATGCCCGTCTCAGCCACCAGCTGGTCACAGTGGACCTTGGCGTCGCTGTAGCTGTCACCCGACAGCACGACCTCTGATCCCAGGCGCCTGACGGCGTCGACCTTGATCGACGGCGTCGTCTGCGGCATCACGATGGTGGACCTGAGCCCCAGTTTCCTGGCCGCGAACGCCACGCCCTGGGCGTGGTTACCGGCGCTGGCCGCAATCACACCCTTCGCGCGTTCAGCATCAGTCAGATGCGCGACCTTGTTATACGCCCCACGCAGCTTGAAGCTGAACACCGGCTGCAGGTCTTCCCGCTTGAACAGCACCTCGTTACCCAGCCGTCGCGACAACGCCGCGGCCGGATCGAGGCGTGTCTCAAGCGCGACGTCGTAGACGCGGCTCGTCAGGATGTCGCTGAGCAGGGTTGTCAGGGGAGATGGCACGGGAATGTTGGAATGGTACACTCTCCGCCATGAAACGACACCTCGTCCTCGGCACGTTGCTCGTTGTCGGCACGCTGTCCCTGTCGCTGCACGCTCTCCAGGCACCCGCCCAGGCGCCGCGTGTGGTGGACGTTCAGACAATTCGCGACAACCTCTACGTGCTGCTCGGCGGCGGTGGCAACACCGCGGTGTTTGTCGGGTCCGATGGCGTCACTGTGGTCGACAGCAAGCTGCCTGGATGGGGCCAGCCGCTGCTCGAGAAGATCAAGACGCTCACAGACAAACCGATCGTGCGACTGATCAACACCCACACGCACTTTGACCACGTCGGCGGCAACGTCGACTTCCCGGGCAATGTGGAAGTGGTCACGCAGGCCGACACCAGGCGGCTGATGAACGAGTGGCGTCCGGTCACCGGTCTACCCGCCAACGCGATTGGCACGAGCCCGTTCGTCGAGCATGGTGGTCACGGCCTGCCCACGCGCACCTTCACCGATCGCCTGACCATCGGTCGGGGCGCCGACGAGATCAACCTCCTTCATTTCGGAGCGGCTCACACCGGCGGTGACGCCTTCGTGATATTCAAGGCACTCCGTGTCATGCACACGGGCGACGCCTTCCACACGCGGGACCTGCCGATCATGGACAAGAACAACGGCGGCAGCGGCGTGGATTACGCGCGGACCCTGTCACGCGCGGCAGACGCGGCGAAGGATGTCGACACGATCATCAATGGCCACAACCCCGTCACAACCACCGTCGCCGACCTGCGAACCCAGTCGGCCTTCGTGGCCGACTTCGTCGCGTTCGTCCAGGCCGCCAAGAAGAGCGGCAAGACGGTCGAGGATGTGGTTAAGACGTGGGAGACGCCCGCGAAGTACGCCGGCTACGCGAAGCCTGCTGAGGGGCGGGTCAGAGCGAACGCCCAGGTGGTGTGGGACGAGACGAGGTAGCCTCTTCAACCATTCCCGCGTCGAAGCGCTTCTCACCGAGCTTGGCGGACATCCAGCCTGAGTCCATCTGAGCCGCGATCGCGTCGGCGGACACCCGTCGCGAGGCCTGAACACGGCGGCGTGATTCGAGGATCGCCCGCATCCCGGCGATCGCGTCCAGCTTGCCCCGCAGGAACGCTCCGAGACGGCCGATTCGGGCGAAATACACCGCCGCCGCCGCCGTGTAGAGGATGTGCGATGGCAGGCTGCGCAGTAACAGGCCGGGCGGCGTGTTCTTGAAGTACAGCCACTCGGCGTTCCGGTGTGCCAGACGCACGACGAAGGCTGTCGTCCGTCCGGATGTCCCGCTGCCACGATGCGCGACCACCGCATCGGCCACATAGCGGCATCGATAGCCGAGCAAGCGCGCGCGGTACGACAGGTCAACGTCCTCGTGCGAGAAGAAGAACGACTCGTCGAAGCCTCCGAGCTCCGCGTAAACGCGCCTCGGCATCAGGCACGCGGCCCCGCAGACGCCAAACACTTCACGCGATTCGAGCGCCAGGTCCACCGAGCGGCCGTGCAGTCGCTTGAAGGCACCGCCCGCCCACAGCATCCCGTCACCGGCACTGTCGATGCGCGTCTGATCGTGCATGTACACGATGCGCGCGCTGGTCAGGGCGATGCCATGCGTTTCGTCGAGTCCGTTGACGAGGGCACGCACGCAGCCGGGGTCGACCACCGTGTCGTTGTTGAGCAGCATCACATACGGAGCCGTGGCCACGGCGACGCCGGCATTGTTGCCACCAGCGAACCCCCGATTGTCCGACAGCGCCAGCACTCGCACCCAGGGGAAGGCGGCCCGTACGAACTCCACGGACCCGTCAGCGGAGCCGTTGTCGACCAGGATTGTCTCGATCGTGACGTCGGTCTGCGCCTGCACAGCACGCAGACAGGCATCAAGGTGATGCCGGCCGTTCCAGTTGACGATGATGATCGAGACGGCCGGAGCCATCAACGACCGACGGTGCTCGCGAGGCGGGCCCGGACATCGGCCAGTCGCGGGAGGCGCTTGTCGCGCTCGGACAGCACGGGGCTGGCAACCGGCCAGCGGATCGCGATATCGGGATCGTCGAACGCCACGCCAATTTCATCGGAAGGGTCGTAGAGCGCGGTGCACTTGTACTCGACCTGCGCGGTCGGGCTCAGCACGCAGAACCCGTGCGCGAATCCCGGCGGAATGTACATCTGCCGGAAGTTCTCCGACGACAGCGTCGTCGCCGTCCACTTGCCGAAGGTGCTCTGGTCGGGGCGCAGATCGACGGCCACGTCCCAGATCTCGCCCTGAATGACCCGGACAAGCTTGCCCTGCGGTTTGGTCCGCTGCGCATGGAGTCCGCGGAGCGTGTCGCGTACGGAGGAGGAGTGGTTGTCCTGCACGAACGAGACGTCCAGACCGGCCGCGGCAAAACTGGCGACGTTGTAGGTCTCGAGGAAGAAGCCGCGCGCGTCACGATGCACGACGGGTTCGAGAATCAGCACGCCGGGAAGGTCGGTCGAAACGACGCGCACCTCAGTCTTCCTCCAGCACACGCAGGAGGTACTCCCCGTACGAGCTCGAGGCCATACCAGAAGCGAGCCTGGCGAACTCGGCGGCAGAGATGTAGCCCATGCGATAGGCGATTTCCTCGATCGAGGCGATCATCATCCCCTGTCGTTCCTCGACCGTCTGCACGAAGTTCGATGCCTGGAGCAGCGCATCGTGCGTGCCGGTGTCGAGCCACGCGATACCTCGCGGCAGGCGCTCGACGTGGAGCTGTCCGCGCCTGAGGTATTCGCGGTTCACATCAGTGATCTCGAGTTCACCGCGCGGCGATGGCGTGAGCGCGGCGGCGATGTCGAGCACCTGGTTGTCGTAGAAGTACAAGCCGGTGACTGCGTGCGACGACTTCGGGTGTTCCGGCTTCTCGTCAATGCTCACGACCGTACCGTTACTGTCGAACTCCACGACGCCGTATCGCTCGGGATCGCGGACACGGTAGCCGAACACGGTCGCACCCTGTTCACGCGTCGCAGCAAGGCGGAGATAGTCGGTGAAGTGGGCGCCAAAGAAGATGTTGTCACCGAGCGCCAGGGCGACGCGTTCGCTCCCGACGAACTCGCGGCCGATGATGAACGCCTGCGCCAGGCCCTCGGGTTGCGGCTGTGCGGCGTAGGCGATCGACAGCCCGACCTCGGTGCCATCGCCAAGCAGCCGCCTGAACCCTTCCTGCTCGTGCGGCGTGGTGATGATCAGCACGTCTCGGATTCCCGCCAGCATGAGCGTGGCGAGCGGGTAGTACACCATCGGCTTGTTGTAGATCGGCAGCAGTTGCTTGCTGATGCCGCGCGTGATGGGATGGAGTCGCGACCCTGAGCCGCCGGCGAGGATGATGCCCCTGAGCCTCTGATGCGCCATAAGTGAGAAAAGCGTCCGCGACGTGGTTCAGTGCGGCGTCGCCGAGAGCCCGAGGCGCTCACGGTTGTAGCCAACCCGCGATCCTTCGTACCACTCCCGATGCGTGAGGTACCACCGCGCCGTGTCGAGCAGGCCGCTGCGAAAATCCTTCGCCGGCTTCCAGCCAAGTTCCCGCGTCACCTTCGCGGAGTCGATGGCATATCGCCGGTCATGGCCGGGACGATCGGCGACAAACTCCGGCAGATCCCGGTAGCCACTGAATCCGGCCGCACCGAGCGCAGGATTGCCGGCAGCCGGCATCACGTCCTCGAGAACCTCGCAGATCATGCGCACGGTCGCCAGGTTGGTCTGTTCGTTGCTCGCACCGATGTTGTACGACTCGCCGGGTCGGCCCCTTCGCAGCACGGCGCCGAGTGCGGCACAGTGATCGTCGACGTGCAGCCAGTCCCGCACGTTTCCTCCGTCACCGTAAATGGGAAGGCGTCGCCCCTCGAGCGCGTTCAGCATCGTCAGCGGAATCAGCTTCTCAGGGTGCTGGTACGGGCCGTAGTTGTTCGAGCAGTTGGTCACGAGGGTGGCCAGGCCGTAGGTGTGGTGATACGCCCGCACCAGGTGGTCTGCAGCAGCCTTGCTGGCGGAGTACGGCGAGTTCGGCGCGTACGGCGTCTGCTCCGAGAACGCACCCACCGCACCGAGAGATCCGAACACCTCGTCGGTGGAGACGTGCAGGAACCTGAACGACCCACGGGAGGAGGGGTCCAGCGTGGTCACGTGGCGCCGGGCGACATCGAGGAGGACGAACGTGCCGGTCACGTTGGTCTCGATGAACGCGCCGGGGGAATCGATCGACCGATCGACATGGGTCTCTGCGGCCAGGTTCATCACCGCCGACGGACGATGGGTCGCAAACACCTGTTCCATCGCCGCGCGATCGGCGATGTCGGCGCGCACGAAGGTCACACGCGGCGCCGACCTCAACTCCTCCACCGTCTGCGGATTGGCTGCGTAGGTGACCTTGTCGACGACGATCACCGGGTCGCCAGTGGTCTCCAGCAAGTGACGAACGAGGTTGGAGCCGATGAAACCTGCTCCGCCGGTGATGATGAGCGCCCCCATGTCAGCCCTGACATGATATCGCGGCCGCCCGTGCCGCCGCGGGTACGCAGGGCGGACCTTCAGGTCCGCCACTGAAGCCGCACCTGAAGGTGCGGCCTACGTACCTTGCCGGCGCGCGGCCAGGAACGGAAGGAGGGCGATCGAGACCAGTCCGGCGACGCCGTCGATGGTCAGCGTGACGGGATACCCCCAGCGTTCGAGCGCCACTCCCTGCCACCGGGCACTGTACTGGATCACGAAGTTCAGCATCGCCATATAGGCGGTGAACTGCGTCGCGGCGACCGCGGGTGTCGTCACGTCCATGAAGAGCGCGGAGCGCGTGCCGTACATCAGTCCATTGAACACCGCGTAGACGAGACAGGCGGCCCAGAAGGCCGTGACCAGTGCTGGCGGCACGGCCGGTCGGTTCGGCACGTCGAGGGCCACGGGCATGATCCAGTTGAACCGGCTCATGGTCACCGCCATGTAGAACGTGGGGACCGTGGTTCCGGCCAGGTAGATGGCCAGCATGCGCCTGCGGCCGAACCTGTCCGAGAGCCATCCCCCGCCCGCGCAGCACACGGCAAAGACGAGGCTCGACCAGAGCCCCAGTGTGGCAATGGCGTTGTTCGACATGCCGAGTTCCACCGCCAGGTTCGACTGCAGGGCCAGGCCGAGCGCGTACGCACCCGCCGGCAGCAGCGCAAAGACCACCCCGAGAAAGGCCCCGCGGGATCCGGTGAAGGCGCGAAACGCGTCGACAGCAAACTGCCGGATTTCTGCGCCCGCCGCACGCATGGCCGACCCGGGCAAGGCCGGCGGTTTTGACGGTTGCTCCTTGAGCGGCAACGCAATGAAGACGGTGACCGAGAGGATGCACGCGGCCACGAAGAAATAGGTGGTGGGAAACGAGACGTACGCGGTGAGAAGGAGCACCCCGGAGCCGCCGATCGCCTGGCCGATCTGCGCGCCCGCGAACATGACGCCGTTGGCGAGGCCTCTCTCTTCCTGTGGCAGCACCTGCGCAGCCAGCGCGTCGATGGCGACGTCCTGCGTGGCCGCGAAGATGTTGTGCACGATCATCACCCACGTGAAGAGGCTCACATCGGTGCGGACGTCGAGCGGCAGCGCGAAGAACAGGGCCGCGGTCATCAGTATCTGCGTGCCAACGATCCACATGCGCCGCCGACCGAAACGATCGGAGGACAGCACGTCCACAAATGGGCCAAGCGCCCACTTCCAGGCCCACGGCAAATAGAGGGAGCCGACAAAGGCGCCGATATCAGCTGGACCGACGCCCTGGCGCCGCATCTCGGTCGCAATCGCCACCGCCGCAAAGCCTAGAGGAATGCCTTCGGTCGCGTAGAGACAGAAGAACGCCACCAGACGCCCGCGCGTCGAGGCAAGGAGGTTCGGCAGCTTCATTGATGCTGCGGCCGCAGGAGATCGAACACGGTTTTCACCGGAGCGAACGTCGAACCGGGAACCTCGACGTTGATGGTGTTCCAGTGCGCCATCCCGCCGTTCCAGAGCCCGGGGCGCTCGAGCGCGGTGAGTTCGCGTCCATCAAAGGTCTTCCGCGCGACGAATGCGGCCTGCGGATCGACGAACCGGCCGAGTTGGTACGCCGTGCCCGACCCGTCACGCAGTGAACAGACGATATCCACCGGGTTGAAGTGGGTCGCCGATTCGAACACGCGCTTCTGGTGCGGATCGGTCAGGTCAACCTGCGCCGACTCCACGATCTGGCGGGTGCTGCGGGCACCATCGGCAACCCAGAACGGTGCCCCGCCTGGCTCGCCTTCATTCCTCACCACGCCACACACCCGGAGAGGGCGATCGAGTGCCGACGCAATGAACGCCTGAAGCGCCACGACGTCGCTCAGCGGTCGGTCCGGCGATCTGCCAAACACCGCGGCAACCCGACCGACGATGTCCTGCAGCTGGCTGGCATCAGAGGTCGCGCGACTCTGAGCGAGGAGCTGATCCCGTTCGGTCTCGAGGTTGGCCAGGACCCCGATCAACACGAGCTTCCAGCGGACGACTTCACTCGTCGCACCGGAAGGCAGGATGTTGTCGATGTTCTTGATCACCACGACATCGCCGCCGAGAGACTCGAGGTTCTCGATCAGCGCGCCATGACCCGCCGGACGAAACAGCAGCTCTCCGGACGCGAGCCTGAACGGCTGGCCTGACGCGTCGAGGGCGATAGTGTCGGTGGACGGCTGCTGCTCGGAGAAACTCACCTGCAATGAGCAGTCGTGCGTCCCTTCGATCTCCTCGCGCACCTCCTCGAGCAGTGTTTCGAAGTCCGCGCGCCGATCCCCGGCGACGGTGAAATGCACCCGGCTGTCACCACTGGCCGCGCGCGTGTAGGCCGCGCCTTCCTCGAGCTGATCTCTGAACGCCGTCTGCGGTCGGGTGTGCCGATGAAAAGGAATCAGGCCTTTCGGCATCTCCGCGTAGCCCATCGTCTCGAGCAGCGTCGTCAGCAGCGCGCGTTCGTCTGCCTCAGAGGCCGGCGCCCCGGAAACGCCAGCCAGCTCCTGCAACTCGCGCGAAAAGGGAAAGGCGTCGAGACGCGAGAAGAACAGCGCGCCGGTGTCGCTCGACGAGGGTCGGGCCGACCCTGACGCGACGGCAATGAGACCCTGGAACATCCGGGTGGCTGCGCCGGACGCGGGAACGAACTTGGTGACACGGCCGGCCGAAACAACCGTCCGGCCACGGCCCAGCGCCTCATCCTGTTCTGACGCCGACAAGACGATGACGCCATCGCCAACCACACACGGGCGATCCAGTCGAGCCTTGCGAGGGGGATGACGGAGCAGTTCGAGCTGTCGTTCAGCTTCTTCTACGCTGATGCCGCGGACGGCAAGCTGCTCGCGGTCGGTGGCTGTGAAGTCTGGAGAACTCACCCCGACATTCTGTCCTAGAAGTGCGCGTCGGTGACGTCAGCGCTGCGCACGCGGGGACGCGGTACGAATACCGGTCGGGCTTCCGCTCACCTTGATGCCCGGGCGGGGCGTCAGCTCTCGGCCATCGAAGCCGAAGACATTGATCTCGTTGTCGGCAGCGCACTGCACAAGGAGTGTGTCGGCCCGACGACTCCAGGCGAGACCCTGGCACCAGCGCCCCGCGCGCGCCTCGGCTACCTGCGTCAGCGTCTGCCCGTCGAGGCGATAGACCTTGACCAGGCCGTAGTCGTGAAACCACGGTTGTGTCTTCGACACGTTGCTGCCGTTCTGGATCGACGCGGCCAGGAACCTTCCGTCCGGGGACAGCGCAATCCCTTCGGGCACGACACCAGTGAAGACACCGCCAACCGCGCGCGGTGGCTGAGCGGTCAGGTCGAGCACCGTCAACGTGTCAGATCCGCCCGTGGGCCCGTTCCCGATGTTGGCGACGACGGCGACGTCTCCGCGCGGCGAGATCTCCAGGCCATACGGGCGATGGTTGGCCACGATGTCCCGCTTCGTGTACTCCACGGTGTTGCCGTTGACCGACAGCACCGCCACGCGATTCCCGGCGTTCATCGTCACGAGCACCGTCTTGCCGTCGGGAGTGAACACCGGAAGGCTGGGCTCTGCCATCGGGTCGCCGAGGTCCACCTTGCCTGCTGGCGCCACAGTCTTGCCGGCGATCGTGAAGATCGACACCGTGCCCTCGGCGCGGTTGGCCACGAGCGCGAGCGTGCCGGCGGGATTGATCGACACGCCGGCGGCTCGCCGCCCGGTGCGCAGGGTGGTGAGCACCGCGGGGGGCGACGCCTTCAGGTCGATGACGGTGAGCTCGTCGTTGAAGACCGTTCGGGCAGCGTTGGCGGGATCGACCCTGGCCGACGACGCGACGAGCGCGAGCGTCTCGTCCGGGGTAACGGCCACGCTCTGGGGGGGCGCCGACCATCCGCCGGGGACGTTCATCTCGAACAGCACTCTGGGCGGCGACACGTTGAGATCGATGATGCTGACCGTGTCGGGCTTCGGGTTGGCTGGCACCGTATTGACCCCGTCCACGAGCACCGCCTTGTTGTCGTTGGACGACACGGCGATCTGCGCCGGGGATGGGAGCGCAGTGCCCGCCAGGAGCAGCACGGGCAGGGCAAGGCGGGAGGCGAGGAGCAATCTGACAGTCAACATGCGGCGCCTACGATACCGCGGTTTTCGGGCGGTGATACAATCCCCGACCCATGAATCGACGTACATTTCTTCAGGCTACTGGCGGCGTCCTCGCCGCAGACTGGTTGTCACACGGACTTCGGGAGGCACTGGCCGGACAGGCCCTCCAGCCCGGTCCCATAGTCGAGACCGCGCAGGGACGGGTCCGAGGACTCGCCGGACCAGGCGTGGCCGCCTTCAGAGGGCTGCGATACGGCGCGTCGACAGCGGGCGCGAACCGCTTCCAGCCGCCCGCTCCCCTGGCCCCGTGGACGGGGGTGCGCGACGCCCTCGAGAAAGGACCACGAGCCTGGCAGCCCTTCAGGCCCATGATTCCGGAGATCGGCGACGCTCTCACCGGCAGCGGGCCGATGGACGAAGACTGCCTCAACCTGAATGTCTGGACGCCCGCCGCCGACGGTGGCCGACGTCCGGTGATGGTGTGGTTTCACGGCGGAGGCCAGCGGACCGGATCGGGCAACTCGATCTTCTACGACGGCACCGAGCTCGCCCGGAAGCACGACGTGGTGGTGGTCAGCGTCAGCCACCGACTGAACGCCCTCGGCTATCTCTGGCTTGCCGGCCTTCCGGCGTCCGGCGAGCGTTTCGCCCGCACGGCCAATCTTCCGCTGCTGGACCTTGTCGCATCCCTCGAGTGGGTGCGCGACAACATCGGGCGATTCGGCGGCAATCCCGGCAACGTCACGATCTTCGGCCAGTCGGGCGGGGGTGGGAAAACGGCGATGCTCTCGGCATTCCCCGCTGCGAAGGGACTCTTCCACCGCGCCATCATCATGAGCACGCTGGCCGACACGGCGATTTCCGGCCTCGAGCCGGCGCGCGCGGTCGAGGCCGCCGAACTGCTGTTCCGTCGACTCGGAGTCACTGCCGCGACCGCCGATCGCATGGTGGCGATGCCCCCGCAACAGATCATCGACGCGCTCACCGGTGGCGGTGTCGCCGGGGGGCAGTCGGGCCAGACGGGGCCGGCCAACGACATCTCCCTTCGCTTCGTGCCGGTGGTCGACGGCAAGACACTCCCCGCCCATCCGTTCGAACCGGGAGCGTCGGCCATCTCAGCGGACATCCCCATGATGCTCGGCTCCAACGAGTGCGAAGGCATCCCGTACGGCAACCCCGACGATGAGTACTGGAAGTCGGAGCCGACCTCAGCGGCAGAACTGCGTGTGCGCGTGAAAGCCATCGCTCGCGTGGAGGATGCGGAGGCGGATCGATTGATCGCCGTCTACAGGACAGGACGGCCGACTGCCAGCTTCGGCGACCTCGCCGCGGTCATGGCGGGTGACACATCAGCGCTCAGAACCTCGGCCTACACGATTGCCGAACGAAAGTTCGCCCAGGGACGGGCGCCGGCGTACCTCTACTACTTCGACTGGAAATCGCCGGTGCGCAACGGCAAGCTGCGCACCATGCACTGCATGGAGCTGCCGTTTGTCTTCGATCACCCCGACGCGATCTCGTTCATGACCGGCACCGGCGCCGACCGCGCCGCGCTGGCCACGGCGATGAGCGAAGCGTGGGTGTCGTTTGCCCGGACGGGGAATCCCAATCACAGGGGCATTCCAACCTGGGCGCCATTTACCCCGACGACGTGGGGCACGATGACGTTCGGGAGCAAGATCGGATTCGCCAACGACCCGCACGGCGAGGAACGCCGTGCGATGGCTGCTGCGCGCGCCCGCAGGGGCTAACGCTGTAACCGCGTCACCGCAATCATCGACCCGCCTTCGCTGCGACGTACCCAGGCCAGCACCGTGCTGGATGGCGTCGCAGCGAGTGTCGGATAGACACCGGCTTGCGCATCGATGGCCGGCAGTCGACGGAAGGCCAGCTGCCCATTCCCGTCCCGACTGCCCCGTGCCACCACCACTCGTCGTCCCTGAGCGGTGACCTCCTCCCATGTCGCCACGACGTTGCCGCCAGGCTCCAGCGCAATCTGCGGGTGATAGGCGGCGCCCACGGTCGGCAGCGCGCGCCTCGTCGAGAAGTTCAGGCCATCGCGCGAGGTCGCGAAGAAGAGCGACATCGACTCGCGGCCTGCGTCACGCACCAGGGTTGGCCACACGACAATCACGGTCTTCTGTTGGTCGACGGCGACCGCCGGCCCGTTCTCAGGGCACCCATCGATCTGCCAGGCGTCGCGACTGACGCGGACGGGAGACGAGAACGTCCGTCCTCCGTCACGTGACACGGTCAGCGCGATGTCACGTTCGTTGCCGGCGTAGACGTGACGCCACACTGCGTAGATACCGCCCGACGCGTCAGTGGTCAGGCTTGTCTTGCAGCAGTAACACACGCCTCCGGTCAGGCTCCGCGCCGCACCAGCGCCGTCGAGCGGAGCAAAGTAGAGTTGCGACTGTCCGGCACGCGCGACTGGGTCCGGCTTCGAAGCAGGAGCAGGTGCGGGTGCTGGAGCGCTGGCTCCCGCCTCATGGTTGTGGGTCATGGTCGAGGCCGCACCGGCCAGGTTGCGGTGATCGAGCCAGAGCGCGAACGTGCGTCCACGGCTGTCGGTCGTCGTCGAATGCCAGCCGCGATTACCGGGGGCGTCGCTCCCGGTGACGACCGCCGAGGCTCCGAACGTGCGCCCGCCATCAGCCGACCTCGCGGCAAGCAGTTGGGTACCGGCGGTCGCCTTGGCAGTCCATACCACCACGACTTCCGGCAGCGCCGTCGTGCCGCGCGCGACCAGCGTGACGCGAGGCGGTTGCTCGCCGTTCGCACTGGCCGCTCCGGCTCGCGGGTTGACTCGAGCCGGCGTCGAGAACGTGGCGCCCCCATCGCGACTCACCGAGGCATAGACATCAGTGCCGGCACTCGAACTCGCCGCCCAACTGAGCGCCACCGTCTGCCCAAGTGCCGCAACGCTCAGGTGCTCGTTCGACCGGCCAGGGACGCCAATTGTCGTCACCGGCGCCTCAGCGCCGGACACGACAAGACCCGCAACAACCACGGTGGCGAGAACGAGTGCCCTCATGATCAGAACCTCACACGCAATGCAAACTGCCAGGTGCGGGGATCACCGACTGCGGTGATCTGATTGAACGTCGGCAGCGGACTGGCCGGATACGCACCCGAGCCGAACGTCGTGTTCCGGGTGATCGGATTCACCCGGTTGGTCAGGTTGAACACCTCGGCGATGGCGTCGATCTGGCTCGACCCGCCGGTGCGGATCGTTCGCGTGAGTCGCGCATTCAGGTTGAAGAACCGACTGCCGACGCCGGCATTGCGCTCGATGAACGCGCCGTTGACCAGTGGCCGGCCAGCCGTGCCCTGGACGGTGGTGACGCCCGAGGTGATGTTGAAGGGCACGGCCGAATACGCTTGCATCATCGCGCCCAGCTGAAAGCCGTGACTCAGGTACTCCCACAACGTCCGGGCGGGTTCCGACGATGAACTGACCGCTCCTTCGACGACCAGACGGTGACGCTGGTCGTCATCCGAGCGTCCCCAGTCCTTCGACAGATCGCCCGGGTCGATCGGCGAGCTGAAGAAGTTCTCGCCCACATTGTTCATCGACTTCGACAGCGTGTAGCTGACACGGTAATGGCCCCAGCGCGCCGGCCGCTGGAGAAAGGACAGATGAAGGCCGTGGTAGTTCGAGTCCGCCAGCGGCGAGTACTGGCTGTTGTTCGCGTAGGTCGGATTCGGCCGGCATCCGTTATTGGTACCCGCAGCAACGCATGTCGGCACGTTCTGGTTCACCGAAATGATCAGATTCCTGCCACGCAGGTACTGATAACCCAAACTCACCGTGAGTCGGTCGCCGAGCTGCCGCTCCACTTCAAGGCTGCCTTGCCGAGAGAAGGCGTTCTGCATATTCGGGTTCATCGTCGTCAGGTTGACCAGGGTCACCAACGGAACCGGCGCACCGAGGATGTTCGGGAAGACCGGAGCACCCGTCTGTGCAGGACTGAGGCTGACGCTGATCTGACGCAGCTTCGTCAAGTCGGTGGTATTGCCGGCCGACAGCAGCGCATTGGCGACCGCACGCAGCGGCACGCGATCGAAGTACACCCCGGCGCTGCCGCGAACGACGGTGCGGCGCGACGACAAAGGAGACCAGGCAAAACCGACGCGGGGCGACAGGTTATTGGTGTCGGTCGCGATGGTTTCGATCCACTGCAGGTCGTAACGCAGGCCGAGGTTCAGGGTGAGACTCGGCGTGGCGCGCCACTCATCCTGCGCGTACAGCCCGAAGTTGGGATTGTTCTGATGGACCTCGGTATCGCCGAAGGTCTGGGTAAATCCAGCGTTGTTGTAGGTGCCGGCGAGGAAATTCGTCAGCGAGGAGAACGCATAGGCACCCCGTATCGAACGCGGGTAGGTGATGGTGTCGTCGTTGACGGTCACGTCAATGCCACCGCGCAGTGCGTGCGCGCCAGCGAGCAATGACACGTTATCAATGACCTGATACAGGGTGTTGAGGCGACGGGTGGGGCTGCCGGAGAGTGTCCCGAACGTGGCGACACCGGCAATGCTCACCGCCGGACCCACCTGGTCACTCGGTGGCGCCTTCAGGTCGCCGCGTGCGTACTGGGCCCGTGTCTCGTTCACCAACCGCGGCGACAGCGTCAACGTGTTGGCTACCGCGAATGAATGATCCTGATTGTCGAGTCCCGCCGAAGCGGATGGGGCGTTGAGCGCGCCGGCACCACGCGAGTTGCGCGAATCGACGTCGTAGAAAGCGTAGCGAAACGACAACTGGTCCGCACCGCTGATCTGATGCTCGACCTTGCCCAGCAGATTGGTCGAATGCACCGGATTCGGGTAGGTGCCGGTGCTGACCGCTGCACCCGGGTAGGCAACCGCGGTGAGTCGGTTGTTGACCGCGGCCAGATTACCCGGCGTGATGGTCGCAAGCCCGGTCTGGTCCAGTCGGCGCTGCTCGACGTTGACGAAGTAGAAAGTCCGGTCCCGCCTGATCGGTCCACCTGCACTGGCCCCGTACTGCTTCTGGGTCATCGGCAACCTGGTGTGCGAAAGGGCGTTGGCGGCGTTGAACCGGGTGTCCTTGAAGAAGCTGTACGCGTCGCCGTGAAGGGTGTTGGTACCACTCCTCGTGACCACGTTCACGTAACCGCCAAGTGCCCTCCCGAGTTCCGCCTGTCCACCAGAGGTCACGACCTGGAACTGATCGACCGCACTCACACCAAACGGGATGCCGCTCAGGCCCGCGGCATCGTCATTGGCCGACAGGCCATCAACGATGAAGCTGTTCGAGAAGTTGCGCTGGCTGCCAATGGACAAGCCGACGCCGGGGACCGCTGACGTCTCCGGGAACAGCTGCGTACTGGCGAGGTTGGTTGGCGAGACACCCGGGATGAGCAGCGCGAGGTCAAGGAACTGCCTTCCGTTGATCGGCAGGGCCTCGACTTCCGCGCGCGATATCGTGCCGGCAATCTGCGTCCGCGCGGTGTCGAGCACGGTGGCCTCGGCGGTCACGCTGACGTTGGCGGACACCCCCTCGAGGCCCAGCGACACCGGGATGTCGAAGGCCGATCCCACCGTCAGCGTCACGGCACGGGTCGCCGAGGCGAAGCCCGGTTGCTCGACGCGCACCTCGTACGGACCGACGCGCAAGTACGAGAACCTGAAGCGTCCTTCCTGGTCGGTTGACGTCTGTGCGACCCCATTGGTCTCAATCTGCCGCGCCGCTACCCTCGCGCCGACAACCGCGGCGCCCTGCGGATCGGTGACTCGTCCGCTGATGCTTGCTGAATTGATCGTTTCCTGTGCTGTGGCGAACTGCGCCGCGCCAAGCACAGAGAGTGCAAGCGCCGCTGCCGCCGTCTGGCGTACCAAACCCATGTTCGTGGTCTCCCCCGCCGGACGTGGTCCGGCTCGCATACGACTCACCTGAAGAATCAGAATGGGTACGTAGGGCGGGTCCGCAGGACCCGCCGTCACTCCGTGCACGGAATGCGTTCGCCGGGTCCATTCGGACCCGGCCTACGTACGTTGTCGAGGCGACTACGCGCGGGGAGGACGAATGGCGGGGGGGATGCTGCGGGCCACCGAGCGAATGGGCGCGAGGGTCACGACTGTCGCGACCGCCACATCGGAGACGGCAACAACATCAGGCAACAAGCTGATGTCGAGCATCATCGCCGCAAGCGACGCCGTCGCCATGTCGCACCCGCTGCGCAGCGCAAACCCGTCGGTGCCGGGTGAGGCTGGGGTGGACCCGTGAGACTGACCGGCGCGGTGTTTGTGCATGGGACACATCTGTCCCGGCGCAAGGCCCTTACAGCAGAGATCCTCTTCGACTGCAGCCACCGCAGACGGAGGGATACAGCACAGACCGACAAACGACAACGCCAGCGTCGACACGTGGGCGAGGAGCCACACGAGTGCGACGAGCGAGATGCGTCGACGGACACCAGCCATTCGCCAGATAGGCTAGCACAAGGGTCCTGTCCGGGACGTTGACAGCCGGGCGCCTTCCGCGTAGCGTGGGCACCGCTATGTCATGCATTCGCCCGGGTCATGCCCGTTTTTCGCGGCCAATGTGCCGCATCGCCCTCATGGCCGCAGCGATCGTCGCGGCAACCTCGCTTCTGGCGGCGCAGAATCGCCCCGCCGGAACCTCCAACCCCCTGTCGGGTCCGCTGACGGCCGCGACGCAGCGCCCCGTACTGGGCGGGCGGTTCGAGCACCTTCGGGTCGCAGGGCAAGTGCACCTCTTTGCCGGCACGGGCGCCAACGTGGTGGTTCAAGCGGGTGACGAGGGCGCCGTCTTCGTCGACACCAGCGTGGCAACGGCCAGCGAGCAGCTGCTTGCCGAGATCGCACGCCTGACGACGCGTCCCATTCGGTACGTCATCAACACCAGCGCGGACGCCGACCACGTCGGTGGCAACGATGCCATCGCCACCGCAGGCCGCAACTTCGCCACACCCGCGCCGAACATGGCTGGCGTTGGCGCTCGGGCAGCTGGCGGGGGTGGTGGTATCGGCCGTACGGCCGGCGCGCAGGTGTATGCCCACGAAGCCGTCCTGAACCGGATGAGTGGCGCGACGACTGGAGGGCAGGGAGCGGTGGCGTTTGGTCTCTGGCCCTCCGACACCTTCTTCACGATGAAGAAGACCCTCTACTTCAACAGCGAACCGATTGAACTGCTGCATCAGCCGGCGGCGCATACCGACGGGGACGTGATGGTGTGGTTCCGCACCTCGGACGTCATCGCGGCTGGAGACGTCTATACACCAGACCGCTTCCCGCTGATCGACCTGGCCCGCGGCGGTTCGGTGCAGGGCATGCTCGACGCGCTGAACCGCATCATCGACATCACCGTTCCGCGGTTCAACCAGCAAGGCGGCACGCTCGTCGTCGGCGGGCACGGTCGCATCGCGAACGAGTCTGACGTGGTCGAGTATCGCGACATGACGACGATCGTCCGTGACCGCATCCTCGCGATGATCTCGAAGGGCATGACCCTCGAGCAGGTGCGCGCGGCCAATCCGGTGCTCGATTACGAAGGCATCTACGGCGCCGGGACGGGAACGTGGACGACCGACATGTTCGTGACAGCCGTATATCGCGATGTATCGCGCCTCAGAGCGACGCCAGCCGGGCAGGGACAACGCCAGTGAAGGGACTCTCGATGACTCAACCGATTCGATCGCAGACACGCACGCTGCTACTCGTGCTGGTTCTGGCCGGCCTCGCCACCCCTGTGTTTGCGCAGGTGGATATCGCGGGCGAATGGGGTGCCCTGAATCAGGTCAGTGAGGACCAGCCTCACCGCGCTCCCGGAGCGGACCTGGGCGACTACACCGGCCTGCCGATCAACGACGCCGCACGCCTGAAGGCGCGGAGCTGGGACGCCTCGATCCTGTCGCAGCCCGAGCGACAGGCCCAGCCGCATCCGGCCATGTACTCGTACCGCGGCGGTGGCGGGCCGAACCTTCGAATCGAAAAGGTGGTCGACCCAGCAACCGGCGCACTCATCGCCTTCAAGTTCAATGGCTTCTTTGGTCGCGCTGATCGCACGATCTGGATGGACGGCCGACCCCATCCGTCTGAATACGCCGAACATACCTGGGACGGCTTCTCGACCGGGGAGTGGGTCGACGGCTCGCTCAAGGTCACGACCACTCACCTCAAGCAGGGAGTCATCCAGCGCAACGGCGTCCCGGCCAGCCCCTACATGCGGATGACCGAGTTCTGGACGCGCCACGCCAACCATCTTGGTCTGTTCACGTGGATTGACGATCCGATGTATCTCGATGAGCCAATGGTCCGAACCACTGACTGGCTGTGGAATCCCGGCCAGAACATCGGCCTGCCGCAACCCTTCGACACGGTTGACGAGCTCGGCGACCGTCCGCTCGGCTGGGTGCCCAGCTACCCGATTGGGGCGCTGCACGAAGACTTCGCCAAGAAGTTCGGGCTGCCCTTCGAGGCCACCATCGGCAACCGCGAGGCGCTCTATCCGGAGTACATGAAGAAGATCCAGGAGTTGCTCCGGCAGCAGCCCCCGCGATAGGGCGCGTGGCATCTCGGGCCAAAAACACCGATACTGAGATGCTACGACGGCATGGCCACGCCTATCCCCGCACCGGACACCCCGGAAACCATCCAGCGGCTGCTTGATGAGCTTGGAAACTTCCAGGACATCGCCCGCCACCTGATCCCCACCGCAGGCGAGGTCCCTCGCCTGCGGGGATTCGACATCGCCGGCCGCATGATGCCGCTCAACGGCGCCGTCGGCGGCGACCACGTCATCTACATCGACTTCAAACAGCGCTTCGACCTCGACGCTCGCATTGCGCGGGCCTCAGCCAGGGGCCAGCACGATGTCGTCGAGAACCTGCGCCGCTGTCAGCGGGCGGCGGGCATCGCGCTTGTTGACGTCGCCGGTCACCGCATGACGGACGCCCTGCTCGCCGCGATGTTCCACCAGGCGTTCCTGCTTGGCGCAACGTACGAGCTGGACATGTTCGGAACGATCACCCAGCGCCTGTTCGAGAACCTCAACACGCGGTTCTATCAGTCCTCTGGCGCGCACAAGTTCATCTCGCTCATCTACGGCGAGATTTCTGAGGACGCCAGGTTCCGCTTCATGTCTGCAGCGCACGTGTTTCCCTCGGTGTTTTCGCGCCAGCACGACCGCTTCATGGAGGTGGGCCCGGAGCAGTGTGTGTCGTTTCCGCCGCTTGGGCTCCAGCCCTCACTCACGGCGATCGATCGCGGCAAGGTTGACCCGGGAGCGTTTGGCTTCAAGGAAAGATACGCACTGAACGAGTGGCACCTGATGGGCAAGGGTGACATCCTGCTGCTGCACACCGACGGCTTCGTGGAGCACACCCACAACGGCGAGGCCTACTTCCCAGAACGAGCTGAGGCCACCCTGCGTTCGGTCAAGGACAAGCCAGCCAAAGACATCCTCAAGGCACTGGATCAGGACCTGCGCGCCTTCGGACCGCCCAGCGACGACATCAGCCTCGTGGTGATCAAGCTCGCGTGACCGACGCCAGACCGGCTGACGGCCGCGTGGTCTTCATCGACGTCGCGCGTGTGCTCGCCACGCTGATGATGCTCTTCGGGCATACCTTCGATGCGTTGCTGAGCAGCGCCTATCGTGGCACCACCGCTTTCAATGTCTGGACATTCCTGCGTGCGCTGACCCCGACCACCTTCACGCTGGTGTCGGGCTTCGCGCTGAGCCTGGTCGCACTTCACGTGTCGCGGCGCGAGACCGCGAAAGTCTCAGGCACTCGGCGGCTCAAGCGTTTCGCGTTCTTCCTCGTCCTCGGTTACGCCCTGCACTACCCTGCCGCCAACCTCAAGGGCCTGACGATGCTCACCGCCGCGGACTGGCGGTTGTTCACCTCGGTCGACGTCCTGCAGTGCATCGCGGTCACGCTTGCTGTCCTGCAGCTGATCGCCTTGCGCGTGCGCGAGCCGGGGAGATTCCTGGCGATCAGCGGCACGCTCGCGGTCATCTTCTGCTGGTTCACCCCACTGGTGTGGCGCTGGGTCTCTCCGCTGCCGATGTCGATGGCGGCCTACCTGAATCCTTCGACGGGATCGATCTTTCCGCTTTTCCCCTGGCTGGCCAATGGCGCGCTCGGCGCAGCCCTCGGCGCCTGGTACCTCATCGCCGGCGGAGCCACGCCGGGCGCGCGCGCGCGACGCACTCTCCTGCCGATCGGCGTGTTGATGTTTGGCGCAGCGGTTCTGATGCGCACCCTCCTGTGGGAGCCCTTTGGCGCCGTCGACCTCGGGGCCGGACGACCCAGCCAGTTCCTGCTCCAGGCCGGGCTCGTCTGCATGCTGCTCGCCGGGCTCGCCTCACTGGTGGACCTGCGACCGGCGCGCATCCCCACACTCGAGGACCTCGCCCAGGAGTCCCTGACGATCTACATCGTCCACGTCTGCATCGTGTACGGATCACCGTGGAACCGCGGCCTGCGCCAGGTGATTGGCCCCACGCTCGAACCGGCGATGGTGGGGCTCTTCGTGCTCGCGCTGTGGACGGCGATGATCACCCTGGGGCTCGGGTGGAGCGCCTACAAACGCGACCACCGCATGTCGGCGAGTCGCATGCGTCTCGCGACACTCGGCGTGCTGTTCGTTCTGCTCCTGGTCTGACTACACCTCGACGACGACGTTCCCGATGGCGGTTCCCTGCTCCACGGTCTCGTGCGCCTGCACGATGCTGGAGAGCGGGAAGCGGGCAGCCACGTTGTGCGTGAGCTGGCCTTCGGTCATCAACATTGTGAGGTCCGCAATCGCCGAGGCCCGGTCAAGGGGCGACAGGTTGTAGACGATGAAGAACCTGAAACGCACGTTCTTGAGGATGGATGGCAGGAACGGAATCTGAATCTTCGGCTCACCGCTGCCATACGTGACGATGTCGCCCTCGACAGCCACGACGTCGAGATCGGCCGCGATGTTCGCCGCCAGATCGACTTCGATGATTCGATCAACGCCGCGCCCATCAGTGAGCTGGCGCACGCGCGCGACGAGATCCTCGGTCTTGTAGTTGATGACGTCGTGCGCGCCCGCCTGTTGTGCCAGCGCCGCCTTCTCAGGACTGCTGACGCTGGCGATGATGCGCCTGGCACCCTTGAGCCGAGCGAACTGGACTGCGTAATGGCCGACACTGCCGGCGCCTCCCGCGACGAGGACCACCTTGTCCCTGACGCCGCCGTCCATCGTCACGGCGTGAAAGGCCGTCAACGCCGGGATCCCGAGGCATGCGCCTGACGCGAAATCGACGCCTTGGGGCAAGGTGACCGCCTGCGCCGATGGCAGCACGACGAACTCGGCCGCTGTGCCGAAGGGCCGTCCCCACTGTGCGTTCCAGATCCAGACGCGATCACCCACGCGGGACGGATTGACGCCGTCGCCGACCGCGTCAATCACACCGGCGCCATCGCTGTGGGGCACGACCTGGGGAAAACCCATCTTGAGGCGAAGCCCCAGGCGGGTCTTGACGTCCGATGGATTGACCCCCGAACACGCCACCTTCACCCGTACCTCACCCGTGCCCGGGGACGGGGTGGGAAGGTCAACCAGCGTCAGGACATCCTTCGCCGCCCCGTTGACGGAATACATCGCAGCGCGCATGGCCGCCTATCCTAACGTAGGCCGGACCTTCAGGTCCGGCATCCTGCTCAAAACCCGAACGCATACGTGAGGTGAAACGTGCGCGGCACGCCAAGATTGCGCACGAGAAACGGCGTCGCCGAATTGTCGAGGAATCCTCGCGCATGTCCGGTCGCATACTCGGAGTCGAACAGGTTCTCGAGCCGCAGGTTGATCCGATGCCGACGCTTGGGATCGAGGAACACGCGACCCGAGAGATCCGCCACGGTGTAGTCGCCGCTGGCCACGAGCCCAAAGCCCGAGACCGAGTCGTTCAACTCGCCAACCGAGTTGACGGTGAAGGTCACGCCGAACGGCGCCCGCGTGGGGTGAACGTCGATCATCCCCTGCACCTGATTGGCAGGGATGCCGGTGATCGACGAGTAGCCCCCGGCCAGGTCGTTGCGTTCCGACTTGGCGTAGGTGTAACTCAGCGAGGCCGAGACTTCCGGCGTCAGTTGCCCGGAGCCGGCAAGCGACACGCCCTTCACGCGGACCTTCCCGGGCGAATTCATGGCGATCGTCGTCTCACCCGAACCATCGTCTTCGTCGACGATCAGGTTGGTCACGCTGCGGAAGAAGCCGGTGGCTTCCAGCGTCAGCACCACCTGTCCTGAGGTCAACCGATGGCCAATCGAACCGTTGAAGTTGGTGCTCTTCTCCGGCTCCAGGTTCGGATTGCCAAAGCAGCAGGTGGGGTCCTGGGCAAAGAGCTCGTACGCATCCGGGTAACGGAATGCGGTGCCGACGGTCGCGCGCGCGAACAGGGCCGGCGTGAAGTCGTACTGGCCGCTGGTGTTCCACACGGCGGCGTTCTTCGAGTGACTCGGCGCGTTGTAGCGCGCGCCAAATGCGAAGGTCGCCTTCGGCATCAGGTCACGCGTCGTGCGCACCTGCCCGAAGACGGCATTGACGACCTCGGTGTTGGGGGCGATGAGCAGCACTTCGTCCTCGCCCGAGTAGCGCTGCAGGTCGTAGCCGGCAAAGTACTCGACGCGCCTGTCGGGCGCGAACCTGGCGAGCACGTTCACACCCGAATCCCTGTAACCCCAGAACTCATCTGTGCTGATCACCTGGAGTGTGCCGGGCTGGGCGAAGATGTTGCGCTGTTCGTTGTAACCGGAGTCCCACCGGTGGTAGTAACCCTTGAAGAAGAGGTCGAAGCCGGGATTGGGCGAGAAGTCGAGCTTGCCGCTCGCGATGTGTTCGGTGCGCGCGTTGTAGGCCTGGTTCAGGCCGCCAACCTGGGTGGCTGAACTTCGTGCAGGGCGCAGGTTGTCCACTTCCACGTCGCTGCGCTGATACATCCCGCTGAAACGAAGCGCCGTGCTGAAGTCGTAGGCGTATTTCCCACCGAAGGTCGCCACGTCGTATCCCCGCTTGCGGTCGGTGGTACTGGCGGCGTACTGGTCAGCAGGGAACGCGCTGAATCCGTCGGCCTGGTCCTTCGACGCGTAGACCACGAACTTGTTGCCGTTGCGCGTGGTGCGCGCGAACAGGTTCACGTGCTTGCCGTCGTTGGAGTCGAAACCACCCTGCAGCCGCCCGTTCGACACCTCGGTGAACGACTTGGTGACGACATTGATGACGCCGGCCACCGCCTGTGTGCCGTAGAAGAGTCCCTGGCCGCCTTCGATGACCTCCACGCGCTCGACCATGTGTGCGGGGATCGTGTCGAGCGGCGTCGTGCCGTTGTACAGCCGGTTGCTGATGCGCACGCCGTCCATCAGCCAGAGAATCTCGTTCCGGCGTGAGCCCTGCAACGCCACCGCCACGTAGTCGAACGGGCCGGCCTTGGGCGCGAG
Organism: Vicinamibacterales bacterium; assembly: GCA_040081265.1. Lineage (GTDB taxonomy): Bacteria > Acidobacteriota > Vicinamibacteria > Vicinamibacterales > UBA2999 > JBEBGV01. The sequence continues at coordinate 29,687 of JBEBGV010000052.1, forward strand.
AAAGAGCCCTGGGACGAGCGACTGCAGCGCCTGCGATACGTCGTAGTAACCGCCGTTCTCGAGTTGAGCAGCGGTAATCGTCTGGACCCGCACGCCGGTCTTCTCAATCTCCTGTGGCAGTTCCTCTTCGAGCTTCGGCGCGGCCACCGCCACGGTTTCTGAAAAACCGGGAATCGGCAGGACGACGGTGATGGGCATGACCGACGAACTGACGGTGATGGCCTGGGTCCACTTCTGGAACCCTGGTGCATCAACGCTCAGGACGTACAGGCCGGCAGCCACGTTTGGAAAGGCGAAGGCGCCGTCGGCGGTCGTGCTGGCCGAAGCCGGTGTCGCGGCGCCGGGACCGCTGAGGGTCACGGAGGCTCCGTTGACGGCCCCTCCCTGAGGATCGGTGACGCGTCCCGAGACGGCCTGGGCCGAGGCGACAGAGGCCACGGCGCTGACGAACAAGACTGCAACGAGTGTGCGGAGTGTGGTCATACGGCCGCCCATGTTAGCGATGGGGACTTCTTCGCGGCCTGAAGAATTGCTGAATTTTTCGACAGAATTCAAACGGCTGGACGGGTGATAGACTCGCCGCCCATGCGACACCTTTCCGCCCTCATTGCCACCCTTGGTCTGACCCTGTCCGTCGGGTGCGCCGGTCCTCCTGCCGAAGACCCAGCCGGGGTGACGGCCGTCTTCGAGGCGTTTTACGGTGCCATGAAGACCGGCGACATTGCAGCAGCGATGCGGACGATCGCGCCGGACGCCGTGTTCGTCGAAGGCGGTCGCCTCGAGACCAGGGCCGAATATGAAAGCAACCATCTGCCGGCGGACATCGAGTTCGAACGCGCAGTCACCGGCAAGCGCGGGCCGGTGAGCATCACCTTCAACGGCAACACCGCCTGGGTGATCGCGACGACCGAATACGAAGGCACATTCGAAAACGCTCCCGTGAACTTCGTCAGCGCGCAGCTCATGGTGCTCACCAGGACGGATGGCCGGTGGCTCATCCGCAGCGTGCACTGGTCGTCACGCCGCCGCTGATCGGTCTCCGCGTCCCGCGTCTGGCGGCTTGATCACGAGCGATCCCGCCACAGAGGCGACGAGGATGGTCGCGATAATCGCCAGCGACCAGCCGATCGGGAACTTCCCTCCGAACGCTTCGTTGAGCCAGACCATCTTCAATCCGACGAAGATCAGCACGAACGCCAGTCCGTACTTCAGCATGTGAAAGCGCTCGATGGCATTGGCGAGCAGGAAATACATCGCGCGCAGCCCGAGAATCGCAAACATGTTGGAGGTGAAGACGATGAAGGGCTCGCGAGAGATGGCAAAGATGGCCGGCACCGAATCAATGGCGAAGATGATGTCGCTCATCTCGAGAACGAGGAGCGCGACGAGGAGCGGGGTCGCATGCCAGACGCCGCCATGCTTCACCAGGAACTTCTGGCCCTGAAGCTCAGACGTAATCGGCAGGACTCGTCGCAGCAGCCGCACCAGGGGGTTCTTCTCTGGCGCAATCTTCTGATCGCCTGACCACATCATCTTCACGCCGGTCACCAGCAGCAGCGCTCCGAAGAACATGACCACCACGGAGTACTGCATCAGCACTGACCCGAGCGCGATGAAGATCGCCCTGAACACCAGCGCGCCGAGGATGCCAAAGAAGAGAACGCGGTGCTGGTACTGCAGTGGGATCCGAAAGTAGGCAAAGACCAGCACAAAGACGAAGATGTTGTCGACGGCCAGCGATTTCTCCACCAGATAGCCGGTCAGGAATTCGAGGCCAATCCTCCGGCCGGTATCGGGACCGAACGTAGTCGCCACGTACTGATAGAGACCGGCGGCAAAGACCAGCGCCAGACTCACCCAGACGATCGACCAGATCAGCGATTCTCGCCACGACACGACGTGGGCCCGGCGATGGACGATCCCCAGATCGAGAGCCAGCAGGGTCAGGACGCCGACGGTGAACCCGCCGTAGGCCCACCAGTAGTCGGCGATCGGAAACAGCACGGATGGCATGCCCCTCACGCTACGGGATGGTCCTTATATAGACAATTAGATAGTTTCGCTGCAGATCGTCTGTTATTTCTATATGTGAGGAACAGTCGATGGAGTGGCTCAACTATCACCACCTGCACTACTTCTGGATGGCTGCCCGCGAGGGCAGCGTGTCGCGCGCCAGTGCGCTGCTCCGCCTGGCGCAGCCGACGGTCTCGGCGCAGATCCGGCAACTCGAGGGCAGCCTGGGGACGAAGCTCTTCCAGCGCCAGGGCCGGTCACTCGTGCTCACCGACACCGGTCGCCTGGTCTATCAGTTTGCCGACGAGATCTTCGGCATCGGGCGTGAGCTGATCGAGACCGTCCACGGGCGGCAGGCTGGGCGTTCGAGGCCACTGGCGGTTGGCGTCGCCAACGCCGTGCCGAAGCTGATCGTGTCGCGGCTGCTGCGGCCGCTGCTCCTGGGGCCTGATCCGATCAGGGTCGTGTGTCGCGAAGACAACACCGAGCACCTGCTCGCGCAGCTTGCCACCCACAGCCTTGACGTGGTCATCGCGGACGTCGTCGCTCCACCACACGTACGCGTGAAAGTGTTCAGCCACACCCTGGGCGAGTCATCTATCGCGTTCTTCGCCCCAACCGACGTCGCTGCGCGAATCCGGCGCAGGTTCCCCTCGTCGCTCGACGGCGCACCGATGGTGCTTCCGCCATCGAACACCATGCTCCGCCGAACACTTGATCAGTGGTTCGATGCCAGGGCCATTCATCCCCGCATCATCGGGGAGTTCGAGGATCCCGCGCTGATGAAGGCGGTAGGGGCCGACGCCGGTGCCATCTTCCCGGCGCCAGCGGCGATTGCGCGTGACGTGAGCCGGATCTATGGTGTGCGCCAGGCCGGCCGGACCGACGAGGTCGTCGAACGCTACTTCGCCATTTCGGTCGAGCGGCGCATCAGACATCCCGGGGTGGCCGCGCTGACCAGCGCGGCACGGGAAGACGTCTTTGCCACCGACTAGAACTGCAGGTGCGTCTTGAGCGCCTCGATCCGCGCAGCGTCGAACCCGGGGATGTTCTTCAAGTCGTCCGGCGCCGTAAAGCGCATCGTCGAACGATACGCGACGATCGCCTCAGCCACCTCAGGGGTCACATCGAGCACGAATCGCAGCTCATCGGCGGGTGCCCGGTTCAGGTTGACGCGGCCATACCGACGTCCGAGATAACGCTGTACCTGCTCGAATTGTGCGTCGCTGGCGCTGGCACCGAACGTCACCATCAGATCGAGCACGGCAGACCACTCCTGCCGCGTTCGGAGAGTCGTGGTCGCGATGGCCGACTCGTGACAGGTGCTGCAGACCATCTCAAATGTGGTGCGCGCGGCCTGATCCTCCGGACTCAGCGGCTCTTCCGCGTTTGGCGGCGCCTGCGGGCCGACTGACGAAGACGGGCTAGCCGAAACGGCAACGTAGGCGCTCACGAGGAGCATGCCCGAACACAGTGCCAGCGATGCGAACGAATGAGTCACGATGAAGTCTCACACGAGATGAACCGATAAGGGGGTGGCCCCGTCACGTGAATCCCTATACTATGTCGCGTGGCCGCTTCCGACCTGACCCCTATAGGGGGTAGCGTGCCTGGAGGACACATGATCGTTTCGAGTCGCTATCTCTTCC
>JBEBGV010000199.1:0-2500 GCA_040081265.1 Vicinamibacterales bacterium
CACGTAGGCGGTCGGCGGCGGGGTGGGCGGCCGATTGTCGGCAAGCGTCAGGCCGCGAATGTCCGGCTCGGTTGTGCGGACGACGGTGTAGAAGCTGAACTCCTCGATCGAACGATTCGGCGTGTTGAACTGCACACAGCGGCCGGTGCCGAGATCGGTCGAGTAGGTGTCAGGGGCATTTTCGATCTCGGTGTGACCCGGTGTGCGCGGCGGCGTCTTTCCGGTCGTGCAGTCGCAGTCGTCAGCCTTGATCGGAAGGGGCGTTTCAGAGGCGTCGATGACCAGCAGCACTGGCGAGTCGATGGCGCCGTCTCGCAGCCGCACTGCGAGTTCGCCCTCGTAACCAGACACCACGGCGGCAGCGGCGGTGTAGGTCTCATTGGGCGCGTCGCCAAAGAAGTAGCCAGAGGCGTCCGTTCTGACAGCAAGCAGCGGCGCATCCTTGCCGACTGTCAGGGCGCGGCCGACGACGGTCGTACCGAAGATGAGCACCTGAAGGCTCGGCGGCAGGGGTTTGCCGCCGCGATCGATCACACGTCCCGTCAGACGGACGTTCTTCGGTTTGACGGGCGTTGCCGGCGTGTCGAGCGCGATGACGTCAACGGCATCGACCGCGATCGTGACCGTGTCCTTGTCGATCTGCTCGAGCGTCAGTTCATGACGCGCAATCGTCTGCCCCGACGGCGCGGCGACGATGAAGCGCACGGTCTTCGAGGCGATGTGTTCGCGTCCGGGCAATTCGAGGATGAATGCGCCAGCTGCGTCGCTGCGCGTCGATGCTCGGCCAGCGACCGGCACAGTCTCGGGAGGGGTCTCCTTCGCGCCCCGCTTTGGCTTGTCCTTGACGATGTCGGGGTCGGTGTCTTCTGGTGTTGCCGCCGCGACCGTCTGATCGAAGAGGGCTTCGATGCGGCATTGAGCGGGTGCTGCGCTGGTATCGGTCTTCGCTTTCAGTCGGCCATTGATCTTCCAAGTCATGGAGACCACTCCTGTCTGGATCGCAAGGAGGGGGGAGCTCCGCCTCGGATTATAGGAGCGGTGCGAAGGGCCGTTTGCGCACTTTGTCGTGCGCGTCCACTTCGTAATTGCGCTGCCACTTCCGTCAGCGCCGCGCATGGCGATCAGGGGTCTGACCCTGGTCTGACCCTGGTCTGACCCTGGTCTGACCCTGGTCTGACCCCGGTCTGACCCCGGGGCCGTTTCGGTCGTCGCGCGGCACCAGTGTTGCTCCCTCACGGGGCATGCTCAAGTCCGTCGCGGTCGCTCTGTGCCTTCTTGCCGTTGCGAGCAGCAGTTACGCTCAGCAGGTCATCGGAGGATGCAGCATCCTTCCGGCCACCAGTGTCTGGAACACACCGGTCGACACGCTGCCGGTGCTGGCCAACTCATCCTCAATGGTGAACACCATCGGCGCCAGCCGCGGCTTTCATGCCGACTTCGGCGCCGGCATGTGGGACGGCGGACCGATTGGCATCCCCTTCATCACCGTGAACGGCTCGCAGGCGAAATACGCCGCGTCGTTCCTGTATGCCGATGAGAGCGATCCCGGGCCGTATGCGGTGCCGCTGAACGTGCCGATTGAAGGTGGACCCAACGCCACCGGCGACCGCCACGCCATCGCACTCGACACCACCAACTGCATCCTCTACGAGTTCTTCCGCGCGTTCCCCAACTCGTCAACCTGGACCGCGGATTCCGGCGCCATCTACGACCTGACGTCCAACGCGCTGCGCCCGCAGACGTGGACGTCGGCCGACGCCGCCGGCCTGCCGATCCTGCCCGGGCTCATCACCTATGACGAACTGCTGAGCGGCGAGATCAAGCACGCCATCCGCTTCACGGCGCCGCAGACCCGTCGCGAGTTCGTGTGGCCGGCGCGCCACTATGCGTCCTCGCTCACCGGCACGCAGTATCCGCGCATGGGCGAGCGTTTCCGCCTGAAGGCGTCGTTCGACATCAGCGGCTACCCCGCCGACATCCAGGTGATTCTCCGGGCGATGAAGAAATACGGGATCATCCTGGCCGACAACGGCTCGAGCTGGTTCATCTCAGGAGCGCCGGACTCACGCTGGAACGACGACAACCTGCATCGCCTCGGACAGCTCCTCGGCTCGAACTTCGAAGCCGTCGATGCGACCGTGCTGCGCGTGAGCGCCGATTCCGGAGCCGCGATTCAGAGTGGCGTGAACGTAGCGGTGAGCCCGACGACGGCCTCGCTGCGCCTCGACCAGACGCAGACGTTCGCGGCAACGGTGACCGGTGCGACCGGTGGCGTGAGCTGGAGCGTCAACAACGTCAGCGGTGGCGATGCCATTGTCGGCACGATCGACACGTCCGGTCGCTATACGCCGCCGTCCGCAGTCCCGAGCCCGAGCACCGTGACCGTGCGCGCGACGAGCGTTTCGACGCCAACGGCCAACGGCACGGCCTCGGTCGCATTGCTTCCGATCCCGGCTCCGCCGACGCCAACCCCGCCGCCGGCCACTCCGCCGCCTGCGAC
>JBEBGV010000053.1:0-32873 GCA_040081265.1 Vicinamibacterales bacterium
GCACGACACCGCCGCCGCCCGTGGTCACGGTGAGCATCTCGATTTCGCCATCGTCGGCGAGCATGCGGCTGCGGCAGAACAAGACGTTCACCGCCAGCATCAGCGGCACGACGAACAGGGCGAAGATCTGGAAGGTGAACGGAATCGTCGGCGGCAACTCGAGCGTCGGGACGATCTCCGCAAGAGGTGTGTATCGCGCGCCGAACTCGGTGCCGAGCGGCGGTGTCGTGCTGATCAGCGCGACGTCGGTGGCCGACCCGACCCAGTCAGCCGTCTCGCGCGTGACGATCAGACGCTAACGCCGCGCGGGCGAACCGGACGCGTCAACGCAGCGTCCCGTATACTTGCCTCATGCGCAGCCGCAGCGCCGATTCGGTTGAAGATCAGCGCCACCAGCGACTGGCGGCCATGACCCCGGACGAGCGAGTGGCCCTGCTCGGCGCCATGTACGAGCAAGGCCTCACCACTTACATGCTCGCTCAGGGCGTTGCCCGTTCCGTCGCTGTCGCCCGCATTAAGGCCACTCGCCGGCTCGGACGCCGACCATCGGCCAGCGGCGACGTATGACTCTGGAACCCGCCCTGGCAACACTTCCAACCGGCGACGCTGACTCAATCGCCGGGGATCACGCGTGACGCTCAGACGCTAGCGCCGCGGTACTTCTCGGACCAGCGCTGCTGGGCGTCAGCGGGCAGGGACGACACCAGCGCGGCGAGTGTTCCGACGTCGACGCCGATGTACGCCTGGAAGCTGTAACGCTCCAGATCGGCCGGCGCGCTCACCGGGATGGGGGCGCCATGCGCGCCGCCCACGGTGTTGAGAAACGCAATCGCGCGGTTCGGTCGATACGCCACATCCTTCGCCAGCGTGCACCGCTCCTCACTCGGATAGAACGTCCTGCTGTGCTCGGGGACATCGTCTTCGGCCACACGATAGAGCTACGTCCCGTAGCGCTCGTCCACGTCCCCTGGTCGAGCCAGGGAATAGAGAAACGTGAGGAATCCTGGCAGAGGATCGCGATGAGGATGGAGTTTATAGCCGGGCCGCCGCAGCATCACACGCCCGCCGCGCGGCGCCATCGCCCGGATCGCGGCCTCCGTGCCGCGACGCCTTCGAGCCACGCGCCGTTCAACACCTGCCACACCGCGGCTGACGCTGGCGCCGGCTCGTCGGGACGCCAGTCCTGCTTCTTGCGATCCCGCTGCGAGAAGCACGACTCCGGCGGAATCGCGTCAAGCGTCTCCCGATACGCCTCAGGCGGCTGCGGGTCATGCTCGCGCGCTGTGACGCCGCGGATGATTACAATTGGGCGCAATGGCTATGCAGGCATGGCGCGACCGCGCCCGACGCTGGTCGTCGAGGCTCGGCGGAGCGCTGGTGGCCGGCCTGACGGCCGACCTTCGACGACAGCACACAGAGCAGGCGTCGCAGCTCAAGACTCTTGAAACACAGCTGGCCACGGCCGTGGAACAGGCGGCGGCGGCGAGTGTTCGTGCGGCGGCCGCGCAGCGAACCACCGGACCCTCGCTCCCCACCAGTTCAGGGCAGATCCTCGACCTGCCCGAACCCGCGCACGAAGCTTCCGACATCCCCGCGGACTCGACGATCGAGCTCTCGGCGTGCCCCGTGTGCGACGGCGAGGCGTCCACGCTGGTGTCGGAGTTCAACAAACTTCTTCTCCTCGAGACAGCGGTCGATGAGTCTGCGAAGAGGTACGACTACGCCTTGTGCCACCGCTGCGGCGTGGTGTCGGCGCGCGTGCGGCCGACCGGACGCCGATACACGTATCTGCTGAACCGATTCGAGATGACGCTGGGGCGCATCGCAGAAGGCGAGGCCGTCCCCTCTCACCGCACGGGAAGCTCAGTGGCGCTCACCGAGGATCAACGACGGACGTTTCGGGAGCGCATTTCCGCCGGCGTCTTCGTATCCGATCATCTCGATCTGGCCGAAGAGCAATACCTCGAGAACCTGTTTCACGACCGCGTCAACACCGCCAGGCACGTGGAAATCATCGGCTCGCTCGTACCGCTGCACAATCCGCGCGTGCTCGAGCTGCGCCCGAAGCTGGGTGCCATCAGCCACGCCTTGAAGCGGCTCTACAACGCCGACGTGTATACGATGCCGCTCTTCGAGGTGGCGCAGTTCATCATCGAGGAAACGTATGGCATCCCGGCGACGCATCGCCTCGACTACGACAACTTCTCGATTCCCTATGACGGCGATTTCGATCTCGTCGTGGCCAACCACCTGCTGACCCACGCAGTACACCCGCGTGCGATGCTTGGTACCATTCGCGACCGCCTGCGACCCGGCGGTCACGTGTACTTCTACAACGAAATCACCGACCACATCGACCGCAAGACCACGCTGTTCCACAGCCTCAACGCCTTCCACCTGCAGATCTACGACGTCTCGTCGCTCGTGCGAACCCTGGCCGAGGGTGGCTTCGAGACAGTCGTTGTAAAGAGAGAGGGCTCCCAGTTGCTGATCCTCGCCAGGCGGTCGGAAAGCCGAGTGCCCTACGATGACGTGCCTGAAGACAAACGGCTGGCACGCCTCGCGCAATACCAGCGGGCCCGCGACCTGGCCATCCTCAAGCTGCCAGATCACCTGCGTGGACGATTTGCCCACGAGTGGGACGCCGTGGTCGAACGCGCCGTGTCTGCAGGCCTGGCGGCATTCGACAAGCACGGCGATCTGCGCCTGGTTCGACATCCGGGGTGACTTTCCTTCGACCTATAATTGCGAGCCATGCTCACGCGTCGCGACGCCCTCGCCACCCTCGGATCCACGCTCGTTGCCGCATCGCTGCCCCGCGTGCGCCTGTTCGCACAGGCCCCCGGGCCGGTGATGACGCGCCTCTCCACCTACATGGCGAACGCCGCCACACAGGCGCTGCCGGCTGAGGCCATCGAACACGCCCGGCAGCACATCCTCGACACGCTGGCGGCAATGATCTCGGGCTCGGAGCTGCCGCCGGGAGTTGCCGCGCTCAAGTTCGCGCGCGCTCAGTCCGGCAAGGGCTCCGCCACGGTCGTCGCCTCCACGCTCGTGGGCGGTCCGATGGAGGCGGCGCTCACCAACGGGGTGCTGGCGCACTCGGACGAGACAGACGACTCGCACGGAGAGTCACAGTCCCACCCTGGCGCGGCGATCGTTCCGGCCGCGCTCGCTGCGGGCGAAGAGTTCGACATCAGCGGCGAACGCTTCCTCCGCGCGGTCACGCTCGGCTACGACGTAGGTCCGCGCGTCACCATCGCCATGGGCGGCGTGGACTTCCGCAACGAGAGCCACAAGAGCACGCACGCCATTGCCGGCGTCTTTGGCGCCGCTGCGGCCGCCGCCTGCACCGCCGGCCTCACCGCCCAGCAGATGCGCTGGGTGCTCGACTACACGGCGCAACAGTCGTCGGGCATCGCTTCCTGGGGACGCGATACCGACCACATTCTCAAGGGCTTCGTCTTCGGCGGCATGCCGGCACGCAGCGGCGTCACCTCTGCCCTGCTCGTGCAGCTCGGGTGGAATGGCGTAGACGATGTGTTCTCGGGAGCCGACAACTTCTTCCAGGCCTACGCACCCAAGGCGAAGCCCGAGTTGCTCATTGAGGGCCTCGGGACGCGCTTCGAGGTGACCCGCACAGACATCAAGAAGTGGACGGTGGGCACGCCGATTCAAGGGCCGCTCGACGCGATGGTCAACATCCGCACCAGGCGGGCGTTTGAAGCCGACGAGGTGAAGAGCATTGTGGTGCGGCTGGCACCGACGGTGGCAGCCGTCGTGGACAACCGCGACATCCCCGACATCTGTGTGCAGCACATGATGGCGGTGATGCTCATCGACAAGACCGCGTCGTTCCACGCCGCACACGACACCGCACGCATGAAGGACGCAACGGTCCTGCGTCATCGCGCCAAGGTGCAGCTCGTCAAGGACGACAGCCTGGCTGCCTTCCTCCCGGTCCGGGTCGGCATAGTCGAGGTGACGCTGAACGACGGCACGCGCCTGACCGACCGTGTGGACAGCGTGCGCGGGACCGTGCGCAACCCGATGACGCGGCAGGAGGTCGTGGACAAGGCGCGCGACCTGATCGCGCCCGTGCTCGGCGCCGGCCAGGCCGACAAGCTGATCGAGAGCGTGCTGTCCCTCGAGCGCCTCCCGAAGATCCGCAGCCTGCGCCCGCTCCTGCAGCGAACGTAGAGCGGGTGAACGGCGGGTCGTTCCGACCCGCCCTACAAGTCGTAGACGGCACGTAATAGACGGTACGTAGGCCGGGTCCGAAGGACCCGGCGAAGAAGAGCAAGATCGTACGTAGGCCGGGTCCGAAGGACCCGGCGCCACAGATTCACAAGGAGACATCGTGCCCCAGCAGACCCGCGCAACGAGCGCGGTCATCGACTTCATCACCACCATGCGCCTCGCCGACGTCCCGGCCGAGGCGATCACCATCGGCAAGCGCTGCATCATCGACGGTCTCGGCGTCATGCTCGCCGGTTCGACGGCTCCCGCCAGCAGGATCCTGCGCGACCAGGTACTGGCCGGCGGCACCAGGGCCGAAGCCACCGCGATCGGCCCCGAGCCGGTCCGCGTCAGCGCCGCCAACGCCGCCCTGCTGAACGGCCTGAGCGGCCACGCGCACGACTTCGACGACACGCAGCTCTCGACGACGGCCGACCGGATCTTCGGGTTGTTGACGCACCCCACTATCCCACCGCTGGCGGCTGCCCTCGCCGTGGGCGAGCGCCAGAAGGCGAGCGGCGCCCAGGTGCTCGAGGCGTTCATGGCCGGTTTTGAGGTGGAGTGCAAGATCGCCGAGTCGATTCACCCCAACCACTACAAGAAGGGGTTTCACAGCTCCGGCACCGTCGGCACCTTCGGCGCCATGACGGCCACCGCCAGGCTCCTGGGGCTCAACCGCGAACAGCTCGGCCACGCGCTCGCCATCGCCGCGAGCCTGGCGTCTGGCATCCGCGTCAACTTCGGCACGATGACCAAGCCCCTGCATGTGGGGCGCGCGGCGCAGAACGGCGTGACCGCCGCGGAACTGGCGTCACGCGGGTTCACCGGTGGCGGCGACGCGCTCGATGGCCCGTGGGGCTTCTTCCAGGTGCTCAGCCACGGCGACGGCTTCGATCCCGATCGCATCGTTCCCGTCCTCGGCAATCCCCACACGATCGTGAAGCCGGGTGTGTCGATCAAGCCGTATCCGTGTGGCGTGCTGGGTCATCCCAGCATGGACGCGATGCGCACGCTGGTCGTCACCCACGACGTGAAGCCCGAGCAGATCAAGGCGATCCGCCTGCGGGCCGGGTCCAACATCCTCAACCCGCTGCGCTACGGCGTGGCGCAGAGCGAGCTCGAGGCCAAGTTCAGCCCACCGTTCATGCTCGCGGCGATCGCGCTCAACCGCAAGGCCGGCATCCGCGAGTTCAGCGACGAGTTCGTCCGCAGCGCGCCGGTGCAGGCCATGATGGCGAAGGTGACGCCGGTGCTCGACCAGGAGATCGAAGCGAAGGGCTTCGAGAAGATCCGCAGCACCGTCGAAGTGGATCTGCTCGACGGCCGCACGCTCGTGCAGGCGGCTGACGAACGCTATCGAGGTGGCCCCGATCGGCCATTCACGCGCGAGGACCTGCAGGAGAAGTTTACCGACTGCGCCAGCGAGGTGCTGCCCGCCTCCGCGATGTCTCCCGTGATCGATGCCGTGAACTCGCTCGAGTCGCTCGACGACATCGCCGGGCTGATCCGCCTGCTCTCGCCCGCGCCAGCGGCACGCTGATGCTCGCCTGGATCTCGATCGGCGCCCTGGTGCTCGCGGTGACGCTCAGTTGCGTCACCACCATCAACGTCGGGCTGCTGTCGATGGCGCTGGCGATGCTGGTCGGGGTCTACCTGGGCGGGATGTCGCTCAACGCCGTGCTCGACGGCTTTCCCGTGGCGCTGCTCGTGACGCTGGTCGGCATCACGCTGCTCTTCAGCATCGCCGAGACCAACGGCACCCTCAGCCGTCTGACGGCGCGTGCCGTGCGGCTGTGCCGCGGCCACGCCGGCGCCCTTCCGGTGATGTTCTTCTTTCTCGGCTTCGTCATCGCGACCATTGGCGCCGGTGCCACCCCGGCGAGTGCACTGCTCGCCGGGCCGGCGATGGCAGTCGCCGTCCGCGCCGGGATCCCGCCGCTGCTGATGGTGCTCATGACGGGCAACGGCGCCCTTGCGGGCACGCTGTCGCCATTCGCACCGACGGGCGTCGTCGCTCACGGCGTGATGGCGCGCATCGGCCTTGGCGGCTACGAATGGCAGACCTTTGCCTACAACGCGCTCGCCCACACGATTGTCGGCGTGGCCGGCTTCCTCGCGCTGGGCGGCTGGCGTCTCTTCCGCAATGGGGGCAATTCCGTACGTAGGCCGGGTCCAGCGGACCCGGCAGCGGGCACGATCGACGAACCCGGCACCCGCGTCCTCGAAGCGCGCCACTGGATGACGACGGCCGCCATCGGCGTCCTGATCGTCGCCGTGGCCGGTTTCGGCTTCGACGTTGGCCTTGTCGCGCTCGTCCTGGCGGTGTCGCTCACGCTGCTGCGCGCGTGCGACGAGCAGAAGGCGATCAAGGCGATGCCGTGGAGCGTCATCCTGATGGTCACCGGCGTGACCGTGCTCATCGCGATGATGCAGGAAACGCAGGGGCTGGCCCTCATCACCACCGGCATCGCCAACCTCTCGACGCGCGCCACCATCACGCCCATCGTCGCCTTCGGCACCGGGCTCGTCTCGGTCTACAGCAGCACGTCTGGCGTCGTGCTGCCCGCCTTCCTGCCGATGGCGCCGGAGCTTGCCACGCATCTCAACATGCAGGCGCTGCCGATCGCGTGGTCGATGAACGTGTCGGCCAGCCTGGTGGACCTCTCCTCGCTGTCCACCGGTGGCGCGCTCTACATCGCTGGTCTTCCGCCCGGCAGCGACACCAGGTCGCTCTTCAACGGCCTGCTGATCTGGGGCCTGTCGATGTCGGTCGTCGGCGCGCTCGTCTGCTGGCTGCTCTTCGGCCTCGGCGCATGAAGGTCGCCGTCCTCGACGACACGCACCAGGCCTGGGAGGCCACCGCAGGCATCGCGCGGCTGCGAACGCGCGCTGAGGTGCGCGTGTTCACGACCCCCTTCGGGACCACGGACGCGCTGCGCGGCTTCGACGCGCTCATCGCCAACCGCGAACGCACCAGGTTCACCGCCGAGCTGCTGGCACAGTTGCCGGACGTCCGCATCCTCGTCCAGACCGGCAACCACGCGTATCACATCGACTTCGACGCTGCGCACCATCACGGCATCACCATCGCCCGTGCCTCGGGAGGCTACTCCGTTGGCGCCGCGGAGCTGGCGATCGCGCTGGCGCTGGCGGCGATGCGGAAGATTCCCGAGTCGGACGCCGCCGTGCGGCGCGGCGAGTGGCAGACGCCGTCCACGCCGGTGCTCTACGACAAGACCTTCGGCATCATCGGCCTCGGGCGCCTCGGGCGGCATGTGGCGAGACTCGCCGCCGCGTTCGGCATGCGCGTGCTGGCCTGGAGCCCGCGACTCACCGACAAGGCAGCGCGCGAAGGGGGCGCCGAACGCTGCGAGCTGGACAAGCTCCTCGCGCAGGCCGACGTCGTGTCGTTCCACGCCTCGCTCACGCCCGAGTCGAGAGGCCTGCTGGACGAGCGCCGCCTGAGGCTCATGAAGCCCACCGCCTACGTCATCAACACGTCGCGCGGGCCGCTCATCGACGAGAAAGCCCTGGTCGCCGCCCTCCGAGAGGGCACCATCGCTGGCGCCGGGCTCGACGTCTTCGATCAGGAGCCGCTGCCGCACGGCCATCCACTGACCCTGCTCCCGAACGTCGTCCTCACCCCGCACCTCGGCTGGCCGACCGACGATGGGTATGCGCGGTTCTCCGAGGCGGCGTGCGAAGTGCTGTTCGCGTACCTCGACGGCGGCGAGTTGCCGTCGTTCAGTCACTAGTTCCTGGTTCCTGGTTCCTGGTTCCTGGCAACTAGGAACTAGGAACTAGGAACTAGGAACTAGGAACTAGCAACTAGCAACTAGCAACTAGCAACTAATAGAATCAATCGTCATGCTGACTATCCGCAAGGCCGAGGACCGCGGCCACACCGACCTCGGGTGGCTGAGCAGCTACCACACGTTCTCGTTCGGCGGCTATCAGGACCCGGCGCACATGGGCTTCCGTGCGCTGCGCGTGCTGAACGACGACCGCGTGGAGGCGGCCAAGGGCTTCGGCGCGCACGGGCACCGCGAGATGGAGATCCTGTCCTACGTGATCGCGGGCACGCTCGCGCACAGGGACAGCATGGAAGAGGAGCGCAACGTCGCGCCCGACGAAATCCAGACGATGAGCGCCGGCACCGGTGTGATTCACAGCGAGTTCAACCCCTCGCCCACCGAGCCGGTGCACTTCCTGCAGATCTGGATCGAACCCGCCCAGTCCGAGCTGACGCCGTCGTATCAGCACGTCTCGTATCCGCGTGACGAAAAGCGCGGACGCCTGCGTCTGGTGGCCGGCCCCGACATGCGCACCAGCACGTCGGCCGTGCACCTGCATCAGGACGCGCGGATCTACGCGGCCCTCCTTGGCCCTGGCGAATCAGTCACGCACGCGATTCCGACCGGCCGCCACGCATGGATCCAGTGCGCGACCGGCGGGCTCATCGTCAACGGCGTGCCCCTCAAAGCCGGCGACGGACTGGCCGTGAGCGACGAAGCCCGGCTGACGATCACCGCCACACGCGACGCCGAACTGCTCGTCTTCGACCTCGTATGACCCCCGCACCGGACGTCAACGTCCTCGTCGTCTTCTACTCGCGTCACGGCAAGGCCGAGAAGCTGGCGCTGCGCGCCGGCGTCGGTGCGTTGCAGGGTCGCGCGAACATCCGCCTGCGCCGCCTGGCCGACAGCGCGTCAGAGGAAACGATCGCCGCCGACGCACTGTGGACCGAGACGCGCCTGCGCCTCCACCGCGACTACGTCGTGCCGCGCCCAGCCGATCCCGTGTGGGCCGAGGTCATCATCCTGGTCAGTACGTCGACGTCTTCGCGAGAGGCTGAAGCCTATCTGGCCTCACTTGGCGCCGACAGCGCCGTCGCGGGCACCCTGATTGTGCCGGTGCTCGACGCTCCGGATGCCAGTACCGCGACACGTCTGCGCGACGCGGCCGACGCCGCCGACCTGATCGTCATCGACGGGGAAATGACCTTTCAGGACATCGCCGATGCAGAGACGCGCGGACGCGCAGCCACCGACGTCGTCCGACGTCACAGACGTACGTAGGACGGGTCCGACAGGACCCGTCGCAAGTAGGGGTACGTAGGGCGGGTCCGCCCTGTCCGCCGTAGCTTCAGCGAAGGCGGAAGGACCCGCCGTGCCCTCGCTATCTGGAACACACGACCGCCGCCGGTGTCTAATTCACCAAAACCGAGCAGCGAAAGGCGAGCAATGCGACAACGCGCGATACGTCGTCTGGCCGGCGTCGGGGCGGGCGTGATGGTCTGGGGAGTCGTCTGGCATGTGGCGCCGCTGTCGGCGCAGGCGCCATGGCAGGTGACGGGCCGTTTCGAAGCCGCCGCCCCTGGTCCGCTCGAGCAGGCGACGCCGCTCGCATCGGCCGACCGTCCCATCCCCCGTCGGTCGTACGGCCTCACACCCAGCTACCCGCCACAGGCCGCGGCCATCGGGCTGCGCGCCGGTGTCCGGCTGCGCGTCGTGCTCGATGCGTCCGGCTTCGTTGCCGAGCGACGCGTGGCCGATGCGCCGGTCGTCGCGGCGTTTGACCCGACACGCAGCAACGACGAGCGCGCCGTTGCTGCGGCTCTCGAGTCGATCACGTCTGCAGCGCTGGACGCCGTTCGCGGCTGGCGGTACGCGGTGCCGAGCGCCGGCCCCGTCGCCTTCGACGTCACCATTCACTTCGGGCCAGAAACGGAGCTGCGCGTCGAAACAGCCGTCCCGCGCGCCGACGACAGCACCGCCACCGCTCAGCGGAGTCCGCAGCCGGACCCGGCGGAGCCGTTGCCCGACTGGGCCAGAGGCGTGCCGCGCGTCGGCGGCCCCGTGCGTCCGCCGACACGCACGACCAACATTGCCCCGCTCTATCCGGCGGACGCACGAGCTGCCGGAGTGCAGGGACGCGTGGTCATCGACGCGCGCATCGACGCCGACGGGCGCGTCCGCAACGCGCGCGTCCTGGAGTCGATCCCCGACCTTGATCAGGCAGCGCTCGACGCCGTCCTGCAGTGGGAGTTCTCGCCCCCGCTCGTCAGCGGCGCCTCGTCAGCTGTCCTGATGACGGTGACGGTTCAATTCACGACGCGCTGAGCGCCCGTGCGGCGATCAGCCGCGCGCCATGAGCGCACCGACCATGGCGACGAGCGTGGTCATCTGCACGCCGACCAGCCAGAGAAACTGCCGCGACATCTTCTGGTCGAGCTGTTCGAGTCGACGGTCAACGGACTCGAATCGCACGTCCATTCGATTTTCGAAGTGACGCATCGTCTCGCGCATGTCCGAGAACGTGTTGGAGTGCTCGTTCACTTGACCCTCCAGGTAGGCTACCCGTTCAGCGTCTCGCAGCATATCGTCGTCTCCCCCCTCTGCTCAAATGGCATCGGATGGTGGAGGAAGCAGACGCGGTACCGCGCAGAATCGTTCGAAAACCGGGACGACGCATCCGAACGTTGGCGGGGTTGAACTATGACGGGCGCACAACGATGGCAGATTCTGCCACGTCACGTGCGAACGCCGCCGGGAAGCCGCACCTCCATGGTCGTCCCTGCGCCCTCGGTCTCGGCCACGCGGATACGTCCCTTGCACAGTTGCACGATCTCGCGGGAGATGGCCAGCCCAAGGCCGGCGCCACCAGTGCGCCGGGAGCGAGACTGGTCAATGCGATAGAAACGATCGAAGACGCGCTCGCGCTCGGCCGCGGGAATCCCCGGTCCCTGATCCCGGACGCGGATCACCACTTCGTCGGGAACCCACGCGGGTCCCGCGCCTGACTTGGCCAATTCGGCCGTCAGCGTCAGCGTGCCGCGTTCGGGACTGTGCTGGAGTCCGTTGCGCACCAGGTTGTCGATCACCCGTTCGAGCAGTCGCGGATCCGCATAGGCCACCAGCGTTGCCGGCGCCTCCACCTGCAGCGTCACCTGCGCGGCGGCCGCCTGCGTCGCGGCACGGTCCACCACCGTCTGCAGCATCCCGGCGAGCGAGACTTCGGTCAGCCCGATCTCCTTACCCTCCTGGGCTCGCACCAGCAGCATCAGGTCTTCGGTCAACGCGCTCATCTCGACGAGCCGTTCGCGCAGACCTACCAGCGTCTCCTGGTACTCGGGCCCGGTACGTTCACGCTTGAGCGTCACGTCGAGTTCCCCGAGCATCGCGGTCAGCGGCCCCCGCAACTCGTGCGACGCGTCAGCCGCGAACCGTCGATTGGCTTCGATGGCGCCGTGCAGGCGATCGAGCATCGTGTTCAGCAGCCGCGTCATCTGGCCGATCTCGTCGTTCAGTTGCGGCTCGTCCAGCCGCGAACCGAACTGGCCCTGCGCGATGACGGACGCCTGCCGGGTGATGCGGTGGATGGGGACGAGTGCGCGCGCGACCAGGGTGAGCCCGATTGCGGCTGTGAGGCCGACGCTTCCCAGCCACACGCCGCCGAGCAGGAGTAACAACTGGCCCAGCGTCGCTTCGAGCTTGTCGGTGAAGAGGCCCACCGCCACGAGATACTTCACCGATCCGCCGGTGACGAGCGCCGTCATCCGTCCGCTGCGGCCGTTCACCTGCACATCGGCCACCAGCGATCGGCCCTCCATCGCCCGCTGCCGGTCCGCCGCTGCCAGGAGCACCGGTGCGGCGCCGAGCACCGGCGACTGCATCATCACGGTGCCTTTGCTGTCGAGCAGCTGGACGAACTTGTCGGCGTAGTCGCCCTGGCCTTCGGCCACGCGAAACTCGTGCAGGTGCAACCCCATCCCTGGCTCGTCGGCGGCAGACGCCAGCTCGGTGCCAGCGAGTGTCCGCAGTTGCGCGTCGAGATCACGGAGCAGGAACCCGCGGATACCAACGTACACCGCCGCCAGCGCCAGCGTGAGGACCAGGCCAAAGCCGAGCAGCCAGCGCAGCGTCAGGCGGGTGCGGAACGACAGCGCCATCAGAGGGTCACCTCGGGTTCGCGCGTCTTGAGCATGTAGCCCATGCCGCGGATGGTGTGAATGAGCGGTGCCTCGATTCCGGCCGCCTTCAGCTTCCGGCGCAGGTAGCCGATATAGACGTCGGCCACGTTGGAAAACGGGTCGTAGTCTCCCCCCCACACGTGCTCGGCCAGCTGATCGCGCGACACGATCGTCTCGGCATGACGAAGCAGGTGCTCGAGCAGGCGATACTCCGTGGCGCTCAGCTCCAGCGTCCCGGCATCCGCGGTGACGACGTGCGATCCCGTGTCCATCCGCAACGGCCCGTATGAGAGCGACGAATCGAGCTGCCGCGTGCGCCCGCGGCGCGTCAGTGCCCGGAGACGCGCCAGCAGCTCATCGAAGGCAAACGGCTTGACCAGGTAGTCGTCCGCGCCCGCATCGAGCCCGCGGATGCGGTCGGGCACCGCGTCACGCGCCGTCAGCATCAGCACCGGAGTGTCGATGCCGGCATCCCGCAGACGCCGGCACACCTCGAAGCCATTGACCCCGGGCAGCAGCACGTCCAGGACGATGGCATCGTAGTCGCCGTCGGCGGCCAGCTGCTCGGCGGTCATGCCGTCCTCAGCCAGATCGACTTTGTACTGTTCTTCACGCAAGCCACGCACCACGAACCGACTGATCGCCGGGTCGTCCTCCACCACAAGCAGACGCACGCCGCTATTCTAGTTGGCGTCACGCCAGACTGATCTCTTCCGCTTCGGCGGCCGCGGCACGACGCGCCGCCCACCGCTCCACCTGCTCATAGAGCGTCGGCAGCACCATCAGCGTCAGCAGCGTCGACGTGACGACGCCGCCGATCACCACGCTGGCCAGGGGACGCTGAATCTCGGCACCGGCCCCATGCGACAGGGCCATTGGCACAAAGCCGAGGGCCGCCACCAGGGCCGTCATCAACACCGGCCTCAACCGCGTGGACGCACCCTGCAGCACGGCTTCCCTCAGGCCAACCCCCTCTTCCTGGAGGCGGTTCAGCGCCGCCACGAGCACGACACCGTTCAGCACCGCCACACCGAAGAGGGCGATGAAACCGACCGATGCCGACAGGTTGAGTGTCAGGCCGCGAATCCACAGGGCCGCGACGCCACCAACGAGGGCAAACGGCACGTTCAGGATCACCAGTCCGGCCTGCCGGAGCCTGCCGAACGTGATGAACAGCAGCAGGAAGATGATGACGACAGACAGCGGCACCACGAGCGACAGCCGTGCGGTCGCGCGGGCCTGGTTCTCGAACTGGCCGCCCCAGGTCACGCGGTAGCCTGGCGGGAGCGTCAGTGCCCCTTCGACGCGGCTGCGTGCCTCGGCCACGAAGCTGCCGATGTCGCGACCCCGAACATTGGTCTGCACCACGAGCCGCCGTTCCGCGTTCTCGTGCGAAATGGTCTCGGGCGCGCTCGCCTCCCAGATGCGGGCCACCCGCGAGAGCGGCACGCGCTCACCGCGCAGGCCGGTCAGCAGTACGGCACCGATCGCATCCGGATTGGAGGCCAGCGCTTCAGGGAAGCGGACCATCACGGGAAAGCGACGGGGGCCGTCGAGGAGTTCGGTCACCTGCGACCCACCCACCATGGTTTCGACCACCTGCTGCACGTCCGACACGTTCAGCCCGTAGCGGGCGATCTGGGCGCGATCGATGTCGATCTGCAACTGCGCCGCGCCGAAGAGCACCTCGGTCTGCAGGTCACTGGCGCCGCGCACCTGTCCCAGTTCCTGCGCAATCACCCCGCCCACACGCTCGAGCACGGCCGGGTCCTGCCCGAACACCTTCACGGCAACGTCCGCCTTCACGCCCGAGATCACTTCGTCCAGGCGCATCGCCATCGGCTGCGTGAAGTTGAAGGTCATGCCGGGCATGCCTTCGAGCGCCGTGGCCATCGCCTCGATGAGCGCTTCCTTGTCTCGCCCGGTCGTCCACTCCTCCACCGGGTGGAGCATCACGTACAGGTCGCCCTGGTAGATGCCCATCGCCTCGGTTGCCAGGTCGGGCCGGCCGATCTTGGTGACCGCCTGCTCCACTTCTGGAAACGCACCGATGATGTTTTCCACGCGCTTGGACATCTCCACCGATTCGCCCAGCGACACCGACGGGAGCTTCCTGGTCTCGATCAGAATCGACCCTTCGTCGAGCTTCGGCATGAAGTCGGTGCCGATGTAGGCGAGCGATCCGATGGCCACCACGATGGCGGTGAGTGCCAGCGCGACGGTGCGACCGGGATGTTCCAGCGCCCACGCCAGGTCGTGGAGGTATCGCCGGCGCAGCGCCAGGAACCACCGTTCATCGTGATGCGCGTGCGACAGCTTCAGGAAGTAGGACGAGGCCACCGGCACAACCGTCAGCGACAGCAGGAGCGAACCGAGCACGGCGGAACACACCGTGATCGCCATCGGCCTGAACATCTTTCCTTCGAGCCCTTCGAGCGTGAAGATCGGCAGGTAGACGGCCACGATGATCAGCACGCCAAAAAGCACCGGGCGTGCCACCTCTGTCGCGGCGCTGGTGAAAAGCGTCATCCGCCTGACGTGCGGATCGTGGTGCAGGGCTTCGTCGTGCTGGAAGTCAGCCCGTCGCCGGATGAAGTTCTCCATCATCACCACGGCGCCGTCGACGATGAGGCCGAAGTCGATGGCACCGAGCGACATCAGGTTGGCCGAGACACCGAACAGGCGCATGCCGATGAATCCGACCAGCATCGACAGCGGTATCACTGCCGCGGCGATGAGCGCGGCGCGCGCGTCTCCCAGGAACACGAACAACACGACGATGACGAGGATCGATCCTTCGAGCAGGTTGCGCTGCACGGTGGAAAACGTGCGTGAAATCACCTCGGTCTGGTCGTAGAACGGCTTCAGGGTGACGCCGCCGGGAAGGCTGGCCGCGATTTCGGCGATTCGCGCCTTCACCCTGGCACCCACATCCCGGCCGTTCTCGCCCTTGAGCATGATGACCATGCCGGCAATCGATTCCTGCGCGCCGTCGTGGGTCACCGCACCCTGCCTGGGCATGGCGCCGATGGCCACGTCGGCGACATCCGACACCAGGACGGGCACGCCGTTGATCTCGTCGACGACGATGTGACGCAGGTCCTCTTCACCGGTCACGAGGCCTGTGCCGCGGACGGTGTAGCGCTCCGATCGATGCTCGATGAAGCCGCCGCTGAACGACAGGTTATTGCTGGAGATGGCGCCAAATACCTGATGCAGCGACACGCCGAAGCGCTCCAGCCGGGCCGGATCGACGATGACGTGATACTGGCGCGTGAGCCCGCCCCAGGAATTGACCTCGCTGACGCCCTTCACCGAGCGCAGCTGCGTGCGAAGGTCCCAGTCGTGAATCGTCTTGCGCTCCATCAGGTCCGCGCCAGACCCTTCCACGAGGTACTGATAGATCTCACCAAACGCCGTGGCGACGGGACCCAGCGTCGGCGACAGACCTTGTGGCAACCGCCCGCGCACCTCGAGCACGCGCTCGTTGACCAGCTGGCGCGCGAAGTACACCGGCACCGCATCGTCGAAGACCACGGTGACGAGCGAGAGACCCGACTTGGAGATCGAGCGCACCTGGTCGGCACCGGGCACGCCCATCAGCGCAGTTTCGATCGGGTACGAGACGCGCTGCTCGACTTCGGTCGCAGCAAGGCCTGCGGCCTCGGTCACGACGGTGACCTGGTTGTTGGTCAGATCCGGAAAGGCCTCGACCGGCAGGCTCCGATACGCCGCGACTCCGGTGACGACCAGGGCGGCCAGGCACAGCAGCACGAACAACCGCTGCCTCAGGCTCGCCGCTACGAAACGTTCGATGGCGCCCACGTCAGTTCTCCCCGGTTCTGGCCTTGAGGAACTCGGCCTTCAGGACGAAGCTGCCCCCGACCACCACTGGGTCATCCGCTGACAGCCCTGAGGTCACCTCGACCACCCCTTCAGCCTCGGCACCGAGTTGAACCGTTCGAGGCACGAAGCGTCCCGACGACTGTTCGACAAACACGACCGAGGTCCCGTCGAGCGTCTGAATCGCCGCCGTCGGCACGACGACGACGGCGCGCGGGTCACCTTCGCCGAGGGAGACGGTGGCGAACATTTCAGGTTTCAACCGTCCATCTGGATTGGGGACCGTGCACCGCACCGTCACACGACGGGTCGTCGGGCTGACCATGTCGGCGATGAAGGTGATGGTGCCGGCGAAGCGCTCCCCCGGATAGGCGGCCACCACGACATCGACCGGACGACCGACCTTGACCCGCGACAACTGGGATTCATCGATCTCGGCGACCGCCCAGAGCGTGGACAGCTCACTGACCACAAACAGCGGCGTACCCGGTGTGACTGTTGTGCCTGGCGTGACCAGCCGCTCGAGCACCACACCGCCGATCGGGCTGCGCACCGGGATCTGTTCGGCGGTCCCGTCGGTGGCCGCCGCGCCTTCCTCTCCTGGCGCGGCGCTGACGGTGATGCCGATGTGTTCGAGTTCTTCGATTGAACGGGTGACCTCGGCTTTGGCCACGTCTACGGCCTGGATAGCCGCCACGCGATCGACGTCCGCTCGCTGCAGCTCCTGGAGCGACACGGCCTTGTCCGCGTAGAGCCGTCGTGCACGTTCATGCGAGTCGACGGCGTAACTCAGCTGGTTGTCAGCCCGTCGCCGCTCGGCCATCGCCTTGTGGTACCCGGCCCATGCATCGTGTACCGCGTGGCCGTGCATGGTCGCCAGCAGTTGTCGGGGGCGCACGCGGTCGCCAACCTGGGCACGCGCGTCGAGCACGAGTCCTTCCTGCAGCGACCCGATGCGCGCGGTGCGCGTTTCGTCGAGTGCCAGCAGGCCCGGTGCCGTCAGCTGGGCCGTACGCGTGACCGTGCGAGCGCTCTCGACGAGGATGCCGGCGTTAGCTCGGGCCTCCTCGCTCAGCTCGACCGCGTCGGCCTTCGGGGTGGTCAGAGCCTCGGCTGGAGCAGGCTCGGTCGAGGAGGTGCAGCTCCAGAAAAGTGGCAGGACGAAGACGGCGACAAGAGCCCGCATGCGTCGCGAGCGGTGACTGATGATCATGGCAGGGACTCCTCGCCGAGGGCGAATCTGGCTTCGAGCGTGGCGACCAACGCGTCGAGCCTCAAATCGAGAGCGACGCGCTGCACGTCGGCATAGACGCGCTCGGCGTCGATGAGCTTCAGGACATCGGTTGTGCCCTCGCGGAACGTAGCGCGCGCGGCGTTGCGCACGCTCTCGGCAGGGGCGAGCAGCTCGCCGGCCGCACGGGTTGACTGGTCGGAGAGTGCCTGCGCGGCATGAATGAGGGCGGTGGTTTCACCCTCGAGCCGACGTGCGGTGGCGTTTCGTTCTGCTGCGGCGGCGGACTGCTCGCCCGCTGCGCGCGCGACCGATGCCCCGTTGCGCTCAAAGAGCGGTACCGCAAACAGGACACCGGCCACGGCGCTATTGAACCCGGCTGTTCGCTTGTAGCCGAGGGTGATGGTGGGGTCCGGCACCGTGCGCGCGCGCTCGAGCGCGGTGGCTTGTTGGGCCCGTGCCTGGCGCGCATCGGCCGCGACGACCTCCGGATGCCGGGCCACCGCTGCAGCCAGGGCGATCTGCTGGGCCGCGGGCACGGCGAGTTCCGGCGGATCGACCAGCTGCTCCGCGGTGATTGCCTCGGGCGCCCCAACGATGACCGTCAGCGACGCCAGGCTGCGGTCGAGTTCGAGACCGGCCTTGGCGATCTCGATGTCCACGCGGGCGGCTTCGGTATCGAAGCGCAGCAGGTCGGACTCGGCTGAATAGCCCTCCTCGACACGGCGGCGCACCGATGCGATCAGCGTCGAGAGGCCTTCCTTGCTGGCGCGAAGGGTCGCCAGCAGGCCACGCGCCTTGAGCGCCTGGACGTAGAGCTGGGCGGTCCGCAACGCTAGTTGGCGGTCGGTGAGCTGGAGGTTGGCGTTGGCGACGTCGCGCTCGGCCAGCGCGAATCCCATGCGCGCGGCGCGCTTGCCGCCCAGCTCGAGCGTCTGATTGGCCGTGGCGAAGACGTCGATGGGAAGGCTCGAGCCGTGCCCCCAGTTCTCGGTCCGGAATTCGACCACGGGATTGAGCGTGCGGCCGGCCAGTTGGGCCGCCAGTGCGGCCCCGGTGGCGAGATTCTGCGCCGAGGTCCGGAAGGGCGACGAAGTTCTGGCGCGGGTGACCGCCGCTGACAGCGTCAGGGGCACCGGTGCCGGCGGGGCGGGACGCGCCTGCGCCGCTGGCAGCAGGGTCAGTTCAAGGGCGAGGACGAAGGCGAGTGTCATACCCGCCTAAGGTATTCGCGGCAGGTGAGACGAAGATGAGAGCGGCTTCAGGCCGAACGCGCCCGCGCCCGTGGGACAATGAGGGGATGTCCACCCCTCGCGATACCTCCTCGAAAGCCACCTTCTCCGACCTCGGGCTCTCCGACACCCTCCTCGCCGCCGTCGCCGCGCTTGGCTATGAGGAACCCACCCCTGTGCAGCGCGTGACGATCCCGATCATCCTCAGCGGCAGCGATCTCCTGGCCCAGGCCGCCACCGGCACCGGCAAAACGGCTGCGTTCGCGCTCCCGATGCTCCACCTGCTGCTCCAGCCCGCTGCGGAAGAGGCCCCGAAGGAAGACGCGGAACAGGCCGCACGCGATCGCGCCGACAAGGCCGCCGGCATCTACAAAGAACGCCCGCGCCTGGTCAAAGCGACCACCAAGGCCCCGGCCGCTCCCGTAGGCCGGCCCCTCAGGTCCGGCAAGAGCAAACACACCAGCAGCCTCGTCCTCGTGCCGACGCGCGAGCTGGCCATGCAGGTCAGCGAGGCCATCCACAAGTATTCCGCCGGCAGCGGCATGAACGTCGTGCCGCTCTACGGCGGCGCGTCGATGGACCAGCAGATCCGCGCGCTCGAACGCGGTGCGCAGATCGCGGTGGCCACGCCCGGCCGCGCGCTCGACCACATCCGGCGCAAGACGCTCGTGCTCGACTCGTTGCGCATGCTCGTGCTCGATGAGGCCGACGAGATGCTCGACATGGGCTTTGCCGACGACATCGAGACGATCCTCAAGGAGACGCCGCCCTCGCGCCAGACCGCGCTGTTCTCGGCCACACTCCCCTCGCGCATCCTCAAGATCGCCGAGCGGCATCTGAAGAATCCCAAGCGCGTCAACATCGCCGACGAGAAGGCGAAGACCGGCACGCTTCCCCGCGTCCGCCAGGTTGCCTACATCGTCCGCAGAGACCAGAAGCCGGCGGCGCTCGACCGCATCCTCGACATGGAGCACCCGAGCTCGGCGATCGTGTTCTGTCGCACGCGCCTCGAGGTGGACACGCTGGTCGAGATGCTCAACGCGCACGCCTACAAGGCCGAGGCGCTGCACGGCGGCATGATGCAGCGTCAGCGCGACGCGGTGATGAACCGTGTCCGTTCGGGCAAGACCGATCTGCTCATCGCCACCGACGTCGCCGCCCGCGGCCTCGACATCGAACGTGTCTCGCACGTGTTCAACTACGACCTCCCCACCGACGCCGAGTCCTACGTGCACCGCATCGGCCGCACTGGCCGGGCAGGACGTGCCGGCACCGCCATCACGCTGGCCGACCCGCGCGAGCACTACCTGCTGCGCACGATCGAGCGCGTGACCAAGCAGAAGATCGAGGTGGCGACGCTTCCCACCGTCGCCGACTTGCGTGCCCGGCGTCTTGAACTCACGTCCACGAAGTTGCGCGAGCGCCTCACGGCGGGTGACTTCGACGATGTGCGCGGGGTGGTGACGGCGCTGTCAGCGGACTTCGACATCCTCGATATCGCCGCGGCGGCGGTGAAGGTTGCGCATCTGGCCGCCACCGGCGACGGCGAGGAATCAGAGATCCCTGAGGCCGACGTACGTAGGACGGGTCCGAAGGACCCGTCTGCGCGCCGCGGTCATGACTCGTCGGCGCCGCGTCGCTCCTCCGCATCCGACGGCCCCATGACGCGCGTCTTCTTCGGCGCCGGCAAGATGGCGGGCGTGCGCCCTGGCGACCTCGTCGGCGCCATCACCGGCGAGAGTGGCATCGAGTCGTCTTCGCTTGGCAAGATCCAGGTTACCGAGAACTTCTCGATTGTCGAGGTGCCGACCGAACACGCCGACGACATCATCTCCGCGGTCGGGGCCAGCGGCCTGCGTGGCAAGAAAGTGATTGTGCGGCGAGACCGGAACACCTGAATATCTGTTCATGCGCGGCAGCAGGAGGTTCCACGGCGCACTGGTCGCGCTGACCGTACTCGGTCTGGTCGGCGCAGGCTGCGACCGCCGAGCGACTCCGCCCTCGACAGACGCGGCCACCGCAACCGCGACCGCATTCGAACTGGAAGAGGCGACCGTCGACTCGCTGCAAGAGGCGATGGCGAGCGGTCGCCTCACGTCGCGTCGGATCGCAGAGCTGTATCTCGCCCGCATCGAAGCCATCGATCGCAACGGGCCCACCCTCCGCAGCATCATCGAGATCAATCCCGACGCCCTCACCATCGCGGATGCCCTCGACGTCGAGCGCAAGGACAAGGGACCGCGCGGCCCGCTGCACGGCATCCCCGTGCTCATCAAGGACAACATCGATACCGCTGATCGGATGATGACCACTGCCGGGTCGCTCGCGCTCGAAGGGCCTGCGCCCGATCGCGACGCGTTCATCGTCGAACGACTGCGCGCGGCCGGCGCCGTCATCCTTGGCAAGACCAACCTGAGCGAGTGGGCCAACTTCAGGTCGAATCGATCCGTCAGCGGCTGGAGCGGACGCGGTGGCCTTGTGCGTAATCCGTATGCGCTCGACCGCAACGCGTGCGGGTCGAGCTCCGGCACGGGAGCCGCCATCGCCGCGAACCTGGCGACGATCGGCATCGGCACCGAAACAGACGGCTCGATCATCTGCCCGTCATCGACCAACGGCCTCGTGGGGATCAAGCCCACCGTCGGCCTGGCCAGTCGGTCCGGGATCATTCCCATCTCCCACACGCAGGACACGCCCGGCCCGATGGCGCGCACCGTCCGCGACGCGGCCCTCCTGCTGGCCGCCATCGCCGGCCCCGACCCGCGCGACGCCGCCACGGGTCAGACCGGGGTCAGACCGGGGTCAGACCAGGGTCAGACCGGGGTCAGACCGGGGTCAGACCAGGGTCAGACCGGGGTCAGACCGGGGTCAGACCGGGGTCAGACCGGGGTCAGACCCCTGTCCTCGACGCCAACGCCCTAAGAGGCGCGCGCATCGGCGTACTGCGCGGCCCGTTCGCCGGGTACAGCCCCTCATCCGATCGCGTCTTCGACGCGGCTGTCGCCACGCTGAAATCACTCGGCGCCGAGGTCGTCGACCCGGTCGCACTCGCCAACGCCGGCAAATACGACGACAGCGAGCTCGAGGTGCTGCAGTACGAGTTCAAGGCCGGCCTCAACGCGTATCTCGCCACCCGGCGCGGACTCCAGGTGAAGACGCTGGCCGACCTGATCGCCTTCAACGCGAAGAACGCCGCGCGTGAAATGCCGCACTTCGGGCAGGAGATGTTCATCGAGTCCGAAAAGAAGGGACCGCTGACCGAGGTCGGCTACCGGGCCGCGCTCGCCAACAACCTGCGACTGTCTCGCGCCGAGGGGATCGACGCCACCCTCGAGACGAACCGACTGGATGCCCTCGTCGCGTTATCGAACGGCCCCGCGTGGACAACCGACCTCGTCAACGGCGACCACTACCTGGGATCGAGCACCTCGCCCGCCGCTGTGGCTGGTTATCCCAGCATCACCGTGCCCGCCGGCCAGGTGAACGGCCTGCCCGTCGGCGTGAGTTTTTTCAGCACTGCCTGGACCGAGTCCAGCCTCATCCGGTTCGCCTACGCCTTCGAGCAGGCAACGAAGGCGCGCACTATTCCGCCCTTGAAGTAGCCGACAACTCGCCCGCCGGTGGCCGGTGTTATGCAGCAACCGGCGCATGAACACCCCACTCATGCTTTCGCGTCTGAGTTCGTTGCTGCTGGTCGGCGTTGTGGCCGGATGCAGCGGACACGCTGGTAACACCTCGTCTATCGCGTCACCCACGGGTCCATCCGCTCTCGGTTCGACTCGTGCGTTGACTACTCCTCTCGCAGAGACCGTTTCCACATGTGCGGTCAACATCTCGGGAGTGCCGCAGTCGGTCTCAGGCCGCGGCGGCAGTTTCACACTCACCCTCACGGCCGCACCAGATTGTTCCTGGACCGGAAACGCCATCAACAACGGTACCGGCGTCACGCCGCGCAGCGGCCGCGGCTCTTCCAGCGTGTCCATTTCGACCGAGCCGAACCCGGACCATGAGCGCATCACGTCGATCGACTTCAATGGAACGCTCGTCCAGTTCTCCCAGCCGAACGGGTGCACGTACACGCTCGATCAGAAGAGCCTGACCGTCGATGCGAGCGGCGGGCGCGTCGTGTTCATGATGACGACATTCCCCGGCTGCGCCTGGTTCTCCAAGGCGAGCGACCACTGGATTGACGTCAAGGAAGCGAAGGGCGAGGGCCCAGGCGAAATCCCCTTCGAGTTCGATCCGAACTTCGCTGGGGAGCGCCACGCGAACCTCACCATCGTCAACGCGATCATTCCCATCACGCAACGGAGCTCGCGCTAGGACGGCCGGAGGCCAGCCTCATCCGCTGGCCTCCGCCGATTCGGCAAGAACGAAACTACCGATGGAGTGTCTTACAAGCCGCCGCAACTGTGAAAGCGGGAGACGTCATCACCGCGATCAACGGTCGCACCATTTCTTCGCCGGCGGATGTACTCGAGCAGGCGCAGCCGGGCAACGCCGGCGCCGCGCTGGATGTCACGCTGATGCGCGACAGGAAAGAGGTGCGCACGCAGCTGCGCCCCGACGAGCGCTACCGTTCGCCCTCGCCCGGGTCGTCATCGGCGACGGGCCGGGTGCGTGCGCCATATCGGGCGTCGGAGTCGGACCGCTCGTCGGCGTACAGCGGACCGTCGGAATCGTCGAGCCACTCGTGCTGGTCACGGCCGGCAACATGGGTGAAGACGGTGGTGTTCTGCTTGGGGCGGAAAGGCGGGGGTGGAGGTTGTGAGGGCGGCATATCGCCCGCGGGTGCAGATTCCGTTCCCCGAGTGTGTGAGCACCTGTCACACGATGAGACGGAGTCGTCCCCAAGCTCATCGACATTGTTACCGGTGCCGATTATCCGAATGCCTTAGCGACATGTTGAGCTAGGATTTCTGGATATGGCTATTTCCAAAGCACACGCGACATGGACCGGGACGCTCAAAGAGGGCGCCGGCACGATGAAGGGCGATTCGGGACACTTCAACGCCCCCTTTACCTTCGTCTCACGATTTGAAGGCGCCAGCACCGGCACCAACCCCGAGGAACTGATTGGCGCGGCGCAGGCCGGCTGCTTCTCGATGTTCCTGGCGGCGCAGCTGACGACGGCCGGTCATCCGCCGACCAAGATCGAGTCGTCGGCGACCGTGCACCTGGGGGCCGGCCCCACCATCACGAAGATCGAAATCGTGACCGTAGCCGAAGTGCCCGGCGTGACCGCCGAGCTCTTCAACGAGAAGGTCGACTTCTCCAAGAAGAACTGCCCGGTGTCGAAGGCGCTCGCCGCCATCCCCGAGACGACCTTCTCCGCGACCCTGAAATAGGGCCGCACTCAACTCAACGAAATCTGCCCCGAACAGACGATCAGCAGGCGGAGCAAATCCGCCTGCCGTCCCGTGTCGGTTTTCATCAGGATGCGCCGCAGGTGTGCGCGCCCGGTGTTGATGCCGATACCCAGCGACGTCGAGGCGTCCTCGACCGTCGTCCCGGTCATCAGCAGGGTCGCAAACTTTGCTTCGGCGCGGGTGAGACCGAACAGGCGTGTCAGCGCCGCCGGGTCCACCGCCGGCGAGCGCTCCGGGTCGCAGACAAAGACCGCTGTTTCAGAGGTCGCACTCGGGCCCAGCAACGGCAAGGGCACGAACGCGATCAGCGGCCTGGACGCCCGCAGCCTGGGCAGGACGAACGTCGCGGCCGCTCGCGACTCTCGCCGCACGGCTCGACTGATCGCATCGCGCAGGTCCCTGGTATCAGAGGCATTGACGGCTTCGAGGCCGAGCGGGCCAACCTTCAGCCCGTCACCCTGCTCCAGCACCTCGCGCGCGTAGCAGTTGACGAAAGACGGCGCCCGCGCGTCACCGGTGATGATGACGCCGAACTGTACGCGATCGAGAGCGTCAGCGAGCGGACGCGGATCCGGATAGTGGGGGGAATACACGGGGACCTCTTTGCCCCGATAGACGGACGCCATAGCTTGATTTCGCTATGACCACGCGGAAACTGCTCAGCTGACGACCTATAATCCGCTCGCGGATGCCCCAACCCGACCCCGAGGATCCAGGTTCCACTCCACCCCCTCACGCCGAGCCCGACCTGCTGGCGCACCACCTCGACGAGGTCATGCGCGTGATCAGGGGGGTGTGTGTCAGGGCCCACCTCGGTGGCGTTGAGGCGGAGGACTTCACCTCCGTCGTCCTGCTGAAACTCGCCGACAACAGCCAGGCGGTTCTCCGGGCGTTCGAGGAACGCAGTTCCCTCAACACCTACCTGAAGATCGTGGTCGAGCGGTTGCTCCTCGACTTCAGGGCACAGAACTGGGGGAAGTGGCGACCCTCAGCCGAGGCCACACGCTGCGGTACTGTCGCGGTGCTGCTCGAGCAACTGCTGGTGCGCGACGGCCACACCTTCGGGGAGGCCTGCGAACTGCTGGCGTCCAGGCACAACGTGTCGATGCCGCGTGCCGACATCGAAGCCCTGGCCGGGCGCCTGCCCGTACGATCGCGGAGACGATTCGAGCCGGATGACGCCCTCCAGCAGGTGAGGTCGCCAGCGCCTCAGCCCGACGCCAACGTCCTCGAACAGGAACGGGCGCAGAGTGCCCGCCTGGTCGCCGCCGAACTGCAGAAGTGCCTGCTGCGGCTCGACCCGACCGACCGCCTGATCATCAATCTGCGCTTCACCGACGGGCGCCTGGTGTCGCACATCGCCAGGGCGCTCAGCCTCGACCAAACCCAGCTCTACAGGCGGATCGACCGGATCCTGAAGGGCCTGCGCAAAGACCTGGAAGCCGCCGGTTTCCCGGCTGACCTCGTGCGGCAGGTCTGGGGAAGCCATGGCTTCGACGCTGGGGAATAGGGTGGCCACGCTGCGAAACGACCGGATCGTGCCGTCCATAGGAAAAGGAAGATAAATGCCTCATCCGTGCCCGAGCGCGCAGCAGTTGGCAGCCTATGCCGACAACACGCTGGACCCGGCATCGCGACGCGCGATCGAAGCTCACCTCGCCGACTGTGCCACCTGCCGTTACGTGCTGATGGAGACCGTGGAGCACGTCGACGCGCCCGTGGCGAACTCGGGCGGCAGGCGTGTTTGGCCAGTACTGATTCCGATTGGCATCGCCGCAGCGCTGCTGCTGGTCGCCGTGCGCCTCTGGAACCCGTCGCCCGTCGGAGCTGGTCGACCGGAACTGCGCGCACTCGAAACCGCGCTCTCGAGCGGCCCGACACGCCTGGTTGAGGGCCGCCTCGACGGTGCGTACGGCTACATGCCGGCACCTCCGGCCACGCGCGGCGTCGCCGTACCTTCCGTGCCGCCAGAAGTGCAGATCGCCGCCGCCACGATTGAGAGGGCGGTGAGCGGTGACGACACCTCGCGCGCATACGGAGCGCTGGGCGTGTCGTATCTGGTGCGTGGAGACGTCGATCGCGCCATCGACGCGCTGCAGGACGCCGTCAGGCGCGAACCGAACAACGCCTCGTTTCAGAACGATCTGGCCGTCGCCTTCCTGGCGCGTGCACGCACCACCGGTGCCCCGATGGACTGGGTGTCGGCGCTGGCGGCTGCCAATCGCGCGCTCGCACTCGGCAACCTCGATGCCGCGCTCTTCAACAAGGCGCTGGCGCTCGAAGGCGCTCGCCTCACGCAACAGGCCATTGACGCCTGGAAGGCCTATCAGGAGCGCGATCGCGATTCAGGCTGGTCGCAGGAAGCTGCACGTCACGTGCAGGCGCTGTCTGCGGTTCCGCAGGGACAGAATCAGGACACCGGCCCTGCAGATCTCCAGACCGTGCGCGAGCGCGCAGAGCACGAGATCCTCAGGGACTGGGGCGCAGCCGTGCTCGCCAACGACGCGCCGAAGACCAGAGCGCTGTTCAACGAAGCCGAAGCCGCCGCCGCACGTATCGCACGCGATGGGGGCGACGGGATGGCGAGCGACGCCGTTGCGCGAATCAGGCGGGCCACCGATCGTCCAGACGAGGCGCTTGTTCGTGCACTCGCCGCCGGCCACGAGATCTATGGTCGGGCACGTGAAGCTCTCCAGCGTGACGACCAGCAGATCGCGTCCGACCTGATGGCACAGGCGGCGGCGCACTTCAGCAAGGCCGGTAGTCCGTATCGACTCTGGGACAACGTCTTTCGCGCCATCCTCCTGCGCAACCAGGGGCGGTCGCAGGACGCGCTCGACACGCTGGCCCGGGTAGACCAGCGATCCCTGCCGCCCTCGTTCACGCACCTGCGCGCGCGCATCGAATGGGCCACCGGCGTGGCGCTCGACGAACAGGGCCGCTACGACCTCGGCATCCGTCATCTGGCAAGAGCCGTCGCACTCTTCACGCAGTCCAGCGAACGTGCCAACCTCGCCGCAACACAAACCATCCTGGCCGAAGCCGAGTGGGCCCTCGGCGATCATTCCTCCGCGTGGCGACATGTGTTCGAGGTGCAGCAGGACGTCGCCCTCGGTCGAGTGCGCCCGAACTTCTATCACCTGGCGATCGCGGGACGTCTGGCGCTCAGCGCCGACCTGCCCGAGGCCGCCATCGAGTTCGAAGGCGCGCGAATCGCCGCGGTCACCAGCGCACGCACGCGAACCGAAGCCTACATGCGCCGTGCCCGCACCCATGTCGCCTTGGGCAACCTCGCGGCAGCCGAACAGGACCTGGCCCAGGCGGCCGCAGCCGTCGAGCAGATCACTGACGCGGCGATTCGCGAGCGCAACGCCGCCGACGTCAGCATCTCGCGCGCGGAACTCCTCAGCCAGACCGACAGCGTCCGCGCTATCGACGAAGCCACCAAGGCCCTCGAAACCGTGCCCAGGCTCGACCCCGCGCTGCGCCTGGCACGACTGCTCGCCCTGCGGGCGCGTGCCTACGAAGCCATCGGCAAGACCGACGAGGCCAAAGCGGACCTCGTCGCATCGCTGGCCCAGTTCGAGCAGAAGCGCGCCAACCTCGACTCGGTAGACGAACGCCTGCGCGCCTTCGACGGCGAGCGCCCGATCTTCAAGCAGTTCGTGCAACTCGAGGCTGGCGCTCGCCAGGATCATCTGGCGGCGCTGCGCATGGCCGAGCGCAGCCGCAATGGCGGCTGGCAGAAGGCGGGCGTGTCCCTTGACCCTTCGGTCGACCACCGCCAACTGCCGCCGAACACGGCGGTCATCGTCTACGAAGTGCTCGACGAGCGCGTGCTCTCCTGGGTACTGACGCGCGAACGCGTTACCCACCTGTCCTATGCCATCTCACGCGACGCGCTGGCCCTCGACGTCGCCCGCGTCGAGCGCGCCATCGGCCGCGGCGCCAGGGTTGCTGAGCTCGCACCGCTCTCGACGCGCATCCACAGCGGCCTGATCGCGCCCGCCCTCGCATCGGTTCCTGACGGCCACACCGTCTACTTCGTCCCCGACGGCGCCCTCAGCTCGCTGCCCTTCGCGGCCATCCCGGGCGCCAACGGTCAGCCCGTCATCAGCCGCCACATCGTCGGTATCGCCACCAGCTTCACCGACTTGATCGCCGGCTCGAACCGACTCACCGACTTCGACGCGGGCAGCGTCCTGGCCGTCGGTGATGGCCACGACCCGGAGGGCTCGAGACTCCCCCGCCTTCCCCTCGCCGACAGCGAGGCTACGGCCGTGGGCCAGCTGTATCCGCGCCGCCTCGTGCTCGCCGGCGCAACGGCTGTCGCCACCCGGCTCCTGACGACGGACGCGCAGGTCATCCACTTCGCCGGCCACACCATCGTCAATCGCGAGTTCCCGCTCCTGTCGCGTCTGCTGCTTGCACCTGAAGAAGGGAACGAAGGCGACGGTGCCCTGCTCGCATCTGCCGTCCTCAGCGGCGGCCTGCCGCGCACCAGGGTCGTCGTACTCGCCACCTGCGATGCCGCGGCGCCCACCGTGATGGACGGCGAAGGCGTGCTGAGCGTGGCGCGTGTGTTCCTTGCCGCCGGCGTGCCCGCCGTGATCGCCAGCATGTGGCCCGTAGAGGATGACAACCGTGGGCTGATGGCGAGATTCCATCAGGAACTGCGCACCACCAGGCGTCCCGCCGAGGCCTTGCGAAACGCGCAGCTGGCGGTGCTGAAGAGTGACGGCGAGTTGCCCGTGCGCACGTGGGCGGGCTTTGTGGCGTTAGGCGGAATGTCCAGTCAGAAATGAGGTAGCGCGTGGCAGGTCAGATTGTTCTTCGCTTCTACGGTCGCGTCGTCATGGCCGCGCCGCAGTCGACAGGGTCACTCGTGCCCACGTTCCTGATGCCGGACATGCAGTTCAGCGATGCCAGCAATGAACAGCATCGGCCGCTGATGACCATCGGCCGCAGGCATGTCGAGGTTGCCCAGACTGGCCAGACCACGCTGAAGCCTTCGTATCGAGTGATGGCGGGCGCGCCCATCAGGGATGCCGAGCAGCTGGTGTGGGATCTGCGGGGTTACACCGTCGATGCCGGCGGTAGCGGTGGCGTCGCCGTGACCTACGACTCAGGCCTTGAGTTGATTGACCTCTCGCAGCTCGAAGCGATCAAGAGTCGGCCAACCACCTTCAATCAAGCATCCCTGCAAGGCTCGACAAGCGGACCCGTTCGCGCGGCGATTCGCGTGGGCGGCGGCGCAGCCCGTGCTTACTCCGCATCGCGACCAATGGCCAACGAGTACGTGGATCTCGACGCCGCCCGCGCCAATGCGGCCGGCACCGGCCCTGCGCCGATTGTCCGGCGTCCGGCGGCGCTCGACATCGACATCATCGACGTCACGCTGACCGGGCTCTCCCGCCTGACGCTGGCCCTCTCACCGTCAACTGGTGCGGGCAAACAGGTGACCGTCGTCTCCGACGGCGTCACCGACACCATCATCGGCTTCTCGAACCTGTGCGTGTGTCTGCCGAAGGACTATCCGCGGTTCGACTTCGAGTTCGCGCAGTACTACAACCTGCTCACCTACGGAGCCGGCGTGCCAGCGGACGTCCTGATTCCCGGCCTGCCACCGGCCTCGCTCGGGTATGAAGACTGCGACAACATGGCGCAGATCCGCTACTGAGCATGCCGCGAGGCTTCTCGCTGCACATCGGGGTGGATGTTCGTGACCCCGCGTACCATCAGGTCGACCTCCGACGCACGCGGTGCGTGAACGATGCCTCTGCCATGTATGACATCGCGTCCGGCCGGGGCCTCGACGCCACACGTCTCCTGAATCAGCAGGCCACCGGCAGCCGCGTGCTCCAGTGGCTCGCCGATGTGGCAAAGGCTGCCCGCCAGGACGACTACGTCGTGCTGACCTACTCGGGCCATGGAGAGCAGGTCACCGACGATCCTGCCGTTCCCGAGTTAGGCGGCGGGTCGGAGCCAGATGGCCTGGACGAATGCTGGTGCCTCTTCGACCGGCGCCTGATAGACGATGAACTCGGGGTGGCGTGGACCGCCTTCTCCCGGGGCGTGCGGATCCTGCTCGTCTCCGACAGTTGCAGCAGCGGCACCATGGCGGAGACCGATGCCGCAGCTCCGGGCGAGGTCATCGCGGCGAGCCTGATTTCGATGAGTGCGTGCGCCGACAACCGCCTGGCGTTTGTGGGAGAGCACCACGGGAACTTCACGCAGGCGCTGCTCGACGTCTGGGCCAGGGGCGCCTTCACCCAGGGTCACCGCGCCTTCTTCGACGCCATTGCGGCGCGCATGGCGGGGACGCCGCAGACGCCCGTCTGGGGCACGCTCGGCCCCGAACTGCCCGCGTTCCTCAGGCAGACGCCGTTCACACCGCTCTAAGCATTGCCGTACCAGCGGCATGACCTGGCTTGGTCAGTGTGAATCTGCCCGTCGTGTCCGTCTACTCGAACGGCTACACGACGGGAGCGACGCCATGGGGACACAGCCGGCCAGCACGCCAGGTCTTATCGACGAAGCCAACCCACCCGAGACCGGCGCCTGGTACGCGTGGAACAACATGATGCCGCTGCAGTTGGACCATATCCATGTCCTTGGCAGCGTGGACGTCCCGAACGTCGGCGTCTATCCGGAACTGGTCCTTCGCGTGGCTCAGGGCGCCAGCCCGTCGGTCCTGCTGCTCGAACTGCGCCTTCGACAGCAAGCCGGGATCTGGCCCAATGCGGTGGTTCGGAAGCAGGTGCAGCACCGGGCGGTGCTGCGCGCGATGCCGTACTCCCGTGTCGTCATCTACGTCGGCAGCAAGGTTCTGGTGGAGATCACGCCGGAAACCGTCCACCTGGCATCGCCGCACGCCAAGACTCTGCCCCGTCGTACGTAGGGACTAACCCCAGACCCCCAACGCCCGCCGCACGGCGATGATCTGACCCACGTGATACGCCCCGTGGTCGGCCACCAGCAGGATCGACCGCAGATACGTCTGCCCGTCCTTGCCCGTGGGCACGAGCGCGGTCAGATCCTTGACGTCGCGCACCAGCGCCTTCACCTCGTCGCGCGTGCGGACGTATGACGCAATGCTGTCGGTCCACGCCTTGTCGCTCGGCGGCGCCGGATCCTTGGGCCAGTAGTCGTCTGGCCACGTCATCGTATGGACGTAGTCAGCCTTGCGGCAGAAGTCGAGGATGTCTTCCTGCGCCAGGCGGAGGTGCTCCAGCATCTGCCAGAGGGATTGTGGGAAGCCTGACGCGAGCGCCCCTCGCTTATCCGCCGGAATGCCGTCGATCGCCTTGTCGAACCCGACGTGCGCCTCTTCCCAGTCGAGCACGCGCTGCAGATGGTCACGAACCGCATCAGTCATGCGGCCCATCGTAAACCTTCTACTAGGCTAAACCAATCGTACGTAGGGCGGGTCGGACTTGTCCGCCGTAGCGTGCGAAGGCGGAACGACCCGCCGACTCGGCGTGTCACCCGCGCGACAGCAGCGCGCCGACGACGGCGATGAGCGTCGTCATCTGCATGCCGACCAGCCACATGAAGTGTCTCGACACCTTCTGGTCGAGCGCCTCGAGCCGATGGTCGACGCCCTCAAAGCGCCGGTCAATGGCCTCGAAGCGCCGATCGACGGTCGCGAACCCGGCGTCCATTCGATATTCGAGATGGCGAATCGACTCCCGGATGTCCTGGAAGACGTTCTGGTGATCGCTCACTTGCCCCTCAACATACGCAACTCGTTCTTCAATGGTCAGCATACCCACGTCCCCCAGTCTCAAGGCGCTTCGCCAGACAATCTGAACAGCGTTGCGGATGAAACTGCACGTGGAATGCCGGCGCACAATTCCCAATGATTCTCAACAGAAGGGCTCAGCTACCGGTCGCACGTAGCTGATTTCGCGCGCCTCGATACCTACTGAGTGTGCAGGTTCTTCAATTGACGACGACGTTGCCATCGTCGCCGGCGTTTGTCAACGGCGTCTGGAACGTGCGCGCGCGGCGGCGGCGGCGAGGCCCGAGCCAAGAAGCAGCAGGCTGGCGGGTTCCGGCACGGCGGCCTGACCCGAACCCGATCCGCTGCCGGATCCCGGGGTGCCGTTGCGGAAATAGAGGATGCCTTCGTCGAGTTTCGGCGTGCGGTTCGCGTTCAGGAACATCACCGACCAGGTGCCGACCGCATCGCTGCCGTCCAGAAACGTCTCATCGTCGAACAGGTAGAGCGCCCACTGGTCCACGTCCGAGTTCTTGTTCTCGAGGACCATGATGATGTCGAGCGTCTGCGGATACGGGATGCCGTTGCTCTCGGGGCTGACGAGCAGCTGCCAGCCGCCGAACGTCGTTGCTTCCTCGCCCTCGAGCAGGAAGTCGAAGGTGATGCCGTTCACCGTCTCGGGACCGTCGTTGGACTCCACCGGGAAGCCGAAGTTGCCGCCGCCGAACTGCCCTGCCCAGAGGCTGTTGATGGTCGCCAGCGAGATGTCGCCTTCTTCGAGGACGACGCCGTAGCAGGAGTCGGCGTTGTTGCCGCGGAAGGTGACGTCGCTGAGGGACAGGCCGTCGGCGTTCGGACCAGGTCCGCAGAACTCCGGTCCTGCTTGCGCCGAGCCAGCCGTGAGCAGGACGACGACGAGGGCGAGGGCGCTGATGGCGAACGTTCGCAGTGTGGCGGTCATAGGGAGCTCCGGTCCTGTAGGAGGCAAGATCCCCGCCGCGTTCACGTGCTCTGTGGCATCACTGAACTGCGCGACTCGGAACGCCGCTGCACAGACCCGAGTCGGTCAGGGCGCTGCGAATGCCCTGACTGCCGCCACAAAAGTCTCCGCCGGCGGATCGTCACCCACTGCGTCGATCGGGTCCTGTCGCCGGCTACCCCACCGTGCTCCTTGCGTGCGCGCGGCGGGGTCCCCTGCCGGCGCCACCCGCTCGACCCTACGGACGCCGATCCTTGTCTTTATGTAGGCCGGACCCTTCCGTAC
>JBEBGV010000010.1:0-93135 GCA_040081265.1 Vicinamibacterales bacterium
CTAGAACGAGGAACAGCGTAATGCTTGATATCAGTTGGCGCACGCGCATCCGGTCTCTCCTGAAACTCAAAGCTCTCTGGCTATTCTTCGGTCGGGCCGCGTGAAAACAATAGTTGTCACCTCAACCGTTGAGCGAGCTTAGCCGCCGATCGATCCCGTGTCAATCAGGGCAATCGCGTATCAAGGTGTGCATCGAACACGCGCAGCCCAAGGTGGCGGCTATCAGCGGTTCCCTCCGCCTGTCCGGGCAGGTACACCTTGTCTGACTCAATGGCCACCATCGCCTCTCCGTCACGCCACACGTCGACCGGCACCTCGACGACGACCTCGAAGTCGTCGGTGGGCCTCAACTCGCGCAGCACCCGACCCTGGCTGGTGATGCGAATGGTCGGCGCCGAGTCGAAATACCTGAGGGGCGATTCGCCACGAAGCGTCAGCGTCAGCGCCTGCGCCGTGCCGCGGATCCGCAGCACGGAGCGCTCGCTGGTC
Source organism: Vicinamibacterales bacterium (assembly GCA_040081265.1). GTDB lineage: Bacteria > Acidobacteriota > Vicinamibacteria > Vicinamibacterales > UBA2999 > JBEBGV01. The sequence goes on from JBEBGV010000010.1 coordinate 490, forward strand.
CAGCGCCAGCGCGCACCCGTGGCGGGCGCGTACTCAGCCTCGTGCCAGCCCTCCCCGAAGCCGTAGACCACCCCGGAAGCCGCCTGCAGGTCGAACTGCCTGATGGCCACCTCCGGCCGCCTCCCGTTGGCCGCCACGGCGTTCTCGATCCGCAAGGTTGCGTATTGGCCGGGTCCGCCGAGCGAACCAGCTGGCAGGCTGACGAATCGGAGAAAGGTGTCCCCCGGCGCAGCCACGGTCCAACTGTCGATCGGCCGGCCATCCAGCAGCAGTCGGAGCTCTGCCGCCGGGTCTCCGGGAGGCCCCAGATGCTGTCCCCCGACCATCACGTCCACGGCCTCGGCCCGGCGCCTGACCCACGCATCAATTGGTCGCTGGTCCAGCCCCTTCCGGTCGGCCCTGGTCATCCCGCCTGCCTCCGGCGTCAGCGACCATCCTTCGCCGGCAAACCATCCTGGTTGAGACAGCCGGTACCACTCCACGTTGGTCGGGCGGGTGCCGCTCAACTCGCCACGATGCTCAACCGTCCAGTCGTACCGCACGACATCCCGACGGCTCACCGGATCGATCAGTGCCAGGTCGGTGCGTTTCGCCTCCCCGAAGAACCACACGGGGCGGTCTCCACCCTCGAGCCAGTACTGCACCGGCCCCATCCACTCGTATTGCCGCCGAGGCTCAACAAACGGAAGCGACGTCCCACCGTGCTGCAGTGCACGACGCAGGCTGAAGTGACCATAGACCTTCGCCGGTGCATCCGTCGCGGCACGAGCAGTCGCCTCGGCCAGCGCTCGATAGGCAGGATGAGCCTGACGGGCATAAGACGCCCCGCCCGAGATCGACACTGCCAGTGCGGCTCCGACAACCGGCACCCCGAGCCATGCAGCCGGCCGTGCCACGTCGGCCGCCCGCATCGCGAACCAGGCGACCAGCGGCACGACAGGCAGGGCATACCGAACGGTGAGCGTCTCCTGAAAGATCAGGTGATAGACGATGTAGGGAACGAAGAGATAGAGGATCACCAACGCCGCCCGCGGGGTCTTCACCGCCGCCATCACGGCTCCGATGCCGGCCGCCACGCCCACGACGATCGCCAGGGCCACCGAGTGCCACGGAAGGACGAAGGTCTCGTACAGCGAGAAAGCGAACCGACGCGGCGTGGGGTTGTTCCACAGCATGTCCACGAACGCGAAGTCTTCACCGGCCTGCGTGTTGAGCGCAGCGAGATACGCCGACAGACCGCCGCTGACCGCAAAGAGGGGAACGGCCCACGCGAGCGCGCCAACGGCGCTCGCCCCTCCCACGCGCGACACCAGCCACCAGACACCGGACTGGCGCTGCATCACGACCGCCAGCAGCAGCGCCGGCGTCGTCAGCGCCAGCGTCTGGATGCGGATACCTGCGGTCAGCCACGCCAGCGCCGCCCCGGCCACCAGAGGTCGACGGTCCTCGATGCCTTCAATCAGCAGCGCCTGGCTCCACAGCACCGCCGCGAGACCGGGCATGTCGCTCATCGGACGCAGGCCGCTCATCCAGAACAGCGGCGTCACCGCCAGCAACACGACTGGCCAGAGCGGCGTGTGGCGCCCGTCACCAAAGCGACGTTCGACGGCGGCAAAGAGTCTCGCCGCTCCACAGACAGCCACGGCGCCGCCGACCGCGGACCACAGTGCCAGCGCCAGCGTGTCGGCGCGCACCGCGCTCAAGGAGGTCAGCGCAGACAGCAGCCAGAGCGATGCGCGACCGAGCGCGATGTACACCGGATATCCGGGCGGATGCGGCTGGTGCAGCAGGATGTCGAACTGATGCAGACCGAGTGCGAAATTGATCGAGTCGATGTCCTCGGGTGACGCGGCGAGGAAGGGCAGGTGCAGGAGGAAGTACGCAACGGCAACGCCCAGGGACCACTGCGCGAAGGGGGAACGCAACAGCGTCTCAGGTGGGCTGAAGGCGAAGGCCCTCGTTCAGGCTGCCAAGGCGGTACCCGCGCAGGTCGAGGGTGACGTGCTGGTAACCGACCGCACGGAGCCTCGCCACCAGTGCCTCGCGAATCTCGGGTTCGAGCGCCCGCGGCAACTCGTCCTGCCCGATCTCGATGCGTGCGAGGGCGTCATGGTGACGCACGCGGCAGACGCGGAAACCCAGGTCTCGTACCGCCTGCTCGGCGCGTTCGATCATCGCCAGCTTCTCGACGGTCACTTCGGATTGGTACGGGATGCGGGACGACAAACACGCCGACGCGGGCTCGTCCCAGGTCGGCAGACCCGCCGCCTTCGACAACGCGCGAATGTCGGTCTTGGTCAGGCCGGCCTCGTCGAGAGGACTCCGGACCCCGAATTCCTTCGCCGCCGTGCGCCCGGGGCGATAGTCGCTGCGATCGTCGGCATTACTGCCATCGACAATCACGCGCAGCCCGCGATCCCTGGCCATTCCGGACAGGGTCGAATAGAGCTCGGTCTTGCAGAAATAGCAACGGTTGACCGGATTCGCGCGGTACTCCGGGCGGTCCAGTTCGGCGGTGCTGATGAACTCGTGGTTGAGCTCGAACTCGCGGGCCACGCGGAGCGCAAGCTGCCGGTGATGATCGGGATAGCTGGGGCTGTCGGCCGTGACGCACAGGGCTCGCTGCCCGAGCGCCTGGGTCGCAGCCCACCCGAGGTACGCGCTGTCGACGCCCCCGCTGAAGGCGACGAGCACCGAATCGAGCCCGGCCAGCAGCGCCTGGAGCTGGCGCTCCCGAGCCCACAGGTCAGTGCCGGCCGTGCCGGCGTCAGCGGCGGACGCCGCTGGGTCGCTCACTCGTCGTAATCCTCTTCTTCCTTGTCCGCGTCTTCGTCGTCATCATCGTCGTCGTCCTCGTCTTCTTCGTCTTCTTCGTCGTCGTCGTCGAGGTCGTCGTCTTCGTCGGCGGCATCGACAAGCTCCAGCTCATCGGCACCCAGGAATGCGAGCGTCTTGCCACACTCAGGACACGTCAGCGTGTCGCCCTCGTCGTAGTCCTCGGTGTCGATTTCGTCGAATTCGCAGTCTGGGCAAGTCGCCATACCAGCTCCACGGCAGCACCGCTCCTGCTGCCCGAACGTGAGACGTGCGGTGATGCGACCATCAACCGGATTCTCGCGGAAAGACCAAATTATATCGGGATCGGAAGAAGCCCTGCAACGAACCCTATCGGCGATCCCACCGGGTTCCGATACCAGAGGACGTGGGGGCACAGACCCTGATCGGCGCGGCAACCCGAACCGTGGTGGTCGCGGACGAGACGGAGTTCGTGCGCAACCGCTTCCGGACGGCACTCGTCGGCGCAGGCCACAAGGTTATCCTTGCCGGCAGCCGCCCCGAGCTCCTCGACCGCGTTCGGGCGGCGACGAGTGAAATCAGTCTGGTCGTGCTGGACGCCCGCCTCTCGGCCTCCGATGTGGGCGGCCTCATCAGGCAGCTCTACACGCTGCTCCCCAACAAGCCACCCATCGTCGCCTTCAGCGGCACCATCGGCAACACGGCGGCCGTACGGGCCCTGGCTGAACTCGACGTCACCGCGTTCATCAACGAATACACCGGCGAGCAGAACATACTCCGTGCGCTTGGACCGTTCCTGGGTGGCAATGCGTCGACGCGCCGGTCGAGCCCCCGCGTGGCACTCGGCACGGCCGTTTCGTTCCGCCTTGGGCAGACAATCGTCACGGCCGTCACGTCAAACATCAGCCGCGGCGGCGTCGCCGTTCGGTCGACCAACCCATTTGCGCTCGGCACTGACGTCCGCCTGAGGCTCCGTCTCCCCTTCTCCAACAAGGAAGTCGAGGCGGAGGCGCGGGTCGTGTGGTCGAAGCCCGGCACAGGAATGGGCCTTCAATTTTCACGAGTCAGCCCGGCACACCAGGCGGCCATCGACGAGTTCGTCAACGGCCATTTCTTCGCCAACAGGAAGGGCTAGCCTCACGGCGGGTCCTGCGGACCCGCCCTACGTACCGTCCGACAGACCATCGGAGACGTACGTAGGCCGGGTCCGCAGGACCCGGCAATCATCACCGCTGGCGCAACAACCGCAACGCGTTGGCGACGACGATGATCGTGGCGCCGGTGTCGGCCAGCACGGCCATCCAGAGCGTGGCAACGCCGGCGACGGCCATGGCCAGAAACGCCAGCTTGAGCGCCAGCGAAATCGCCACGTTGGTCCGCACGTTGCGAACCGTCGCGCGCGCCAGCCGCAGCATGTAGGGCAGCTTCAGCAGATCGTCGGACATCAGCGCGACGTCAGCCGCTTCAAGCGCCACGTCCGACCCGATCGCTCCCATGGCGACGCCGACATGGGCAGCCGCCAGTGCCGGCGCGTCATTGATCCCGTCCCCCACCATCAGCACGGGGCCCTCGACACTCAGGGTCCGTATCAATTCGTGCTTGTCTGCCGGGAGAAGCGAAGCATGGAACCCGTCCACACCAACCTGGCTCGCCACCGTCCGCGCGATGTCCGGCGCGTCGCCGGTCAGCATCACCGTGCGCTGAACGCCGTGCGCCCGAAGGAGATCGAGCGCGTCGCGCGCGCCCGGACGCGGCTCGTCGGCCAGCGCAAGAGCGCCCGCCACGCGGGCATCCACCGAGACCAGGACCACCGAGGTGCCGCGAGCCCGCAGCTGGGTGATTCGATCACCCAGTTCCACCGGTACCGTGCCGTGACGTTCGAACTGTCGATCGCCACCGACCAGCACGCGTCGACCATCAACGACACCTTCAACGCCAACGCCTGGCACCGACACGAAGGCGGTCACGGGAACGGTGGCAATCCCGGCCGACTGCGCATAGCTGGCGATCGCATTCGCGATCGGGTGCGATGCCCGTGACTCGACCGACGCCGCCGCCCGCACCAGTTCCTCGGTCGTCACGCCGGGCACCGTCAGGACGTCCACGACCCCGAGGGCACCGGTGGTCAGTGTGCCTGTCTTGTCGAAGGCGACGATCCGCGTTGCGGCGAGGCGTTCCAGCACCGCACCGCCTTTCACCAGGACGCCATGCCTGGCCGCAGCCGACAGCGCCGCGACAAACGAGACCGGCGTGGACACGACCAGCGCGCAAGGACACGCGATCACCAGCAGCACGAGAGCCCGATACGCCCACACCTCCGGCGCTGGCACTCCCAGCAGCCACGGCACCACGCCGACAACGACCGCCAGGACGACCACCGCCGGCGTGTACTTCGCCGCGAAGCGCTCGACAAACGACTGAAGCGGGGCCCGACTGGCCTGCGCTGTCTCGACCAGGTGGATCACCCTGGCCAGCCGCGTGTCCTTGACCAGACGCTCGACGCGCACGTCGAGCGCGCCGTGTCCGTTGATGGTGCCGGCAAACACCTCCAGGCCGGACGCCTTCGCCACCGGCAGTGACTCGCCAGTCATCGGCGCTTCGTTGACGTCACTGTGCCCGGCCGTCACGACACCATCGAGCGGGATCTTGTCGCCGGGACGAATCACGATGGTGTCGCCCACACGAATGACGTCAAGCGGCACTCGCTCCTGACGTCCGTCGCGGAACACGATGGCGTCTTTGGGCGAGAGGTCCATCAAGGAAGAAATCGCCTGCCTGGCGCGGGCCATGGTCCGCACTTCGAGCCACTGCGCAACCGCGAAGAGGAAGACCACGCTGGCCGCCTCGAGATAGTCGCCGAGCACCAGCGCGCCGGCCACGGCGACGACCATCAGGACGTTGATGTCGAGAGAACCGGAGCGAATCGCCGTCCACGCACGCCGGGCGGGATACACGGCCCCGGCAACGCTGGAAATCAGGTAGAGCGGGATTGAAACCGCAGGTCCCACGAGCGCCGCCGCTGCCGCACCCGCCACGAGCCCCACTCCGGACACGACACTCAGAGTGCCCCGCCAGTCGGAACGATCCTGGACGATCGGCTCCTCGTGCTCGAGCCACATGCGCATGCCGGCGTGGCCCACAGCCTCGACCATCGCCGCCGTCGTCAGCTTGGCCGCGTCGTACTTGACGTGCAGCCGCTGGCCGATGAGATCGGCCGACAGGTCCTCGAGGCCGGTCAGGGGCTTGAGGCGCCGCTCGAGGATGACAACCTCCTCGCGGCAGTCCATCCCCTCGACGCGGAAGACCGCTTCTGCGTGGATCTCGCAGGTCGCGCACGACTGCAGGGCGGCGGTGGCCATCGGTTGTTTCGGCGGGTCGGTCCGACCCGCCCCACGTACTATCGGTAGGCCGGGTCCAACGGACCCGGCGTTTCTCTATTGTCCGTCGCAAACCGATCGGGCGTCTGGAGCGTCATTCCTTGCGGCCAGTGCCCCCATCAGCTACGATGAGCGGCTGACAAACCTGCAACTTGTGATGCACCTATCAGTTACAAGCCTTTCAGCGCGGAGGCAAACCCAGTGATCGAGGTCCAGCACCTCACCAAGCGATACGGCCCCTTTACGGCGGTCAACGACATCAATTTCAAGGTCGAGCGCGGCGAGATTCTCGGCTTCCTGGGCCCGAACGGGGCCGGTAAGACGACGACGATGCGCGTACTGACCGGCTATATGCCTCCCACGGAGGGCAAAGCCATCGTCGCCGGCTTTGATCTGGCGGAACAGCCGATCGAGGCCAAGCGGCGGACGGGCTATCTGCCCGAGACGCCTCCTCTCTATCCGGACATGACGGTCCGCGACTACCTGACGTTTGTCGCCCGTATCAAAGGTGTCCCGCGGGCCGAGCGCAAGAAGCGCGTCGAGACCGCCATGGAACGGACACGCGTTGCCGACATGGCCAACCGCCACTGCGGCAAGCTGTCAAAGGGCTACAAGCAGCGCGTCGGACTCGCGCAGGCGATCCTGCACAACCCCGATGTGCTCATCCTTGACGAGCCCACCGCGGGTCTCGACCCCAAGCAGATCATCCAGACGCGGGCCCTCATCAAGGAACTGGCCGGTGATCACACCATCATCCTGAGCACGCACATCCTGCCCGAGGTAAGCCAGACCTGTCAGCGCGTGGTCATCATCAACAAGGGCCGCGTGGTCGCCATCGATACTCCCGACAACCTCACCGCGAAGGTCAGCGGCTCCGCCACGATGTATGTCCAGGTGGACAGCGCGGGGGCTGACGCGGCAGGCGCGCTGTCGAGGATTCCGGGCGTGACCAGCGTCACCGTCGCCGACTCGCGTGCGGCCGTGACCGGGTTCGAGATCGAAAGCGAAGCCGGTCGCGACGTCCGCCGCGAACTGGCGGCCGCCGTCGTCGGCCACGGCTGGGGCCTGCTCGAGCTTCGGCCCAACCGGCTCAGCCTCGAGGATGTCTTCCTCCAGCTCACGACCCAGGAACCCCAGGGCGCCGCGACGATCGCCGCGGAGGACGCACATGAATAACACCCTCGCCATCGCTCACAAGGAAATCAAGTCGTACTTCGCCTCACCGATCGCCTACATCGTCATCGGGTTCTCGGCGCTGCTCTTCGGCTACTTCTTCGTGGCCCTGCTGCTCAATTTCGACCGGATGTCGCTGCAGGCCGGCGCCGGGTTCGGTGGACCGGAATCGGTCAACGTGAACCAGATGCTGATCGGCCCGCTCTTCATGAACGTCGCGGTCATCCTGCTCTTCACCCTGCCGCTGGTCACCATGCGCACCTACTCGGAAGAGAAGCGCTCGGGGACCATTGAACTGCTGCTGACGTCGCCGCTGACCGACCTGCAGATCGTGCTGGGCAAGTTTCTCGGCGCGTTCGTGCTGTATGCCGCCATGCTCGCGGTGACGGTCGTGCACATCGGTTTCCTGTTCCTCTTTGGCAACCCCGAGTGGCGTCCGGTCGCGACGGGATACCTCGGGGTGCTGCTGATGGGAGGGTGCTTCCTGTCGCTGGGCCTGTTCGTGTCGAGCCTGACCAAGAACCAGATCGTCGCCGGCATGATTACCTTCGCGGTCTTCCTGCTCTTCTGGATCGTCAACTGGATCGCGGGGTTCGTCGGCCCGACGATGCAGGGCTTCCTGAATTACCTGTCGATCACCGAGCACCTCAACGACTTCACCATTGGCGTCCTCGACACCAAGCACGTCGTCTATTACCTGTCGTTCATTGCGTTCAGCCTCTTCCTGACGGTCCGCGCGGTTGATACCGAGCGGTGGCGCGGGTAGTCATCATGCAGACACTCCTCGGCATCATCGGCTGGGTCGGTTCCGCGCTCGTCTTCGGGGCGGTGGCGGTCAGGTTCCTTCGACCAGAGTGGGATCAATACGCCATCTACGCGGCCTGGGTCGGGCTGGCGTGCGTCGTCCTCTACACGCTGGGCCAGTGGCGCGACATCATCGCGTTCTTCAAGCGCCGACAGGCCCGCTACGGCGCGCTCGCCACCATCAGCGTGCTGGTCGCCCTGGGCATCGTCGGCGCGGTCAACTATCTTGCCGCGCGCGAAAACAAGCGCTGGGACCTGACCACCACCAAGGCCAACAGCCTCTCGGAACAGACCGTCAAGGTGCTGCAGTCGCTCAAGGAGCCGGTGAAGTTCACCGTCTTCGAGCGGCAGACGAACATGGAGCAGTTCCGGCCGCGCCTCGACGAGTACGCGTATCAGTCGAGCCAGGTCTCGGCCGAGTACATCGACCCTGACACCAAGCCGGTCGTGGCTCGTGAGTACCAGATCGACACCTACGGCACGGTCGTCGTCGAGTATCAGGGCCGGCGCGAACGCGCGGCGTCCTCGAGTGAGCAGGACCTGACCAACGCCGTGATCAAGGTGATGTCGGGGGAGGAACGGACCGTCTACTTCGTGCAGGGGCACGGTGAGAAGGATCCGGATCGGACCGAGCGTGACGGCTACAGCGCGACCATTGCCACGCTCAAGCGCGATAACTACAAGGTGCTCAAGTTCGTTCTCGCCCAGCAGAAAGACGTGCCGTCAGACGCCACGGTGACCGTCATCGCTGGCCCGACGAGCGACCTGCTTCCTGAGGAACTCGAGGCACTCAAGCGCTATCTGGCCAACGCGGGCAAGCTGATGGTGATGCTCGATCCCATGCTCAAAGGGGAGGCGCTGCCGAATCTGCAGTCGCTGCTCCACGATTGGGGTGTCGACGTTCGTAACACCATCGTCGTCGACATCAGCGGTGCCACCAACGACCCGAGCATGGCGGTCGCCGCCAACTATCCGCCACATCCGCTGACGGACAGGTTCAGCACGCTGACGCTCTTCCCCGTTGCCCGTAGTCTCGACATCGTCTCCGGCGGGGTCAACGGGCACATCGCTCAGCCGCTGATCGAAACGAGCCAGCGCAGCTGGGCCGAGTCCAATCTCGCGTCCCTCAGCACCGGCGTGAAGCAGGAGACCGATCAGGGCGACGTGGCAGGCCCGCTCACGCTGGGCGCGGCGGTCTCGGCCCCCATCACCGACGCAGCGGCCCCGACACCGCCACCGGCAGACGGCACGGCGGAGGCCCCGAAGCGCGAAGCGCGCGTGGTGGTCTTCGGTGACTCCGACTTCCCGAGCAACGCCTACGGCGGCGTTGCCGGCAACCCCAACCTCTTTGCCAACGCCGTGAACTGGCTGGCCCAGCAGGAGGGCCTGATCGCCATCCGGCCGAAACCGGCCGACGATCGCCGCGTGGCGATGACCGCTCGTCAGATGCTCGGCGTCCAGCTCACCTCGGTGCTCGTACTCCCGGCGATGGTGATGATTGCGGGCATCTACTCCTGGTGGAAGCGACGGTAGCCATGAAGCGCGCCGCATCAACCCTCATCCTCGTCGTCGTCCTCGCCGGGCTCGGCGGCTACATCTACTTCGTCGAGAACAGGAAGCCGGCGACCGACCCCGACGCCAAGGCGAAAGCCTTCGAGGCCAAGTCTGAGGACATCGAGGAACTGCAGATCACCATCGCCGACGGCGGCACCTCGACGCTGAAGAAGATCGACGACCGCTGGCAGATTGTCGATCCCGTGCAGGCCGAGGCGGACAACTCCGAGATCAACAACATGGCGTCGAGCCTCGCCTCACTCGACGTGCAGCGTGTGGTGGACGAAACACCAGCCGACCTCGCGCCGTTCGGCCTGAGCGCACCGCACCTCGAAGTCGCGTTCCGGCTCAAGGGCCAGACCGCGTTTCAGCGTCTGCAGATCGGGGAGAAGACACCGACCGGCGGGGACGTCTACGTCAAGCGGCCCGACGAGAAGCGCGTCTTCCTGGTGTCGTCCTACGTTGACGACACCTTCAAGCGCACGACCTTCGACCTCCGTGACAAGACGCTCCTCCGGTTCGACCGCGACAAGCTGACCGGTCTCGAACTCACCAACGCGAGCGGGACGATGCAGTTCGAGCGCAAGGGCGCCAACTGGATGTTCGTGAAGCCGCGGGCGATGCGGGCCGATTTCGCCGCTCTCGAGGGCGCCCTCACGAGCCTGTCGGCCACGCTGATGCAGAAGTACGTCGCCGACAGCGCCACACCAGCCGAGCTCGCGCAGTATGGACTCAGCAGGCCATCGGCAACGGCGTCACTCGTCACGGGTGACTCGCGCGTGACGCTGGCACTCGGTCGCACTGACAACGCAGAAACCTACGCGCGTGACCTGTCCAAGCCGGCCATCGTCATGGTCGCCCCGACCATCGTCGCGGACCTGAACAAGACGGTGAACGACTTCAGGCGCAAGGAACTCTTCGACCTGCGCACGTTCAGCGCGACACGCGTGGAGATTACGCGCGGCAGCGAGAAAATCGTGCTCGACAAAGCGACCGCCGACGGCAAGGAGACGTGGAAGAACGCCGCGGGCAAGGAGGTCGACGCCGTCAAGGTCAACGACCTGCTGACCAGGCTGTCGAACATCCGCGCGCAGAGCTTCGAGGACTCCACCGACTCGGCGCTGAAGACACCCGCACTTGTCGTCGCAGCTCAGTTCGGCGAGAACAAGGACGAGAACCGCAGTGAGACGGTCACGCTGGCACGATCGGGCGAGTCACTCGTCGGGAGCCGTCCAGACGAGCCAGGCACGCTGAAGATCGAGGGCACGCCGCTCGACGACATCCTCAAGGCGGTCGATGCGCTAAAGTAAGTTGCACGCATGTGGACCCTGCCACGAGCTGCTGCCGTCGCCATCGTCCTGATGGCCGCGCAGTTCGCGACGCCGCAGGCCGCACAGACTCCAGACGCCCCGCCCTCTGCACGCGAGCAACTGGCGCGAGACATCGACGCCGTGCTCGCGTCCCCCGGTGTCACCCGCGGTACCTGGGGCATCGCGGTCCGCTCGCTCGATACCAGCGAGTCCATCTTCGAACACAACGCTCGGTCGCTGCTCGTTCCGGCGTCGGTGGCCAAACTCGCCGCCCTCGCCGCGGCGGTGGACGCGGTCGGCTGGGACTTCCGCTTCGAGACATCGCTCCGCGCGACCGGCGAGGTGGTCGATGGCGTCCTCCAGGGCGATCTGATCGTCGTCGGCTCCGGAGACCCGTCAATTGGTGGCCGGGCCGGCGAAGGGTTCGCTGCGTGGGTGGATGCGATCAAGCAGGCAGGCATCACACGGGTTGAAGGACGACTGATTGGCGACGATGACGCCATTGATGAACCGCGGCCAGGAGCGATGTGGGCGTGGGACGACCTCGGTTACACGTCGGGGGCGCTGTTCGGCGCGCTCAACTACGGCGAGAACCGCATGCTCGTCACGGTCGTCCCGGGTGAGCCCGGCACTCCGACAACGTTGAGCGTGCCTCCAGGTGCCGAAGACCGGCCGCTCATCAACCGCTCGACCACAGGCCCGGCAGGATCTCCCGCGCTCCTGTGGCCGGAACAGCGGCCCGGCGAGACCGCACTGACGATTGCGGGGAGCCTGCCTGCTGGCTCAGGGTCCATACGGATGTTCATCTCGGCCGGCGATCCGACGCGCTGGTTCGTCCGAACGCTCGGCCACGAACTTCGCACAGCCGGTATCGCTGTCTCCGGCGGTGCGATCGACATCGACGATCTGTCACCCAAGCCCGACCCGTCCAGCGGACGTGTGATCTACCTGCAGCAGTCCAGATCACTCGGCGAACTGGCGCGGCCGATGCTCAAAGACAGCATCAACCTGTATAGCGAAGCCATCTTCCGCATGAGTACAGGGCTGACTGGCGGGCGGACCAACGACGAAGCACTGGAGGCACTGAAGGAGCGAATGGTTTCGTGGGGCCTCGAAGCGGACGGACTTCAGGTTGTTGACGGCTCAGGATTGTCGCGCCGGGACGGCATTGCCGCCGACGCGCTGCTCGGCGTGCTGACGCGCATGTTCGACCGGACGTTCGAGTCGCCGTGGATGACAGGACTCCCGATTGGCGGGCGTGATGGCTCGCTGGTCAATCGTCTCAAAGGGGGGCGGGCGGAGAGCAACGTGCGCGGGAAGACCGGCACGATGTCGAACATCCGTTCGCTGGCCGGCTACGTGTTCACGCGCGATCACGAGCCCCTGGCGTTTGTCATCCTCGTCAACAACTTCGAAGGGACCGGCCAGCAGGCCCAGGCCGCGATCGACGCCATCGCTGAGAGATTGGCGAACTTCAGTCGCGCTGGTACGTAGGCCGGGTCTGAAAGACCCGGCGTGCTCGGCGGGTCCTTCGGACCCGCCCTACGTACTACGAACCTCCGAGTATCTCTTCGAGCAACCCCGACGCGGTCCAGACAATCTGACGGACGTCGCCGGTCAGGCCGCCGCCCTGCGCCATGTCCGGCTTTCCCCCGCCCTTGCCCCCATACGACTCGATCAGGCGGCGCAGCACGGCCGCGGCATCGACGGACACGTCGGTCGAACGAGCGACGACAACCTGCGCGGGAGAGGACGCGGTGAAGAGCGCCGCGGCCACACCAGGCGACGCCGTCAGCGCCGCGGCCATCGACTTGAGACCCGCGGCGTCGTAATCGTCCATGGCGCGGACGACCAGGCGCACACCGCGCAGCACCTGAGCGCCTTCGAGCAGGCTGGCCGCCTCGTGCACGGCAAGGGTGTCCCGCAGCGTTCTGATGGTCTTGCGCTGGTCCTTCGACTCCTGCTGCAGCTTCTCGATCGATGAGGCCAGCTCAGCTGGCGCCACCGAGAGTACCCGTATGCTGTCGGCGACGGCGCCCCTCAAGAGGCGTTGCGAGCGCAGCGCCCGCCCGCCACACGCGAAGCTCACGCGTGCACCACCCTTGAAGCGCTCGACGCCGAGCACGGCGATGATGCCGATCTCGCCGGTGCGCCGGACATGTGTTCCGCCGCAGGCGGACAGGTCGAAGTCCTTGATGTCGATCAGGCGGAGCGTGCCCTCTCGAACCGATTCCTTCCTCAGGGGAAGGCGCAGCGCTTCTGCCGGCGATACGAACCGGACAGCGACGGGCTGATCGTCCCAGACCACACGATTGGCTTCCACCTCGACCCGTTCGAGATCACGAGGCGTGACTTCCCTGGCGACGTCGATCGTCGAGACGTCCTGGCCCATGTGAAAGCTGAGGGTCGGATTGTCCGAGACCCGTTCGAACGCGGCTGACAGGATGTGCTGACCCGTGTGCTGCTGCATGTGGTCGAAGCGACGATCCCAGTCGATGCGCGCGCTCGCTGTCACGCCAGACGGCAGCGCGCTGTCGAGCACGTGCACCACCTCCTCGTCCACGTCAACGACGTCCATGACGCGACTGCTCCCGAGCACGCCCGTGTCGAACGGCTGCCCGCCCGAGGTCGGATAGAACGCCGTGCGGTCGAGACAGACAGCCGGCTTTCCTTCGTGGTCGAAGCTGCGCGTCACCCTGGCCGAGAACTCGCGACACGTCGGGTCGGTGTAATAAATGCGATTGGTCATGACACCGGGTCGGCCACGCCCGCTTCGCGGAAGCCAGCGGCGCGCAGCAGGCAGCTGTCACACCGGCCGCACGGGCGACCGTCTGGCGCCGGATCGTAGCAGCTGTGCGTCAGCCCGTAGTCGACGCCAAGCTCCAGCCCGCGCCTGATGATGTCGGCCTTGCCCATGTGCTGCAGCGGGGCGCGAATCCTGAACGCGTGCCCCCGCACACCTTCAGCGGTGGCCAGCGACGCAAGGCGCTCGAATGCCGCAACAAACTCGGGACGGCAGTCCGGATAGCCCGAGTAGTCGAGCGCGTTCACGCCGATGACGATGTCGTGCGCGCCGAGGACCTCGGCCCAGCCAAGCGCGAGCGAGAGAAAGATGGTGTTTCGCGCCGGCACATACGTCGATGGAATCTCGTCCGGGATGATCGCGCGGTCCTTGGGGACGGGGGAATCCGAAGTCAGCGCCGAGCCGCCGAACGCCGACAGGTCGACATCGAGTTCGACATGCCGCTCGACGCCCAGGCGCGCGGCCACAGCACGGGCGGCTTCAAGTTCACGCGCATGGCGCTGTCCGTAGCGCACGGTCAACGCGAACAGCCGGAACCCTTCGGCACGCGCGATCGCTGCCGCGGTGTAGGAATCGAGCCCTCCACTGAGGAGAACAACTGCTGCAGCGTCCATCGTTATACGCCGCGCGTCTGGGGATCCCAGATCACCTTGTGGATCTGCAGTTGGACGCGCACGGGCAACCGGTCAGCCAGAACCCATTCCGAAAGTACACGCGGGTCGAGCTCACCGTGCACGGGCGACAGGTGGATCGCCGACACGCGTTCAGCCAGGCCATGCCTGGCGATCACGTCCCTGGCGTAGTCGTAGTCCGCTCGATCCCTGACCACGAACTTGACCTCGTCGGTCGGGCGCAGGCGCTCGAAGTTGCTCCAGTCGTGACGCTGCGCTTCACCGCTGCCCGGACACTTCACGTCCAGGATGGTGACCACGCTCGCGGGAACACGAGCGGTGTTGCGGTGTCCACCAGTCTCGAGCAGCACAGTCTTGCCCCGCTCGAGCAGGCGCTCCATGAGTGGGTACACCTCGTCCTGCAGCAGCGGCTCCCCGCCCGTAATCTCAACCAGCGGACAGTCAAATCGTTCCACCTCGGCGATTACGTCATCGAGGGTCCGCTTGCCACCCTCGTGGAAGGCATAGGACGTGTCGCACCACGAGCAGCGAAGGTCGCACGCCGTCAGGCGGACGAACACGCAGCGCTGTCCGGCGTAGCTTGATTCGCCCTGCACGGAGTGGAAGATTTCGTTGATGGTCAACATACCTTGAGCCTCAGGTATTGTACCGTCCATGGGTGTGAGGGTCGGCACCTCAGGCTGGAGCTATCCCTCTGGAGCGGGCAGGTGGAATGGTGTCTTCTACCCCGCCACGCGTTCAAAGCGCGCGGGCACCTCAGATTTTGACGAGCTTCGCTACTACGCCGAGCACTTCGATACCGTCGAGGTCAATTCGACATTCTATCGACCCCCAACGCCGGAGATGACCCGCACCTGGGTCGCACGCACGCCGGCGAACTTCGAGTTTTCACTGAAGCTGTACCAGAAGTTCACGCACCCGCGCATGTTCAAGGACGCGGCCCTTCGCCGGACGCCCCTCGACTCCGCTCGGGGCGGACACGCGCTCCTCGAGGCGCTCGCCACCGTCACGGCCAGCGACATCGACGAGTTCCGCACCGGCATCGACCCACTGGCCGAGGCCGGCAAGCTGGGCGTCCTGCTGGCCCAGTTCCCCGCCAGCTTCAAGGATGCTCCGGACGCGCGCGCCTACCTCGACGCGCTGCTCAGGTCATTCCCTGGCTACCCGATCGCCGTCGAACTTCGTCACCGCAGCTGGAGCGATGCGCTGGGCGACACCCTGTCACTGCTCGGGCAGTACGGCGCGGCGCTGGCGCAGATCGATGAGCCGAAGTTCCAGCTCTCGATTCGCCAGAACTACCTGCCCAATGTGGACACCTTCTACTACATGCGGCTGCACGGCAGAAACGCCGCGCAGTGGTGGCAGCACGAGAAGAGCGAGGACCGCTACAACTACCTGTACTCGGGCAGCGAACTGCAGGCGTTCTCGGACACCATTGCAGCCGCGGGCTCGCTCGTGAAGAAGTCGTACCTCTATCTGAACAACCACTTCTCGGCGAAGTCGGTGGTGAATGCCGTGATGCTCAAGGCCCAGATCGGACAGCCGATCGAGGGGGAGTACCCGCCCGAACTCGTCGAGCGCTACCCGGATATCGCCAACCTGGTCGTGACCAGCGCTCGCCCGGCTACGGCTGCCGTACGGTTATTCGCCGAATGACGTCGGTCTCGACGAGCTTCTCGACGACGTCCATGCCGGAAATGACCTGCCCGAAGACGGTATAGCTGTTGTTCAGGCGCGGCGTCGGCGCCAGCGTGATGTACATCTGGCTGTCACCACCCCGTGCGTCACCGGTGTGCGCGATGGCGACAGCGCCGCGGATGTGCGTACGTTTCGGGCTGAACTCACCCACGCCAATGGCCTTGCCGCTTCCCTGCGTACCCCAGCGGTCACGCTTCGACATGTCACGCGTCTGCGGGTCGCCGAACTGCACGACAAAACCCTTCACCACGCGGTGTACCCGCAGGCCGTTATAGAAGCGGCGATTGGCGAGCGCCAGGATGTGCTCGACCGTCTTCGGCGCTTCCTGAGGATAGGTTTCGATCTCGATCGTCCCCTTCACGGTTTCGATCACCAGCACCGGACCGGCACCGGCGGAGGTCTTCGCGGGTCCCGCAGCCCTGGCGCCAGCGGCCTGCGGTGCGCCGAGAACCAGCGCCGGCAACGCCATACACGCACTGAGAACGACTCCGAATACCAGCTGACGCATCAGTCTCTCCTTGTGACACCAATTCTTGGGCATTTCGCAGCGATCACGCAATCCCCGCAACGCGGACGGACGGGTCGGCAGACGTTCTGCCCCCACGTGACCAGATACAGGTTGATGAGCGGCCACCACCGCTGGTCAGTCGCCTTGTACAGCGCCTGTTCGGTGTCCTCGGGCATCGTTGTCTTCACCCAGCCGAGCCGATTCGAGATGCGGTGCACGTGGATGTCGACGCAGATGTTCTGCTGACTCTTGAAGGCCAGAATCAGCACCAGGTTGGCCGTCTTTCGGCCGACACCGGGCAGCGACACCAGTTCGTCCATGGTACCCGGCACTCGGCCGCCAAAGCGGGAGAGCAGCATCTCGCAGCACGCCTTCACGTGCTCTGCCTTGTTCCGGAAGAAGCTGACGGGATAGATCAGGCGTTCGATCTCCTTCACCGTCAGCTTCGCCATCGTCTTTGGCGTCTTTGCCGCCTTGAAGAGGCGCGTTGATGCTGCGTGCGTCGTCGCGTCCTGTGTTCGTGCCGACAGGAGCGTGGCGATGAGAATCTGGAAAGGGTCCTCTGCCTGGGATTCCGAGATCTTCTCGACCGCCGGCAGCTCGAGGCCAGTGATCGCGGCTGCAAGCGCCCGCATCACGGGAGTGACGCTGGCGCGGCGGGTCCTCCGGACCCGCCCTACGTACCGTCGGGTCATGTACGTAGGCCGGGTCGGAACGACCCGGCGATACGACGTGTACGTAGGGTCATGGCACCGGCGTGAGAGGCGCCTTGCCCGACAACACCGCCACGACGTTGCGGACGGCCAGATCGGCCATCGCGGTCCGGGTTTCGGTGGTGGCGCTGCCCAGATGCGGGGCCAGGATGACGTTCTCGAACGCGAACAGGTCGGGATGAATCTGCGGCTCCTGTTCGTACACGTCGAGCGCGGCGCCGGCGAGCAGTCGACTCTTGAGCGCCCATGCCAGGGCGGCTTCGTCCACGACGGGACCGCGCGCGGTGTTGATGAGATACGCGCTCCGCTTCATGCGGGCAAGTGCGGGCTGATCGATCAGGTGGCGCGTCGCGTCCGACAGCGGCACGTGCAGGGAGACGACATCGGAGGTGGACAGCAGGCGGTCCAGCGGAATGGCGTCGGCATCGCGACCGGTGTGGACGACGCGCATGCCGAAGGCTGGCGCACGCGCAGCCACCTCGCGCCCGATGCGACCAAAGCCGACGATGCCGAGCGTCTTGCCGTTCAGCTCCATGCCGAGCAACTGATCGAAGGCCCAGCCCGGCCACTCCCGGCGCCGCACCATGCGCTCGCCCTCACCAATGCGTCGGGTGATCCCGAGGATGAGCGCCCAGGTCAGGTCGGCGGTGGCGCGCGACAGCACGTCCGGCGTGTTGGTCACGACGATGCCTCGCTCACGCGCGGCTGTCACGTCGATGTTGTTGTAGCCGACGCCGACGTTGGCGATCAGGCGCAATGACGCGCCCGCCTCGATCACGCTGCGATCGACGCGGTCGGTCACCGTCGGCACCAGGGCGTCAACATCGCGCACCGCCGCGACCAGCGCCTCATGGGAGGTGTCGCCGTCGAGCTGAACGACCTCGGCAACCCCGTCAAGGGTGGCAATGACGGCGGCGGGGAGACGACGGGTGAGAAGAACCTTCATGTTATCGAGAAGTTGTTGGTAGCTAGTTGCTACCAGCTACTAGCAACTGGCGTCCAGTCAGTGTCCGTAACTCTTGCAGAACCCACAGTGGTTGCAGGTGACCGCCGGCTCGATCACGCACGCGCCACCGGGCTCGGCTGGCAACGCGAACTGTGCGTGGCTGGTGTGCTGGTGGTGGAAGGTGACTGGCACCCGGGCACTCGACGCGGCAGGGGCCTGGCGATTGCCGACATGGTAGGCGATAGCCTGACGCACGAGCGCGCGGAGTTCCTGCTCGGTCATTCCTGGATGTCCACCTGATCGATGATACCGATGATCGCGGCGTCCACGGGTGCGCCCTTCCGCCCGAGTGCTTCGCCGGCCGCGCGCCCCTCGATCACGATCAGCACCTTCTCCGACACGCCAGCGCCCACTGAGTCAACGGCGAGAAGCGTGGGGCCCCTCGGCGTGTCGTCAATCGCCACAGGCTGCACGAGAAGGAGCTTGGCCCCTTCGAATTTCTGGTGCTTCTGTGTGGCGACCACGGTTCCGACGACTCTGGCGATTTGCACCGGCGCTCCTGCGACGGGGTCAGATCGGGGTCTGACCCTGGTCTGACCCTGGTCTGACCCTGGTCTGACCCCGGTCTGACCCCGGCACGTCGTAGTGATCGACAATGCCCACGATGCCGGCATCGACGGGAGGTTCAACGGGGTAGAACGGAAAGCTCGCTTCCTTGCCGCGTACGAAGAATACGGTCTCTCCGACGCCCGCACCCACCGAATCCACCGCCACCAGCGTCCGCCCCACGGCGAGGCCGTCAGCGCCAATCGGCTGCAGGACGAGCAGCTTCAGCGCGTTGAGGTTGTCGTCTTTGCGGGTGCAGATGATGTCGCCGAGAACTTTGGCGAGTTGCATGGGGTTAGTCGCCTGAAGCGACCTCGACGGCGTCGACGATGCCGACGATGGCCGCGTCAACGGGGCAGTCCTTCAGGCCGGCAGCCATGCGTGCCGAGCTGCCGCTGACAATCAGCACGGTCTCGCCGACGCCGGCGTCGACGGTGTCGATGGCGACCAGGTAATTCCCCTCCGGCTTGCCTCTCGGGTCCATCGGCCTGGCGACCAGCAGCTTGCTGCTCACCAGCCGGGGATCCTTCCTCGTCGCGACAACCGTGCCGACGATACGCGCGAGGAGCATCGAAGGACTAGGCCTTGGAGCCTGAGTTCGCTTTGCCGATCGGCAGTGCGTCCTCGAGGTTGGCGTGTGGACGCGGGATGACGTGCACCGAGACCAGCTCGCCGACGCGACGTGCGGCAGCGGCACCAGCGTCGGTTGCGGCCTTCACGGCCGCCACATCGCCACGCACGATTGCGGTGACGTACCCGGCGCCGATCTTTTCCCAACCGACGAGCGTCACCTTCGCGGCCTTCACCATGGCATCGGCCGCCTCAATCATGGCAACCAGCCCCTTGGTTTCGACCATCCCTAACGCTTCTCCCATGCTTTGACCTCAGTCTCGAAGATTTCTCACCGCGTCGGCAATCAGCGCCGTCAGTTCGCCGTATGTTAGTCGAATTTCGCCGTCCCTGCTCGCCCGCTTGAGCGTGTCCGAGACGTCCGGCACGAGGCGATTCGGCGAGTCGGGGGCCTCGAGCACCTGGCACAACGCCTGGTCTCCGGCGGCCGCCTCATCGGGGTCGGTGCAGAGCGGCGCGGGCGCCGGAATGCCGTAAAACGCACGCAGCCCCTGCAGACGCTCGACCTCACCTCTCGAGATGAGGTTCTCCCCCCCGAGCATGCGCGCCACGAGACTGATCTTGGCAAAGTGCTCGATCGTCTCCATCTTGTAGTACGCCGCCATGACACTCGGCCCGCAGGTCAGGGCGCCATGATTGGCGAGCAGCAGTCCGTCATGCGCCTTGATGTACTTGCGCACGGCATCGGGAAGCTCGGCCGTGGACGGCGTTCCGTACTCGGCGATCGGAATGCTGCCGAGCGTCGTGATCACTTCAGCGAGCACCGCGCGCGTGAGCGGAATACCTGCCACCGCAAATCCGGTCGCGAGCGGCGGATGCGCGTGGACGACCGCGTTGACGTCGGGTCGGTTGCGATACACCTCGAGGTGCATCGGCAGCTCGGTCGACGCGTCGCGCTCGCCGGCCACCTTCTTCCCGTCGAAGTCCACGACCACCATCATGTCTGGCGTCATGAATCCCTTCGACACGCTCTTGGGCGTCGTGATCAGTCGACGCTCATCGAGCCTGACTGTGATGTTGCCGTCGTTTGACGCCACGTACGATCGCGCGTACAGCCGACGGCCGACCTCGACAATGTCGGCTCGGATCTGTTCTTCAGCCCGGGTGCTCACTACGCCACGCCTTCACGCAGGTACTGATCGCGGCAGCGTTCGGAGCAGAAGTGCAGCGCGCCACCGCTGCGGGCCAGTGAAATCGCGTTGCCTGGCGTGACAAACGTGCCGCACACCGGATCCCGCGCAAGCGTCACGGCACGGGCCGGGGGACGCGCCTGGCGATTCCTGCCGCCTGCGGCCTCGAGCACGCCGTCGAGCACGCGCCAGAAGGCGCGCGCGATCAGCAGGATGAGGATCGAGAGCAGGAGAAAGCGGATCACGGCGCGGCGCCCTGACCTCGAGACGCGTTGATGCCGTCCAGACCACGGCGTGCAGCCTCGGCCTCAGGCGTTCCCGGAGCCACCTCGATGACCTGGTTCCAGGCCGCCGCGGCGCCAGGCAGGTCCTGCTTGCCGAAGGCGAGCACGATGCCCTTGTTGAGCAGCGTCTTGCTGTGTCGCGGATCGAGCTTGAGCGACACCTCGAACTGCTTGAGCGCCTCATCTGCCTGGTTCGAGTAGTAGTAGCTCACGCCCAGGTCGGTGCTCGCGTCAACGTTACCGGGCGCGATCTCGAGGCTCTGCTGGTAATACTTGATTGCGTCGGGATAGCGCTGCGCATCGAAGTAGGTGTTGCCGAGCTGCACCAGGGCCCCGGCGTTCTTCGGGTCGCTGCTCAGGATGCTCTGATACTGCTGCACCCTGGCTTCATCAAGGGTGGGAGCCTGCGACGCGCCAGGAGCCGCAGCCGGCTGTGCAGCTGCAGCGGCAGCCGCGACGGGCGCGGCCGGTCCGGCCGCCTGCTGAGTACCCAGGACCCACCCCAGAATGACGCCGAAACACATCCCGGCGATCGCAAACACAATCGATTCAGCCTTCATCGAGCCTCTTAGTTTATCCGAGCACCTATCCGAGGGTTCGCTGGAACCACTCGATCACCAGCCGCACCAGGTCGGGTTCCCGCAGGAGCAGCGAGGTGCCGTTGCCCGCCACATCGGTCAACTGTACCTCCCGCGGCCCGGGCCCGTTCTTGGCCAGCTCCCGCGCGCTGCGCGCCGCGTAGGGATCCTGCCGACTCGCCACCAGATAGGCCTGACGGGCACCAAACTGCCTCAGCGCGTTCTCGATGCGCAGACCGCGGTAGTCGTTCACCGGCGACACCAGGGCCAGCGAGCGCACCTGCAGATCAGCAGACGCCGCAATGGCCGCCAGGGATGCACCGAGGGACGCCCCCAGGATTCCGATGGCCCCGGGCCGGGTCTCGGGCCGGGATGCCAGAAAGTTGACGGCCGCCCGCACCTCATCACTCCAGCCCGAGAGCAATGCGGGGTCGCCGGGAAGGACAGCGCCCGGAAGGTCGATGGCCAGGGTGGTGATCCGGGCATCCGCCAGCCGCTGGGCGATCGCCTGCCAGTCGTCACGCGAATGTCCCAGGTTGCCGACCAGCACCACCGCCGGCGCCGGGCGCTGCGAGGCCTCGTTGAGCGACGCCTCGATGGTCTTGCCGGTAAACGACCTGAAGAGCACCGTGCGCGCGGCGGCATCGGCGCCGGCCGGCGCGAGCAGAAGAAGGAGCGCGACCGCGACACACGTTGAACGGCGGGTCGGCAATGCACTCATGACGGCTCGACCCGCCCTACGTACGCACACGCCGCCAGGTAGTCGGTCACGCTCTGACGCAGACCCACAAACAGCGCATGGCTCATGAGAGCATGCCCGATCGACACTTCGTCCAGGTGCGGCAGCGTACGGAAGAGCGCCAGGTTCTCGAGATCAAGGTCGTGGCCGGCATTGACACCCATGCCCAGCTGATGTGCCCGCTCGGCGGCACGTGTGTACTGCGCAAAGGACGTGGCGCCCTCTCCTCGTGCGAAGGCTTTGGCAAACGGCTCGGTGTAGAGTTCCACGCGGTCAGCTCCGACCTCGGCTGCCCATGCTACCGGGGCCTCGTCCGGATCGACAAACAGGCTCACCCGGATGCCAGCGCTCTTCATGCTGCCCACGATCCGCTGGAGGTCGGCGCGCGGAGTCGTGTTCGGCCAACCGGCCTGGCTGGTGATCTCTCCGGGGACCACCGGCACGAGCGTGCACTGATCCGGCCTGACGTCCTGCACGAGCGCCAGCAGGTCGGGTCTGGGATCGCCTTCGATGTTGTACTCGACACGACCCCGGAGCGGTGCCAGCCGCGCGGCGATGTCGGTCACGTCCCGGCGGGTGATGTGACGCGCGTCGGCGCGCGGATGCACGGTGATCCCGGTCACGCCCGCGTCAAGACACACCGACACCGCCTCGAGCACCGAGGGCGAGTCCCCGCCACGCGAGTTGCGCAGCGTCGCGACCTTGTTGACGTTCACGGACAAGCGCATGACTTACTTCCAACTTCCAACTTCCAACTTCCAACGTCCAAGTGCGAAGTGCGAAGTGGGAAGTGCGAAGTGGAAATACGGAAGTGGGAAGTACGGAAGCAGGTCGGAAGTAAGTTCGAACTTACTTCGCACTTCCGAGCTTCTAAACTTCCACTTCGCACTTCGAACTTCGCACTTCGAACTTCGCACTTCGAACTTCTCACTTGCTTCCCTCTCCCAGGTGCGAAGTCACCGCCGCTGCGATCTCGTGCGCCCAGCGCGTAATCTCTGCCTGGTCCCGTCCTTCGAGCATGACCCGCAGCAGCGGCTCGGTGCCCGAGTAGCGCACCAGCAGGCGGCCGTGCCCTTCGAGTTTCGACTCCACATCAGCCATCAACGCCGCGATCGCCGGAATGTCCTTCAGGTTCGCGCGCTCCCTCACTCGGACGTTGACCAGCACCTGCGGAAACGTCGTCAGGTCCGACGCCAGGTCGCCAAGCTCGCGTCCGGATTCGGCGATCGTGCGCAAGACGTACAGCGCAGTCCCGAGACCGTCTCCGGTAAACAGGTGCTCGGAGAAGATGATGTGCCCGGATTGTTCGCCGCCAAGCGACAGATCGCTCTTCTGCATCTCCTCCATCACGTACTTGTCGCCGACTGCGCAGCGCACGGTCGCAATGCCGGCATCGCGCAGGGCGATCTCCAGGCCGATGTTGCTCATGACCGTCGCCACGACAGAGCTGCGCTTCAGCCGCCCGTCATCCTTCATCTGCTTGGCGCACATCAGCATGACGGCATCGCCATCGACTATGCGTCCCTGCGCATCGACGAAGATCGCACGGTCGCCATCGCCGTCAAAGGCCACGCCCAGGCGATAGCCTCCGTCCACGACCAGCTTCGCCAGGTCCTGAGGAGCTGTGGATCCGCAGTGCAGGTTGATGTTGCGCCCATCGGGCTCGCATCCGATCGCGCGGGCGTCGATGCCGAGTTCCGCAAACAGCCGCGGGGCCACCGTCGTCGTCGCGCCGTTGGCGCAGTCGATCGCGATGCGTCCGGCCGGCTTGAGATCAGGCGGAAGAATGCGGCGCAGGTGCGCGATGTACTCGCTCCGCAGATCGAGGCTCTCAACCGGCCCGGCCTCGCCTTCCGGCATGACCAGGCTGGGGTCGAACATCATCGCCTCGACCCGGTTCTCGAGCGCCTCGGTGAACTTCTCACCCGTGCCGGCAAAGACCTTGATGCCGTTGTCGCCGAACGGATTGTGGGACGCGGAGATGACGACGCCCGCGGTGAACCCGCGCGCCGGCGTCAGATAGGCCACCGCCGGCGTGGGAATGACGCCGATGCTGACCAGCGTGGCTCCGCCTGTCGCCAGACCGTACGCCAGCTCGCGTTCGATCCACGGGCCGGACTCACGCGTGTCCAGGCCGGAGAGAATGCGGATCGGCCCGCCCGAGCCCTGCGCCAGCACCCGCGCCAGCCCCGCGCCCAGCCGCCGGACAGTCGGCACGTCGAGCGGATACTCGCCCGCCTTCCCCCTGACACCATCAGTTCCGAACAAACGACCCACTTGGACTCCAATTGGTTGGTAGTGAGTGGTGGGTAGTGAGTGGTGGGTGGTCGGTTACCCACTACCCACTACCCACTACCCACTACCCACTACTCACTACTCACTACTCACTACTCACTAACTAGCACTTACTTCACCCTCACCCGCAACTCCGCGGGCTCGACCTTGATGACGCCGACGCGCTCCGGGGCAACAATCCGCACCGGCAGGAGCAGGTCGCCAGGACCAAGTCCGGTGACGTTGACGGTGGCGTCGAAGTCCTTGACGGCAGAGGTCACGGCCTCCCGCGGCGCGCGCAGCTGGACGGTCACCGTTGGCGGCGTCGTCTGCTCGGCCTTCGTGCCGCCCACCACCCTGACGGGGATGCCGGCCACCGCCCACTCCGCCGGCGCGTGGACCACACTCACCGACACCCGCGCTCGCAGCGGTACTCGCAACCTGACGTTGACATCCGGTGGGCCGACGGTCACGTCCTCGGTGACGCCCGCTGAGGCCGCCTCGACCGACACCGGCTCGGTCACCGCCTCGGTCACGTCACGCAACACACTCGCCGGACCAACCAGTTCAACCGTCGCCGGTTGCGCCGACACCGCTCCCACGACAAACCCTGCCGCCGGCTCACCATCAACCACCGGAACAATCGGCACCATCTTGCTGGCGGACGGTTCGATCGTCACGGCAATGGTTGACGGGGTCACCTGCACCACCTCCAGCCCGAACGGTGCGCGCACCTGCGCCCCGCTGAGCGGAAACAGGCGCCTGCCCGACTTGCCACCCTGAAGGTCGATCACGGCCGACAGGTCGACGGCCCCGAGGCGGCTGACCAGTCCCGACGATCCCTTGACGCGCACATCGACCGAGCTGGGTGGTTCGCCCACGATCTCGAGTTCGGCCGGCAGGTTGGAAAACTCCAGGGGAATGCGAAACGACCGCTCCACCGTCTGCTCGCCAGAGACAACCAGCCAGATCAGGAACGCCAGCGCGATCGAGACGATCTTCAGGCCGACGCGGTGCCGGAATCGCAGCCGCGCCATCAGACCATCGCCCCTTTACGTTGCTCACGCGGCGCCTTCGCCGGTCGCGCGCTGAGCAGCGTCCGCAGACGATCGCGCAGTGCGTCAGCACTCAGGCCCCGCTCGAGAACGCCACCAAGGGCCAGCGAGATGTTCCCGGTTTCCTCCGACACGACGATAGCCACCGCGTCGTTCTCTTCGGTCAGCCCGAGCGCGGCACGATGTCGTGTGCCGAGGTCACGACTGACCAGCGGGTTCACCGACAGCGGCAGGAAACACGCCGCCGCCGCCACGCGGTCGCCCTGCACGATCACGGCGCCGTCATGGAGTGGTGACCCGGTCTGGAAAATGCTCCCCAGCAGGTCGTAGGTGATGGTGGCATCAAGCGGAATCCCGCTCTCGATGTAGTTGCGCAGCCCGATGCGGCGCTCGAGCACGATGATCGCGCCGATCTTGCGCTTCGAGAGGTTGGCCGCCGACACCACCAGCTCTTCGATCGTCTCGTTGGTGGCTTCGAGTCGCTCGAGATACCGGAAGAACGGCAGCCGCCCGAAGTGCGCCAGTGCGCGACGGATATCGGACTGGAACAAGACGATGATCGCGATCACCACGTAGGAGGCGAGGTTGCGGATCACCCAGTTGACGGTCTCGAGCTGCAGCCACTCCGACAGGAAGAACAAACCGAGGAGGAACGCACCGCTGAGCGCCATCTGCGCCGTCCGCGTCCCGCGGATGAGCAGCAGCATCTCGTACAGCAGGAACGAGACGATGGCGATGTCGAGGCCGTCCGACCACGTGATCGCCGGCCGACGCAGGAGCTCGGTGAGCAGATCCATCAGTCCGCGCGATGATACCGCCGAACCTCGTCGGCGACCCGGACCACCTGCCGCATCGGTCCCACGGCATGCACACGGACCACGTGAGCGCCCGACAGCACAGACGAGGTGACTGCGGCGGCGGTCGCATAGTCCCGATCGGCCGGCGACACCGTGCCAACGGCCCTGGTCAGGAACGACTTTCGGGACGGACCGACCACCAGGGGACGCCCGAGCTCGGCAAACTCCTCGAGCCGCCCCAGCACCTCATAGCTGTGCACGGCCTCTTTCGCGAAGCCGATGCCGGGGTCGATGAGCAGTCGCTCCCGTGCCACGCCGGCGCCGGTCGCAAACGCCATGCTCTCCCGCAACTCGTCGCGCACTTCATCGACCACGTCGAGGTACGACGCGTTCTGAGCCATCTGCGCCGGCCTGCCGCGCGTATGCATGAGAATCAGCGCCGCGCCCCGCCTGGCCACGACGTCGGCCAGCGCGGGCTCGAACCTGAGACCGCTGATGTCGTTGACGATGGCCGCGCCGGCCTCGATGGTCTCGTCGGCCACACGGGCCTTGTAGGTGTCGATGGAGAGGGGCACGCGCACGCGCCGGGCCAGGCCCTCGATCACGGGACGCACGCGGCGAAGTTCTTCTTCGACGCCAACCGGTGACGCCCCCGGGCGCGTGGACTCGCCGCCGATGTCGAGCAGGTCCGCGCCCTCGTCAACCATCTGCGCGCCGGCATCGATCGCTCGCGCCGGATCGAAGCTCACGCCGCCATCTGAAAAGGAATCCGGGGTGACGTTGATGACCCCCATGACGAGGGTCCGGTCGCCGAGAACCAGCGACTGGCCGCCGGGCAGTGGCACTGTGTAGCGGCGACGGAGCGACACGATGAACCGGTAGGCCGGGTCCAGAGGACCCGGCGGACGTTCTATTCCTGCGTAACGGGACGGGGGGGAAGCGGCGGCACGATCGCAGCGCGCTCCTTGGCCGGCTTGTTCTCGCGCGGCGCGTGCGCGGTCGGATCCGAGGGAGCGGTGGTCGGCTCGAGCGGTTCGAGTGCCTCATCCGCCACGATGCGACGGACCTGTTCGGCGTCGAGCGTTTCGCGGGCCAGCAGCGCGTCGGCCATCTCCAGGATGTGATGCTTGTGCTGGCTCAGAATCTCGGTCGCGCGCGTGTAGGCGTCAGTCACGAAGCGCTTGACCTCGCCATCGATCTTGAGCGCCGTGTCCTCGCTGTAGTCCTGGTGCTGGGCGATCTCGCGGCCGAGGAAGATCTGCTCTTCCTTCTTGCCGAAGGTGAGCGGGCCCATCGCGTCGCTCATGCCCCACTCGCAGACCATCTTGCGCGCCATCTCGGTGGCACGTTCGAGGTCGTTGCCGGCACCGGTCGTCATGCTGCCGAGCGTGAGCTCTTCGGCGATGCGGCCGCCGAGCAGGATGGCAATCTGATCCTGCAGATACTCGCGCGAGTAGTTGTGCTTCTCGTCCATCGGCAGCATGGTCGTCAGGCCGAGCGCCATGCCGCGCGGGATGATCGTCACCTTGTGGATCGGGTCGGCGTGGGGCAGGAGCACCGCGAGCATGGCGTGTCCTGATTCGTGGATCGCCGTCACGCGCTTCTCGCTCTCGCTGATGATCATCGAGCGGCGCTCGGCGCCCATCAGCACCTTGTCCTTGGCGAACTCGAAGTCGTGCATGCGCACGGTCTTCTGGTTGTAGCGGGCGGCGTTGAGCGCCGCTTCGTTCACCAGGTTCGCCAGGTCGGCGCCCGAGAAGCCGGACGTCCCTCTGGCCACAACCGCGACATCCACATCGTCGGCCATGGGGATCTTGCGTGTGTGCACGACAAGGATGCCTTCGCGGCCCTTGACGTCGGGACGGTTCACCACGATGCGGCGATCGAAACGACCTGGACGCAGCAGCGCCGGGTCCAGCACGTCTGGACGGTTGGTGGCCGCGACGAGGATGACGCCTTCGTTCGACTCGAACCCGTCCATTTCGACGAGCAGCTGGTTCAGGGTCTGTTCACGTTCGTCGTGGCCGCCGCCAAGGCCGGCGCCACGATGACGGCCGACCGCGTCGATCTCGTCGATGAAGACGATGCAGGGAGCGTTCTTCTTGCCCTGCTCGAACAGGTCGCGGACGCGCGAGGCGCCGACGCCCACGAACATCTCGACGAAGTCCGAGCCGCTGATCGAGAAGAAGGGAACATTGGCCTCACCGGCGACCGCGCGGGCGAGCAGGGTCTTGCCCGTCCCGGGAGGGCCCATCAGGAGCACGCCCTTCGGGATACGGCCACCCAGTTTCTGGAACTTCTGGGGCTCGCGAAGGAACTCGATGATTTCCTGGAGTTCGTCCTTGGCCTCGTCGACGCCGGACACGTCCTTGAAGGTGACCTTCTTCTGGGCGCTCGACGACAGCTTCGCCTTGCTCTTGCCGAACGAGAGGGCCTTGTTGCCGCCGCTCTGCATCTGGCGCATGAAGAAGATCCAGAAGCCGACCATCAGGAGAAGCGGCGCCCAGGAATACAGCAGGGCGGCCCACGGGCTCGCCGTCTGCTCTCGAGCCGTCACCTCGACGCTGCGCTCGATCAGCTTGTTGGCCAGGCCCTCGTACTGTGGCGGGGCGTAGGTCCGGAAACTGTCGTTGTTCTTGGTGGCGTAGGTGATCTCGTTGCCGGTGATCGTGGCTCGCGCCACCTGACCAGCATCCACCTTCATCATGAACTCGCTGAAGGTCTCAGGCTTCTGGCTCGCTTGGAAATTCTTCGAGAAATTCCAGACCATTCCCGCGACGACGACGAGAACGATCCAGAAAACCAGGCTCTTCAGGGTTGAGCTCAAGACTTTTCTCCCACCGCTAGACCGAGGGACAAGGGTATCACTTCGGCCCGGCCTTTCTGTCTAATAAGACCAGTAAACTCCGCGAAAGTTCCACGCGCCCCCCAGGCACGTCTACTGCAGCGCTTTGCCCGCGCAGGACCGCCCTGGCCAGCTCGACATGCTCCAGCGTGACCTCGCGGTCACCGGCCAGTCTGCCGAGGGCCAGCCGCAGCACCCTGGCCTCGACCGGCGGGGGGAGCTTCAGCAGTTGCGCAGCATCCAGGGTCTGACCCTGGTCTGACCCTGGTCTGACCCCGGTCTGACCCCGGTCTGACCCCGCCACCAGCCGGTCGAACTCCCGTTCGGCGGTCGCATCCAGCCACTCGCCGTCTTCCCGCAGCAGCGCCGCCGCGCGGGCGATCGAGGGTCTCGGGTCGCCTCCCAGTGCCTTCGCCAGTTCCGGTAACACACTGATCCGGATACGGTTGCGCGGATTTTCAAGGTCAGCGTTGGTCTCGTCCTCCACCCAATCCTGGCCACCGGCCCGGAGCCAGTCCCTCAGCTCCTCCCGTGACACGTCGAGGAGCGGCCGAATCAATGCGCCGCGCCGCGGATAAATACCCCCCAGTCCGGCCTGGCCCGCTCCCCGCATCAGCTTCATCAGGAAGGTTTCAGCCTGGTCGTCGCGCGTGTGACCCGAAGCAATGCAGTCGGCTCCAAGATCGGCCGCGGCGCTGTCCAGGTAGGAGTATCGGATCTTCCGGGCGGCGGCTTCGATCGAGAGCCCGTTTTCGGCCGCATACGCCGCGACGTCGGCCCGCCCCACCTGGAGCTGCAGCGCCCGCGAGGCCGCAAATGTCCGGCAGAAGGCCTCGTCGCGGTCGGCAGTCGCCCGAAGCCCATGGTTCAGGTGGGCACAGCCCGCCACCACGAAGCCCCCATGGGTCGAGAGGTCGGCCAGCAGCCGGGTCAGCGCCACGGAGTCTGATCCGCCCGACAGGGCCACCACCACGCGACTGCCCGCCGGGAGTAGGTCGTAGCGTCGAATCGTCCGCCGGACCTGTTGATGGAGCGCGCCAAGCAAGCTGGAAGGGTAAATCAAGTTCGAAGTGGTGCCGGAGGGCGGACTCGAACCGCCGACCCCGCGCTTATGAGACGCGTGCTCTAACCGACTGAGCTACTCCGGCACGAATCTCTGAGTTTATCGCAAACTTCAAAGTTCGAAGTTCGAGGTGAGGAGTTCGAAGTGGAAGTGGGAAGGGCGAAGTCCAGAAGTAAGTCCGAGGTGGGGCCTGGGCCGACGCGCCGGGGCTTCAGAACGCGCAATCTGATATCCGCAGACACGGTGCAGAAAGTTCGTACCAGCGGAGGGTTCCCATCGATAGGCCGGGCCGCGGCCGGGGGCGACGCCCCTTGCAAGTGTAAGGAGGCATGGGGCCTCTTCGGGACATTGCCGAACGGACGACGGCGTTTGCACTGGCGGTGGTCCGGTTCTGTCGGCTGCTGCCCCCGACGCGGGAGGCCCAGGAGACCGCGGAGCATCTTCGGAGGGCGGCCAACTCCGTTCGGGCCAACTACCGGGCGGCCCGTCGGGCCCGTTCCCGGGCCGAGTTCCAGGCCAAGCTTCAGATTGCCTTTGAGGAGGCCGACGAGTGCGAAGACTGCCTCGAGTTCCTCCGCGACGCAAACATCGCGTCCGAGCCATCGCTGCTGACCGAAGCCCACGAAGTGGCCTCAATACTGGGTTCAGCCGTGAAGACGGCCCGGGCGAACACGGCGAGGCTAGCCCGACGCCGCTAACTTCCTCACTTCCCTACTTACTTCATGACTTCCCACTTCCCACTTCGCACTTCGCACTTCTAAGTGGGAAGTGCCGCCGCAATCAGCGGAATCAGAATCTCGTGGTGGCCGACGAGCGAGATGCCGACGCCGCCGGTGCCGGCCACCGGCCGCGTCACCACGTTGGTCTGGGCTCGATAGGTCTTCAGAAAATCGATATTCACCGTCGTCAACCCCTCGAGGGTGACGCCGCGGTTGCGGGCGAGCGCGACGGCCTTGAGAAACACCTCGGGGAGCACCACCGCTGATCCGCAGTTCAGGTAGACGCCGTGGTTCAGCCGGGCCACCGACGAGGTGAAGTAGCGGAAGTCCCGCAGGCTCGTGTCCCCGAGTGCCGCGCCAGAGGCCTCGGGGTGCATGTGGATGATGTCGGTGCCAACGGCCACGTGAATGGTGACGGGTATCCCCAGCCGGTGCGCAGCCACCATGAGGCTCGCATCCGGATGCGAGGGCGACGCACCAGCCAGCAGCGCCGACACCGCCTCCCCCAGTCCCTTGCCTTCTTCCTGTCCACGCCGAATCGCCTCGTTCAGCATGGTCGCGGTCTCCTCCGCCATGCCGAAGCGCCCGGGACCGAGCTGCGCGTCCACGTCTTCGGATGTCCCGCCCGAGACGGCCATCTCGAAGTCGTGGATCATGCCCGCGCCGTTCATCGCCAGGGCCGACACGTAGCCGCGGTTCATGAGGTCGATGATGACCGGCGACACGCCCGCCTTGATCACATGCGCGCCCAGCCCCCAGATGATGCCGCCCTCACGCCTGCGCGCCTCGGCCAGCGCCGTCACCACGCGACGCAGGTCTGCCCCGGCGAGCAGCGAGGGCAGCGAGTCGAGCCACGCCGCAACCGTCGCACCCGGGCCAACCGGCCTGGCGCAGTCCTCGACGCGCACCTTGCTCTGCCGCTCCGCCAGCGGATACGTGCGCACGTGAGAGAGGTCGAATTCTTCGTAAGGGAAGGGCATGGTTGGTTACTAGTTCCTGGTTCCTGGTTGTTAGTTGTTAGTGGGTAGCAAAACCCAATCGCCAGCAACTAGCAACTAGCAACTGGCAACCAGTCAGTCCACCAGCATCGCATCTCCATAGCTGTAGAACCTGTAGCCACGCTCGACGGCCTCGCGATACGCGGCGAGCACCTGCTCTCGGCCTCCACGGGCGGCGACGAGCATGAGGAGCGAAGAACGCGGCAGGTGGAAGTTGGTGACCAGCGCATCGACGAGCTGGAAGCGATGACCGGGGTAGATGAACGTCCTGGTCTCTCCGGTCGACGGGTGCACGCCTCCATCGGGTGACACGGTCAAAGACTCGAGCACGCGCGTGGTGGTCGTGCCGACGGCAATGATGCGGCGGCCTTCCCGTCGAGCCCGGCTCAGTGCGTCCACGGTCGCCTGGCTGGCGTCGTACCGCTCGGGGTCCACCTCGTGCTGCTCCACGTCCGACACCCGAACCGGCTTGAAGGTGCCGTAGCCGACGTGCAGCGTGACGTTGGTCATCTCCACGCCCTTCGCCTTGAGCGCGTCGAGCATCGGCTCGGTGAAGTGCAGACCAGCGGTCGGCGCGGCAATTGAGCCGGCACTGAAACCGCGGTGGTGAGCGAACACCGTCTGATACCGCTCGCGATCGGCCGAGGTATCGTCGCGCCCGATGTACGGCGGCAGCGGGATGTGGCCGATGCGCTCAATCGCATCCGAGACGCTTCCCTGCTCGGTCCACAGGCGAATCGTCCGGCGCCCAACGGGGTCTGACCCCGGCTCGACCACCTCACCATCGAGCCGCGTGCCGTCGCGCTCGAACACGACGCGCGCACCCGGCGCCAGCCGCCCGCCGGCGCGCATCAGGCAGGACCACAGCTGGATGTTGGTTGGTAGTTGTTGGTTGGTAGTTGCTGGTTGCTGGTTGCCGGTTGCCGGTTCGTCGGCGCGCGACAGAAGCAGACACTCGACGGCGCCGCCGCTGGGCGTGCGGTGACCGAGCAGGCGCGCCGGGAAGACGCGTGTGTCGTTGACCACCAGCAGATCACCTGCACGCAGGTACTCGGGCAGGTCGGAGAACGACCGGTGCTCGATGGCGCCGGTCGCACGGTGGAGCACAAGCAGGCGCGAGCCGCCGCGCACGGCGGGCGGCTCCTGCGCGATCAGCGCGTCGGGGAGATCGAAGTCGAAGTCAGAGACGCGCATGTCTGAAAATGGGAAAATGGGGTCGGAGGTCATTTAAAGAGGACGCACCTGCCTCGGTCGGAAACACCCCTGTCGGAGTGTCCTCTTTAAATGACCTCCGACCCCATTTTTCCATTTTCCCTACCGACTGAAATTGCGACCGCCACGGGGGCGCTTCTTGACCGGCTCGGCGTCCCACGCGCTCAGGTCGGCGCGGCCGCGGTCCTCGAGCAGCGGCTTCCAGAGGTCGCCCACTTTCACAAGACGGTCGCGGACATTGTCGAGACGGAAGTCGTCGATCGCCACACCCGCCTCGACTTCATCCCAGGTGAGCGGGGTCGAGACGGTCGCGCGCGGCGTTGGCCGGACCGAATAGATGCTGGCGAGCGTGCTTCCCCACCGATTCTGGTTGTAGTCGACCAGCACCCGCTCCTTCGGCCGGTTCGCAACCTTGTACACCGACGTCATCAACGCCGGGTGCCGCGACGCCAGTTCGACGGCAAGCGCCTTCGCAAACGTCCACACCGCCTTCTGCACCGGCCCGCGCACGATCGGCACGTAGACATGAATGCCCTTCGACCCGCTCGTCTTGACCAGCGGCTTCATCTTCAACGCCACCAGCGCGTCACGCAGCACGAGCGCCGCCTCGCGCACGTGATCAAAGGTGGCGCCTTGCCCCGGATCCAGATCGAAGTGCACGTAGTCTGGACGATCGATGTCATCGCAGCGCGCGTACCACTGATTCAGGTCGATGCACCCGAGATTGATCAGCCACAGCAGCGTGGCCAGGTCATCGACCACGGGAAAATCGATCACGTTGCCGTTGCCGTGATCGATACGACACGTCCGAATCCATTCGGGTCGTGGCGTCGGCGCGCGCTTCATGAAGAAGAACTCGCCGGCCGCGCCGTGCGGATAGCGCTTCATGACCATCGCGCGATCGCGCACGTGAGGCAGGAGCACACCCGACACGTCGGCGTAGTACTGGATGAGCCCGCCCTTGGTGATGCCACCCTCCGCCCAGAACACCTTGCGGAGATTGGTGAGGCGCACCGACTGACCGCCAGCCTCGACGGTGGCGTTATCGGTATCGGTCGGGATCGCGATGCGGGCCACGCCGCCTCAGACGGTACCCCACCGGAGCAGCACCGAGCCGACGGTGAAGCCGGCGCCGACTGAGGCCAGCAGGACGAGATCGCCCCGCTTGATCCGCCCGTCCGACACGGCATCGTGCAGCGCCAGCGGGATGGTGCCAGCCGTCGTGTTGCCGAAGCGCTCGATGTTGATCACGACCTTGGCGGGATCCAGGCCGAGCTTCTCGGCCGCGTGCTGAATGATGCGCCGGTTCGCCTGGTGCGAGACAAACACATCGATGTCCTCGCCGGTGAGGTTGTTGCGCTCGAGCAGGCGCCGGCAGACTTCCTCGGTATTGCGCACCGCGAACTTGAACACGGTGGCGCCGTCCTGCTTGACGTAGTGCTGACGGTTGTCGATGGTGGCGTGCGAGGCGGGCCTCAGGCTGCCGCCGGCCGGCATGCACAACGCGTCACCGCCGGTGCCGTCAACGTAGTGCTCGAAGTCCAGGATACCGATGTCGGGATCGTCACTCGCGTCCACAACCACCGCACCGGCACCATCACCGAAGAGGATGCACGTCGTGCGATCGGTGTAGTCGATGATGCTCGACATCACGTCGGCTCCGATCACCAGCGCTCGCTGACTTCCACCTGCGGCCACCATCTGCGCCGCGGTCGTCAACGCATAGGTGAACCCCGAACAGGCCGCCGACAGATCCCAGCCCCAGGCATTGACCGCGCCGATCTTCGCCTGCACGAGGCACGCGGTGCTCGGGAACGCCATGTCCGGCGTCGTGGTACCGACGATGATCAGATCGATGTCTTTGGGCGTCAGGCCGGCACGCTCGATCGCCAGCAGTGATGCCTCTTTCGCCAGATCGGACGTCGCCACGCCGGGGTCGACGATGTGGCGTTCGTGGATGCCGGTCCGCTGGAGGATCCATTCGTTGTTGGTCTCGACCATGCGCTCGAGATCGGCATTGGTCAGCAGCTTTGGCGGAACGTACGTCGCAAGGCTGGCGATGCGCGCGCGGCGCACGGCCTGCGGGCGAGTCTGGATTACCACAGTCGCGTGTCCCTCCCGGGAGCAGTGAGTCCGAAATACTCGTAAGCGCGAGCCGTCGCCACGCGTCCGCGCGGCGTGCGATCCAGAAAGCCGGCCTGGATCAGAAACGGCTCGTACATGTCCTCGATGGCGTCGCGTTCTTCATGAATCGCCGCCGCAATACTGTTGACGCCCACCGGGCCGCCACCGAACTTGTCGATGATCGTCCTGAGCAGCTTGCGGTCTACCTCGTCGAAACCGCGATCGTCGACCTCGAGCAGCGTCAACGCCGCCTTCGCCACCTCAACGGTGATCCGGCCGTCGGCCCGCACCTGCGCGTAGTCGCGCACGCGCCGCAGCAGGCGGTTGGCAATGCGCGGTGTGCCGCGCGACCGGCGCGCAATTTCCTGCGCCGCCGCATCGTCAGTGCTCACGTCCAGGATACGCGCGGAACGACGCACGATCTCGGTGATGTCTCCATCGGTGTAGAAGTCGAGCCGATGGACGATGCCGAAACGGGCACGGAGCGGGGCGGTGAGCAACCCGGCGCGTGTCGTCGCGCCGATGAGCGTGAACTTCTGCAGCGGCACCTTGACCGACCGGGCACTCGGACCCTGGCCGATAACGATGTCGAGCTCGTAGTCTTCCATCGCCGGATACAGGATCTCTTCGATGGCCGGAGCCATGCGGTGGATCTCGTCGATGAAGAGCACCTCGTGCGCCTGCAGGTTGGTCAGCATCGCCGCCAGGTCGCCGGCCTTCTCGATCACCGGACCGGCGGTGGCACGCACCGACACGCCCATCTCGTTGCCAATCACGTAGGCGAGCGTCGTCTTCCCGAGCCCGGGTGGCCCGTACAACAGGACGTGGTCGAGGGCTTCGTGGCGCCCGCGAGCCGCGGCAATCGAGACTTCGAGGTTCTGACGGATCGTGTCCTGGCCGATGTAGTCGTCGATGGCGCGAGGACGGAGTCCCGCCTCATACTGCGCATCGTCTTCTGCGCGTCCCGGGGTAACGACTCGGTCGGACATTGGTGACAGTGACAGTGGGTAGTGGGTAGTGGGTAGTGGGTGGGGAGGAACTGTTCCTGCCCACCACTCACTACTCACAACCCACTACGCCCAGCC
Organism: Vicinamibacterales bacterium; assembly: GCA_040081265.1. Classification (GTDB taxonomy): domain Bacteria; phylum Acidobacteriota; class Vicinamibacteria; order Vicinamibacterales; family UBA2999; genus JBEBGV01. Next base: position 36,943 of record JBEBGV010000010.1, read on the forward strand.
CATTATCCCCTCATCAGCTCGCGCAGCGCCCCGCGGAGCGCGTGCTCGAACGACGGGGCCTCGCCGTGGGAGGCCAGCACCGCATCGATCGCCTTCTCGGCGAGCGGCCGATGATAGCCCAGGTTCTGCAGCGCCGAGAGCAGGTCGGCCCGCAGCCGATCGGCGGGCGGAGCCTCGACCGCCTCCTCGAGCGTGGGCACGATCAGCGCGCCCAGCTTGTCCTTGAGTTCGAGCACGATGCGCTCGGCAGTCTTGCGGCCAATGCCGGGGACCCGCGTGAGCCTGGCAACGTCGGCACGCTGCACCGCAACCACCAGTTCGCGTGGCTCGATGCCCGAGAGCACCGAGATGCCAAGCTTGGGGCCGATGCCGCTGATGCTGATCAGGTGCTCGAACACCTGCTGTTCGAGCTCGGTGAGGAAGGCGTAGAGCTGCAGCGCGTCCTCGCGCACATGGGTGTGAACCCGGAGCGCCACCTCGCTGCCCTGCTCCCCCACCTCGTAGTAGGTCGAGAGCGGCACGTGCACGTCGTAGCCGACGCCCTGCACGTCCACGACGACCTTGCCCGGGCTCTTGGCCAGGACGCGGCCCCTGAGATACGCAATCATCCGTATTGAACGAGGGACATTACTGAGGCCGGTAGTCGCGCCAGCTGCGCACCTGCGCCACCTTGCGGCCCGCTGACGGGCCAGAGTCGGCGACGATGCTCTGCGCCAGCGCGGCAGGGGCCATCGAGTGCACGTGACAGATGGCCACGGCCAGCGCGTCGGCGGCATCATGCGGCGACGGCACCTCCTGAAGTCCCAGGAGGAGTTTGATCATCTGCTGAACCTGCCGCTTGTCGGCGCGACCGTAGCCGACGACGGCAAGCTTGATCTCGGCCGGCGTGTACTCGGCGATGGGACAGCCGGCATCGATGGCGGCGAGCATGGCGACGCCGCGCGCGTGCCCCAGCTTGAGGGCACTGCGCACATTCACCGCATGGAAGAGGTTCTCGACCGCGACGCAGTCGGGACGATGAGCCGCGAGCAGGGTTCCCAGCTCGCGATGGATCCGGGAGAGCCGTTCGGGAAACGAATCACTGGCTTTCGCGGTGACTGCCCCGCACGCGATCAGGTGGTGTCGGCGACCGTCCGTCTCGACGCAGCCGTAGCCGGTGCGCTCGGAGCCGGGATCGATGCCGAAAACTCTCACGCGAGAGAGGCCTCGATCTCCTTCTCTTCGATGTCGAAGTTGGCCCACACGTTCTGCACATCGTCGTGGTCGTCGAGGGCTTCCATCAGCTTCATCATCTGAGAGGCGTCCTTGCCCGTCAGCTTGACGTAGTTCTGAGGAATCATCGCGACTGCCGCGCTGGCCGGTTCGATGCCGAGTGCCTTGACGGCATCGCGCACGGCCTCGAAGCTCTCGGGCGGGCAGACGATCTCATAGCCGTTCTCATCGTCGGTCATGTCGTCGGCGCCGGCATCGAGGGCCGCGGCAAGGAGCTTCTCCTCGTCGACCTTGGCGCGTTCGACCATCACCTGCCCCTTGCGGGTGAACATCCACGCCACGCTGTTCTCGGCGGCAAGGTTGCCGTTGAGTTTGCCCAGCAGGAAGCGGACTTCGCCGACCGTGCGGTTCTTGTTGTCGGTCAGCGTCTGGATGAGGATCGCGGTTCCCCCGGGGCCGTAGGCCTCGTAGAGGATCTCTTCGTACGAGACGCCGGGTTCTTCACCGGTGCCTCGACGGATTGCGCGTTCGATGTTCTCGCGCGGCATGTTGTTGGCCTTGGCTTCGGCCACAATCGTGCGCAGGCGCGGGTTCATGTCGACGTCGCCACCGCCACCGCGGGCGGCAACCGTCAGTTCCTTGATGAGGCGGGTAAAGATCTTCCCCCGCTTGGCGTCAGCGGCGCCCTTCTTGTGCTTGATGGTGTGCCACTTGGAATGGCCAGACATGCAGGAAACTCCAGTAAATTCGGGGAACGAGACGTGGATTCTATCAGTTGCCAGTTGCTGGTTGCTAGTTGCTGGTTAGCGCTTGCGCGCTAACACCACCCAGACTTCGGCCCGCGGGTCCCAGGGTCCGCCCCGGTAGTCGCCCAGCAGGGCCGAGACTTCGAACCCGGCCTTCTCGAGGCGCCGGGAAATCTGGGGAACGGACAAGGTCCTGAACGTCAGGGCAAATTTGTGGGTCCGGCTGGTGCGGCCGTGTCGCTCGGTGAACGCCTGGTCAAAGATGGTCAGCCTTTTCTTCGGGTCCTGTCGGACGGTCTCGACGAGGGTGACGTGGGCGCCCCCCTTGCGGCCCCGCCAACCTTTCAGGCTGACGCGCTTGCGATATTCCTCCCACGACGGCAGGTCGGCCACCAGTTCGAGACCGAACGTGCCCTTCGGGGCGAGCACCCGGTGAACCGCCTTCAGCGTCTCGGCGAGGTCGCGTTCGCGCAGGAGCGACTGAAGGATGCCGTACGGTGCCAGCACGGCGGCAAAACCTGGCTTGCTGCGAAACGGGAGCGTTCGAATGTCGCCGCGGACCAGCCGCACGTTCTTTCCCAGCCCGCCACGCTTCACGCGCCGACGCGCGTGTTCGAGCATCGCTTCTGAGCGATCGATGCCGACCAGCCGGACACCGGCACGGCCCAGCGGCAGCGCAATGCGACCGGTGCCGCAGCCCAGCTCCAGTACGCGTCCGCCGGCCTGCATCGCGACGGTCTTCCAGAACGCCACGTCGCGCCGACCGAACGTTCGCGCGTTCTCCCAGTCGTAGAAAGGGGCGTAGTCGTCCCAGCCCTCATGGCCTTGCTTCGAGTGAGTGGTGGGTGGTGAGTGGTGAGTACGTTTCACGCGCGCTGGCCTACGGTGGCGAAGAGCATCGTGTTCTGGATCTCGACAAATGCGGGGCCGGCCTTGCGCGCCTCGTCGGCATAGGTGTCGAGCGCTGCAAGTGACTGCCGGCCGAGATCACGCGTGTGATCGGAGGTTGCCGACTCGATGGCGCGCTGCTGACTCTGGCGGCGCTCCACCCACAGGCTCTCGTCGGCCACGCCGACCTGTGTGAGCGACACCGGAAAGAGCCGCACGTCGATGGTCTCGATGCCATGCGCCGCGAAGAGCGATCCCACGAGTGGACCGATACCCATCGCCAGCTCACCGCCGCGCTCGGCGATGGTGGCATCGAAGAACCGCGTCGCCGCCAGAAACGCCGCCTGCCCGCTCGGCAAGGCGCTGTAGGTGTAGCGGGCCAGATTGTCTGGCTCGACGATGAGGAGGCGTCCGCCGGGACGCACCACCCGGGCCAGCTCGCGAATCGCCGTGTGGACTTCCTGCACCAGTTGCAGCACCGCGACGCAGAACACCGAGTCGAAGCTCGACTCGCGGAAGGGCAGCCGACACGTGTCGCCCACGGCAAGTGAGGCGCGGATGTTGTGCGACTCGACGCTGTGCTTGGCCTCGAGCACGTGATCGAAGCGGAGATCGATGCCACAGAGTCGCATCTGCGAGATGTGCAGCCGGCCGATCGCCACCTCGGCCACGCCCCGCCGGCATCCGACGTCGAGCACGCGGTTACCCGGACGCAGCCGTAGCGTCTCCTCCAGGAAGGCGGTGAACTCGTCGTTCCACCACTCCTCGCGCAGGTGCTTCAGCGTAGGCGCGGTCAGCGCGTCAGTTGGGTGCATAGGGTCTACGCCGGGTCCTTCGGACCCGGCCTACGTACGATGGGTGTATCCGGCGTGACGTACGTAGGGCGGGTCCGCAGGACCCGCCGCTCATGCCGCGTCAATCCGACACCGCCAACTCGCCGGGCACGATTGGTCGTGTGCGCGGCAGGACTCCCCGGCGCGACAGGTGACCCACAAAGGCGAGCACGCCGAGAAACACGAGGAGCTTCACCGCGTCGGCCACGCGCGACACCGGCAGCACCTTCCAGAGCAGCCAGAGGATCGGCTGCGCGATCGCGACAGCCCACACCGAGCCATAGAAATAGCGCCGCTCGTGCCCCTCGCCCTGCGTGGACGGCTTCACCCGCGGCAGCTTCCCCATCGCCCCGAGCAGCCACACGGTGCCGGCAATCGGGAAGTAGGCCAGGTCGTACATCTGCCGGAGCTGCCAGGCGCCGGTCAGCATGGCCCAGGTGAGGCCGGCGATGTTCAGCGTGGCAAACGCCACGACCTCGCCCCACGCAGTCGTGTAGCAGACGCGCCTGTAGAGCGGGTTGGGCCGATCCTCGGTGAACCGGATGATGTAGGGCGCCGCTTCGCAGCCGGGCAGGCGACCGCGGAGCCCGGCAATCGCCGTCCCGACGAGCACGACGCCCAGCCAGATGGACAGCGATCGATTGAAGCCGGTTTCAAACAGCTGAAACGTCAGCGGTCCAGGCGCGATGAAGAACACGAAGATCCAGATCGGCCAGTGGTTGAACCGGTAATGAAGCTTGTTCCGGTGACGAATCTTCCGGTCGGTGTCGAGTTCGATGTAGCGCGCGTCTGTCTGAATTCGGTCGAGCATGCGTCCGGTCAGAATACCTCAGCCACCCCGCCGTCCCGCACCAGCCGACCGGATTCGAGCACGATCACACGCCCGGCGAGCGCCCGCACGAAGTCCACATCGTGGGTGGCCACGACCAGCGTGCGCCCCTGCCCGGCCAGTTGGCGCAGTGTCTCGGCCAGCTCGCCCCTGCGCTCTGGGTCGAGCGAGGCGGTCGGCTCGTCCATCAGCAGCAGCGGCGGATCCATCGCCAGCGCCCGCGCGATGGCCACTCGTTGTGCCTCGCCGCCAGAGAGCTCGTGCGGGAACGCATCGGCTCGATGCCCGACGCCAAGATGCGCGAGCAGGTCCTGCGCGCGTCGCTCGGCATCGGCACGCGACACCCGCGACACGTGCACCGGCGCCAGCCACACGTTCTCGAGCGCCCGCTTGTGCGCAAACAGGTGGTGAAACTGAAAGACGACACCCACGCGTCGATGCAGGTCGCGCAGCGCCATGCCGCGCGGGACCGCACCCGGTGCGAGCGTCATGCCGTCGATCTCGACGGTGCCGGCGGCGATCGGGTCGAGTCCCGCGATTGCACGCAGCACGGTGGACTTCCCGGCGCCAGACGGTCCCATCACCGCCACGATGTCGCCGCGATCGACCGAGAAGGAGACGTCGCGCACGATCGAGCGATCGCCACGGGCGATCGTCAGTCCCCGCGATGTGAGGAGGCTCATCCGCGCTGCCACCCTCGCTCGAGACGCCGCGCCAGGTGCGCGAGCGGCAGCGACATCACCAGATACATCGCGGCGCACAGCACACCGGGCAGCACCCAGCTGCCGATGTTCGACGCAAAGATCGAGGTCTGCTTGGTCAGCTCGACGACGGTGATGACCGAGACGAGGGAGCTGTCCTTCAGCAGTGCCACGAAGTCGTTGGTCATCGGCGCGAGCGCCAGCCGGAACGCCTGGGGGGCGCGAATGTGCAGCAGCGTCTGCCTGGACGTGAGACCAAGCGTGCGCGCCGCCTCGAGTTGCCCGCGCGGCACCGCCTCGAGCGCGCTGCGGTAGATCTCGCTCTCGTAGGCGGCGTAGTTGAGGCCCAGGCCGATCAGCGCCGCGATGAACGCGGGCAGCTGGATGAACGCCGCCAGGCCGAAGTAGATGACGAAGAGCTGCAGCAGGAGCGGTGTCCCGCGCACGACCTCCACGTAGGTCGTCAGGACGAGGCGCACCGGACGGCCGCCATAGATGCGTCCTGTCGCCAGCAGCACCCCGCCGCCGACCGCCAGCACCATCGCCGCGCACGACAGGATGAGCGTCGTCAGGGCCGCTCGAAACAGCGACGGGAGATAGAGGCGCGTGAGCGCCCAGGCGTCTGCCGGTTCTGCGGCCTGGGTCGTCGTCAGGCTGGTGGGCGGAATCTGCTCCCCGGCCAGCACTCGGGCATAGAGGCGAGGCTGGTCGTCGTTCCACAGGTTCCAGCGCCTGAAGATCGCCTCGAGGCGGCCGTCGGTCATGGCCTCTTTCAGCAGCATGTCGATGCGGTCGCGCAGCGGCGCGCTTTGGGACGCGAGCACGCCCACGTAGTGACCCACGGCGACCGCCTCGGGCTGCGAGACGAGGCCGGCATTGCGACGTGTGCCGCGTTCGGCGAGCACCTGATCCAGGATCACGCCGTCCACGCGGCCCAGCACCAGGTCGCTGTACGGGTGCACATCGTCTTCATAGATCACCGGCTCGATGCCCCAGGTGGCCTGTGCGGAGGCAAGCAGGTCGGCGGCGAGCGTCGCGCCGAGCGTGGCGACGCGGCGGCCGCGGAGGTCGGCGAGCGTGCGGAAGCGGTCGCGGTCGCCCTCGCGAACGGTGAGGATCTCGCGGAACTCGTAGTAAGGAACAGTGAGGGCGAGGCGCGAGCGTCTGGCGAGGCTGTCTTCGATCCCGCCGAGGGCGATTTCAACGTCGCCGCGAGCGACTGACGCGTCGAGCGTGGTGAAGCCGGTCTGCACGAAGCGCGGCGCGCGGCCCAGCCCGCGTGCGAGCAAGGCCGCCACGTCCACGTCGAAGCCCTCGACGCGCGTCGGGTCGCGTGGGTCGGCCTCGACAAAGGGCGCGCCTCCTTCAGCGTCGCCACCCCAACGGAACTCCTGGGCCTGCGCGTGGACGGTACGGGCTTGTCCGCCGTAGCCCTGGCGAAGGTGGAACCCGCCGAACACGACGAGCCCGAGCACAAACACGAGAAACCGGTGTCGCGACGGCCGCACAGGGTGCATTGTACGTAGGGCAGGTTAAATGGGGTCAGACCCCATTTACCCCATTTGGTTCGGGAGGGGTCTGACCCCGTCCCCCGACGTGGACACTTATGCGCGACTGGAACGCTGACACTTATCACCGCGTGTCGAGCCCGCAACTGCGATGGGGGCTGAAGGTCCTCGACCGTCTCCGCCTGGGTGGCGGCGAGCGCGTCCTCGACGTGGGCTGCGGCACGGGACGACTCACCGAGCACCTGGCGTGGCGTGTTCCGCGCGGACGAGTCGTCGGCGTTGATCGCTCGACGAACATGCTCCAGGCCGCGCACGGCTATCTTTCCTCGCTCTCGAACGGACGCGTCGTCCTGACCCAGGCCGACGCCGCGCGCCTGCCGTTCACTCGCGTGGCCGACGCCATCTTCAGCACCGCCACCTTTCACTGGGTCCTCGACCACGACGCGCTCTTCGCCAGCCTGCTCGCCGCGCTCAAGCCCGGAGGACGACTCGTGGCGCAGTGCGGGGGCGGTCCGAACATCGCGCGTCTGGTCGCGCGGACCAGCCGCATGCTCGCCGAGCCGGCCTGGGCACCGTTTTTCAAAGGGTGGACGGGGCCGTGGCTCTTCGCCGACGCCGCAACCACCGCCCGGCGACTCGCCTCTGCCGGCTTTGTCGCCGTCGATACGAGCGAAGAATACGCGCCGGTGACGTTCCCGTCGGCCGACGCATTCAAGGAATTCGTCTCCACCGTCGTCTGTCGCCCGTATCTGGAACAGCTCCCGCCCGATCGGCACGCGGCGTTCATGAACGCACTCACCGACGAGTACGCCAGCGACGCCACGCCATTCGAGCTCGATTACTGGCGGTTGAACATCGCCGCGCGACGCCCGGCCTAGGTGAACGCCGGGTCCTTCCGCCTTCGCCAAGGCTACGGCGGACAGGGCGGGCCCGGCCTACGAATCGTACGTAGGGCGGGTCGGAACGACCCGCCGCGCACGCCGGCGCTCCAACTCCTCGAGCGTGCGCGGCCAGTCGTCCTTGAGCAGGCGCGAGAGCGAGCGATCCGCGAGCAGACGACCACCGGTCTGACACGTGGCGCAATAGTTCGCCTCGTTGGCGGCATAGACCACGCGCTGCACCGACGATCCGCATGTCGGACACGGCAGACCGTATCGTCCGTGCACGGCCATCTCCGGTCGGAACGCGGTCACCTTCTCCGGAAAGGCGTCACCGGTTTCGCGCTGCAGACGCGCGATCCACGTCGCCAGCGTCGCGCGCGTCGCCTCATACAGCCGCGCCAGTTCTTCGCTTGAGAGCTGTCGCGTCTGCTTGAACGGCGACATGCCCGCAGCGTGCAGAATCTCGTCCGAGTACGCGTTGCCGATGCCGCTGAAGATGTGCGGATCGGTGAGCGCGCGTTTGAGCGTGTGGTTCTCGCGCTGAATCGCCTCGACGAACGTCGGGAGATCGATGGCAAAGACATCGAGCCCGCCAGGGTCATGCGCGGCGAGCGCGTCACGGCCGGCGACGACATAAAGAGACGCCTGGCGCCTGCTCCCCGCTTCCGTCATCACCAGCGTGCCGTGGTCGAAGTCGATGGCCAGCAGTCCGACCTTGCCCGGCACCTTGGCACCGCGCGGCTTCCACCGGAAGCGCCCGGCAATCATCAAATGGATGATGAGAAAGATTTCCCCCTCGAGGGCGATGACGACTCGCTTGCCCAGACGGTCGAGTCCGACCACAACGCGACCCTCGACATCGGACAGGGAAGGTGAGATCGAGCGCAGTAGAAACGGCGTGACCAGGCGGATCGCCGTGATGCGATGTCCGACGATGCGCGGCCCAAGCGCAGCCAGGTACAGCAGGATGTCGGGGAGCTCAGGCATGGAAGGTCGATAAAGTGCACTAATCCAGCGTTGGGCAGACTTCTCTCGACCTCGGAAGCGTCATTGTCCCCAATCCGAAGCCTAGCCGTCATCCGGTCGTCAAGCCTGTCACAACCGTAAAACGCATAATAACGCTAGCCTTTTTACGATTTTGATGTTCTGGCTCAGGCCAGAACTCTTGCTGGCAACCGAATTGCTCCGTACTCCTGCGGAAAACTCATCGATGGGCTTGAAGCACGGAATCATCGTCGTCGCGCAGGGCCGCGAGGTCCGCAGGACCTTGGGTACGTGGTTCGAGAGGGCCGGCTATGAGGTCTCGCTCGCATCCACGTTCGGCCAGGCCAAGGAACTGCTGGGCACTCATCCGGACCTGGTGGTCTGCGAGCTCAAGCTTGGCGAGTACAACGGTTTGCACGTCGCGGCCCACGCGCAGAACCTGGGCATTCCCGCGATCGTGATCGGCCCCAGGGACATCAGCCTCGAGCGAGACGCCGAGCTGCTCGACGCCCTCTACCTCACTGAAGTCAGGAAACAGGATCTGCTCGCGGTGGTAGAGCATGAACTCGCCACGCATCAGCACGAGCACGGCGTCGGCAACGTCCGCTTCGTGCCGCGGCGAAGGATGATGCAGTTCCCCCTCCCCGGCCGCTCGCTCCTCGCAAATTAGCGACGCCGACGTTCGTGCTTCACGACCGTCGCTGGCGTGTGTGCCACCGGTGCGTGCACGCGCCGTTCTGAAATCGCGCGGAGCCTGAACCCCTTGCTCAGAAGTTCGCGGTTGTGCTCGGTGCGGAACGTGTCGAAGGTCTCGCGCGTGTGGAACACGCGCAGGCGGTTCTCGTTGCCCGGACCGGTAATCGATGCGGCCCACACGCCCGACTCTTCGTGCACTTCGACATGCACCGACTCATCTTCGCGCGTGTAGAGCCATGCCTCGGGCTGGAGATCGTCGACCTGAGCGGCAAGCATCTCTCAGGTTATCGGCTCGGACCCGGCGCAGCTAGAGCGTGAACGCCGGGTCGTTCCGACCCGGCCTACATACGAATGGACGGGGCGTACGAATGGACGGTAGATAGGGCGGGTCGGAACGACCCGCCGATCACGCCTGCGTGTTGAGCCAATCGACGAACTTGCGGACGCCGGCGGGGTAGCTCGTCTGCGGCGCATAGCCAAGGAGCCTGCGGGCCTTGTCGACGCTCGCCCACGTCTGGGGCACATCGCCGGGCTGCTCGGGCAGACGCGTGAGGTTGGCCTTCACGCCGAGTGCCGACTCGAGACCTTCGATCATCTCCGTCAGGCTGACCGTCTGCGTGTTGCCCAGGTTGATCACCTCAAACGGCGACCCGGTGTACTTCATCGATGCCCGTACACCCTGAATCACATCGTCGATGAACGTGTAGTCACGTCGCGTCGAGCCGTCGCCGAAGACCGGAATCGCCTTGCCGTCGCGCATCAGGCGCGCGAACTTGTGAATGGCGAGGTCGGGACGCTGCCGCGGGCCGTAGACGGTGAAGAACCGCAGGCCGATGAACCGGATGCCGTACAGGTGCGCGTAGACGTGACCGAGCAGCTCGCCGCTCACCTTCGTGCTCGCGTATGGGCTGATCGGTTCGAGCACGTGATCGTCCTCGCTCCACGGCACCCTGGGATTCACGCCGTAGACACTGCTCGATGACGCGAAGACGAACTGCGTGATGCCACGCCGCTTGGCGAATTCCAGCAGGTTCTGCGTCGCGGTGACATTGGCCGCCTGATACGCCAGCGGATCCTCGATCGACGGCCGCACGCCGGCTTTTGCCGCCAGGTGGACGATCGTGTCGAAGGTCCCGTCCAGGCGCTCGAGCGCGTCGTGGTCTGCCAGGTTCAGCTCGACCAGCCGCCACTTCGCGTGGGTGCGATGCGCGGCGATGTTCTGCTCCTTGGCGGCTCGCGGGTAGAACGGGTCGAAGTTGTCGACGACGGTCACCGTGTCGCCGTCGCGAAGGAGGCCGTCCACCAGGTGGCTGCCAATGAAACCGGCCCCGCCGGTGACCAGAACGCTGGGCATGGGGAAGAGTGTACTTACTTACTTCCAGACTTACTTCGAAGTTCGAAGGTCGAAGGTCGAAGTGGGAAGTAGAAGTACAGAAGTGAGGAAGTGGGAAGTAAGTTCGAAGTAAGTAAGTGTGCACTTCACCACTTCAGTACTTGCTTCACACTTCCTGACTTCCGAACTTCCACTTCTCACTTCGAACTTCCCACTTCGAACTTCCTGAAGTTAGGCGCTCACAATGTGCGGTGAGCGCCCAGGAATGGTGGCCGGCATCATGCGGAAGCGCTGGAACGGCACGTGGCACTGGTACTTGCGGAGGAAGTTCAGGAACTTCTTGTAATCCTCCGGCGGCATGTTGAACGAGGTGACCAGCAGCTTGTAGTTGCCGCGGGTGTGCTCGAGGCCCAGGCGAACCAGTTCGCGAACATCGTGGCGCGTGATGTCGCGCGCCATGAAGGGCTCGTACACCTCTGACCAGAACGACGCACCTTCGCGCACCACGCGATCGAACATCACCTGATACGGGACGACCGCGGTCGCCGACGACGCCGCGCCGCCTGCAGCAGACAACTGCCCGTCAGGCACGGTGACGGTAGACGCTGACGGCTTCACGATCTCGGCCGGCAGGATGTCGGCACCGATGACGCCGCTGCGGCAGCGCAGCACCAGGCGCTCGGCCACGTTGCGCAGCTCGCGCACGTTACCCGGCCAGTTGTAGGCGACCAGCGCCTGCAGTGCTTCGTCGCGCACCTCCGGCAGAGGCATCTTGTGCGTCTCGGAGAAGTGCTCGAGGAAGTGGTTCAGCAGCACGTACACATCGTCACGCCGTTCGCGCAGCGCGGGCACGGCGATGTGGATGACGTTCAGGCGATAGTAGAGATCCTCACGGAACGTCTTCTCGGCAATGTGATCAACCAGCCGACGATGCGTGGCGGTGATGACGCGGATGTCGAGCGGAGGGAGCTTCCGCTCCGAGCCAACGCGCTGAATCTCGCCGGTTTCGAGGAAGCGCAGGAGCAGCGCCTGCATGCGCAGGCTCATCTCCCCCACTTCGTCCATCAGGATGGTGCCGCCATGAGCAGACTCGAGCCAGCCGCGCTTGTCGCGGTGCGCGTCGGTGAAACTGCCCTTGACGTGTCCGAAGAGTTCCGACTCGAGGAGTGAATCGGGGAACCCGGCGCAGTTGATCGTCACCAGCGGACCGGTGGCGCGGGCGCTCCGCTCGTGGATCAGGCGGGCGACGATTTCCTTGCCGACGCCGCTCTCGCCGGTGATGAGCACCTTGGCGTCGGAACGGGCGGCGTGATCGATTTCTTCCTCGACACCCCGGATGGCGGCACTCACGCCGACCATCGTCACCAACTTCTTCATTACCACTGCTGCCTCACGACATCCCGAGCGCTGGGGAGCTCAGGGAGAAGTTCAGATTGTCTGAGGCAGGCTGACGAAAGTCAATCGATTCGAGGGATTTTTTATCCTCGTTGCGCAGATTTCTGTGACATTTAGGTCACGGTTTGCGCAGTTTCGTGCAACATCGCGCGCCGGGGCGCTCCGAGGCGCACCACATGGTCGCCCGGCGACTTGATCGCGTTGCGGGTGTCCACGACCACCTTGCCCGCCCGCTGGATGGCGGCGTAATCGAACTTCGTGTGGTCGGTGACGACGACGATGCAGTCGTAGGCGTCGGCGGGGGCGTTGGTCAGATCGACGTGCGTCATGTCGGCGTTGCCCTGCCACAGTTTGGCCGAGAGCGTCGCCACGTGGGGATCTGAATACGAGAGCTCGGCGCCGCGCTCCTGGAGCAGGGTCAGCAGGTCGAGCGCAGGCGATTCGCGGATGTCGTCGACATCCCGCTTATAGGCCACGCCGGCCACCAGCACCTTGGAGCCGCGCAGCGGCAGACGGACGTTGTTGAGCGCGTCAGAGATCAGCGTCACCACGTAGTGCGGCATCGACCCGTTCACCGAGCCGGCCAGTTCGATAAAGCGAGCCTCGAAGCCTGACTGCCGCGCCTTCCACGATAGATAGAAGGGGTCGACCGGAATGCAGTGTCCGCCAAGCCCGGGGCCCGGGTAGAACGGCATGAAGCCGAAAGGCTTGGTGGCCGCGGCGCGCACCACTTCCCAGACGTCGATGCCCATGCGATCGCACATCAGGGCCAGCTCGTTGACCATGCCGATGTTCACGGCCCTGAAGGTGTTTTCGAGCAGCTTCACCATCTCGGCGACGCGCGGCGACGACACCGGTACGACCTGCGCGATCGCAGCGCCGTAGAGTTCCTTCGACAGCATCGAACAGGCCTCGGTCAGGCCACCAATCACCTTCGGCACGTTGTGCGTGCCGTACGTCGGGTTCGACGGGTCGATGCGTTCGGGCGAGAACGCCAGGAAGAAGTCTTTACCGCCCTTGAGTCCACTGCGTTCGAGGATCGGGAGCACGAGTTCGTCGGTCGTGCCCGGGTAGGTGGTGGACTCGAGGATGATCAGCATTCCCGGTCGCAGACGCACCGCGATTTCTTCGGCCGCCGAGACGATGTATGAGAGGTCCGGGTCTTTGGTCTTGCGGAGCGGGGTCGGCACGCAGATGTTGACCGTGTCGATCTCAGACAGCCGGTCGAAGTTCGTTGTCGCGCGCAGCAGCCCCTTGCCCCGAAGTTCTGCCACCACAGACGAGGGCACATCGTCGATGTACGAGCGGCCCGCCTCGATCGCGCTTACCTTCTCGGCGTCGAGATCGAATCCCGTCGTCGGGTAACCGGCCTTGGCGAACTCCACCGCGAGCGGCAGGCCGACGTAGCCCAGGCCAATGACGCCGGCTCGGACGTTTCGGGCGCGAATCTTAGCGAGCAGAGCGTCTACAAGGGGTGTAGCCATCGATCCCACAGTCTACGTTGCGTGCGGCTTGGAGCGAAGAGTCAAAACGTGCGTGGCGGGTCCTGCGGACCCGCCCTACGTGCAGGTATAGACGGGCCAAGTTACCGGCTTCGCAGGCAGACCTTGGTCTGCGGGAATAGCGACAGAAAGCCTGCATTTGGCCGACTTTTTTCAGGCCCCGGCCAGTGCGCCACCCTGTAACGGGCCACCCCATGACCCACCGTCGCGACGCATTCCTGGGTGAGATCGAAGGGATAACACCTTTTTTTCCAGTGATTTGTAGAAATAGTCTGCCAGACGGGCGATGGTGGCGACTTCCTTGCAGTAGAGCCGCCCATCGATGATGCACTTGAAGTCGGCGTCGTGGATGTTTACCCGGATGTTGAGGCGAAAGGTCAGAGGGTGATGAGAGGATCGCGACAAAATACCCTCGTGGGGGACAGCCCCGCGATGCTGGACCTGAAGGCTGAAATCGAGCGCGTGGCGCGCTCCGAGGCCAAGGTCCTGGTGACGGGCGAAAGCGGCACGGGCAAGGAGCTCGTTGCCGAGGCCATTCACCGGAACAGTGGGCGCGCGGACAAGGAATTTGTGGCGGTCAATTGCGCAGGTTTACCAGAAACGCTCCTCGAGTCGGAGCTGTTCGGGCACGTGCGCGGCAGCTTCACCGGCGCCTACCGCGACAAGCTGGGTAAGTTGGAGCTGGCCGACAACGGCACGATGTTCATGGACGAAATCGGGGAAATGACCTTGCGGATGCAGGGGCTCCTCCTCCGGTTCCTCGAAACCGGTGAGCTCCAGAAGGTCGGGGCCGACCGAGTAGCGGGTCGCGTGAACGTCCGGGTCGTCGCCGCCACAAACCGGAACCTGCGTGACATGATCTCTCAGGGCACGTTCCGGGAAGACCTCTTCTATCGACTCAACGTCATTCACCTCACGGTCCCGCCCCTCCGGGAACGTCGGGAAGACATCACTGGACTGGCCCAGTACTTCCTCGAATCCTTCTCGAAGGAGAGCACGATTGCACGTGGCTTCTCCCCGGAGGCGGCGACGATGATGGTGGACTACGACTGGCCGGGTAACGTTCGCGAGCTGCAGAACGTCATCGAGCGTCTGGCGGTCACCTCTGCCAACGAGTCAATCAAGCCAGAGGACCTGCCGATTGAGATCAGGGCACGGCACAGCTCAGCTCTGAAGCCAAAGCGTGAACGTCGGCGAACGGTGGCCGACGACCTCTATAAGCGGCTGATCGAGGAGCGGGAGTCGTTCTGGAACCTGGTCTACCCGCTCTACATGCAGCGGGAGATCACGCGGTCGAATGTGCGGGATGTGGTGAGGAAGGGCCTCGAAGAGGCCAGAGGGAACTACAAGATCGTGGCGCGGCTCTTCAACATGGATCAGGGCGACTACAAGCGGTTTCTGAACTTCCTGCGCAAGCACGACTGCCAGGTTCCGTTCAAGGAGTTCCGGTAATGCGGTGTCAGACGCTCGTCATCGTTGCACTTCTTCTCTCGGTTACGGCGCCCGCCTGGGCGCAGACGCCGCAGCCGGTCCCCGCTGGCATCGCGCCGGCCACCCCGGCGACGGTCGGGGTAGCCACGCCGGCCGACTACGTGATCGGGGCTGACGATCAGCTCGCGATCATCTTCTGGCGTGAAAAGGACATGTCGGCGGAGGTGGCCGTGAGGCCCGACGGCAAGATCTCGCTGCCGCTCCTCAACGACATCCAGGCGTCCGGCCTCACGCCGGAACAGTTGCGCCTGAGCGTCACAGAGGCGGCGAGCAAGTATGTGGAAGACCCCAACGTCACCGTGGTCGTCAAGGCGATCAACAGCCGTCGCGTGTTCATCACCGGCCAGGTGGAAAAGCCGGGGCCGTACCCGCTGACCGCACCGACCACTGTGCTGCAGTTGCTGGCGCTGGCCGGCGGCGTGGCCGAGTACGCCAAGTCCGAAGGCATTCAGGTGATGCGTACGGAGAACGGCAAGACCACCAACTACAAGTTCAACTACAAGGACGTGATCAAGGGCAAGAAACTGGAGCAGAACGTGATGCTCAAGCCCGGCGACACGGTGATCGTCCCGTAGCATGCGCAACCGTCAGCGGCTGTCCCTCGTCTCGCTCGTCCTGGCCACGCTCGTCGTGGCCTCGGCTGCGTACGCCCAGACGCCCACGTCTCAGCGTCCGTACCGCGGGCTGTTCAGGAGCGGGGCTGACGAGCCTGCGCAGTCGCTCAATGTGGAAGGCTCCATCGGTGGCGGCTGGGACAGCAGCATGGTCGCCGAGTTCGGTCCGAACGACATCCCCAATGACGGCCTCCGGCTTCGTGGTGCCGGTTACAACTCTCTTTCAGGCCGGATCGGCTACGACAACACCCGCGACCGCGTCACCCTCGGAATCTCGCACGCGACTGATGCCCGGTACTATCCCAGCCTCGCCGACCCGATTCTCGCCAGCCACTCCACAAGGGTGACCGTGAACTACAAGGTGACGCGGCGGACAACACTCAGCCTCGACCAATCAGTGTCCTATCAGCCCTTTGGCTCGTTGAACCTGTTTCCAAACGCGCAGCGCTCAGGGTTTCAGCAAGCTGACGTCATCATTCCGGCGGCCACGGCGCCAGACTTGGACACCCGCGCGGTGAACGTGGACTACACCTCGTTCAATACAGTAGCAGGGGCCTCGCAACAACTCTCAGCCCGTGGGTCCTTCTCGGCGAGTTATGGGTACGCACTGAGTCGATACGGCGGAGACCGCGCGGACTTCACGTCACACAGCGCGTTCGGACGGTATACCTACAGCCTCACGCAGAATCTGGGACTGCGTCTGGGCTACGGCTACTCTGAAGGTCGCTTTGCCGATGGCGATCAACAGTTTCACAACCACACCATCGACAGCGGCTTCGACTACAACCGCGTGCTCTCGATTTCTCGCCGGACGACGCTGGGATTCGACTCCGGTGCGGCGGTGGTCAAGCGCGGAGCAGAAACCCGCTACGACGTGATCGGCGGCGCGCAGGTCATCCACGAGGTCGGCCGATCGTGGCTGGCGGGGGGCGCGTATCGACGCAACGTGCAGTTCATCGAGACGCTGAACCAGCCCTTCTTCACCGACGCGATCACCGTGGTCGTGCAGGGCCTGCCGGCGAGGCGTATCGAAGTAAACACCAGCGCCGGGGTTGCGAAGGGGAATTTGGACTTTACGGCCGAAGAGGACCGCCTGACCTCGTACTTTGGAAGTGCAACGATTGGTGTGGCCATCTCGCGCCATCTCAACGTCAGCACTGCTTACAACTACTACCGCTACTCCGCTCGCGGCGACGCCTATCGCGACCTCGGCTTCTCCGACGGGCTGAATCGACACAGCATCAGCGTGTACCTGAGCGCCTGGGCGCCTCTCTATCAGAAGGGACGAAGAACCAATGCTTCCCGGTAAGGTCTATAAACCCGAAGACCTCCTCCAACTGGTCCGGAAACGGGCCTGGCTGCTCATCGTGCCATTTGTTGTCATCGCGGCCGGCACCGCGGTCGCCACCAGGTGGATTCCCGATCAGTACCGCTCCGAGACGCTCATCCTGGTGGTACCGCAGCGGGTCCCCGAAAGTTACGTGCGCTCCACGGTGACGACTCGCATCGAGGACCGTCTGCAGTCGATCTCCCAGCAGATCCTCAGCCGCACGCGGCTCGAGCGCATCATCCAGGACTTCAACCTCTACGTCGAAGATCGCCGCAAGGGGATCATGGAAGACGTTGTCGAGGACATGCGCAAGGACATCGAAATTCAGGTGGTCAAGGGTGACGCCTTCCGCGTCGGCTACAAGGGTGATGACGCGCGCACGGTCATGCAGGTCACCGAACGCCTTGCGTCGCTCTTCATCGAAGAGAACCTGCGCGACCGCGAGGTGCTCGCCGAGGGCACCAACCAGTTCCTCGAGTCGCAGCTCGACGACGCACGAGGACGCCTGATCGAACAGGAAAAGAAGCTCGAGACCTATCGCAGGCAGTACGCCGGACAGCTTCCGTCGCAGCTCGACTCGAACCTGCAGGTGCTGCAGAACACCCAGCTTCAGATTCAGTCGATTGTCGAGTCGCTCAACCGCGACGGCGACCGCCGCGTGATCCTCGAACGGCAGATCGCCGACATGGAAGCCACGCCCGTGCAGGAGCCGCCGACCCCGGGCGCGCCCGCCGACGCCGCCACCACCGCCGCGCAGCAACTCGCCGGCGCACGCGTGGCGCTGACTGCGCTCGAACAGCGCCTCAAGCCCGAGCACCCGGACGTGCAGCGGATGCGGCGCGTGATCCGCGACCTGGAACAGAAGGCCGACCGCGAGACTGCCGCGCGGGGCGATGATACGCCGGTGTCGCCGGGCGGCGTGATTGGCGGAACTCCCGCCGCCCAGGCCCGTCAGCGCCGGATTGGCGACCTGCAGCTTGCCCTCGAGCAGCTCAACAAGCAGATGGGCGAGAAGCAGGCCGAGGAAGCGCGCCTGCGCGGCGTCATCCTGACCTATACGTCACGCGCCGAAGCCGCGCCGACGCGCGAGTCAGAACTGGCAGAGCTGACCCGTGACTACGAGACGCAGCAGAAGATGTACGCCGACCTGCTCTCGAAGAAGGAGGAATCGAAGATCGCCGCCAACCTCGAGCGCCGGCAGATCGGTGAGCAGTTCAAGCTGCTCGATCCGGCCCGCCTGGCCGAGAAGCCCTTCAGCCCCGATCGGATGCTCATTAACTTCATGGGCATGGGCGGTGGCCTTGCAGTCAGTTTGTTGCTGATCGGACTCATGGAGTTCCGCGACAAGAGCTTCAAGACCGACACCGAAGTGCTCTCGGTGCTCAACCTGCCGGTGCTGGCAATCGTGCCGGTGATGCAGTCGGGCCAGGAAAAGCGCCAGCAGTTCAAGAAGCGGTTGTTCCTGAACATCGGTCTCGGCAGCACCGTCGTGGGCTGCGTGGCCATTGTTGCCTATTCGTTTTACAAAATTCAGTAGCACCTCATGTACGAGCGTTTCTACGGTTTTCGTGAACGGCCGTTCGACCTGACGCCGAACCCGCGGTATCTGATCCTCACCGAGGCTCACCGCGAGGCGCTCAGTAACCTCGAGTACGCGATCAGCAGCCGCAAGGGCGTGACCGTGCTGGTGGGCGAAGCCGGTTCGGGCAAGACGACGGTGATTCGGGCCGCCCTCGAGAAGCAGTCCGAGCAGGTGCACTGCGTGCACCTGAGCAACCCGGCGCTCACCAGGGAAGAGTTCGTCGAGATGCTGGCCGTGCGCTTCGAGCTGAGCGAGAAGGCGCGCGCCTCCAAGACGGTGATGCTGCTGGAACTGGAAACGCTCCTCAGGGAACGGCGTGCGCGCAACGAGACGACCGTACTGATCGTGGACGAGGCGCAGAGCCTGTCGAATGAACTTCTCGAAGAGCTGCGGCTGCTCGTCAACATCGAGACCAACGACGAAAAGCTCCTCTCGCTGGTGCTGGCCGGACAGCCCGAACTCGCCGAGCACATGAACCATGCCTCACTCCGTCAGCTGAAGCAGCGCGTGGCGCTGCGCTGCGAGCTACGGCCGCTGACACTCCAGGAAGCGGTGGCGTATGTCGCCGGGCGCATCAGGGCGGCAGGCGGCACGGCGTCGCAGGTGTTCACCCGCGAAGCGGTGACGCTGATGTACGAGCGCTCGAAGGGCGTGCCGCGCACGCTGAGCGTGCTGGCCGATAACGCGCTGGTCTCTGGTTTCGCCACCGGCACGCGTCCGGTCGGCACCTCGATTGTGCGTGAGGTGTGCCGCGACTTTGATTTGTCAGAGGGTCAGGATGACCCATCGCCCCCGGCCGAGTTGCACCCCAGGCACACGCAGCAGGCACCTGCGCCGCGTGACCGGAAGGTGCTCGGGCTCGAGTCGGACAAGGCGGCAGAAGGTGTGGACGCGGCGGAGGATTCGCCCCGGTCCCTGTTCAGCGGCTTCGCGAAACGCGGTCGCTTTTCGTTCTTCGGACGATAGGGGTCACGATGGGTCGAGTAGATGATGCACTGCGCCGCGCTGCCGAGGCTGACGCCCGTGAAGGGGCCCAGACCGTAAGAACCGCAGCTCCAGCCGGGATTGCCGACGACATCGAGGTGCTGGCCCGCGAGGCCTTCCCGATCGAGATCGACGAACACCGCAAGGCTGCGCCGCGGCCTGGCCCGACAGCGGTCGCGCCGCCAGCCCCGACGGTGGCGCCGGACCTGAAGGTCCGGCCTACGTACGAGAATCCGGTCCGGCCGGCGAACGACGCGCCGGCGAGCGTGCCGACACCGGCGCCCGCCACCATCCCGGCGGCTCGGAGCGTGTTCGAGCGCGTTGATTCGAGCCTGGTCGGCAAGATCGTCATCGACGCCGAGATCGCCCCCAACTCGCGCGAGCAGTACCGCCGCATGGCGGCGACGCTGCACCACGCGCAGGCGGCCAACGGCCTCAAGGTCGTGATGGTCACCAGCGCCGTGATGGGCGAGGGCAAGACGCTCACCTCGTCGAACCTGGCGCTCACCCTGAGCGAGTCCTACAAGAAGAATGTGCTCCTCATCGACGGCGACCTGCGGCGTCCTGCTCTCCACACCCTGTTCAGGCTCGAGAGTTCGCCGGGCCTCAGCGAGGGTCTCTTTGCCGGTGAGGACCAGCGCCTGGCCGTGCGCCAGGTGTCGCCTCGTCTGGGCGTGCTGACCGCGGGTCGGCCGAGCTCAGACCCGATTGCCGGGCTGACCTCTCCGCGTATGGCTCGCGTGATCGAGGAAGCGCGCGAAGCCTTCGACTGGGTGATCATCGACACGCCTCCGGTGGCGTTGCTGCCCGACGCCAACCTGCTGGCCACGATGGCCGACGGCGCGGTCCTGGTAGTGCGCGCAGGCGCGACGCCCTGGGACCTGGCGCAGCGCGCCGTCGAAGCGATCGGGCGCGAGCGCATGCTCGGCGTCGTCCTGAACCGGTCGAGCGAGCAGACGCAGGGCTCGAGCTACGGGTACTACGACTACTACTCCGGGGAACCGGGCACCGACGTCGTTCCCAAACAGTAAATGCGCATTCTCTTCCGCCAGCTGAACGTACGCACCGGCACGCTGGTCCTGTTTGAAACGACACTGATCGTTTCGGCGGTGGCCCTTGCTGCGTACGCGCGGATTGGCGATGCGACGTGGGACCTCGCCATCAACGACAACGGGCTGTGGAAGACCCTCTTGATTGCGTTGGTCGCACAGCTGTCCTTGTACTACGCGGACATGTACGACCTCCGGCTCGTGTCGGACCGACGCGAGCTGTTCATCCGGATCATTCAGGCGCTCTCGTCGGCCTCGTTTGTCCTGGCTGCGTTGTACTACTGGTTCCCGGCCCTGGTCATCGGCCGAGGTGTCTTCGCCATAGCCGCCGTGCTGGTGCTGCTGCTGGTGATTGGCTGGCGACTGGCCTTTGACTGGCTGAGCCGGCGGGTCAGCCCGCGCGAGCGCCTGCTGATCGTGGGGACCAGCGCCGCCGCCACTGCCCTGGCGCGCGAGATCTTCGAACGGCGCACCGAACTCGGCGTCGACATCGTTGGCTTCGTCGACCCCGATCCGGCCAAGGTCGGCACACCGCTCATCAACCCCGGCATCATCGGCACGATCGACGACATCCCGTCCATCATCCAGAACCACCGCGTGGACCGCGTGGTGGTCAGCCTCTCTGACGCGCGGGGCAAGCTGCCCATGGACAAGCTGCTCGAGATGAAGCTCGATGGCGTGTCGTTTGCGCACCTGGCCTCGGTCTACGAGGAATACACGGGGAAAATCGCCATCGAGAACCTGCGTCCGAGCTGGTTGATCTTCTCGGAAGGGTTCAGGAAGTCTGCGGTGCTGGCAGCCGGCAAGCGCGCGATTGATGTCGCCGCCTCGGCGCTGGGGCTCATCCTGGCGTCGCCACTCCTGGGCCTGGCCGCACTGGCGATCAGGTACACGTCGCCCGGTCCGATCTTCTACCACCAGGAACGCGTGGGCCTGCGTGGTGCGACGTTCACCGTGCACAAGTTCCGGTCGATGAAAGTCGACGCCGAGGCCACGACCGGACCGGTGTGGGCCTCGAAGGACGGCGACCCGCGCGTCACACCCGTGGGCCTGTTCCTGCGCAAGACCAGGCTGGATGAGATCCCGCAGCTCTGGAACGTGCTGGTTGGCGACATGAGCTTCGTGGGCCCACGGCCCGAGCGACCGACGTTTGTCGCCGACCTCACGAAGGTGATTCCGTTCTACGGCCAGCGCCATGTGGTGCGCCCGGGCGTGACCGGGTGGGCGCAGGTCCGCTATTCCTACGGTGCCAGCGTGGAAGACTCGCTGCAGAAGCTGCAGTACGACCTCTTCTACATCAAGAACCTGTCGCTGTCGCTCGACCTCTACATCATCTTCGAGACGGTCAAGACCGTCGTCCTGCGCAAGGGCGCCTGAGCGTTCGGCGAGGCATCGGCCCTGTAGCCACCGCATGAACTACCTTGCGCTTCTGCCTCGCATTGTCTTCCCCGCCGACACCGGCGCCAAGATCCGCAATCTCAACATGTTCTCGCGGTTGAGCCAGGCAGGAGACACGTGCACCATCGTCTGCTACCGCTCGCCCGAGGACAAAGACGAAGACGTTGAGCGCATGCGGAGCATCTGCACGCGGCTGGAGCTGGTGCAGTGGGAAGAAGCCGTGACCTTCTCCGCGCGCTCCTACGTGGCGGCGCTGGCAAACCTCTTTTCCCCGTACCCGTATGCCGTTCAGAAGTACCTGACGCCGCAGTTCCAGTCGAGGGTCGAGAGCCTGATTCGCAACGGGTCGTTCGACGCGATCGTCATCGATACGGCCCAGCTCTCTCTGCTGGCGGGCGCCGAGCGAAGAGCGCTGCCGATCATCTGCTTCGAACATAACGTGGAATACGTCGTGCGTCAGCGGCAGTACGAGGCGGCGCGCAACCCTCTGCTCAAGGCGTTCTTCTATTACGACTACCGCCGGATGAAGCGGTTCGAGCGCCGGCTCGGCCAGCGGGCCGACCACCTCATCATGGTCTCGGACAAGGACCGCGAGACGATGAGCGCGATAGGCGTCAACAACACGTCGGCTGTGCCGTTGGGTGTCGATACGGAGTTCTTTTCTCCGGCGGGTCCTGGCGGACCCGCCCTGCGCACGGACGCGTTGTGTTTCACGGGGTCGATGGACTGGCTACCCAACGACGATGGGATCCGGTGGTTTCTCAGGGAAGTCCTGCCGCTGATTCAGGCCAACGGTCCGGTGTCGCTCTCGGTCGTCGGCCGAGCGCCTGCTCCCGACCTGGCCCGTATGGCCGCCGGTATCCCCGGCATCGAGGTCACGGGGCGCGTGCCGGATGTTCGACCCTATGTCGCCAACGCTGCCGTCTATATCGTGCCGCTGCGCATTGGCGGTGGCACGCGAATCAAGATTTTCGAGGCGATGGCGATGGGAAAAGCAGTCGTGTCGACGACGACAGGTGCCGAAGGTTTGCCCGTGACCCACGGCGACAACATCGTGTTGGCGGACGAGGCGGAAACGTTTGCACGGGAAGTCGTGTCGCTGCTCAACGACCCTGCGAAGGCGCAGGCGATCGGCAACAGAGCGCGGACGCTCGTGCAGGAGCGATACAGCTGGACGGCTGCGGCGTCTGTGTTTGCAGACACGTGCAGGCAGGCGGTAGAACGTCGTCGGGCTTCCTGAGAGAGCAGGGTGGGATGAAGGTCAGCATATTCGGATTGGGGTACGTGGGCGCCGTCTCGTGCGGATGCCTGGCGCAGGACGGCCATGAAGTCGTCGGGGTCGACGTCAGCGAAGACAAGGTGCGGATCGTCCGCGAAGGTCGCACGCCGATCATCGAGGATGAGATCGGCGACGTGATCAGCCGCGAGGTGAAATCGGGTCGCCTGCGCGCCACCACCGATGCCACCGCCGCCGTGATGGACACCGACATCAGCCTGATCGCCGTGGGCACCCCGAGCCGTGCCAACGGCAGCCTCGACACCCAGTGGGTGGAGCGCGTGGCCGAGCAGATAGGTGCCGTGCTTGCGAGGAAGGACAAGCGCCACATCGTCGGCGTTCGCAGCACCGTTTTGCCGGGTACCGTGCGAGCCGAGGTGATTCCAGCGCTGGAACGTGCCAGCGGCAAGAAGGCCGGGGTGGATTTCGGCGTGTGCTTCAACCCCGAGTTCCTGCGCGAGGGCACGTCGGTCAAGGACCACTACAATCCGCCGTTCACGCTCGTCGGCTCTGACGTCGAGGCCGACGCCAAAGCGCTCAACGGCCTCTACGAGAAGACCGCCGGCGAGAAGTTCACCTCGTCGCTTGAAACCGCCGAGATGGTGAAGTACGCGTGCAACGCGTTCCACGCCCTCAAGCTGACCTTTGCCAACGAGATCGGCATCCTGTCGCAACAGATGGGTGTGGACAGCCACGCCGCCATGCGCCTCGTGTGCCAGGACACCAAGCTCAACATCTCACCGGCCTACATGAGACCGGGCTTCGCGTTCGGCGGGTCGTGCCTGCCCAAGGACGTACGGGCGCTGCTCGCCTATTCGCGCGCGCACGACTGCGAGGTTCCGCTTCTGCAGGGCGTGATGACCAGCAACAAGGCGCAGATTCAGCGCGCCATTGACCTCGTGCTCGCCACCGGCAAGCGCAAGGTGACGATGCTCGGCCTCAGCTTCAAGGAGGGCACCGATGACCTGCGCGAGAGCCCGCTCGTGATGCTCGCCGAGGCGCTCATCGGCAAAGGGTGCGACCTGCGTATCTACGATCAGAACGTCTCGGTGGCGAGACTGGTGGGCGCCAACAAGCGGTATATCGAGAACGAAATCCCGCACGTGTCCTCGCTGCTCGTCACCGATTTGGCCTCCGCCGTGGAGCACGGCGAGGTGCTGGTGATTGGCAACGCCGCACCAGAGTTCAAGACGACGCTCCCGGCGCTCCTGAAGGGGTGCAAGACCATCGTTGACCTGGTGCACGTGGGCGAGCTGAAGAACCTTCCCCAGGTCGAGTACCGCGGCATCACCTGGTAATTGGCGCGCGACCCACCGTGTCGAGTATGGCGACGATACGCTGGGCCGCATGACCGTCCCACAGTGCCGGACGCTTCGCCACCGCGGCCGGGCCGTGTAGCAGATCGTCTACCGCCCTGGCCACGTTGGCTGGGTCGAGTCCGACCAGCCGATTGGTGCCTTCGGTGATGGTAATCGGGCGTTCAGTGTTCTCGCGGAATGTCAGACACGGTACGCCGAGTACGGTGGCCTCCTCCTGGATGCCGCCCGAGTCGGTCAGGACCAGTGTGGCGTGGTCGAGCATCGAGAGAAAGTCGAGGTATCCGAGCGGCGGCATCACCTGCGCCTTCGACTTCAGCGCGTCGAGCAGCCCGAACTGCTGAAACTGGCTGGTGCTCCGGGGGTGCAGCGGCAGCACGACAGGGAGACGGGCCGCGAGTTCGGACACCGCGCTGAGCGTGCGCGTCGCCGATTCCAGCGTGTCCACGTTACTCGGCCGGTGCAGCGTGCAGAGGGCGTAGGTCTTTGGCTCCAGGCCGGCGAGAGCCCTGGGGCCCGTGCGCGCGCGGGCCACCTCGCGATGTTTCAGCAGACTGTCGATCATCACGTTGCCGACGAAGAATATTCGTTCGCTCCGAATGCCCTCGGCCCGCAACGCGTCACCCGCGGCCGTCTCTGTCGTGAAGAGATAATCCGAGATGCTGTCGGTCACGATGCGGTTGATTTCCTCGGGCATGGAGCGGTCGCCGCTGCGCAGGCCGGCTTCGACATGTGCCACGGGAATACCGCGTTTCACGGCGACGAGCGTGCAGGCCAGCGTGGAATTGACGTCGCCCACCACGACCACCATGTCGACAGGGTGCGCGTCGAGGCTGGCATCGAACGCCGTCATGATCAGCGCGGTTTGCACGGCGTGATTGGCCGAGCCCACACGCAGGTGGATGTCGGGGGCGGGCATGCCCAGATCGGTGAAGAGCTGGTCGGACATGCGCTCGTCGTAGTGCTGTCCCGTGTGGACGAGCAGTGGCACCATGTCGGGCACCTGCCTGGCCGCCTCGATGAGTGGCGCGACCTTGACGAAGTTGGGACGAGTGCCGGCGATGAATGTGACTCGGAGTGGTCTGGCCATGAGTGAGCGGCCTCGATTGTAGTGAAGAGAGACAGCCGACCGCATCACCTATAAAGGTCATCCACGTCGCACGCGGTAACTCGATGCGCCTCGAGGCTGGGAACGCCTCCGTGTGCACGTGACCGAATTCATCCACCCGCAACAACATGTCGAACCGCCGAGCCCGGAGAGTCTTCGTCGTTGTGGATTCCGATGTGATGGTAGTCGGGCGTTCAGTGTCCTCGCGGACCTGGTGCGCGTGGCCGTCGATGTAACTACATTGAGCTATACTTGTGGTCACATCCTGCGAGGCCACATGGACACCGTCGGTATCCGGGAACTCAAAGCCCACCTCAGTCGTCACCTCAGACGGGTCCGCGCTGGTCACCGACTCCTGGTCACCGAGCGTGGTCGAGCGATTGCCAGCCTCAACCCCATTGAGCCGGCGCCCGAGGTCGGCTGGGCCCGCACACTGGTCAAGAGCGGTGCGGCTCAGTGGTCCGGCGGCAAGCCGAGCGGTGCCACGCGCCCAGGCGCAACGAGACGGGGCAAGAGCGTGGCCGCAGCGGTGCTCGAGGATCGACGGTGACCGTCTACCTGGATACCAGCAGCCTCATCAAGCTCTACGTGTCAGAGGCTGGCAGCGATCTCGTTCACCAGCTGGTGGATGCAGCGGACATCGTCACGACGTCCACTCTCGCCTACCCCGAAGCCAGAGCGGCGCTGGCCAGACGCCGGCGGGAGGATGCCGTCTCAGCATCGGCATTTGCCGGTGCCAAGCGCGCACTCGATGCCGATTGGCCGCAGTATCTGGCCCTCGAGGCGACACCGTCGTTGTGCCGGACAGCAGGCGACCTCGCCGAGCGCTACCGTCTCCGTGGGTACGACAGCGTGCACCTGGCGTCGTTTCTGGAAGTCGCCCGCGGAGCCGGACCACGCAACGTCAGGTTTTCCAGCTTCGACGATCGCCTGAACGACGCGGCGAAGCGGGCCACCCGAACGCTGGCTCGTGCGTGATCGTCGCGCCGAAGAGTGTACGTAGAGCGGGCCTTGTCAGGCGCCAGACTCCTAGCTCGAACCCGGCTCTGGGATTCCAAGATTGCGGCAAATCTTACGGGCAAGAACGTTCGGGATTTCGGTGTGGCGCGGCACCGCTTCAACGGCACCGCTGACAGGGTTGGTCCAAAGCGAATGTGAGCCGCCCTCGCGCTTCAGAATCCACGGCGATCCTCGAGAATCAGGGCGAATCGCCGCAAGACATCCACTCGCCGCCATCTGGTGCAGGTTGATTCGACTCATGACGATAGCCCGACCGATCGCCGTACTTACTTCATTCCCTACTTCCTTACTTCTTCCTTCCAACTTCAACTTCACACTTCGCACTTCAAACTTCTCACTTCCCGCTGCCTCTGTCCCAATCATCGCCAACGCATGCCCATGCACCACCTTCAACGCCTCACGAAACGCCGCGATCGCATCGTCGCGACGACCAAGACGCCACAGCAGCGCACCCGTCACATACCAGCTGTTGGCGATCGCCTCGCGTGCATAGACGTGGTTCGGATCGAGCGAGCGGCGCTCGCGGACGAGCTCGCGCAGTGCCTCATCGATGTCGCCGGTCGCAGCCAGCACCAGCGCGTGCAGCCAGTGAAGGCCCACCGCAGCAAAGCGAGTCTTCGACTGCCCCTGTGCGTCCTACAGGGCGCACCCGATGCGAAGACGATCGAGGGCCAGGTCGAAGCTCCCTCGCGCGACGAACACCGTGGCGGCCAGCCAGTGCGCCACCGCCAGTTCCGGACACCGCTTGAGTGCGCGATCGGTGGCAACCAGACGCTCGTCTCCCCAGCTCACAAGCGCCAGCCGCACGTAGTGCATGAACGGCGTCGGCTCGAGGTCGATCGCTTTACGCACCGCCGACAGCCCACCGCTCGTGTCGCCGGAGCGGTGTCGCGTCAGCCCGAGAACGCCCCAAGCGTCGCCCGAATGTGGGCTCAGCTCGCAGCCGCGGCTGGCGTGTCTCAGCGCCTTCTCGAGCCTGGCGACGTCGGGCGCGGCGTCGATGCGTGTCGACTCGTAGGTGAGGTAGTCGACGTTGGCGAGGGCGATGTGGGTGGTCGCCACCTCCGGATGCTCAGTCAGCTTGGCTTCGAGGTCCTGGCTCGCAAGGGCGATCCTGTTGCGGTCGAGCATCTCGAGAGCAATGCGGCCGCTGACAAACACATCGTGTGGCGCGAGCAGCGGTTCCAGCCGCGCGAGTGGCTGTGCCGGCGACGCCGATTCGATGTCCGCATTGAAACGGTAGTCCTTGCCGACGATGGTTTCGATGAACACGGGCCCGTTCGGTCGGCTCTTCAGGGCTCCGCGGAGGGCTTTGACCGCCTGGACGATGGTGTTGTCGTTGACGTCGATGTCAGGCCAGGCCACGCGTGGGAGCGTGTCCTTGAGCACGACCGCGTTGGCGTTGCTGACCGGTTCGGTCAGCATGGCGATGTGGCGGTCGGAGATCCACACGCGCGCGGTGCCTCGGGTGAGCCGCCGGCGGTCGCGGTCGAGTTCGAACGAGCCGAAGCGGAGGATGGGTCCTGCGCTCTTCACGTGACAGCGGCCCAATTGTCCACGCGGATGGGGCTGATGCAGCGGGCAGTGCTCGAAATACTGTGCAAATCGTCAATGACATGACAGGCAGGACATCTCTAAGAAGCGCGGGAAGTCATAGTGGACGTGGCAGTGGTGCTGTAGCGCGCGCGTGGGTAGGTACAACAGCCCGATGCGTCAATAACATGACGTACAGCCCTGCTGTAGAAACCTCCCGACCCGAAATGATGGCTGCCAGGGTCGCTGCAACATTCGGGAAGCGGAAATAGTTTTTCGGAGTGTGGTTCTAAGGACCCGAGGATGACTGAAACCGTCTCGCCGCTCGACATTACGGACGCCGAGGCCGATCAACCCGGGATAGGTGGTTACTTTCCGGGCAGATCCACTTGGCGACGACAGAAGCCTAGAATCAGAGCTGTGCCGCTCCGGCTTCTGCGACGACGCCTGCTCCAGCTAACTGACAACCGTCCCGATTGTTTGACTGGAGACTATTGGGTATGCCAAGTCGTGCAATTCTCCCACCTAACCAGGGTGTTGCGATTCCCTTGACGATGACGTTTCAACAGCGAGCTCGGCGCGCAATCCGCCCATTGGCGCGATGGATCCTGCAACTCCACGTCCCGGTCGGCCCAATGAAGCCCCTGTTCCTGTTGCTGTACTGGCTCCATGTGTCTGTCCGGGAGGGCCTCATTTCGCTCCTCCGGTTTGTATGGTTCGAGCCGCTGTTTAGAAGTCGATGCGAGTCGGTGGGTGCAAGATTTCGAATGGAACAGCTCCCCTACGTGTTCGGAAGGGGCAGAATAGTGATTGGCTCCGACGTGCGTCTGTCGGGAAAGTCATCGATCGGCTTCGGGAATCGAGTGCACGACAACCCGAAGTTGAGCATCGGCGATCAGTCATTCGTGGGGCACAACTGCGGCTTCTTGGTTGCACAGTCGATCCGCATAGGCGACCACTGCCTGCTGGCGGGTGGGGTCAGGCTCTCCGACTTCGATGGACATCCCATCGCGCATGACGCACGGCGAGAGGATCAGCCGTACTCGCCCTCGAACGTCAAACCGATCGTCATAGGGAATGATGTCTGGATCGGCGCAGGCGTCTACGTGATGAAGGGCGTGCACATCGGCGATCGGTCGATCATCGGCGCGGGCTCGGTTGTAACGAAGAACATTCCGGCCGACGTTATCGCGGCAGGAAATCCGGCGCGGGTCATCAAGTCACTCGCAGACATGTAGTAGGAGTACGTATGAGCAGTCCAGTCATTCTTCTCGAGTTCAACGAGTTGTCGCCGACGCTGATGAGCAGGTTCATCGGCCAGGGCCATCTGCCGAACTTCAAGAAGTTCGCCGATCAGTCTGCGACCTTTGTCACCGAGGCGGCTGAACGGCCCCCATACCTCGACCCGTGGATTCAATGGGTCACGGTACACACTGGCCTGAACTACACCGATCACAAACTCGAACACCTCGACGAGGGCCACACCCTCGACGCTAGACGCATCTGGGACTACGTGTCGGAACAGGGCGACCCGGTGTGGGTGTGCGGCAGCATGAACGTTGGCTATCGCCCGGGCGTGAAGGGGGCGGTGATGCCAGACCCGTGGGCGAGCCACGCCGCTCCCACACCGGCGGAACTGGGTGACTACTACACGTTCGTGCAGCGCAACGTCCAGGAATACACCAACGACCGTGTGCCGCTGACAAAAGCCGACTACCTGAAGTTCCTGGCCTTCATGGCGAGCCACGGACTGTCGTCAGCCACGGTGACATCGATTGGCAAACAGCTTCTGTCGGAGAAGCGCGGCGTCGATCGCTGGAAGCGCGCGGTCATCCTCGACAAGCTGCAGTTTGATGTCTTCAAGGCGTACTACCGGAAGATTCAGCCGCGGTTCTCGACGTTCTTCCTGAACAGCACCGCCCACTACCAGCACATGTACTGGCGCGACATGGAGCCAGAGCTCTTCAAGGTGAAGCAGTCGGTGGACCCGAGCGAAAATCACGACGCTGCGATTCTCTTCGGCTACCAGGAAATGGACCAAATGGTGGGTCGGTTTGTCGAGCTTGCCGGTGCCGACACGACCATCGTCTTCGCGACGGCACTGAGCCAGCAGCCCTACTTGAAGCACGAAGAAGAAGGCGGCCGCCACTTCTACCGACCATCGAACATCGACAAGGTGGTGGAGTTCGCGGGCGTCGCAGCCCCGTACACGGTCGCCCCGGTCATGGCGCATCAGTTCCACCTGTTCCTCGACAGCGACGAGGCAGCCGTTCGAGCCGAACAAAGCCTGCTGGCGCTGACAGTAAACGGACGACGGGCCATGAACATGACCAGAAACGCCGCAGGCATCATCGGCGGCTGCATGCTCTACGACGACCTCCCGGGTGACACCGAGCTGGTAAACGCCGCGGGGGCTCGGATTGGCTTCTTCGATCTGTTCTACAAGGTCGAAGGCATGAAGAGCGGGATGCATCATCCGGACGGGCTGTTCTGGGTCCGTCAGCCGGGCCGAGCGCCATCGAAGACGGAGTCGAAGGTGCCGCTCCAGGATGTTGCTCCGACGTTGCTGGACCTGCTGGGCATACAGCGCCCGTCGACCATGAACGGAACCTCCGTCCTGGCGGCCGGCCAGCCACGCGAACCCGTCCTGGTCAGTAAGTGAAGTAGTAGTAGGCGAACTTCGGATACTCGGCCGCCACCTGACGCCAGCCGCGCATCGTCAACCACCATGTGCCTGGCGCCGGACTCTGGTCTCCGGGCGGCACCGGGTCGATCCCGACCGTCGTGGGCGTGCTCTCGAGCACTCGCCGAAACACCCATAACGCACGCCTGGAGTGGTAGCCCGACGTTACGATGACGACGGACTTCATTGGATGGGTCGAGACATACGCGCGCAGCGCGACGGCCTCGTCATAGGTGCTGCGCACCACCCCTGGCAGCTCGACAATGGCGTCGAGAGCCACACCCGAAGCCGTAAGGGCGTCCTTTGCCCGGTCGACCATCATCAGCCTCGCCTGGCGCTGTCGCGACCAGCCCCCACGAACCCCGTCGTTGGTCAGGATGAGCCGCCGAGCGCGTCCCTCCATGAGCACTGTCGCCGCACGGCCGATTCGCTCAGCCTGCAGTCCCGACCCCGACAGCACCATCACCGCCTCGCCCGAGCGAGGCCCGCCTTCGGCGATGAGGGCACGGGCGGCCCAGGGGGCCGTGGCGCACCACACCAGAAAAGGCGCTATGACGAAGAAAAGGCGGGGCTTAGGCATGGCTCGGAGGTGCCGATTCTCCAATTGGAGCGTATCCTGCTAGATTCTGCACAGTCTGACTATGGTGACCCTGCTTCTGACCGATCTGCGCTCCAAGGCTGAGTGGTGCTACGAGGACTCGGGTTTCGGCTCGCTCGTGAAGGTGGCGCTGACCGACGGCACGATGGCGATGGTCCTGTACCGGGCCATGCAGTGGGCACGGCGGTGGCGCCTGTTCCCGCTGGAGCTGCTGTTCAACCGCCTGAACTCGATCTGCTGCAACTGCATCATCGGGCGCGGGGCGGAGTTCGGGCCGGGGTTCGTGCTCATCCACGCCACGGGGGTCGTCATCAACGGTCGGGTGCAGGGCGGATCGAACGTGTTCATTGAGCATCAGGTGACCATCGGCGCCGAGAAGCGGCAGAGCCCACGCATTGGCAACAACGTCTTTATCGGCGCGGGTGCCAAGGTGATCGGCGAGATCACGATTGGGGACCATGCCCGCGTCGGTGCCAACGCCGTGGTTCTCGACGATGTGCCGGCGCACGCGACGGTGGTAGGTATTCCAGCGCGGGTGGTGCGGTCGAGTGCGCCCGCCGAGAAGACGACTGCGTGATGGAGTCCGTTCAGGCGGTCGCTACGTACGTGTTCTGGGCCTGCGCTGGCCTGGTGGCGTATGCGTACGTCTTCTATCCGGTTCTCCTCCGCATCCTCACCGTCGGCCGCGCAGGTCCTGTGGCACCGCCGATACCGCAGGATGACCGCCTGCCGAGCATCTCGGTGCTGATCGTCGCCCACAACGAAGACAGCATCATCCGTGAACGTGTCGAGAACCTGCTGACGCTCGACTACCCGAAGGACAAGCTCGAGCTGGTGGTTGCCTCGGATGGCAGCCTCGATCGCACCGATGCCATCGTCGGTGAGTATGGAGATCGTGGGGTGCAACTGCGCGCGCTGTCCCCGCGCAACGGCAAGGCATCGGCGCTTGACCGCGTGGTGCCGACACTGCGCGGCGACATCGTGGTGCTCTCCGACGCCAACACGATGATGGAAGTGTCGGCGCTGAAGCGCCTGGTGCGCTGGTTCAGCGACCCGACCGTGGGCGTGGTGTGTGGCCGGCTCGTCCTGACCGACCCGGAGACCGGCAAGAACGTCGACAGTGCGTACTGGCGCTATGAAACGTTTCTGAAGAAGTGCGAGAGCAAGCTTGGCGGCCTGCTCGGTGCCAACGGGGCGATCTATGCGCTGCGCCGAGATCTCTTCCCAGGCATTCATCCGAGCACGATCGTGGACGACTTCGTGATTCCGCTGATCGCCAGGATTCGCACCGGCTGTCAGATTATCTACGACGAGAGTGCGGTCGCGCTCGAGGAAACGCCTCCTGAGCTGGGGATGGAATTCAAGCGGCGGACGAGAATCGGCGCGGGTGATTTTCAGAGCCTGACGCTTGTCTGGCCGGTGCTGAACCCGGCACAAGGCTGGATCAGTTTCACGTTTCTGTCGCACAAGCTGCTGCGCTGGCTGTGCCCGTTCTTCCTCGTGGGGCTTGCGGTGTCTGGGTTGTTGTTGATCAACCAGCCCCTGTACCTTGGCCTGTTCGCGCTGCAACTTGCGCTCTACCTGGTTGCCTTTGCGGGTCAGTTCGTGTCGCATCAGTCGCCCATCAGCAAGCTGGTGCGACTGACGACGATGTTCGCGGCCATGAACGCCGCCCTCCTGGTGGGATTCTTCAGGTGGGCCACAACGCGCCAAGCCGGCGCCTGGGAACGGACGGCCCGTTAACGCCATGCTCTACGCTTGTCTACTTCTGTATCTCGTCTTCATCTACGTTCGCCCCGCAGAAATCGTTTTGGGATGGGAGACCATCCCCTTCGTCGACATCTTGACGGGAGCGTCGTTCGCAATCGGGCTGATTGCTGTCGCGGCAAAGCCTCGCAGGTTTCTCAATCTCCCACAGGACAAACTTCTGCTGGCGTTCTGGGCCGCAATTGCAATTTCCAGCGCCAAGGTCTGGTTGACCGGAATCTACGTCTCGTGGCTAGCGTTTACGCCCCCGGTATTCCTGTACTTCCTGGTCCGGATCGCCGTTCAAAATCCCAGACAAATGCGAGGGGTTGTCTACCTGCTCGTGGCACTGAACGTGTTCCTGGCGATCAACGGCATTGTCCAATACAACACCGGCATCGGCCTCGGAAACGTGACGACGACTCTCGACAGGATTTACGGAACAGGAATCTTCAACGACCCGAACGACCTGGGTATGACATTCGTCATGGTCATTCCGTTCGTAGCCCTGCTTATGACGAACCCGAACTCCGGGATACTTCAAAAGCTACTGGCGACCGGCGCGTTGATCGTGATCCTTACCGCAACCTACTACACCAACTCGAGAGGGGCACTACTCGGACTGGGCGCAGCAATGACGTGCTACTGGTTCCTGAAATCCCGATCTGTCAGCACGATCGTCTTTGCGCTTGGATTGGGACTGCTGGTGCTCGTCGCCGGGCCCTCGCGAGCGAGCGAAATCAATGCGACCGAGGAATCCGCCCAGGGACGAATCCAGGCATGGGCACAGGGTTGGATGATGCTCAAGAGTAATCCCCTCACCGGGGTGGGCTATGACCAGTTCACTGAGTACCACCCTCAGGTCGCCCACAATTCCTTCGTGCATACCTTCTCTGAAGTGGGTCTCATCGGCGCCTTCTGCTTTGTGGGGATGTTCTATTGGTTCTTCAAGATCCTGGCGGTGCCCAAGGGGGCGACCGACGACTGGGCGCCGTGGCTACGAGCGCTCTCGGCAAGTGGAACAGGCGTGGTGGTCTGTATGTGGTTTCTTTCACGCCAATACGTTCCCGTCGTCTACGGTTTGTTGGCACTGGGTGCCACCGCTGCAGCGCAGCGGGAGCGATCGGCCGACCTTCCCGCTCCGCGCACTTCGCTGCGTGACGTCATTAACATCGGCGCGATTCTGCTCGGCGGAATTGTCCTGGTGTACTTGTCGATTCGCGTACTCGCGATCTGGGGCTGAGCCCTCTGGCACCCGGCCGGTTCGAACTCAGGTTCTGAAGAGGACGGCTCTGAGATCCAG
Organism: Vicinamibacterales bacterium; assembly: GCA_040081265.1. Lineage (GTDB taxonomy): Bacteria > Acidobacteriota > Vicinamibacteria > Vicinamibacterales > UBA2999 > JBEBGV01. The sequence continues at coordinate 71,482 of JBEBGV010000010.1, forward strand.
CAATGCTCGTTGAGCAAATACAGGCTTCAACACGAACCATGACGATGCCATGAACACGATGCCGTAACCGATCGTCACAACAATCAGCTCAGACCAGCGCGTCGGCATCCTGTTCACGGCTACCAGCCACAGTAACGCGACCGGAACTGACATGGCCATGATAGCTGGACTCATTGCGTCGGCAAGATACCTCGTCACGCTTACGTCCGCGACCTTGCACCCATAGTAGAGCGTTGCGATTCCACTGAACATCGCTTGCGGTATCGCCAGGGCGATGCACACTCCCACGAGTCCAAAGGGTCGAGCCACCAGCGCGATCGCGACGATGCTGATCAGCGATTCAATCACAGCCAATCGCGCCAATGGGCCATGTCTCGCGGTGGCCAGAATGATGCTTCCCGTGAGCGACTGCGTCATCGGAAGGAGTTCCCCGAGCACGATGATCACCAGGAAAAGGGATGCGTAGGCGAACTCGCTTCCCATCCACAGTCCAATGATGGCTCGGCCCAAGAAGATGAAGTAGGCAGCCAGAAACAACGAAATGACAGCGCAGTACTTCCCGCCCTCGATAAACAAGTACTGTTGATGTCGCTCCTGTCCACCGGCATGAAATCCGGTCGCGACAGGCGTAAGCACCCCTGTCGCCGTCCAAAGCAACTTGCTCGCGTAATCCTGAAGCCTTCGTGCGATAGACAGTGGCGTCACCATGGCAACGCCCAGAAACGACGCAATCAGGACAGGACTTAACTGGGTCTTGGTCAACCGCGCTGTTGTCAGGACGAACTGGCGCCACCCATAGGAAAAAAGGTCACGAATGGCTCCCCATTCTACATGTCGCCAGTGGGTCTCGAGGAAGCGATCCAGGCGAAAGGTCACCACAGCCTTCGCACCGCCAGCCCCCCCCCACGTTGCGAGCGTGATGCCAGCAAGAGTGACCAGATCCTGAGGACCATCGATCAGCAAGAACGTCAATGCGACTCTAATGACGCTCGCGGAAATGTCGATGCGGTTGAGGAGATCGAATCGTTGCGCCGCCCAGAGACTTCCGTCAAACACCTGGCCTGGGAACGACAGAGCCATGTTGATGCCGACAAGCAACATCGCCAATCGGGCAGTCCCGATCAGCTCAACAGGCAGGTCGAACAACCAGGGCAGAGCGATTGTGACAACAACGGCCACGGCGAGCGCCACGGCGCCAATCAGCGAGTAGATCGCGAGTGCGGAGTTGAATGTCCGATTGATTTTCTCCCACGCGTTGTTCGCTCTCTGAAACGCCAGTTCTCGGCCCAGAGAGCCTCGGAGTCCAAAATCGAGGAGGCCGAAATATCCGCTGAGGGAGCCAAGAACGATCCACAGACCGTAGCTCGTCACACCGAGTCGACGCACAAGAAAGGGAGCGACCAGGAAGCCTGCGAAGAGGTCGACGCACACCCCTGCCGAGTTCCACGCAATGTTCCGTAAGACGACCTTGCGGAGGCGTCCCGATGGCTCGGCCTCGACTACACTCCGTGCATCATCGTCAGACGCCACTAGTTTGTCAGGATTCTCAGCCCGGTTGGGACCGACGGCGTTGCGGCATTTTCTCCAACGACAGTAACACTGAGCGAGTGGAGGCCGGCTCCGGGAACAGTGAACGTCGCGAAGCCATCGGATTCCGGGTGGAAGTCACTGACTGAGACGCCGTTCACGAAGGCCGCCCACTGCTTACGTGGGTCGAGGTCTGCGATGAAGACCTCAGTCGACGTTCCCAGTGCGCTCCAGTTCATCGTGAAGGCTGATGCGCGGAAGTGGGCGCGACGAAGCGCAAGGTCATGCGACCCGTCGTAGGCCGTCTCGACCAGCGGAGAACTGGGAACTGCATTGAACAGCGCGAGGATGTCGGACTCGCCGTTGCGACTGATGTGGGCTCCCTCAATTTGTCCGGTGACCGTCCGGAGTGTCACCGCACCAGGCGTGCCAACCTGGATCACGTTCAGGAAGGTATCCCAAGGCTGCGTCGTTTTCGGTGATATGCGAACCTGGTACTTGAGTTCACTCAGCTCCATCCATCCGCCCCACGCGGGGTGAACCCCACGCAGGGCTCGCTCGTCGACAATCACCTTGTTGTTCTGCGACGGCAGGAGGGTGGTCAGTTTGACTGGTTGACCGCCTGGGGTGGACCACGCGACGTTGTTCGAACCGATCGTCGGCGAAACAGGCATGTGCAGGAGCCATTGCTTTGGCGACGAGGCTTGGTCGACCAGGCCGAGGTCAGACGCGTAATAGCGGTCTCGGCGTTGGACCTGACTATCGACGTTGGCACGGTCGAAGACGACCACCGTGTCAGTGTTCCCTGAAACGTACAGCACCGCTCGCGTCCACTCTTGGACGAAGACGGGCGGGGGGTCGTAGTGCCCCGACTGCACCGCGGCGCCACCAGTGGTGCCCTGCAGGAAGGCGTGCTTCTCACCGGCAGACTGGCTGGTCACCTCCTTGAACTCCCACATGTCTCCAAATCCGTGCATGAGCACGGCGTTCGTCCCGTCGCCAGAGTTGGGTGCGCCCCCGTAACCCCGTGGATGTGTGAGCACCCACTCGCCATTTCGCCACAATTCAAAGTCGTTCGTGTAGCGAACAACGTGGTCCACTGACTTCTTGCCACGACGCGTGGCGAAGTGGGCGGTGAACAGACTGTCCTGAGGATTGAAGCCACTCTTGTGGAGCAGCAGGCCGGCACCGGCAGCGTAAAACGTGGTGTTGGTTCGCCATTCCGTGGCTGGCGCGTAGGGATTGAATGTGAGGAACAAGCGCCCGGTGATCGGCTCCATTGATTGATAGCCGGTACTCCCGTACTTCGCAACCAGATCCAGAAACTGCTGCTGCAGTCTCGCTCCTTCTGGAGTCCCTTGCAGCAGTCCCGCGGCTAGACCATCGACATTGCTCCAGGCGTGGGGGGTGTTCACCCGCGGATGTTCGACGTCTCCCCATTGATAGGTCGCCTGGAGATCAGGCGTCCAGAATGCCATGGCGCGCTCAGCCCACTTGGGCAACCACTGTGTGACTTCAGGGAAGTTATCAACGCCAGTGGCCGTCCGGATGGACTCCACGCCCATCATGAGAAGGGCAACCGTTCCGAGGTTGTACTCGGAGCTTTCAATCCACTCGCCCCCCTCGGCCAGCGACGTCACGTACAGGTTGATGGAGTTCCTCGCCGTTGACTGATCGAGAGCGGTCGGTCGAAGGCCTCCGGTTTGAGGATGTCCGAAGAGTGCGGAGGCTAGCGGATGTGTCGGAAACGCCTGCTGGAACGCCGCCACCGCGAAGTAGGTGCCGACCAGGAGATCCGAGTCGTCCATCCGATAACCCTCGGTCCACTGGTTGCCGGTGAGCGCATTGTTGAGCATCCCCGAGACAGCCCCGCTCAATTGATCGCGGCGTGATTGCGAGAGCCCTGGCCAAAGCCAGTCAAGGATGATGACGTGCTCAATTCCGTACTCCCGAACATAGTTGCCCGACGTCTCTGCGACGGGCATGGCAATGAACTCTGTAATCTTCGCCCAGGCCAAGTCCACATAGCGGGCTTCACCTGTCCACTGATACATGAGGGTCGCATAGAGGCCGTTGTCAGCGTAACGACATCCGCACTCGGCATTCTCCTTCACGAGCTTGTACCACGTGCCACCAAGGCCCGTCGGCCGCGAGGGATTCGCCTCGTAGTCCGCCTTCATTCGGTTCCAGACGTCCTGTCGCTCAGATGTCCAGATGAGCTTTGGCGAACGACCGGTTGGGGACTGAGCGGCACTTGCGACCGAAACAGGTAGAACACTCGTGCAAAGCACCGCACTAACGAGAAGCGCCTGGAACCTTGTAATTGTCATTGGAACGCCTCAAGGGGCCTGATTTGCATGTATTTCACCAAGTATCGATCGCCTGCCCAGCAAAAACAGCAATCGGTATGCCGATTGTTGCTCACTACGGTCGAGGCCGTGGGTGAAGGCCCCTACCACGTCTTTTCGTCATCGTCCGAAATAGACAATAGGGGAGAATGCTCTCCACGACCCTACCGCGCGAACTGTACTCACCTCATGCGCCAGGCCAAGTTACGATCATGGTAGTTGGCCTTCAATTCCGTTATCCATTGTCTGGCGCGGTCACGAATCACCCGTGCCTCAGGCTGATCGACCAGTGCGAGTTCGGCCTTCCAGTCGTCTCGTATCTCAGATAGCCTTCAGCGCGACCCGAACGCGTCACGCTCAGCAAGAATATTTTCAAGCTGCACCGTCATCCGGTCAGCCGTCAGGGCCCAAGAGAACCGCTCTTGCGCGCGCTTTCGTCCCTGTCGACCCATTTCGGAGAGGCGCGCAGGATCGGCCAGCATTGCGAGGATGGCTTCAGCAAGCGCCGGGGGATCATTGGGCGGCACAACGCAACCGGTCCGACCGTGTTCGATGATCTCCGGCATCGCGTCATTGGTCGAGCCGATGCACGGCAACCCGCACATCATCGCTTCGAGAAACACGAACCCAAACGGCTCACACAGCGACGGCATGACGAAGAGAGACGACCGTTGATACAGCTCGAGAAGCTGGTCACGGCTGGACAACCTGCCGAGCGAAGTAACCCCCGGCTGGGTGATGCTCAGCTCGGGTCCGGCGATGAAGAGCTCGACGTCTGGTCTAACCTCGCGCACCCGGCGGAATGCCTCGAGCACGGTGACGCCGCCTTTACGTTCGAAATCGATCCCAACGAAGACAATCGACTTGCAGTCATAGGCGCCGTGTGGTGCTGGAGGCGCCGCGAAGTTCGCCCCAGCCCCGACCGCGTGTGCCGCTTCGGGAGTTACTCCATAGTCGGACAGCATTGAGCGACGAGTGTGTTCGCTCAGGGTGAAAACCCGGCTCGCCTTTCTGTACAGGCGGGTCTCGACCTCCAGCCATGCTTGCGCGCTGGACTCATCAAGAAACGGCGCCCATGGCCGATACTCGCGGATGGCGAGCGCCATCGTGAAGTCGTTGAAGGTAGCGTAGGGAATCCCGGCACCCTCGGGCGAGAACATGCCACCGATCTGAAGGAGGACGTCCGGTTTTCTCGGCAAGCCTGCGACCGCGCGTGCGGCAATGCGTGAACGCTGTTCGAAGATCGCGCGACTCTTGGATGCAGCCGCCCGCGCTTCGTAGTACCGGGCCCGCCAACGGGCAGTGTCCGGGTGGAACGTCCGCAGCTTCGCCAGGTGGTCTGCCACCTTCGGAATCGGCACATCGACAACTTGCAGGTCGACGCGAGCGCCCAGTTCGCGGATCAGATGCGCATTGGAACCGGAGTACGGGACGTTGACCAGGCACAGATTAAGCCGCATAGGAGCTATCGTTGCAGTCGCCTCTTCAGTGCCCTGACGAAACTGGGCAAGACCTCCCGTGCCAGACGCGAGAACGGCACGTGCTGCAAGGCCTGTTCATCGCGCAGGGTCGACTCAGGTTGCACGGTGTTCGTGGCATGGATGTCTTTCCATCCCAGGCCACTGTGAGCCAGCTGATAGAAGAAATCTTGGGCGGAGAGCCAGGGACCCGGAAGGTCGGTGCCAAATGGCCCTGCCGAGTGCACCGGGAAGGAGTACGGCACATCCCCCGTCCGCCCATTGATGATGTGGTTCCGGAAGCGTATGGACACCGACGCCCCGTCGACTAGCTTGAAGGCCGAATACTTTCCGAGCGCGACCATTGTCGCAAACACCTCTACGTCGTGCGATTCGGCCGAGATGTATGGTGGTCGCAGGCTGCGGTTGAACACCTCCTCAAGCACAACCTGTTCGGAATGTTCGATGTCAACCTTGACGTAAAGCGGCTGCCCGAAGGCTAGGATGATGTCTGACGGTCGCTTCGATGGAAGCACCACCTTCTCGAATTCGGCGATATAGGCATCCTTGGGCCGCGGAAACTGGCTGAGCACGGAATTCCACTTGTGGATATAGAACTCAACAGGGCCCGCGGGACTTGGGGCAAGGACGCAGTTCTCAACGATGACACGGCCGCTGGCGATTTCCGTAGAAAACCTCTGGCGAACATTGGTGGCCAACGTCGGATTGGCCTCTACCGCTACGACCCGCTCAGCTTTCTGCAGGTAGTACGGGATGTTGTCGCCGTTGTTGCAGCCGAAGTCGTAGATCGTCGTTGGAGCTGGCACCTGGCTCATCAAGCTACCACTGGCGCATGGTCAGTTGGGCTCTGCCCTTCATCCTGCAGGAAGTATTCACCAGGACTCCCCGAGCAGCCGAGCTCAGCTGCCCTGACAACCTTTGCCATCTCCCAGGCAGTCACATAGTGCAGGCGATAGTGCGTGCCGTCGTTGAAGTGGCGATTGATGTCGGCGTGAAACCGCTCGGCACCTTCACCCAGCAGCACCTCGGCGTTGTCTTCTTTGGCACCGTGCGTGTGCACCTTGATGAACACCCAGTCGGGACGACCCTCGACTGACACGCCAACGTCAACCCACCGGCGGAACCGGTCAAGCAGCAGATGATGCGCCGGGCTGGCATCAACGGCACCGTTCTCCATGCCCGGCAGCACTCCCCCGATCCGGCGTTGCCAGTCAAACGTCAGCGGTCCCTGAATCATCAACAGACCGTCAGGCGGAGGCGCCACACCGACCGCCGCCGCCACACCGTATTCATGCGACCTCGGCCGCGCCGGATCATCCACGGCGTAGTAGATCGAATTCACGGTCCGCGTCTGCGATGTGTCAGGCGCCGCCGGCAGCGTGAAGTCGGCATAACATCCCAGCTTCCTCAGCACGGTCAGCTCGTCGTTGACCCCGCACCAGCGGCCATCCTCCCTGGAATTGTCGAGCGCCCAGTTGCCGTGGATGAACCCGAAGGTAATCTCGCCAGCCTTGTTCTTCCGCAGCAGCCCGTGACGATGAAAGAGCGTGTCGCGGAACTCGGCCAGTCGCTCGTGGAGCGCTGAGGAGGTGTCGTTGTCGTGGTGCAGGTGCACCTCGACCTCGCCATACCCGTCGCGGCACAGCCCGGCCAGGGCATCGAGGTGCTCGGGGGTGTATTTCTCAGCCGGGTAGAAGAACGTGTGCCGCGGCGGCCGCCCGTCGGAGTCAGCAAACCGCGACGCCATGCGCGGGTATCCTTGTACCCACGCCTTGACCCGCTCCCGCTCAACATCCAGACCCGGATTGCCGAAGTCAGGCTCATAGTGGTCAGCCAGACAGAACAGGATGTCGATTGGCCCCTCGGGCCGGGTGCGCCGGCTCAACCGGTCGATCTGGTGCTTCAGGAGGCCGGGAAGCCAGAGCTGGGCGTTGCGGGGAAGACGGATCGACATGCCAATCAGGGAAGGCGCGTGCCATGGTGAGAAACCCTAGCGTGCGCCATGTTATCTCACCAATCGTGCACGTCGTCTCCAGCCTTGAGACGGGCGGCATGGAGCGCGTCGTGCTCCGCCTGGCCTCGGCACAGCAGGACGCCGGGCACGAGGTGCACATCCTGGCGCTCCGCCCCGGCGTGCTCGAGCAGGAAGCTCGGCAGCGCGGCCTCTCGACCCACGTGCTTTCCGGAGGACGCCTGCAGCGGACGCTTTCGACGCTGGCCTGGTTCTTCCGCACGAAGCCGGCGATCGTTCACGTGCACAACGCCACCTCCCTCCACTACGGCGTGCTCAGCCGCTTCGTCTCCCGCGCCCCGATCGTCGTCACCCTGCACGGCGACCTGCACTCACGCCTGGGATCGAACTGGGAGTGGTCGAGGGTCAGCGCGGCGATTACCGTGTCGCAGGCGGCTGCACACGTGTTGACGCTGCCCGCCTCCGCGCCACAGATGATGGTGATCAGGAATGGGATCAGCATGCCGGTGCACGCAGCCGGCGCGCGCGACAGAACGCGCGCCGCGCTGGGCCTGGATGGAAAGGTGGTCGGGATCGAAGTGGCTCGAGTGGACGGCAAGAAGGGTCACAAGACGCTGATGCACGCGGTTGCCGCGCTTGCAGAACCCGTCAGGGCGGGCGTCCACATCCTCGTGGCCGGCGACGGTCGCGACCTCGCAGACGTGGAGGCACTCGCGCGCACGCTGGGCGTCACGCACGCGGTCACCTTCCTTGGTGCGCGAACCGACATCGACGACCTGCTCCACGCGTCCGACTTCTTCCTGCTGCCCTCAGACACGGAAGGCGTGCCGCTGTCGATTCTCGAAGCGATGTCGCACGGCCTTCCCATCGTCGCCTCCCGAGTGGGCGGCATCCCCGAGATCGTCGAGCACGAACGCGAAGGGCTGCTGGTCCCGCCGGGCGACCCGCAGGCTCTGGCCGCGGCGATCACGCGCGTCGTCTCCGACCCTGATACGCGCGCCTCTCTCGGCACGGCCGCACGCCTCCGCGCCGCGACGGAGCTCTCGCTCGATCAGACGGTAAGGCATTATGAGGAGGCGTACCGGAAAGCCCTCTCCAAGGCGGGTCCTTCGGACCCGCCCTACGTACCCCCACGTTCGGACCCGCCCTACGTACGCTCATCATGAACGCGCTGGTGCTGTCGAACCTGTTCCCCTCGGCTGACGAGCCGGGGCGCGGACTCTTCAACCTGCGCGGCTTCGCCGCGCTGGCCGAGTTCTGCGACGTGCGTGTGGTCGTGCCGGTGGCCGCCTGGCGTCATCTCGGCTCTCCAGGACGCTGGCTCGGCGCCAGGACCGAGACGCATAGCGGCCTCGAGGCTACCTATGTCTCCTACTGGAATCTGCCACGCGTCGGGACCACGCTCCACGCACGCGCCGTGAGGGCATTCGTGGCGCCGTATGTGCGGCGCATGCACGCGGCCAGGCCGTTCGACGTCGTCCTCGGCGTGTTCGCCTATCCGGATCTCGTGGCCGCCGCGGCCCTGGCCGATGAACTGCGCCTGCCGCTCGTGGGCTTCGTGCTCGGCAGCGACATCAACGAGCTGGGCCAGTGGCCGTCGATTCGGCCGCAGATTCAGCGGGCGCTGCACCGCTCCCACAGCATCGTGTCGGTGAGCCACGGGCTCAAGGAGCGCGTGGTCGAGCTGGGCGTACCGGCGGACAAGGTGATCGTCCAGCACAACGGCGTCGAGGGCGATGTGTTCGCCCTGCGGGACCGCGCCAGCGTCCGGGCCCAGCTCTCGGTGCCGCCCGGCCGCAAGCTCGTCTGTTTCGTCGGCAACCTGCTGCCGGAGAAGGGGCCAGACGTCCTGCTCGACGCGCTGACCGGCGCCCCCGATGTCCACGTGGCCTTCATCGGCAGCGGCGCCCTCAAGGACACGCTCCTGGCCACCGCCACGGCCCGCGGGGTGGCCGACCGCATCTCGTTCCTGGGGAGGCTGCCAGCCAGCCAGGTGGCCCTGTGGCTCTCGGCCGCCGATGCCCTCTGCCTGCCAAGCCGCCGCGAGGGCTGCCCGAACGTGGTCCTCGAAGCGCTGGCCAGCGGGGTTCCAGTGGTCGCCAGCCGGGTCGGTGGGGTGCCGGAGTTGTTAACGGAGACCAACGGGATGATGGTCCCGGCGGAAGACCCGGGGGCGCTGGCGAAGGCACTGGTGGCGACGCTGGAGCGCCGGTGGGACCCGATCGCGCTCCGAGCCTCGGTGCCCTCCCTGAGCTGGGCCGACATGGGCCGGACGCTCCACCGGGCCATGGTTGAGGCGGTCGCGGCAAGAACGGGCGATGCTGCGCATCGGAACCGTCCCTGATTCACGTTGCGTCGAAGAATAGCCGACTAGATAATCGGGGCGGCGGTGTGCGCCGGGTCCTCCGGACCCGGCCTACGTACGATCAAAACGTAGGTTGCGGGTCAGCCAGCAGGAGAGCGTGGATTGAAGGTGTCGTCGGAGCAGCCATCGAACTACACAACCGCGATCATCGCCGGTGTGGCCCTGCTGTTGTCGTTTGCGCTCCTCTACCGGAACGTGCTCGCCAAGCTGGTCTTCGACTGGTCCAACGACGACAACTATTCACACGGTTTCCTGATTGTTCCCGTGGCGCTGTATTTCGCCTGGGAGCGGCGCGAGAAGGTGCTGGCGGCCACCCGCCAGCCAAGCGCGCTCGGCCTGATCGTCGTGCTCGGCAGCATCGCCACGATGATCGCCGGCATTCTCGGGGCTGAACTCTTCCTGACGCGCATCTCGATCATCGGACTGGTCGCAGGCACGGTGCTCTTCGTGCTCGGCTGGCAGCACCTGAAGGTGCTCGGCTTCCCCATCGCGTTCCTGATCCTGATGATTCCGATTCCGGCGATCATCTTCAACCAGATCGCCTTCCCGCTGCAGCTGCTGGCCTCGCAGTTCGGCGAGACGACGCTGAACATCTGCTCGATTCCAGTGCTGCGCGAAGGCAACGTGATCGTGCTCGCCAACACGACCCTCGAAGTGGCCGAGGCCTGCAGCGGCATCCGCTCGCTGGTTTCGCTGCTCACCCTCGGCATCGTCTACGGCTACTTCACCGACCCGCGCATGTGGATGCGCACGACCATCGCCGTGCTGACCGTGCCGATCGCCATCATCACCAACGGCGCTCGCGTTGCCGGCACCGGAATCGCCGCGCACTACTACGGGCCCGAAGCCGCGGAAGGCTTCTTCCACGAATTCTCCGGCTGGCTGGTGTTCATCGCGGCCTTTGCCATCCTGTTCCTGGTGATGCGTGTGCTGCTGCTCCTGGCGCCCAACCGCGCCGCGCAGCTCGAACCCACCATCGCCAACGTCGCCTGAAGGACTGCTGATGAAAGCCACGCCGCTTGTTCGCGCCCTCGTCATCTCGGCCTGCCTGCTGGGCGGCTGGGCCTATCTCGCCAGCGCGTCGCGTGCGGAGGCACTGCCGCCGCGCGAACCGCTGTCGGTGATGACGATGGCGATCAACGAGCGCACGGGCAAGAACGAACCGCCGTTCGAGAAGGAGATTCTCGACGTGCTTGGCGTGGACGACTACATCGTCCGCACCTACTATCAGCCGGAAACGCTGCCGGTCGGCCTCTATGTGGGCTTCTACACGAGCCAGCGCCAGGGCGACACGATCCACTCGCCGCTCAACTGCCTGCCTGGCGCGGGCTGGCAGGCGGTTGAACAGGGCCACGCGTTCATCGACGTCAAGCCGTCGCCCTCGTCACCGACGACCCGCCGCATCGAGGTCAACCGCGTCGTCATCGGCAAGGGGCTCGACAAGCAGCTCGTCTACTACTGGTATCAGAGCCGCGACCGCGTGGTCGCGAGCGAGTACTGGGGGAAGATCTACACCGTGCTCGACGCGGTGCGCTACAACCGGACCGATGCGGCGCTGGTTCGCGTGATCGTCCCGATTCCCGAAGCCCGCCTGCAGCAGGCCGCCGACGACCAGGCCATCGAGTTCGTCAAGGGCATGTTCCCGCTGCTTGAAAAGCATCTGCCGATTTAACTAGTTGCTAGTTCTTAGTTGCTAGTTGCTAGTTGTTAGTTGCGGCGGGTCGTGTCCGACCCGCCCTACATATCCACACAATTCAATTGGTTGCTGGCTCAGACGACGCGTTTCGCGGGTGGCGCCGGCAGGGGACCCCGCCGCGCGCACGCCAGGAGCACGGCGGGGTAGCCGGCGTCAGGACCCGCGAGACGGGCACGAAGCAGCTTGACGACGCTGGTGGTCGCGCTGATTCTTAGACGGGAGGACCCACGATGAACAGAATGGAGCTCTCGGCTCTCATTGGTCTGTCGGCATTCCTGCTGGGTATGCTAATCGTCTATCTCACGCCGGACGACGACGCCCCCACGCCGAAGTCGCGTTGAACGAGGTAACCGGTTGGCGGTTGCCGGTAGGCACTGGGCAGCGGCCTAGGTACGAGGTACGTAGGGCGCACCTTCAGGTGCGCCGGCCAGAAGCAGCGCGGGGCTGCTGAAGGGAAGGCCGACTGCGCAGCCATGCCGACACGGTGCGCCTGAAATCGCCGCGCCGCGATTCCTCGTCCGCGAGTCTGTTCCGCACGATCCATGCGTTCCGCGTCAGCAACGCTGGTGCATGCCGTGATCGCTGTCGTCGGAATCATCCCTACTCGCGGCGGAAGCGACAGGGTACGAGCGGCGCAAGACTTCCGGCGTGCGGAGCCGGAGGCCGGCACGTCAGCAGCCCCGCGCTAGTCTAGCGGCGGGCGGGGTGCACCTCTTGCCGGACCTGAAGGTCCGGCCTACGTACGAGATTCGGTCCGGCCTACGTACCTAGGGCGCGCCGCTGCCGGCAACTGGCAACTAACCAGTCTCCCTACCGCAGCGTGCCGAGCAGGGTGCGCGCGTCGTCGCTTCCAGGGAACTTCGCGTTGAGCGCGAGTGCCTGTTCAACCGAGGCGCGGGCGTTGGCCTTGTCGCCCTTCTGCGCGTAGGCCATGCCCAGGTGATAGTGCAGGATCGGGTTCTTCGGCGCCTGCTCCGCACCTTCCTTGAAGGCCGTGATGGCTGACTCGCTCAGGTTCTTCTTGTAGTAGACCCAGCCGAGCGTGTCGGCGAAGTCGGGACGGTTGGGCGCCTGCGACTTGGCCGTCTGCGCGAGCTGCAACGCGAGGTCGAGGTTGCCGCCACGCTCGCTCATCAACCACGCCAGGTTGTTGGCGGCAATCGGCGCGCGCGGATCGATGGCGATGGCCTTCTCGTACGCCTTCATCGCCTCGTCCAGCTTGTTCTCCGACTGATACAGCACGCCAACCACCGTGTAGGCCTGGGCGCCGGTTGCGGGCTGCTTCTCGGCCAGCTTCACGAACTCGTCGCGAGCCTCGGTGAACTTCTTCTCGGCCACATACAGCTCGCCGAGGATCGAATACGCCTGGTCACTGGCGGGGTCTGCGGCAATCGCGTCGCGCAGCGAGGCGATTGCGCCGGCGTTGTCCTTGTCGACGCGCAGCACCTGCGCATTCAAGACAAGGAGCCGGGGGCTTTTCGGTTCGGCCGTCAGCCGAGCGGCAATGCGGGTGCGCGCCGCGGACGCGTTCCCGCTGCTCAGATCCAGCCGGACGAGGCCGGTCAGCGCGTCGAGGTCGGCAGGGTCGAGACGAGCCGCCTGCTCGAAGCGCTGGCGCGCCTGCGCCGCCTGTCCCGTGGCGGCAAGATATCTGCCCTGCAGCACGAGGCCTGCGGCCGTGGGCGTCGGTACGGCGGCAATGGCGCTCACCGGAGCCTTGGCACTGGCCACGTCGCCGCTGTCGAGCAGCGCGCGAGCCAGCAGTTGCTGTCCCTGGATATTGGTCGGCTCGGCCGTCGTCACGCGACGCGCCGAGGTCACGGCCAGGGCCGGCTTCCCCAGCGCGAGGTTGGCACGCGTCAGCTCGAGGTCCGCGCGCACGGCGCGGGGGTTGAGCCGCAGCACTTCGCCGAAGGCATTGGCCGCACCGCTGAAATCGCCCCTCGCAGACAGCACTCGCCCGAGCGCAAACTGCGCGGACGCGGAACCCCCGTCCAGTTCAACGCCCTTCTTCGCATTCGCCAGCGCCAGATCGGCGCGGTTGGTCGAGAGGAGCAGGTCGGTCTTGGCCAGGTTGGCGTCGATCGACCGCGGCTCGCGCGCGATCGCTTCGTCGACGAGGCTCTCGGCCTTCGCGGCGTCGCCGGCACTGAGCGCGACCGACGCCAGGCGCAGGCCCGCGGCCACCTTGTCGGCGGCGGTCTTCCCCCGTTCCTTCAGCCCGGTGAGCACGGTCGCTGCCTCGTCACCCTTGCCCGTGGCCAGGTAGTAGTCGGCGAGCGTCACCCGCGCTTTGTCCTCGTTGGTGATGTCGACCACGGCCTTCAGGTACGGCTCGACTTCGGGAAGACGTCCGGCCGAGGCCAGCAACCCTGCTAGCGCACGGTTGGCAATGACGTCCTTCGGGTCGAGTGCGAGGGCTTCACGCAGGACCGGCTCGGCTTCGGCACGGCGGCCAAGACTCCACAAGAAGTTACCGAAGGCGACGCGCGCAAAGGCACTCTTCGTGTCGACCTCGATTGCCTTCCGATAGGCGGCTTCGGCATCCTCGATGCGCCCCCGCCGCGTCTCCAGTGCGGCCAGGTTGGCCAGCGGCACCGCGTCGGTGGGTGAGTACTTGATGGCGTCCTGCAATTGTGTGTAGGCGCCTTCGAGGTCACGCTGCCCCGACAGGGCGTTGGCGCGCAGCACCTGCGCCTCGACGTTGCGAGGCTCCTTGCCGAGCACGAGCTCCGCCTTGGTGCGGGCGTCTTCAATCTGTCCGGATGCCAGCAGAAGCTGACCGGCTCGAATCTGGACGGCGATGTCGTCGGGAAGCAGGTCGGCGGCGCGCATGTACTCGCGCAGGCCTTCGCCCAGATCGCCGGCCCGGAGCAGGGTGTTGGCAAGCTGCAGGTGCGCCTGGCCGAACTTGGCGTCAAGCTGGATGGCCTTCCTGAACTCGATGGACGCTTCCGAGTAGCGCTCCTGCGCGAGGTACTGCTCCCCGCTCTTGAGGGCTTCCTGCTTGGCCACCTCGGGGTCCTTCGAACATCCCAGGGCCAACACACACGCCAGCACGATCTGGCTCAGATAGACACTCGGTGCTTTGGACATCCGCCTCTCCAACATGCTACCCCCATCCCTAGTCATCGGCAGGAAAAGAAAAACCCCGGAGCCACGTGAGTGACTCCGGGGTTTGAGACTGGGGGAGATGCCGAGACTCAGTTGGACTTCTGCGCCTTGCGACGGGCACGCGCAGCGGCTGCCAGACCCGTGCCGAGCAGGAGCAGGGTGGCCGGCTCCGGAACGGTCGAGGTGTGGAAGCTCTGCGTGAACGAGGTCAGGTGACCTTCCTCGAGGTCTTCGCCGTCGCCAAGGCCCTTGAAGATGTCCTTAAACACGTAGGCGCTGGACACGGCGGTGAAGAACTGCTCGTCAGACTCCTGCGAGTTCGCAACCAGCGTGGCAAGGGCCGGGCCGGGGTCGCACGCGTTGTTGACGAACGCCGCTGCACAGACCGTCTCACCGATGCTGGTCTCGCCCACACCAGCGTTGGTCAGGTCCACACCGATGATCGAGGCCGAGCCGTTGAGCGTCGCGACCTTGAAGAAGAAGTGGATGTCCTGCTCCGAACCGGTGGGAACTAGGGTCGGGTTGAACGTGAAGTTCACGGTCGAACCGTCCACCGTGGCCGTCACGCCCGCGACGAGCGGGTTCGGGTCGGCCAGCGCGTTCGTGACGCTGAAATCCGAGAACACCAACCCGTCGACGGTACACCCGCCCGACGCGTTGTACGTCAGAACGTCCACGCCGCCGCCACACACCGCATAGGCCTCGCTGCTGCCCGGAAGGGCCGCGAGTGCCAACGCGAACACTGTTGCTCCAAAAAACTTCATCTGAACGCCTCCAACCAAAATGGACCCCGGTAGTTCCCGCAGTCGAACCTTTATATAGCAAGTCAACAGCCACGGAACGTTTCCATTCGAAATCAGTGCGCAAGCCACTGATTAGATTAGCTTTATGGTCTTGGAGGCAACCAGGGTGGCAGAAGGGCCTAGCCAGGGATTCTTCTCTGGAGGCGACTAATTGTTGCTAAACCCCGGAACCACTGTTGTGGCTCCGGGGCTGAGACTGCGAGATGCCGAGGCTCAGTCGGCAGGCCGGGACACGATGAACTACGCGTTCGACTGCTGAGCCTTGCGGCGGCGCGCCCGAGCCAGACCCGCCAGACCCGTGCCGAGGAGGAGCAGGCTGGCCGGCTCCGGAACGGTCGAGGTGTGGAAGCTCTGCGTGAAGGAGGTCAGGTGACCTTCACGGATGTTCTCGCCGTTGCCAAGGCCCTTGAAGATGTCCTTGAACACATAGGCAGACGATACGCCGGCGAAGAACTGCTGGTCAGCCTGCTGCGAGTTCGCAATCAGGGTCGCCAGCGGGGGGCCGGGGTTGCACGCGTTGTTGACGAACGCCGCTGCACAGACCGTCTCACCGATGCTGGTGTCGCCCACGCCGGCGTTGGTCAGGTCGACGCCGATGATCGAGGCCGAGCCGTTGAGCGTCGCGACCTTGAAGAAGAAGTGGATGTCCTGCTCCGAACCGGTGGGCACCAGGGTCGGGTTGAACGTGAAGTTCACGGTCGAACCGTCTACCACGGCCGTCACGCCAGCGACCAGCGGGTTCGGGTCGTTCAGCGCGTTCGTGACGCTGAAATCCGAGAACACCAGACCATCGACCGTGCAACCACCCTGTGCGTTATACGTCAGGACGTCCACACCGCCGCCACACACGGCGTAGGCCTCACTGCGAACCGGAAGGGCCGCAAGCGCCAACGCAAAAACCGCTGCTCCAAAAAGCTTCATCTCAAACCTCCAACTGAAGTGGACCCGGTAATTCCGCAGTCGACCCAGTTAGAGCAATTCGAGCGCCACGAATCTGGTGAATCACAAAGAGACAGGTAAGTGACTGAAGGACAACGCGTTACTGGGGTATTGAAACTGCTGAGGCCGGGATGGGTCCAGACAGAGACTCTGGCCAGCTCTCGACTAAATGGTGGCCTGACCCGGACTGTGGTCCGGGCCGGCAACCATCACAGGGTGTTGAGGGTTCGCCGGGCTTCCTCGGCTAAAGGCGAGCTTCCATTGAGTTTCAGGGCCGCCTCCAGAGCCGCCCTGGCACCCCTGGTGTCACCGGCTTTAGCAGAGGCCAGGCCGAGGTGGTACTGGAAATCTGCATTCCCGGGCAGTTTCGCTGCGGCCTCCTTGAACAAGGGGAGAGCGCTTGAGGTCAGGCCCTTCTTGAAGAAGATCCAGCCGAGTGTGTCGGACACCTGCGGCGACTCGGGCAGGACGGCCTTGGCCGTCTGCGCCAGTTGCAGGGCCTCGTCGAGGTTCTCGTTGTCCTCGGCCATCAACCAGGCCAGGTTATTGGCGGCCAGCGGCGAGCGGGCATCAATGGTGAGCGCCTTCCGGTACGCGTCCTTCGCCTGCGTCTTTCGGTTCGCCTGCTGATGGATGATGCCGATCATGGTCAGCGGCCCGGTCAGTTCGGGCTTCTTCGCCGCAAGGCCTTCAAATTCCTTGAGCGCCTCGTCCTGCTTGCCCTGATTGAGGAGCATCGCGCCGAGCATCGCGTACGCATCGGTGCGCTCGGACGCCACCTCGATGCTCTTGCGCAGGTAGCGCTCCGCGGCGGCCGGGTCCTGCGTGGCCACTGACGCGCGCGCGGCAAGCACCAGCAGGTTGCCGTCGTTGGGCGCCTTCGCCAGGCCGGCGTCGAGCCGCCGTTTCGCCGCGTCGAATCGCTTGCCCTGAATATCCAGGGTCACCGCACCGGTGAGCGCCTCGGAGTTGGCGGGATTCACCGCCAGCACGCGCTCGTAGGCGGCCAGTGCCGCCGGTGCGTTCTTCTTCAGCGACTCGAGCTGCCCCAGCTGATTCAGCACCACCACGTTGTTCGGCGCCCTCGACACCAGTCGCCGGATGAGCGGCTCGGCTGCGGCCACGTCCCGCTTGACCAGGTTGACGCGCGCCGCCATCAGCACCGCATCACCGTTATCGGGCGCCTTGTCGACGGCGCTCTTCGAATACTGTTCGGCCTCGACAATGCGACCGGCGGTCAGGTGGAGTCCGGCAAGCTCGATCTCGGCGTTGACGAGATCGGGGCTGAACTGCACCGCCTGCGTGAACGCGGCGATGGCGGGCTCGAGACTGCCTCGGGCTTCGTGCACGCGGCCGAGCGCGAAATGCGCGCTGCCAGATCCCGGATCGGCCGCCACGGCGGCCTCTGCGGCCTGGAGTGCGCCATCGAGGTCGCGCTTCTCACGCAGCAGCGTGGCCTTCAGGACCAGCGCCTCGGTGCTGTTGGGAACCTTCGCGATCGCCTCGTCCACGCGCGTCAGCGCGAGGGTGGCATCGCCGGCGCCACGCGCCATCACGGCCAGACGAACGCGGGCGAGCGCGTACGACTGCCCCGCCGTTGACGGAATCGACTCGAACTGGATCTTTGCGTCAGCCGTCCGCTTGCTCCCCAGATAGTAGTCACCGAGCAGCAGCGTGCCGCTGCCGTCGATCGCGTTGGCCGCCGTGGCCTTCAGCAGCGGCTCGGCTTCGTTGGTACGACCAGACTGGATATACAGGTTCGCCAGCGCCCGGTTTGCGGTCACGTTCTTCGCGTCGAGCGCCAGCGCGCTCTTGAGTTCGACTTCCGCTTCCTTCGCCTGCCCATCGGCCACCAGGAACGACGCGAGCGCAATGCGGGCCGGCAACGACTTCGGATCCACTTCGACCGCTCTCCGGTACGAGATGGCCGCGGCGTCGCGCTCGCCGCGCATCATCCGCAGCGCACCCATCGCGCCATACGTGGTCCCGCGGTCGGGATCGGCGCTGATGGCCTGCTCCACACCCTTCACCGCATCGTCGAGCTGCTTGAGACCGGCCAGTGCATTGGCGCGCAACACCAGCGCGTCGACATTCTTCGGTTCGATCGCCAGCGCCTTGTCGGCGCGAGACTGTGCGTCCTCATACTGTCCGGCCAGCAGCAGGATGCCCCCGGCCGTGACCTGAGCCTTCACGTCGTTGGGAAGCAGGTCCGCGGCGCGCACGTATTCGCGATACGCGTTGGCCATGTCCTTCTGCGCCACATACGCGGTCGCCAGCTTGAAGCGGGCCTCGCCGAAGCGCGGATCAACCTGGATGGCGTTGCGGTACTCGACAATGGCCTCGGGGTACTTCTTCTGCTCGACGTAGCTGTCGCCGCTCTGCAGGAACTCCTGCTTGGCAACATTGGGATCTTTCGAGCAGGCCGAAATCACCGGGAACACGGCCATCAGAGCGCAAAGAAGTGACGATGTGCGAAGCATTGTGGTCCTCGGCAGTAGGTTACTCGATCCCTAATCGGTCGGATCCCGGTACATACGTAGGGCGGGTCCCGCGGACCCGCCCTGTGGTTTGACGCCGGGTCCTTCGGACCCGGCCTACGTATTTCGGGACTCGGCCTACGTACGGTCCGGCTGATTTCTCATTAGAAAGTCACCGACGCCGTGGCACATACCGACGTGTAGCGGTTGCACACTTTGTATTGATACGTGCCCGACCGCCGGCTCATGGAGTGGGTCCAGGCGCCGTCGTTGCGGTAATCGTCGAGCCGCTTCCCGTTGAGGTAGATATCCACGCGGGTGGCCGTGAACCCGGCCCACGTCAGATCCGCGTACTGCCGGCTGCTCGACCTGCGACCCCTGACCGCCAACGTCGGCGCTGTGGTGACGGTGGGCGCAGGCGCCAGCGCCTGGGCATCAGAAGTAGACGTCACCACCGGAGCTGGCGCGGGGGCCGGTGCTGGTGCCGGAGCAGGCGCCGGGGCCGGTGCTGGCGGCGGAACTGCCTGCGTCTGCGACGAGGCTACACCCGAGTAAGGGGAGTTGCCGCCACTGTTGTAGGCGTAGACCCGGTAGTAATAGGTCGTGGCCGACGACAACCCGCTGTTGGTGAACGACGTCGCGTTGGCTCCGAGCTGAGCTACCTGGGAGAACGTCGAGCCGTTGGTGCTGCGCTCGACGCGGAAGCCCGACTCGTTGGATGAGCCGTCCGCCCACGTGATGACAAGGCTGGTCGTCGGATTCGACAGGCTGACCGACGCCGACACCGGTCCGGGTGCCGCAGGCACGGCCACGACCACCGCCGCGGGATACGCGCGCTCGATGCCCGCAACGTCATCCGCGTCCAGCGTCATCTGCGTCGTATCGCAGTAGTGGGGCATGGTGGGATACATCGTCGCGCCGAGGATCGATGAGTGCTCCATGCCCAGGCCATGACCGAACTCGTGCACGACGAGGTCGTCGAGATAGACGGCGTTACCGGTGCACGTGCCCGGCGATGTGTAGAACGAGTAGGTGCCGTCGTAGAACGCGGTGTCGAAATCCACCAGCCGGCCGGTGTAGTCGTACCACCAGTAGGTTTCACCCGCGTAGCCGGACTGGGTGTTACGGAAGAACACCTCGTTCTTGTAGTTCAAGCCGAACGACGATCCTCCGGTTGACCCGGCGTACACCAGTTCGATGTTGGCCTGCGTCTGATTGCGCCACACGTCGGCCGCACGCTTCAGGGCGTCGACGATGGCGGTCTGCGCCAGGCCTCTCGAGTTCTGCGGGTTGACGTAGAACAGCACGGAGCTGGTGCCCCAGGTGCGACCCGACAAAGAGTAGCCGCTGATGTCGGCGGTCCAGGTGAGGGCCGCCAGCGCACAACCGGCGAGGAGGATCCGGTTTCGAAGGGTTGAGGTCTTCACGGTTCGCTCCTATCGGCTCTTGGCGGCAATGCGACGGATGTCGTCGAGCCGGATGGTGGTGCCCTTGACCGTGTCCTGCTGGTCGAGCCTCAGGAGCGCTTCTGCCTTGCCGTGCGCCGAGTGGATGCCGCCATTGGCCGGATCAAGGAAGAACACGCCGCGGTCACCCTCGCGCACCGTCAGCTCACCAGACACCTTCAGCGTCACGCCTTCGAGCGTCCCACCGGGAACGTCGAGCCAGCGCGATGACTGGTCGTCGCCTTTCAGCGTCTCTGTCACTTCGAGCAGCACGCGCGTGACGATGATCTGGTCGCCGGTCGGTCCGGGCTTCCAAGTGGCATCGACCTGACGCGCCGTCGCCACCACGACCGCTGCGGAATCCCGCAGGCGCTCGTTGACAGGCGTTGGGCGATCCAACTCGCCGGCTTGCAGTGGTGAGCAGCACAGCGCAAAAGCGGCGGCCATCATCAGCCGGGAAAACATTCGGTTCGACATCATCGGCTCGTCCCCTCGCAGCAGTACGTAGGGCGGGTCGCCTTCGCTGAAGTTACCGCGCACCGCCGAACCCTGGAGAGAGCAAGGCGTGCTCCGCCGCCGAGCCAAATCGGGGCACGTGGTCGGAAGCACTTGCTGGTGAGTTAGTTAAGGCAGATCGCCGGCGCCACGAAGGTGGCGATTTCAGATGGTTGGGAGGCCTTGCGGATCACAGGACTGTGATCGGTTGGTTGGTAGTTGGTAGTTGGTGGGTTGCTGGTGGGTGGGTAGTGAGTGGTCAGAAGCTCACACCCACCACCCACCACTCATTACCTAGTCGTGCCGCTCACCACGTTGGAGGGGGCCGACGAGCCGACACCGTTGAACGCCGTAATGCGGAACCAGTACGTCGTGGCTGGCACCAGCCCCGTGGCCGTATAGCCCGTCCCGCCGGCCGCAGCCTGGCCCAGGCGGCTGTACCAGACGCCACCGTTCGTGCTCACGTCCACGTAGAAGCCCGTCTCGTTGTTCGAGAAATCCACCCACGACAGGGTCAGGCTGGACACGGTCGCACCCGAGACCGTCACACTGGCTGGGGCGATTGGCGTCGTCGGCGGAAGTGCGCCCGCCGCACCGGTCGTCTGGCCGCTGGCCACATTGGAGGGGGCCGATGACCCGACACCGTTGAAGGCCGTGATGCGGAACGAGTACGTCGTGGCCGGCGCCAGCCCCGTCGCCGTATAGCCCGTCACGCCGCCCGCAACCTGGCCCAAGCGGCTGTACCAGACGCCACCGTTCGTGCTCACGTCCACGTAGAAGCCCGTCTCGTTGTTCGAGAAATCCACCCACGACAGCGCCAGGCTGGACGCGGTCGCACTCGAGACCGTCACACTACCCGGCGCGGCCGGCGTCGTCGGCACGGGCGCACTCGGTGGCGTGGGCACCGGCGCACTCGCCTGACTACTCGTCTGGCCGCTGGCCACATTGGAGGCGCCCGACGAGCCGACCCCGTTGAAGGCCGTGATGCGGAACCA
>JBEBGV010000111.1:0-9351 GCA_040081265.1 Vicinamibacterales bacterium
ACCGGCGTCCACACACGAGCCTCGGCCGGCGCTCGCCCTGGATGCGTTTCCAAGAGGCTGCCTAAGATGAACAACCTCTTTGACATTCACACCTAGAACAGCTGCCCGCGCTGGCCAAGCATGGCTTGTCGCACGAGGGGAAGCGGCAGCGGGCCGAGACGGATGAAGGTGTCGTGAAAGTCCTTCAGGGTGTACGCATTACCCTTGAGCGCGCGGTAGTCGTTTCTCAGCTTGAGAATCGCCAGCTTGCCCATGGTGTAGTAGCCGTAGAGCGGGTCTCCGGCGCCCCTGATGGCTTCAGCGCGGGCCACCGGTGCCGGCTGGTGCGCCTGGCTCTCGAAGAGTGCCGCAGCCTCGTCGATAGTCATGCCCTGGGTGTGCATCTTGATGCCGACGATGAACCTGACGTCGCGGAGCAGCGCGTCCTGCCGCTGGGCAAGGGCGTAGGCCGGGTCGTCGGCGCGAAACCCCTCCTCAACCATCACCTGCTCGACGTAGTGCGCCCAGCCTTCGGAGTTGCTGTTCGCGCTGAACACCCTGCGCACGTCACTCGGATAGCTCTTCGCGTAGAGGAACTGCAGGTAGTGACCTGGATAGACCTCGTGAACAGCTACGTTGAGGATCATCTGGTCGTACCACCCGCGCATGTAGGCTTCCTGCTCCGCGGCCTTCCAGCGTGGGTCCGGACGAGTCATGTAGAAGTAGGCCTCGCTGGCAGTGGTCTCCCACGGTCCCGGGGTGTCCATCGACGCGGTGGAGGTGGTGCGCATGAAGGGTGGCGTTTCCTGGACTCGCGCCGGCGGCGCCGACGGAGGGATCGTCACCAGGTTCTTCGCCGTAATGAAGTCCCTGAGCGAGTCGAGGACGTTCTGTGTGGTCGAGAGCAGCGCCTGCGGGGTCGGATGTCTGCCGGCCACAATCGCCAGCACCTCTTCGGTGCTCCTGGTGCGATCCACCGCGTCGGCGGCTTCGACGAAGGCGCGTTCGTTGGTCACGCGGTCGGTCTCGGCGATCCGCAGCAGGACGTCGAGGGGCGCGTCGATCATGTTCGACGCGGAGAGGAGCGCCGCGTAGGACTGCGCGCCAAGCGCAAACGATCCGTTCGAGCGCGGCAGGAGGTCGGTCTGCAGCCAGCGCTTGTAGTCGGCGAGGGCGTTCAGCACGGCGCCGTTGGCCTGCCGGAACTCGGTGAGGAGCGCACGGTCGGTGACGTCGGCAAAGGCCAGTGGCAGATCGGTGCGAAAGAAGTTCTGGACGCCGTCGTTCTGTTCGATGGCGGTTTCCGTGAACACGCGCGGCGGGTTGTCGAGATTGACGCGCGCCTGGGCAAGGAGCGCGGGAATCTGCTTCTCCCTGGCGATCACCAGCTTCAGCCGGTCGGCGGCCGGCGCGAAGTTCCGCTTCATGATCGAGAACACCGCGTCGGTGGCAACGCGGGTGTAGCTGTCGGCGTCCCTGGCCCATGATCGGACGACGTCGAGCTCGAGGACGAGGCTGTCCATCTCACGCAGCAGGACCTCGCGATCCAGCTTCGCCTCATCGGAGAGGGCGGCGGGATCGATCATGTCGAGGCGCTGCCTGAATCCACGCGCGCGGGCGACGTCCTCGAGAATGGCGGACGCGGAAAAATCGTCCAGGCGGTCGTCGTAGCGGTGCACGCCCCGGTAGGTGGCAAACCCCGGCGACCGGCGGAAGGCGTCTTCGATGATCTGGGCGGCGAGTTCGCGGAAGGCCGGGTCTCCCGTCGAGACGGTGACCGGCTGCGGCCGCGGCGTACACGCGAGCAGCGCGACCGCCAGCAGAAGTGCCGTGCCGCGGGCCGTCATCATTCTGAAAGGGCCGTGCTGAGGGAGGCTTCGGTGTTGGGAACGTCGGCCGCGGACGTTGCGGTGCACTTGAGGTCGCGAAGCAGTCCGTCGTGCAGGTCGTAGATCCAGCCGTGGACGCTGACCGCCTGGCCGCGCCGCCAGGCGTCGGTCAGGATGGTCGTCTGGCAGACATGTCGGACCTGGTCGGCGACATTCAACTCACAGAGACGTGCCACACGGGCGTCCTCGTCTGCGAGGGCGTCGATGTGGTGGCGATAGCGGTCGTGCACGTCCCGGACGTGCCGGAGCCAGTTGTCGATGAGCCCGAGTGAGGCCTCCACGTATGCCGCCCGGACGCCCCCGCACCCATAGTGGCCGCACACGATGATGTGCTCCACGCCGAGGACGTCCACGGCGTACTGAATCACCGACAGGCAATTCAGGTCGGTGTGGACGACGACGTTGGCGACGTTGCGGTGGACAAACAGCTCTCCGGGGCGCAGGCCGACGATTTCGTTGGCCGGCACCCGACTGTCCGAGCAGCCGATCCAGAGGTATTTGGGTGATTGCTGGGCGACCAGTGACGAAAAGAAGGCGCCGTCACGTGCCGCCGTCTGCTGGGCCCAGCGGCGGTTGTTGTCGAAGAGGTCCAGGAGCGCCGGCATCAGCTTTGTTTTACCATGCTGGGGCCTTCCACCCGTGAGCTGAAACTTTTGGCCGCCGGCCGTGTTCTTAGAGGAGTGAGCGCTGGCGCGCCGAGCGTCGTGCCGGACGCAGCCCGTTTCGAAGGGTTCGTACGGGCCCATCAACACCTCGTCTTCGCAACCGCCGTGCGCCTCCTGGGGCGGTCGGCCGACGCTGAGGATGTGGCGCAGGACGTGTTTCTCAAGGCGTACGAACACTTCGACACGATTGGGGACAGTCCGACGGCTGGCGCCTGGCTTCGTACGGTGGCGCGCAATGCCTGTATCAACCACCTGCAGCGCTATCGCTCGCGGTGGCGGCTGTTCAGCGAACTCCGCCGGACCGACGACGAGGACGAGGAGACGTCGGTGCTGGGCGCGCTCGCGCAGCCGCCTGATACCAGCCATGACGAGCAAGAGCAGGCGCGCCGGCTCGAACGTGCCCTGCGCCAGTTGCCGGACGCGCAGCGTGTTCCGCTCGTGTTCTTTCACTTCGAAGAGACCAGCTACCAGGACATCGCCGCCCTGCTGGGCGTGTCGCTCGGGAAGGTAAAGACAGATATCCACCGTGGCCGTGAAGCGTTGAAGGTGATTCTGACTCGCGATGGAACCCGCTGACATCGACCGTCGTCTCAATCGGGCGCTTGCGCGCCTGCCCATGCCGTTGGCACCAGAGACCTTGTTGCCGAAGGTGATGCAGGGGGTCCACGCGCGCGTGGCGCTCCCGTGGTATCGGCGGGAGTGGCGGGCGTGGCCGCTCGGATGGCAGGTGATCTCGGTTGGTGCGTGCATCGCGGTGGTGGTGCTCGTGTTCAGCAGAGGGCCATCGCCAGCCCTGACCGCATGGATCACGGGTGAGACGCTCGCTCCGGCGCAGGTGGTCACGAGTCAGGTGGAACCCACGGTGGCGGCACTGCAGATTCTGTGGCGTGTCGTGTTCGAACCGCTGGTGCCGGCGATCTTCGTGCTCGCGATGCTGATGTGTGTGGCGTGCGTAGCGATTGGACTCACGCTCAACTACGTCGTTCTAGGAAGGACATGGCAGCGATGAACCTACATAAAGCGGTGGCCTCCGTGGCGCTGGCAGCACTGCTCCTCGGTGGCGTGGCGACGCTCGGCGCGCAGTCACCGGCGCCCCCTGCAGTCGAACCTCCGCCTGCGCCACCAGTACCACCCGCGCCTCCGGAGCCGGATCCAGACGACGTGGTCGACGACTTCGGCAGCAACGGTCAGCAGATTGTCCGCATCGGGCAGGACTTCACGCTGGCCGAAGGTGAAGAGGCCCGTGAGGTAACCGTGATCATGGGCAACGCCACGATCAACGGGCGCGTGCGCGAACTGGTGGTCATCATGGGCACGATCCAGCTCGGGCCCCGGGCGGTGGTGGGTCGGACGCTGACGTCGATTGCCGGTGGCGTCACCGTGGCGGAGGGTGCCCAGGTCAGTCGCGAGATGGTCGTGATTGGTGGGGCGGTTGACGCACCGCCTTCGTTCACGCCTGGCCGCGGGCACGTGGTCATCAACCCCCCGTTCTTTGGTACGCGGCTGAACGCGCTGGTCCCGTATGTCACCCAGGGCGTGATGCTCGGCCGCCCGATCGTGCCCAGCCTGTGGTGGCTGTGGGGGATCGTCGGGGTGTTCTTTATCGTCTACCTGGCAGTCAACCTGCTCGCGGATGGCCCCGTGCGAGCGGTCGCGGCTCTCATCGACGAAAAGGTGCTGACGGCGTTCGGGACCGGACTCCTTGCCCTGCTGCTCGTGGGACCCATCTCGTTCCTGCTGGCGGTGTCGGTGGTTGGTGTGCTCGTGATCCCGGTGCTGCTGTGTGCCTTGCTGGCGGCCGCGCTGGTCGGCAAGGTGGCGACGCTCCGCTGGCTCGGCATGCGCGTGTGGCGCAGCCAGGAGCAAGGCCCGATGGAAGCCGCCATGACGTTTGTGATCGGCTTCGCCATTGTCACCTTGCTCTACATGGTGCCGATTCTCGGAATCATCGTCTTCGCGCTGTTGAGCGTGCTCGGCCTCGGCGCTGCGACGCTGGCGTTTGTCGCCGCCTATCGTCGTGAGCAGCCGCCGGCGATGCCGGTCATCCCGCCGCCTCTGCCATCGCCGCCGGTTCCGCCGCTCGACGGCGGTGTGTCTGACGGCTCGCACGCTCCCGCGCTGAACATGAGCCCGACGTCACCGCCGCAGGTGACGTCGGACGCGTACGCGGTCTCGGCCCTGCCGCGCGGCGCCTTTCGCGACCGGCTGGCGGCGTTCCTGCTCGACATCATCCTCGTCGTGCTGGTCGTGGCCGTGGTCTGGCCCTTTGACAACAGCCCACGCGTCATCTTTCTCTGGTTGCTGGTCTATCACATCGCCTTTTGGGCGTGGAAGCACACGACGGTTGGCGGCATCATCTGCCAGTTGCGCATCGTCCGTGTGGACGGTGTGCCGCTGACGGTGTCGGACGCGTTCATCCGCGGACTCTCGGCGATCTTCTCGGTGGTTGTCCTGGGGCTTGGATTCCTGTGGGTGCTTCGTGACCCCGAACGCCAGTCGTGGCACGACAAGATTGCGGGCACCTACGTGGTGAAGGTGCCGCGTAACTGGCGGGCCTGACCGGCGGGGTCAGACCGGGGTCAGACCGGGGTCAGACCGGGGTCAGACCAGGGTCAGACCAGGGTCAGACCAGGGTCAGACCAGGGTCAGACCAGGGTCAGACCCCTCGCCTGGCGAGCAGATCAACCGGCCGCCCGCTCGTGCTCAGCCGTTCGATCATCGCGGGAACATCGTTCAGCGTGACAGGCGACGCGCCTGTGTGTGACGCGCCCACGAGCGTGAAGCCAAGGTCCAGCAGCAGTCGCGGCAGAGCCGCGGCGTCGTATCCAGCCTTTTCCTGCAGCAGCGGATGCCATTCGACCACGAGGTTGATCCGCGCTGACTCCAGCAGCCGCGTCATCCCGCCCAGCACGTCCAGCTCGGCGCCCTCGACGTCGATCTTGACCAGGTCGGCTTCGCCGTCCACGAGATCGTCGAGTTTCTCGACGGGCACTTGCACGACGTCGGTCACGCTGGCGTAGACGCTGTCCTCGAAGAAGCTGTTGACGGCGCTGATGTCGCCGCGCAGGTAGAACGATCGCGTCTCCTTCACTCTCCCAGCCGCCACTGCCGCGATCGTGACGTTGTTCATCGCGTTCTCGGCGACGTTCCGGCGAAGGACCACCAGGTTGTCCCCGGCAGGCTCCACGGCAATCACCCGACCGCGTGGTCCGACGCGCTGCGCTGCGTACACCGTGTTGTAGCCGATGTTCGCCCCGGCATCGACGACGACCGCACCCGGCGTCAGGAACGGATCCATCAGCTGGTGGATGCGACGGTTGCCGAGGACCGTCGACAGGCGAATCGCCATCGACCCTGGCACGTGGAACCGCGCTCCTGCAAATCGGATGTCGTTGGTGTACAACGCCTGCGCGGCGGCGAGTGCATAGCTCATCATTTGTGTCACGCCGGGTCCTGCGGACCCGGCCTACGTACCGTGATGCTCCACCCGCGGCAACCAGAGCGCGAGGATGCCGATCGCGGGGAGGAACGCGCAGACGCGGTAGACGACGAAGATGCTCGTGGCGTCGGCCAGCTGGCCAAGTACGGCGGCTCCGATGCCAGCTATCCCGAAGGCGACGCCGAAGAACAGGCCCGCAATCATGCCGACACGTCCGGGCAGCAGGTCCTGCGCGTAGACGACGATGGCCGAGAAGGCTGAGGCCAGAATGACGCCGATGGCGATGCTCAGAAGTTCGGTCCAGAACAGGTTGGCGTAGGGCAGCACCAGCGTGAAGGGCAGCACTCCCAGAATCGACCAGAGGATGACCTGCCGTCTGCCAATCCTGTCACCCACCGGCCCGCCGATCATCGTGCCGGCCGCGACCGCGCCGAGAAACAGGAACAGGTGCAGCTGCGCGCTCTGCACCGACACGTCAAAACGACTGATCAGGTAGAACGTGTAGTAGCTCGTCAGGCTCGCGAGGTAGACGTACTTCGAGAAGATGAGGGCAAGGAGCAGCAGGAGCGCGCGCCTGACCTGTGGCGTGGGCGCCGCGGGCTGCGCCTCAACCGCGCCACTCTTCATGGTCGTGATGCGATGGTCGCGATACCACAGGCCAATCCGCCACAGCATGATGATGCCGATGAGCGCCGCAACCGAGAACCAGGCGAGGCTTGACTGGCCGCGCGGGAGCACGATGAAGGCCGCCAGCAGGGGACCCAGCGACGAGCCGAAGTTGCCGCCGACCTGAAAGAGCGACTGCGCGAAGCCGTGTCGCCCTCCCGACGCCAGGCGGGCGATGCGTGATGACTCAGGGTGGAAGATCGACGACCCGAGGCCGACGAGCGCCGCGGCCACCAGCACCACCGCGAATCGGTTGGCGACGGCGAGCAGCAGCAGCCCGATGAGGGTGAAGCCCATGCCGATCGCGAGTGAAAACGGCTTGGGCTTGCGGTCGGTGTAGAGCCCGACAATCGGCTGCAGCACGGAGGCCGTGCCGGAGTTCACGAACGTGATCATGCCGATGTGGGCGAAGTCGAGGTCGAGGTTCGACTTCAGAATCGGATAGATGGCCGGCAGCAGCGACTGCAGCAGGTCGTTCATCAGGTGGCAGACGCTCAGCGCGCTCAGGATGCCGAGCGCGGCCCCTGCCACCGGTGGTTTCGCCGAACTCACTAGGCGATCATCACCTTCCGGGGATGCTGCGAGTTGTCCTCGAGGAACGACTTCTTGTTCTCGAGGTCCTCGAGCGTCGGCTGGACGCGGCCAGTGATATCGGTGACGCGCGACACGACCGTGTGCTCGCCGGGTGTGGCCCCGTTCCACTCATAACTGAACAGCTTCCACGAGTACTTGGACCTGGTGGCGCTGTCGAGCACCGCCGGCTGCCACGGGCCATCGTCGACCTTCACCTCGACGCCACGGATCGGTGTGCCGTCGTTGAGGATGATGCCGACGACCTTGTGGCGCCTGCCGTCGCTCGTGACCCGGGCAACATACGACTTGAGCTGCATGCGGGTGATGGCGGCTTCCTTCCACATCAGCTGCCCGTCGATCATCTCGCCCTTGAGCGAGCGGTACCACCGCGCCTGGTACTTGCCAAGATACTCGTCTTCCTGCAAGTGGATGTGCGAGAGCCACTTCACGTTGGCTACGCCATACCAGCCAGGGACAATGAGCCGGAGCGGGGCACCCTGGTGCTTCGTGAGCGGCTCGCCGTTCATGGCATAGGCGAGGAAGGGCTCACCAGAGAGCGCCTTGTCGCGATCAAGGCTTCTCCCGAACTGCTGTTCGAGGTTGAACTTCTGGTTGCGCCACTCAATCTCTTCTTCGCCCTTGTCGGCGCCGAAGAACACGAACTGCTTCGCCTGAGCCTTGACGCCGGCCCGATCGAGCACCGTCTTGAGCGGGACGCCGGTCCACCGGCCGTTGCTCGACAGTCCCTGCAGCGGGCGTCGGTTGCCAGAGCACTCGAAGCCCGCAATGAGTTCGCCGCTACCCAGCTTCCGCAGGTCGTCGATCGTCAGCGACTGCGGCCGGTCGACCAGACCAGTCAGCTTGAGGCGGAAGGTTGCGGCATCGACGGTGGGGTGTCCGTAGTGCTGGGTCGTGAACCACTGCGACGGCGGGGTGAACGGACCGTCGACTGTCCGGATGTCGAGCAGTCGTCGGTCGGCAGCCGGGACAAAGTTGGCGGTGGCAGGGATATCGGTGAAGGGGACGAGCGTTTCACCCTGCGCCATGACCGGGAGGACCCAGTCGGGGAGTCCGGCAAGTCCGAGCCCCGCCAGTGCAAGCGTGCTCTTCAGGATGTCTCTGCGGCTCTGTCTCTGTTTCACGTCCCCTCCAGTCCGCCCATTGTCTCTCAAATCACCAGTAGGCAATCATCCGGCCGGCGGCCACGGCGGTAATCCAGCAAGCCAGAGAGAGA
Source organism: Vicinamibacterales bacterium (assembly GCA_040081265.1). Lineage (GTDB taxonomy): Bacteria > Acidobacteriota > Vicinamibacteria > Vicinamibacterales > UBA2999 > JBEBGV01. The sequence goes on from JBEBGV010000111.1 coordinate 8,446, forward strand.
CCGCCGTGAACTGCCAGCTGCCGTTCCTCGTGCGGGCTCAGCGCGCGCCCGTTGCGCACCCGCCAGGCTGTCGCGCGGTAGAGCAGCACGGCGTTGAGCAGGGCGGCGACGATGGCTGCGAACTTTATGAGCAGAAACGGGTTGCCGACGTAGTCGGAGGCCGTGGTGGCGAACAGGCACACACCAGTCGCGAGTGCGAGGGCGCAGCCGATTTGCGCCAGGCGAGAGGCCGGTGATGTCAGCGCCGCCAGCGGCACGTGCCGCCAGACACCCAGGAGTCGCAGGTCAGCGATGAGCACCGAGCCGAATAACGTGCCGATCCCGAAGATGTGGAGCAGGTTGACGACCGGGTAGGTCCAAGAACCGGTATCACGCATCAGGTGACCCAGCGCCGACCCCTCAAGCCAGAGCAGGAAGTCGATCACCGGGTCTCCCGAGTAGAAAGCGGGTGGGTGTCAGTCGCGATCCGGATAGACGTTATAGACCTTGTTATTGAAGGTGAGTCGTTCCGTCTTGATTTCGAAGCGGTTCGCGTCCTTGTTTCGGTGACCGTGCGCTTTCACGGTGGCGCCCACTGGAATGAGGCTTTCGGTCAATCCACTCGCCGAGACTCGTCCCGGCGCGGACAGCGTCAGATCCCAGACCTTGCCGTCGGCCTTGATCTTCATGGTTGCGTGCGGGCCTGCAAGTTTGAGCGGGACCTCAACCGTCCCGGTGAGCTCGAACTCGGCGTCGCCGTTGCCACCCCACCCGTGGTGCGCCAGCAAAGAGCTCGAGAGCGAAACAACTGAGACAACGACCGCCAGAGCGGCGGCGTAAACGCGGCGAGTGTGTCGTGGCTGCATGAGGGGTGCCTCCCTGATCCAGAAACGAGGATGTTCTTAAGTGCAGGAATCTCTAGGGCAT
>JBEBGV010000112.1:0-9338 GCA_040081265.1 Vicinamibacterales bacterium
CGCCCAATACATCCGACTGACTGATGTCCGGAGTAGTGGTTGCGAAGAGGCGCGCGAAGATTCGTGAGGCTCGATGAATGTTTCGCGTCGCGATCGTGAGTTTCAGGCCAGGGTGCCCTAGCCGAGACCAGCCGTGCGAATCGTCCGAGACCGTCTGCGCGGCAACGGGCCGCGGTGGGGCCGCCACATTCCCGTCGGTGATCGACGTGTCGGCGGGTGCGCGACGTTTGGCCCACCGCTGGAGGTCGACAAGCTGCGTATGAAGCGACCGGCCGAATGCCGTCAACTCGTACTCGACGCGCAGTCGTCCACCTGGCCATGTTGACCTGGCGACGATGCCTTTGTCTCCAAGCGAGCGTAGCGTGCGAACGAGCATGCGGGAAGTGATCGCACAATCGCCGCGCAGATCTCCGAAACGTCGTCGCCGATCCGCGAGCGCGTCGAGCACTGGCACGGTCCATTTGTCGCTCAGGTAGCGGAGTAAGCGGCGCAGTTCTCGGCTTGTCGCCAAGGATGCCATCGGGCGGCGATTCTACGCGAGGACCTTCTCGCGGGCCTCGTCGCCGCGCTCAAAGCGGACCAGTATCACGAATGTGACTGATTGCCGCAGTGTCTCTGAACTCGCAAGATTCGCGCACTGGCGCGCATCGCAATGATGTGTTGTCGAGGGAGCCACCGGATGGTAGTTCCGCTAAACACGTTACGCCGACTTGCTGCCCTCGCGTTACTCTGTGCCACAGGAGACGTTATGACCAACGGCCGAATGCGCGGGCTCGTGACAACCATTCTTGGCCTTGTGGCCGTCGCGCTTAGTGCCCAAGGCAACGTGACGGTCAACAAGGGGCCGAAAGTGGACGTGCGCCCCGGACCTGACGTGCTGTACACGCAGGGCACATCGCCGCTACTTGAAAACGTCGGGATATGGCAGGCGGTTCCACTCATGGTGTCCGGCGCGAGCGCGTATCGCGCCGGGGAGTTCCTGTATCAGGACTATTTGTACGATGAGTCGGGCGCATATCCAGATGACCCCGGGTACTCCGCAAGAAACAATGCCGACCTCGTCGAGCTGCGGCTCAAGCCTACTGAGTCAGGGACGGCGGTGCGGTTGACACTGAACTCGATGCAGGACTTCGCACAGATCGGGGTCACGATCGCGCTCGGTGGTGTCACGACGCAACCGGTGACTGTGCCCCACGGGGCTGGCGCACGAATGCCGGCCGATGTCTTCGTCACCGTGCACGGCTCCTCCGGCGACATTATTAAGCAAGGTGTCACGCAGCCTCAGGTGCCGAAGGTCTCGGTCGATGCGAAACGACGGCAGGTCGAAGTTCTCGTTCCGCATGCGGTGTTCGATTCGAGGGGCAAAGCCGTACGAATTGGAGCTGCCGTCGGATTATGGGATCCCGCGGCGGATGCGTACCGGCCGCAGTCGGCAGGCGCAGCCTTCCTGAACGTTGCGTTCCGCTACGCGGAACCCCCCGGCCCCGGGTATCCGATCGCCTGGGGCAACGTGCAGCAGACGGCAGCGCTGAAGTCGGGCGATTTGTCACCGTTCTTCGCGACCGTCGACTTCAAGAAGCTGGCGGCCAAAGCCGGTGACGACATGTCCGGGCAGGTGGGCGGTGTGCCCGTCAGCGGCACGTTGACGAGGATGTACGCGAGCCGGTTCGAGCAGCAGCAGGGACGCGGCGCGCCGGCCCGGGCGTCCGGTGGCGGCAACCCGCGTGTGTGCCGGCAGCCCTGCGATGCCGTTGTCGAGCTGTCCGGCCAGCTACAACCCTACTCGCTAAGCGTTCCGCCGGGACCCTCGCCGGCCGGCGGTTACGCGTTGGTGTATTCACTCCACGGATGCGGCGCGAACTACAGACCAGGCGCGGCGCCGAACCGATTCGACGCGCTAGTCGTGTATCCGGAAGGTCGCGGCGCGTGTCACTGGTATTGGGGCCTGTCTGCGGTCGCTGTCTTCGAGGCAGTGGGCGACGTGATGCGACGCTACCCCGTGAATCACGACCAGGTGTTCATCACGGGGGGGTCCATGGGCGGGTACGGGACTTACCGCTTGTCAGCATTGTGGCCCGACCTGTTCGCCGTTGCGGCACCGTCTATTGGATGCACGGCGGCTGAAACCGGTTGGACAGGCCCTGGTGCGCCTCCCCAGAGCGGCGATGCGGCAGTGATTCACAACCTGGCCCCATCGTGGCGTCACATTCCGATCTCATCGTCCATCGGTGTGTACGACACGACCTGCCATACGCTCTCGAGCCGGATGCTCTTGAGCGAACTCGAAAGGCTCGGGTATCGGTATGAGTGGCGCGAGTCGCTCAAAGCGCACGCTGGACCGCCTGGGGCGTCCGGCGGCTTTGGCGCCCAGGGCACTGCGCCTGACGCATCGGCCAACCCATTCATTGGCCGCGAGGTGACCCGAAACCCCGCGCGCGTCACCTACATTTACAGCGTGAAATCCGATCAGCGTGCGTTCGGGCTCAACACCGACCATGTGTACTGGCTCTCTGGAATTACTGCACGAACGACGACTGGTCCGGCGCCGCTCGGCGTGATCGACGTGTTGTCGCATGGATTTGGCAAGGGCGAGCCAGAGGTTAAGCCGATGGAACGGGCCTTCGGCCTTGGCTACACCGTGCAACGTCGAGACTGGACGGCCGCGCCGGACCAACCCGGCGCCGATGTCCTCGATCTCGTCGCGACGAATATCTCCGCGGTGACCGTGGACGTTGCACGGGCGCGAGTGAGCTGTAACGTTGCGCTCAACGTTGCGTCGGATGGCCCGATTACAGTAACGCTGGCCGGTTGCAAGTAGGAGGCAAGGGACCATCACGCTCGACCGGACTCAGCCGTGAACAATGCGTGAACAATTGGCTCCCGAACACCGGGTAACAGGGTGATCCAACAGGGGGCTAAACCACTGAAGAACCAACAAGACGCTATACCTGCATTTCGCCACGAACCAGGAGGTCGCAGGTTCGAATCCTGCAGGGCGCACCAACCAGGCATCGCCTGGTTGGCCAGCCATCACCGAGACAGTCCCCACTCGCCGAGGACGCCCGCAGACGTAACAGATCAGATCGGTCGGCAGGAACGGGCCCGCGGGTCTCGCCATACCGGGGTACTGGTAGATGGCAGGTCGCGGGCGCGATGTTACCCTCCGTCGCGCCATGAACCTCACACGCTGTTCGTTCGCCCTTCTTGCGCTCTCACTGATCTCCCTGCGCGTCTCGGCTGCGCCGGCCGATGATCCTGCGCCGGTCCTGAGTGCGCCGCCTGCCATCGGTGCGGTGCAGGGCAGCGCGCCCGAGGAGCTTCGCGCGGACGGCTACGTGGAGGAGGAGTTCTTCCTCCGGGGCGTCGCGCGGTCCTACGCTAATCGCGGCACGTGGAGTTCCGACGGCATCTGGGATGCCGCTCCGGCCGACTCGGCTCCGTACACGATTCGTCTGTTCGTGCGCTATCCGGCGAAGACAGCGAAGTTCAACGGCATCGTCTTCGTTGAGTGGCTGAACGTGTCGGGCGGAAGTGAGGCTGCCGTCAACTGGACGATGCTGCACGATGAACTGGTTCGTCGCGGATATGCCTATGTGGGCGTCGGCGCCCAGGCGGTTGGCGTGGCGGGCATCAAGAAGTCGAATGCCCAGCGCTACGCGACGCTCAGCCATCCAGGGGACTCGTTCTCGTACGACATCTTCTCGCAGGCTGGACGGATCGTCAGAGCGGCAGATGGCCCCCTCCGTCCGCTGGCCGGCAAGATCCGTCATCTGCTTGCCGATGGCCAGTCCCAGTCCGCCGGCCGGATGGTGACCTACGTGAACGCGGTCCACCCCCTGGCCAGGGTCTACGACGGGTTCTACATCCACAGCCGGTCAGGCGGTGGTGCCGCGCTCGCGCAGGACGCAGCCGGAAAGCCGACGGTTCCGATGCCGGCGATTGCGCGGATTCGAACGGACCTGACCGTGCCTGTCTTCGTGATCCAGTCCGAAACCGAGATTCCGAACTTCGCGGCATCCCGTCAGCCTGCTACGACGCGCCTGCGCGTATGGGAGATGGCGGGAACGTCCCACGCCGAGCGTTTCCAGCTGACCGGAGGCGGTGCCCGGCCGATGGTGCAGAGCTGCGGTGACGAGAAGGATCCTCGCTTGAGCCTCCCGATCAGTGAGGGCCCCTCCACGTTCCCGCTGCGCGCGGCACTGCGTCACATGCAGCGCTGGCTGACTGGAGGCGCGCCACCGCCGAGTGCGGCTGTCATTGAGACCGATGGGGCCGTGATTCGGCGCGACCCGGCCACCGGACTGGCGCTGGGCGGGGTCCGCACACCGCACGTCGACGCCCCGACACGGACGCTGAATGGCATCCGGGCCCCGGCGGGCGGTCCCGGCTTCTGCCGCCTGTTTGGACGCACGGACGACTGGAATGGCGACGCGGACCCGTGGGATGGCGGGCCTGGCGATCCCTCGCCGACGCCCGAGCCCGTGCTTTCGCGCCTGTATTCGTCCAAGGCGGACTACACGTCGAAGTTCGCGCGCGCGCTCGCCAGCGGCATCAAGGCCGGCTTTCTCTTGAAAGAGGATGCCGCCGCGCTGCGGGCCGAAGGCGCGAGCCTGTGGCCCACGTCGAAGGCTGGCCAGCGCTGACGATCAGTCCTGTCGTACCACGACTGCGGGAGTGGCGAGCACGTTCTACGTTGCAGAATTTCCGCGCTGGAGCTGCCGCTCTCAGGTGACACCACCGGCAACTTGTTGAGTAAGCAGGGCGACGGAACTTGGCATCGTCGTCGCCTCTGAGTCAGGTATGAGACCCCAGACTCCCACCCGCACTCGTGCCAGTCGCCTTGAAGTTCCCATGCTTCGGTGGGTCATGAATCGCTTCGGTCGCTCCGTGACCTGCGAGCTCGATACGACCACCGATGGCTAGTACGAAGTCTGCGTCGTGCCGCATTGGGACGTGCAGGCGTCGATGATCGAGCGATTCCCGGACGTGCTGACGGCGCTCGAGCGTCACGCCGAGATCGCGCGGGACTTCCGCGAGGCTGGCTGGCGGGTGCTGGCGCACATGCATCCGAAGACCGTCGGCGCCACGGCCTGACGAGTCGGCGAGCAGCAGCCGGGAGCCGGGCTGAAAGGTGTCGCGCCTCGGGCCGCTACTGATTCAGGTGGATCAGGCCGCGCTTCAGCGCCACGCCCAGAACAGCCGTCCGGTCGTTCACCTCGAGCTTGGCGAAGAGGTTCCGCAGATGCACCTGCACGGTTTCCTCGCTGATATTCAGCGTGGCCGCGATTTCCTTGTTGCGCAGTCCCTTGGCGATCAGACCGACGACTTCCGTTTCGCGCGCGCTGAGTGGACGGTGGGTCTTTCGTTCGGCGAGGCGGGCCTCGATGTTTGGCGGCAGTGCGACTTCGCCGTTGCGTACGTTGCGGATGCGGCTCGCCAGATCGTCAAAGAGTGAATCCTTCAGCAAATACGTGCTCGCACCTTCGCGCAGCGCGCGGAAGATGTCCTCCTCGCCCTCGTACATCGTCAGCACGACGATGCAGGCGGTAGGGGCTTCCTTCCTGATGGTACGAATCGCCTCCAGGCCCGACATGCCCGGCAGCTGCAGGTCCATCAACGTCACGTCCGGACGATGCTTCTGGAAGAGCGCAACCGCTTCCTCGCCGGTAGCCGCGGCCGCGACCACGGTCATGTCCGGCTGCTGGGCAATCAGTGACGCGATGCCTTCCCTGACGAGGCGATGGTCGTCGACACAGAGAATGCGAATGCGTTGGGATGACGTCATGCGGAGAGCGCGGTGGGAAGAGGAAGCGTGGCGACGATTTGCGTCCCCTGCCCTCGCGAGCTGGTGACGACCGCATGCCCGCCCACCTGATGGGCGCGTTCCCGGATATTCACCAGACCGAGATGCTTGCCAGTCACAAGACCAGAGACATCCGGATCGAAGCCGATGCCGTCGTCGGTCACGGTCAGCCGTAGGCTGTCGGCTTCGTAGGCCAGTTCGACCACGACCCTCGTGGCCTGGGCGTGGTGCGCCGAATTGGTCAAGGCCTCCTGGCCGATGCGCAGCAGCTCGCGCTCCGTCGATGCCGCGCAGGGTCTCGGTTGGCCGGTCACGACGACGTCGACGATGAGCGCCGTGCCCCGCGCGGCCCGCTCGCCTGCCAATCGCAGCGCCGACACCAGATCCGGTGGCCCGTTCGGCGACCGGAGATCCCAGATGGATTCCCGGACCTCGCGGATCTGGCCCTCCACATCCCGGCGCAGGCGCATCAACTGCTCCCGAATGCCGCCCCGGTCCGCCGTGCCCGCCTGCTCGGCGATCGTGCCGGACTGGAGGGCGACGGCGACGAGGCTCTGCAGCAGCGTGTCGTGAATCTCCCGGCTGATGCGTACGCGCTCGGCCAGCACGAGATTGAAGCGGCGCTGTACCTGCCGGATGCGGAAACGCCACGCGGCGGCGCCGAGGCCGGCAACGGCGACGACGCACGCCGCCAGGAACCACGTCGTCTGATAGAAGGCGGGCAGAATGCGGAACGCGATTGGGCTGGCCGCCTCGGCGCGACCTTCTTTGTCGATCGCCATGACCTGGAAGCGGAAGGCCCCAGGGGGCAGGTTGGTATAGACCGCCTGACGCCGCGTGCCGGCGTCCTGCCATTCCGTGTCGAAACCGTCCAGGCGATAGCGGAACCGGAGCGACTGCGGTGAGGAGAACGTCGGGGCGTTGTAGCCGATCTCGAGTCGCGAGCCGTGCGCCGGAACGGTGAGGCCGTCTGTCGCCGCGAGGCTCTGACCTCCGGCCAGCACCTCTTCGATATAGACGCGCGGCGGCAGACTCGTCTGAGAGAGCGCGTTCGGGTTCACTACCGTGGCGCCGCCCTCCGTGAGAAACCAGAGCGCATTGTCCGTGGCGCGCGTGACGCTCGGAAATCCCATCTGCGTCGGCATGCCTTCCAGGCCATCCGCATCGTCGTAGAGCTTGTATTGCACTTGATGGGACGGCGTTCGCTCGACACGGTCGAACTCCGCGCGTTCGATGCGCAGCAGTCCGGTTCGCGTGCCCGCCCAGACGGCACCGGATTCCGTGGCCAGCGAGATCACGTCGGCGTCAGGCAGGCCGTTGGCGCGTCTTGTCACGGCGGAGGCCTTGCCGTCGCGCAGGCGCGCGACACCATCAGCGGCTGAGAGCCAGAGCGTGCCGTCCGCATCCTCGGTGATGCCAGTCACTCCGCCCGTCAGGCCGATCTGATCGTGCATGGAGAGCGACCCGTCTCGCCCGAGTGCGCCGACGCGTCCGCCACTGAACCCGATCCAGACCCGGCCGTCGCGGGCGCGGAACAGCGCGTAGGCGGTCTGGCGCCGCGTTTCCGCGTGTGCCGGCGTCGTCAGCGTGCCGTCGTACAGGCGAAGCACGCCGTGATGGAGGTCGTTGATCCACAGGGCACCCTGGTCGTCGACGGCGAGCGCTGAGACACGACCGAAGGTGGCCGCCTCTCGCAGCTGAATCGTGGCGATCCGCTCGTTCGCGAACCGGGCAAGACCGTTCTCCGTCGCGACCCAGAGGTCTCCGTGCGGATCGGACGTGATCGCGTACACGACGCGCGACGGGAGTCCGTCCTGCTCGGTGTATGTCCGGCGCGCCCCGTCCCTGATCCGGACCAGGCCCTGATCGGTGCCAATCCAGACGCTGCCGTCAGCTTCCGCGTGGATCGTGCTCGGCGCGCCGACATTCCGGACCAGAGCGACCTTCCGCCGCGTGAGCTGGTGAAGGCTCGCCTGCGTGCCGATCCAGATGTTGTCGTCACGGTCCCGGAACACGGCCCCGACCACGTCGCTGGCGAGGCCGTTGCGCGCCGTCATGTGCTCGAGGATCTGCTGCCCGCCCGGGCGGCTGCGGGCGGACCAGAGGCCCTGATCGAGCGTGGGGATCCAGACGTTGCCGCGTCGGTCCTCCACGGCCCGAAAGAGGTTCGCGCCGGGACCGGCGGATCCCAGGGAGAGTTCGGCACGAAACGTCTGCAGCCGCGCGAAGCGCTGCGGCGTGGCCGCGGTGCGTTCAAAGCGCCGGGCATCGCGCGGGCGACGGTAGATGGCCTTGTCCGATTCCACCCACATCGAGCCGTCGGTATCGAGGAGCGCGCCGCTGTTCGGCCCGTCGGGCAGGCCGGCCTCGACTCCCTCCCGCTCCCAGGTCTGGCCCGTAAAGCGGAACAGGCCGCCACGTCCACCGGCCCAGATGCGTCCGTCGCCGTCTTCGACAAACGTCCGGATGAAGCTGAGTCCAGCCGGCTCGTCGTACAAGGTGAGCGCCCCGTTCCGCAGCCGAGCGATGCCGGTTCCCGAGAAGCCGAACCACAGACTGCCGTCGCGTGAGCTGAGAATGCTGAGAACAGTTCCACGCGGGAAAGCATTCTGCCCGGCGGACTCCCAGCGTACGAAGCGCACGCCGTCAAAACGCACGGGACCGGCACCGGTGCCGAGCCAGAGATAACCCTGCTGGTCCTGCGCGATGGCCCAGATTGGGGAGGCGACCATGCCGTCTCGCCGCGTCCACGTGGTGACGGTGTAGTTCGACACGCCATCGAGTGCAGCCGCGTGCACACCGGCCGCTTCTCCGGCGACGAGCCATAACAACAGCGCGGCGGTTCGCGCGAGCCATCCGTGCATGAGCGTGGGCGTGAGTATAGGCCGCCCGCCCTCCTCTCTCCGTCCCTACCTGAATTGTGGTAAAGACGCCCGATTTCCTCCGATATAACCTCTCGCCCCGTTGCACGCTCCTGTTCATTGCGCGCGCCACCCGGATGTGGCCACGTGGGCTTGCTCGATCGATTCACGTTGAAGAGCGGCGTCATGATGCCGGTCGCACTCCACGTCATTGCTGAACGTATTGCACTGTTTCAAGTCAGAAGGGAAGGGCGAATGTCAGTCTTTCGCGGAACCTACAAGCGCGTGCTCGTGCTGATGGCCATGGTGTTGATTCCGGGCCTGGCCTCGGCGCAGTCCACCACGAGCGGCACGATTGCCGGCACGGTGAAGGACACCACCGGTGCGGTCCTGCCGGGTGTCACCATCGAGGCATCCAGCCCCGCGCTGATCGAGAAGACGCGCGCGGCGGTCACCGACGAACAGGGGAACTACAAGATCGTCGAACTGCGTCCCGGAACCTACTCCGTCACCTTCACGCTGCCGGGATTCAGTACCGTCAGGCGCGAGGGACTGGAACTCTCGACCGGCTTCACGGCGAACGCCTATCTCTGGCCGATGGACATAAGAGGCCGCGGCGGGCGGACCCCGGGCGACCTGTGGGCGAAGGACGGCGCCCGCGCCTATCTCGGCAC
>JBEBGV010000054.1:0-32417 GCA_040081265.1 Vicinamibacterales bacterium
GCGGCGGCCGCTTCTTCGACGGCGGGCTCGGGTACCGCGGGTTCCTCGGCGTGCTTGAAGTAGCTGGCGATGGTGTCGAGGAAGACGTCGGAACTCGAACCGAGGGACTGGCGCTTCCACTTGAAGCTGAAGCGGGAGTTGGGCTTGGCGTCCTCCGACGAATCCCGCAGGAGCGGGATGATCATCGTCTGCGGATCCACGCCGTCGGTCAGCGAACGGTAGTGCGCGATGATCTTGTTCTGATTGCGGTCGGAGAGCGACGAGCTGAAGAGGATGAGCTCCGGCACCTGCCGGTTCATGGCGACGATCGCGGCGTACGGCGACGACACCAGGACGAGCTCTACCCCGAAGCGCTCGCGCACCATGTGGCGCAGCGACTCAGCCCGCGTTGAATCCGGTTCAATCGCGAGCACCAGGCTCGTCTCACGTGTCATCTAACGGCCTGTGCTCCCCGCGGTCGCAGGTTGTTTTCGGTGGTGCTCATTTCAGTGGTTCCGGCCCGCCACGAGTTCTGCCGCCCTTCGCGTGTATCGGCAACTGCCGTGCCGACTATAGAGATGTGTGCAGTTGTGGGCAGCTCCGCCACACTCACCGCCACCCCCCGGTCCCGGGTGGGGCTGTGCCAGTTATCGACACCCAGAGGAGGTTTCGGGAGCGCGCCCGGTATAATTTGACCGTCTCTTCACGGTATCGATGCGAATTGCACGGCGGATGACCATCAGCGGGCAGGTGCAGGGCGTGGGCTATCGCTGGTTCGCGCTGGACGCCGCCACCAGAGAGGGCGTGACCGGCTGGGTGCGGAACCTGCCCGATGGCCGGGTGGAGGCATTTGTCGAAGGCGACCTCGAGTCCGTGACCAGGGTGGAACGGGCCTTCCGGCGAGGGCCGGGCCGGGCGCGAGTAGAGAAGGTGTCAGTCATCGACGAGGAACCGGGCGGCGCCTACGCTGGTTTTTCGATCACTTAGAACGGGAGCTCATGGACCTCAAGCAGCGCATTCGTCACGTGCCGGATTTCCCCAAGCCCGGCATCCTCTTCTACGACATCACCACCCTCCTCGCCGACCCCGAAGGTTTCCGCGCCACGGTCGATGCGATGGTGGCTCCCCTCAAGCGCGAGCGCATCGACGTCGTCGTGGGCATCGAGAGCCGCGGCTTCATCCTGGGCGCCGCAGTCGCGCATGCGATCGGGGCGGGTTTTGTCCCGATCCGCAAGCCCGGCAAGCTCCCCTCGAAGGCCTTGAAGGAAAGCTACGCGCTCGAATACGGCACCGACTCGCTCGAGATTCACGAAGACGCTGTCCACGCGGGCACGCGCGTGGTGATCGTTGACGATGTGCTGGCGACGGGTGGCACGGCGGCAGCAGCGACCCGGCTGGTGAAGGGGATCGGGGCAGAACTGGTCGGCCTCGCTTTTCTGATCGAGCTGACGTTCCTCAACGGGCGTGCGAAACTGGACGGCCAGACCATCACCGCCGCTCTTCAGTACTAGTGCGACCCTTGCTCACCACATCACTTCACGCCGTGCACGTCGCCTCCGGCGCCCGCATGGTGCCGTTTGCCGGATGGGACATGCCGGTCGAGTACTCGGGCATCACCGCCGAGCACATGGCCGTGCGAACCCGCGCCGGGATCTTCGACGTCTCGCACATGGGACAGATCGAGATCGCCGGCAAGGACGCGCTGGCGGCGGTGCAGCGCATTTCGAGCAACGACGCCAGTCGCCTGGCCAACGGACAGGCGCACCTGTCGGGCCTGTTGACGCCGGAGGGCACCTTCGTCGACGACCTGCTGGTCTACCGCATGGCCACCAGCCATTTCCTGCTCGTGGTCAACGCGTCGAACGTCGACAAGGACTACGCCTGGATCAGCGAGCAGATCAAGCCGGCGGGCGAAGCGGCCTGCGTGAACTCGAGCAGTCGCTACGCGCTGATCGCGGTCCAGGGACCGGCGTCGCGGGAGGTGCTCCAGCCGCTGACCGGCGTTGATCTCGGCGACATCAAGTATTACTGGTTCGCGCACGGCGAGGTGGCCAACGCCCGCGTGATCATCTCGCGGACCGGCTATACGGGTGAGGACGGCTACGAGATCTTCGTGCCGCCGCAGATGGCCGAGCGCGTGTGGAAGGCAATTGTGGACGCCGGACGCGGTGTCGATCTGGTGCCGTGCGGACTGGGCGCACGCGACACGCTGCGACTCGAGGCCGCCATGCGCCTCTACGGCAACGAAATCGATTCGACCACGACCGCGCTCGAGGCCGGGCTCGGGTGGGTGGTCGGCTGGAACAAGCCGGATTTCATCGGCCGCGACGCGCTCGTCGCGCAGAAGGCCGCCGGCGTGACGCGCAAGCTGGTTGGCTTCGAGATGCTCGAACGTGCCATCGCCCGCCATGGGTATCCCGTGACAGTGGACGGACAGGCGGTGGGCACCGTGACCAGCGGCACACAGACCCCGTTTCTGAAGAAAGCCATCGGCATGGCCTACGTGCCCGTTGCGCTGGCTGCACCGGACACGCCGCTGACCATCGATGTCCGCGGGCGCGCGGCAAGCGCGCGCGTCGTGCCACTGCCGTTTTACAAACGACCGAAGGAAGGATGAGTGATGTCGTACCCGGCCGATCTGAAGTACACGAAGGACCACGAATGGATTCGCGTCACGGGTGACACCGCGACCGTGGGCGTCACCGATTTCGCGCAGAAACAGCTTGGCGACGTGGTCTTCCTGGACCTGCCTGAGGTGGGACGCGTGGTGACGGCGGGCGAGTCGTTCGGGTCGATTGAATCCGTCAAGGCTGTCTCGGACCTGTTCGCGCCGATGAGCGGGGAAGTCGTCGAGGTGAACGAGGCGCTCAAGTCGCACCCCGAGTCGGTGAACACCGACCCGCATGGCGCCTGGATGATCAAGGTGCGGGTGTCGGCGCCGGCCGAGGTCGCTGCGCTGCTCGATGTCGCTCAGTACGAAGGCCTGCTCGGATGAGCAGCGCCGGGGCGTTCGAACGTTTTGACTCACGACACATCGGCCCGTCTCCCGCCGAGCGCGACGAGATGCTCGCTGCGATCGGGGCTCCCTCTCTCGACGCCCTGATCGACGAGTCCATCCCGGCCGCGATCCGGCTCGACAAGCCTCTGAATCTTCCCGACGGCGTCTCCGAGCACGAATACCTGCTCGACGTGGCGGCGCTCGCCAGCCGCAACAAGGTGTTCCGTTCCTACCTCGGCCTCGGCTATCACGACACGGTGACGCCGAGCGTGATCCTCCGCATGGTGATGGAGAATCCGGGCTGGTACACGCCCTACACGCCGTACCAGGCTGAGATTGCCCAGGGTCGCCTCGAGTCGCTCCTCAACTTCCAGACCATGGTGTCGGACCTGACCGGGATGGACGTGGCCAACGCATCGCTGCTCGACGAGGCGACCGCTGCGGCCGAGGCGATGACGCTCCTGCATCGATCACGTCCGCCCGCCGCGTCCGGACAGGCCGACGTCCGGCACACGTGTCTCGTGAGCGATCGGTGCCTGCCGCAGACGATCGAGGTCCTGCGCTCGCGTGCCGAACCCCTGGGCATTGAATTGCGCGTCGAGCCGATGTCGGCCATGTCCTTCGACGGCCGCGTGTTTGCGGCCATCCTGCAGTATCCCGACGAACGCGGCGCCGTGGCGGATCTGCGCGGGTTCATCGAAGGCGCGCACGCCGCTGGCGCGCGCGTGGCGGTCGGTTCTGATTTACTGGCGCTGTGCCTGCTCACGCCGCCTGGGGAAATGGGGGCGGACGTCGTCTACGGAAACGCCCAGCGTTTCGGCGTGCCGCTTGGCTACGGCGGCCCCCACGCCGCGTTCTTCGCGACCCGCCAGGCGTTTGTCCGACAGGCCCCTGGCCGTATCATCGGCGTCTCGGTGGACGTGCACGGACGCACGGCATATCGGATGGCTCTGGCCACCCGCGAGCAGCACATCCGGCGCGAGAAGGCGACCTCGAACATCTGCACCGCACAGGCCCTGCTGGCCAACATGTCGGCGATGTACGGCGTGTATCACGGCCCTGAGGGTGTCACCGCGATCGCCCGCCGTGTACACAGCCAGACCCGCGCGCTCTGCCTGGCTCTCGAATCGATCGGACTGACGCAGGGTAACGCCGCGTACTTCGACACGCTGCTCGTCTCCTGTGCGGCCGGTGTCGACCGAATCAGGGAGGAAGCCATCGCCCGGAGCATCAACTTCCGCTACATCGGCGACCGCACCGTCGGGATCTCGCTCAACGAGACCGTGACCGCCTCCGATCTCTCTGACATCGTCGAGGTGTTTGCGCGCGCGCTCGGCCGTCCGGTGCCGAGGGTTGATGTCGATCAGGCGGCGACGCGCGACGGCTTTCCAGCCGAGCTGCGACGGACGAGCCCGTTCATGACCCATGCGGTGTTCAACACCCACCGTTCCGAAACCCAGATGATGCGGTATATCCGTGCGCTCGAGCGGAAGGACATCGGGCTCGATACCTCGATGATCCCGCTTGGCTCGTGCACGATGAAGCTGAATGCCGCGACCGAGATGCGTCCGGTGACGTGGGAGCCGTTTTCACGCCTTCATCCGTTTGCGCCGCTCGATCAGACTGCCGGCTATCAGGAAATCATCCGGACGCTGGAGTCGGCACTGTGCGAAATCACCGGGTTCGCCGCGGTCTCCCTGCAGCCCAACTCCGGAGCACAGGGCGAATTCGCGGGTCTGATGGTAATTCGCGCGTTCCATCACGCCCGGGGCCAGAGTCAGCGTGACGTCGTGCTCATCCCCGCCTCCGCGCACGGCACCAACCCCGCCAGCGGAGCGATGGCGGGCATGCGGGTCGTGGTCGTTGCGACGGCGCCTGATGGAAGCGTGGACCTTGCCGACCTGCGGGCCAAGGCAGCCGCCCACAGCGACCGCCTGTCCTGCCTGATGATCACGTACCCGTCTACGCACGGCGTGTTCGAGGACGCGGTGCGTGACGTGTGTGCCGCCGTGCACGAGGCCGGCGGCCAGGTATACATGGACGGCGCCAACATGAACGCGCAGGTCGGGTTGACCAGCCCGGCGGCAATCGGTGCGGACGTCTGTCACCTGAACCTCCACAAGACGTTTGCGATTCCGCACGGCGGAGGCGGACCGGGGATGGGTCCCATCGGAGTGGCGTCGCACCTGGCGCCTTATCTGCCTGGCCATCCGCTGGTCGTGACAGGAGGCGCCCAACCGATTCACGCCGTGTCGGCGGCACCGTGGGGGAGCGCGAGCATCCTGCTGATTTCCTACGCCTACATCAGGCTGCTCGGCGGTCCCGGTGTCACCGACGCCACGCGCTATGCCATCCTCAACGCGAACTACGTCAAGGCGAGGCTGGCGGCACACTATCCCGTGCTGTATGCCCGGGCCAACGGACGCGTCGCCCACGAACTGATCTTCGACCTGCGGGCATTCAAGGCCGGCGGCGTCGAAGAGATGGACGTGGCCAAGCGTCTGATGGACTACGGTTTCCACGCGCCGACGGTGTCGTTTCCTGTGGCGGGCACGTTGATGGTCGAGCCCACCGAGAGCGAGGACAAGGCCGAGCTCGATCGCTTCTGTGACGCGATGATCCAGATTCGCCGCGAAATCGACGCCGTGATCAGCGGTCGTGTCGATCGCAGTGACAACGTGCTGAAGAACGCACCGCACACCGCCGAGTCGGTGAGCGGCGATGAATGGACGCACCCCTACACCCGGCAGGAGGCCGCCTATCCCTTGCCGTTCGTGCGCGCGCGGAAGGTCTGGCCCAGCGTCGGGCGGATCGACAATCCCTACGGCGACCGCAACCTGTTCTGCGCCTGCCCACCTGTTGAAGCGTTCGCCTGAGTGATGCGTATCCTCAACGCCTCGCAGATGCGCGAAGCCGAGCGCATGACGATCGAGGATATCGGCATCCCGTCGATCGTGCTGATGGAGAACGCCGGCCGGCAGGTCGTGTCGGCCATCGAGACGGCGTTCCCCGCCGCACTCGACGGCCGCATCGCCGTACTGTGCGGGCGTGGCAACAATGGTGGCGACGGCTTCGTCGTCGCCAGGACGATGCTCGAACGTGGCATTGACGCGTCGGTCTTCGTCATCGGCCAGCTGAGCGACGTCCGTGGGGACGCGAGGGTGAACCTCGACATCCTCGGCCGCCTCGGCGTGACGGTGGTGGAGATCGGCGACGAGCAGACGTGGGAGCTGCACTTCTCCGAGATCTCGCGATGCTCGCTGATCGTCGATGCCATCTTCGGCACCGGTCTTCGGTCGCCGCTGGCCGGCATGATCGAGACTGTGGCGGCAGACGTGAACGCGTCCGGCATCACCGTCGTCTCCGTTGACTTGCCGAGCGGCATGTCCGCCGATACGTCGCACCTCATCGGCGACTGCATCGAGGCGTCGATGACCGTCACGTTGACGGCGCCGAAGCTGCCGCTGGTGCTGCCTCCGTCCGAGCCCTTCGCGGGCGACGTGGTGATTGCCCATATCGGAATCACCCAGGAGATCGTCGACAGCGTGGAGGGCGCGCGTGTGGAGCTGCTCACGCCAGATGCGATGCGCCGCCTGGTGGCGCCACGCGCTCCCGACTCCCACAAAGGCGACTTCGGCCGCGTGACGATCGTTGCCGGCTCACGTGGCAAGACGGGAGCGGCCTATCTGACTGGCATGGGGGCGTTGAAGTCGGGGGCGGGCCTCGTGACGATCGCCACGCCAGCGTCCTGCCTGCCCATTGTCGCGTCGATGGCGCCGGAGTTCATGACCGAGGCGTTGCCCGAATCCGGCGCAGGAACCGTCGGCGTTGACGCGCTGGAACAGGTGCTCGAGCTGCGTCACGACGTCGTGGCCTGCGGCCCAGGTCTTGGCCGGACGCCGGAGGCTGCCGCGCTGGTGGAAGGCCTGCTGCAACGGGTCGACGCGCCGCTCGTGCTCGATGCTGACGCGCTGACGCTCCTGGGCCGGGATCCGAAGCTACTGGCGGGCAGGGAAGACCGGCACGTCATCATCACGCCCCACCCGGGCGAGATGGCACACCTGACCGGTCGCAGCGTCGAGGATGTCCAGGCCAATCGCCTGGAGATTGCCGGTGAGTTCGCCACGCGGCACGGTGTGTTCGTCGTGCTCAAGGGCCATCGCACCATCGTCGCCACACCGGACGGGCGATCGTTCATCAACCCCACCGGCACAGCCGGCCTTGCCACCGGCGGCACCGGCGATGTGCTGACCGGTGTCATTGCGGCCTGGCTCGCGCAGCTGCTCGATGCTGAAGCCGCATGTCGCCTGGGCGTGTTCCTGCACGGCATCGCCGGCGACCTGGCTGAAGCTGAGGAGGGCCAGGTGGCGATGACGGCGACCAGCGTGCTGGCGTATCTGGGCGGCGCCCTTGCGCAGTTGACCAGGCCTGCATCGGGCGAGTCGTCCTAGGCCCCTGGCCGTGCCTGTTCATCTCAGCTCGTCGGAAGCCGAGACCGAGCAGGTTGGTGCTGCGCTCGCGGCCACACTCAAGGCCGGAGACGTGGTCCTGCTGTCGGGCGATCTCGGCGCCGGGAAGACCGCTTTCGTCCGCGGACTCGCGCGGGGCCTCGAGATCGATCCCTCTGAGGTCAGCAGCCCGACTTTTACCCTCGTCCACGAGTACTCAGGCGGACGCATGCCGCTCTATCACGCGGACCTGTACCGCCTCGAGCGTGCGGCGGTCGAGGATCTGGGGATCGAGGAGATCGGTGCGCGTGACGGCGTGCTCGCGATCGAATGGCCAGACCGGCTCTCCCACAGTCTGCCGGGAGCGATTGCGGTGGAGATCGAGATCGTTGGCGAGGATGAGAGGAAAATTGTGAGTAGTGAGTAGTGAGTAGTGGGTAGTGGGTAGTGGGTAGTGGGTAGTGGGTAGGGCGGGGCTCCCTCACCACTCACTACCCACTACCCACTACCCTCCGTTCCCGCTAGACTTCGCCTCTAACCATGGCGAAGCCCTCGACACTGTCTCGACGGACGTTTCTCGGAACGACGCTTGGCGCGGGTGTGGCTGCCGCCGGAGCGCTGACGGGTGCACAGTCCGATGTTGCGCTCGCGGCACAGGCGCGTCAGGGTGCGGCAGGCGCGGGGGCTGCACCGGAACTGACCCTGGTCAACGGACGCATTCACACGATGGACGCGCGCAACACGATCGCGAGCACGGTGACCGTCCGCAACGGGCGATTTGCAGCGGTGGGGAACACGCCGGCCCGAGGCGCGGCGCCGGCGGGTTCGCAGGTCATCGATCTGCGCGGGCGCACGGTCGTGCCGGGCTTGATCGAAACGCACCTGCACGGGCTCGATACGGCCGATCGCGTCGGGTATCACGCGCTGGACGTTGAGAGCGCCGGCACGATGCGTGGCGTCCAGGAGTCGCTGGCCGAGCACCGGAAGACGGTACCGGAGGGCCAGTGGATCACGGCCATCGGTGCGGCTAATCCCAATCTCTGGGCGGAGCATCGCCTGCCGACGCTGCGGGAACTCGACGAGGCCGTGCCGGACAGGCCGGTGCTGTTCTATCAGGGGTTCAACGGCGCGGCCACGACCAACACCCCGGGCAAGAGGTTCTTCGACGCCGCCGACGCAGCGCCGCCCCTGCACCCCGACTACGTCAAGATCAACGTCTCCGACGCGGGCGCGATCGGCGCATCGACCGCGATGGGTGGTCCCTCAACGAGCACGCTCTATCTCCTGCGCCGGCTCCAGACCTTCGAGGACAAGAAGCGCAACGCGCTGCGGACGATGGCGTACTCGACCAGTGTCGGGCTGACGGCGTGGCTCGACAAGTCCACCATCTACGCGCTCGGGCCGCTTCATCCTCGTCAGGGTTCGGCTGCTGTCGATCCGTACCGCTCGCGCGACGCCTGGAACGCCGTTCACGGCGAGGGCCGAATGACGATGCGGGTTCAGATGGACTTCACCTGCTTCGCCGAGCGCGACGACAACGCGATGCTGAAGGAGTATCTCAGGAACGCGCTGCCGTACTTCGGCGACGACATGCTGCGCACGGCCGGGATTGGTGAGTGGCCCGCGCCGGCCGCAGCCGTGGAGCAGACGCGAGCGGCTCAGCGCCTGGTGGCCGAGGCCGGCTGGCGCTGTGACAACGATGCCGGCAACGCGGCCGCGCTGACGCAACTGGTCGAGCAGCTCGAGGCGGTGAACAAGGCATTCGACATCACCCGGCTGCGCTGGAACGTAAACCTGCTCGGGAGCGGCGTCGGCTGGGTGGCTGCGAGCCAGCTGGATCGGCTCCAGGCGCTGGGCTGCAGCATCCAGATGTCGGCCAATAACTGGGTCAATTCCAACGACGCGAATGTGATCGTCGGCCATGCCTACAAGACGATCAATCAGCACCCGATCCACAAGAGCCTGTTCAGCAACGCCACGCACATCTCGCCGCTCAACCCGTGGCTGCACCTCTACTACGTGGTGACCGGCGTCAATTCGTATGGGCAGCAGGTCAATCCCGGCGAGCAGCTGACGCGCGAGGAGGCGTTGCGCCTGCGCACGAGCGACAGCAGCTGGCATCTGCGGATGGAGGATAGGCTGGGAACGATCGAGCCAGGCAAACTGGCCGACCTGGTGGTGCTGGACCGCGACTACTTCACGGTGCCGGAGATCGACATCAAGAAGATCCGGTCGGTCCTGACGGTGGTCGACGGCAAGGTCGTCCACCGGACGATGTAGCTACTCCATGCGGTAGTTCGGCGCTTCCTTGGTGATCTGCACGTCGTGGACGTGGCTCTCGCGCACTCCTGCCGGCGTGATGCGGATCACGGTCGCCTTGCGCTGCAGTTCTGGAATGGAGCCGCTGCCGCAGTAGCCCATGCCGGCGCGGAGCCCGCCCATGAGCTGGTGGATCATCGCGGCGACGCTGCCTTTGTGGGCGACACGGCCCTCGATCCCCTCGGGCACGAGCTTGTCAGCGGCACGCCCGCCCTCGAGATCGAATTCGTCCTGGAAGTATCGGTCGCGGCTGCCACGGCGCATCGCACCGATCGACCCCATGCCGCGGTATTCCTTGTAGCTGCGGCCCTGGAAGAGGATCAGCTCGCCCGGACTCTCGTCGGTGCCCGCGAACAGATTGCCGATCATCGTGCAGCTCGCCCCGACGGCCAGCGCCTTGACGACGTCACCCGAGTAACGGATGCCGCCGTCGGCGATGATGGGCACGTTGTTGGCAGCGCCGACGCGGGCGCAGTCCATGATCGAGGTGATCATCGGCACGCCGATTCCGGCAACGACGCGCGTCGTGCAGATCGAGCCGGCGCCGATGCCGACCTTCACCGCGTCCACGCCAGCATCGATCAGGGCTTCGGTGGCCGCCGCGGTCGCCACATTGCCAGCGACCAGCTCGGTGTTCGGGAACTCACGGCGGATGCGGGCGACCATGTCGATGACGCCCTGCGAGTGCCCGTGCGCCGTGTCGACGACGAGTACATCGACCCCGGCGTTCACCAGGGCTCCTGCACGATCCATCGCGTCCTTGGCGGTGCCGACGGCCGCGCCGCAGCGCAGACGGCCGAGCGCATCCTTGCAGGCGTTGGGATACTTGACCGCCTTCTGGATGTCCTTGACGGTGATCAGGCCCTTCAGCCGGTAGTCGGCGTCGACGACGAGAAGCTTTTCGACCTTGTGCTGGTGCAGGAACTCGCGCGCTTCGTCGAGCGTGGTGCCCACGGGCACGGTGAAGAGGGGATGCTTGGTCATCACCTCTTCGATCGACCGGCTCACGTTGGTTTCGAACCGGAGGTCACGATTGGTGAGGATGCCGACGAGCCGGCCTTCCTTGCTGCCGTCCTGGGTGATGGGCACGCCCGAGATGCGGTACTTCTGCATCAGGTCGAGCGCCTCGTAGATGCGGTTGGTGGGGGAGAGCGTGATGGGATTGACGATCATCCCGCTTTCCGACCGCTTCACGCGGTCCACTTCCGAGGCCTGCTCCTCGATCGACAGGTTCTTGTGGATGACGCCGAGGCCGCCGTGCTGGGCCATGGCGATCGCCAGCCCCGACTCGGTCACCGTGTCCATGGCGGCGCTGAGCAGCGGCACATTCAGCCGGATGTTGCGTGTCATCCGCGTGGACACATCGACCTGCGTGGGGAGGATGGTCGAGTGCTGCGGCACCAGCAGCACATCGTCGAACGTGAGCGCCGTGGCAAGGGCCACGTCGCTGGCGGTGGACGCGAAGGCTTCGAGTTTCACATCCATGTCGTCATCCTCGATTCAGGTTCAGGCTGCTGCGCCGTGGCACTTCTTGTATTTCTTTCCGCTGCCGCAGGGGCAGGGGTCATTCCGGCCGACCTTGGGCTCATCGCGCTTCACGGTCTTGATCACGTCGTCGCCACCGGTTCGCGCCGGAACTGGACCCTGTCCCATTCCGGCAGGCATGCCCGGCGGCAGACCCGCGGGCGCCTGCGCGCGCTGAGGACCTGCAAACGCCGGCACCGACTCGGCCGCGGGATTGTTCAGGATGAGGGGCGTCGTCCTTTTCGGGGGCGGCGGCAGCAGCGGCGGCGCGTCGGCGTTGACCATCGCGCGCATGTGGAACGCGTAGCGGACGATGTCTTCCTCAATCCGCGTCTTCATGTCCTGGAAGAGCGCGAAGCTTTCTTTCTTGTACTCGACGAGCGGGTCACGCTGGCCGTACCCACGGAGGCCGATGCCTTCCTTGAGGTGGTCGAGCGAATACAGGTGGTCCTTCCACTGCAGGTCGACGAACTGCAGCATCAGGTCGCGTGCCACGCGTTCGAAGAGTTCCAGGCCGAGGGTGCCTTCACGCTCTTCGAGGCTGGCCTTGGCCGCATCCCAGACGACGTCGCCGATCTCGTCGGTGCCCTTGCCCTCGAGGTCGAGGCCGTCGAGCGTCTCGGCGTCGAGGTCGAAGACGCGCTCCACCTCGCGCTTGAAGGCTTCGAGGTCCCAGTCGTCGACCTCGACCTGCTTGCCGACGTACCGCTCGACCATGTCGTCCAGAAGGTCCTCGGCGAGCGCGCGGATATAGCCGCGTGTGTCGGCGAGTTCTTCTTCGCTGACGTGGATCTTGCCCTCGAGCACTTCGCGGCGCAGCGTGTAGACGCTTTCGCGCTGCTTGTTCATCACGTCGTCGTATTCGAGGAGGTGCTTGCGGACGGCGAAGTTCTGCGCTTCGACCTGCTTCTGGGCGCGCTCGATGGCGCGTGTGACCATCCCGTGCTCGATCGGCACGCCCTCTTCCATGCCCAGGCGTTCCATCAGCCCGGAGATGCGGTCTGAGCCGAAGATGCGCATCAGGTCGTCTTCAAGCGACAGGTAGAAGCGGGAGGAGCCGGGGTCGCCCTGGCGTCCGGCGCGTCCGCGCAACTGGTTGTCGATGCGCCGGGCCTCGTGGCGTTCGGTGCCGAGGATGTGCAGCCCGCCCAGTGCGACGACCTCGTTGTGGTCCGCCTCGGTCTGCCGCTTGAAGTGGCCGAAGATGCGTTCCCAGTCCTCGCGGGGGACACGGTGGAACGTGTCGATGTGGAAGAAGTAGACGAACTCGGCATCGTCCACGTACTTTTCTTCGCCCCGGGCGAGCTTCTCGGCCACTTCCTCCGACAGGCACTGCTGTCGAGCCATGTGCTCGGCGTTGCCGCCGAGCAGGATGTCGGTGCCTCGGCCGGCCATGTTCGTGGCGATGGTGACCGTGCCCTTGCGGCCGGCCTGCGCGACGATCTCGGCTTCCTGCGCGTGGTACTTGGCGTTGAGCACGACGTGCTTGATGCCGCGCTTGCGCAGCAGCGTCGAGAGCGTTTCGGACTTCTCGATCGACACCGTGCCCACGAGGGTCGGACGGCCCTTGTCCTGCTGCGCGACGATATCCGCGACGATCGCCTCGAACTTTTCGCGCTGGGTCTTGTAGACGAGGTCGGGTTCCTCGATGCGTGTCATCGGACGGTTGGTCGGGATGACGACGACGTCGAGGTTGTAGATCTTGTTGAACTCGGGCGCCTCGGTCTCGGCCGTGCCGGTCATGCCCGACAGCTTCTTGTACTTGCGGAAGTAGTTCTGGAAGGTGATCGTGGCGAGCGTCTGGTTCTCGCGCTCGATCTTGACCTGTTCCTTGGCCTCGACCGCCTGGTGGAGGCCGTCGCTCCAGCGGCGTCCCGGCATCAGGCGTCCGGTGAACTCGTCGACGATCACGACGCCGCCGTCCTTGATCATGTAGTCGACATCCAGCCGGTAGAGCGAGTGTGCGCGCAGGCCCTGCTGGACGTGGTGGAGCAGGGGCATGTTGGCCGGGTCGTAGAGTCCGGCAGAGCCGGGCACGAGGCGGTGCGCGAGCATCCGTTCTGCCGCCGCCATGCCGCTCTCAGTCAGCGTGACCGTCTTGTGCTTCTCATCGACGATGAAGTCACCGGTGGTCTCGAGCTCTTCACGTTCCTCGGCCTTGACGTTGCCCTGGGTGACGGCGCCCTTCTTCAGCTTCGGGATGACCCGGTCCACTTCGTAGTAGAGGTCCGTGGACTCTTCGGCGGGGCCCGAGATGATCAGCGGCGTCCGGGCTTCGTCGATCAGGATGCTGTCGACTTCGTCGACGATGGCGAAGTGATGTCCGCGTTGCACCATCTGGGTGAACTCGAACTTCATGTTGTCGCGCAGGTAGTCGAAGCCGAACTCGTTGTTGGTGCCGTAGGTGATGTCGGAGCCGTACGCGACCTGGCGTTGCTGGTCGTTCAGTTCGTGCTGGATGACGCCGACCGACATGCCGAGGAAGCGATAGAGGCGTCCCATCCACTCGGCGTCGCGGCGAACGAGGTAATCGTTGACCGTCACGACATGGACGCCCTTGCCCGACAGCGCGTTCAGGTACGCCGGCAGCGTCGTGACGAGCGTCTTGCCTTCACCGGTCTTCATCTCCGCGATGCGACCGCTGTGGAGCACCGATCCACCGATCAGCTGTACGTCGAAGTGGCGCATCTTGAGGACGCGCCAGCCGGCCTCGCGAACCACCGCAAAGGATTCGACGAGCAGGTCGTCAACGGTGGCCCCGTCGGCCAGGCGCTTGCGGAATTCCTCGGTCTTGCCGCGGAGTTGTTCGTCCGAGAGCGCTTTTATCTGGGGCTCGAGGGCGTTGACCTCGGCCACGATGGGGCGAACGCGTTTGAGTTCGCGCTCATTCTGAGTGCCGATGACCTTCGCGAGGAGTTGGCCGATCATGCTCGACAGCACCGCTCACTATTGGAAGAGCCTCTAGGAGCAGTCCCTAACCGCAGGAATATCAACCGATTGTAGCCAACGGCACCACACATCGGCAAGGAAGTGCACCCGCGACGCGCGTGCGTCGTGGGGGAATCACCAAGGAACGCCGCCCAGGCGTTCCGGTAGATAGCGGAACCGCCGTTGCGGGGCTCTGGTGATAACGGCGGTTACTGGGCGCGGGGACGCTGCTGCGTGAGCAGCTGCAGCGGGTTGAGGAGCTTGCCGTTGGCGTGCACCTCGTAGTGGAGGTGATAGCCCGTGGCGCGGCCGGTCGCACCGATGTGTCCGATGAGGTCGCCACGCTGAACCGTGTCGCCCCGCTTGACCGTGAAGTTGAGCAGATGACCGTATCGAGTCTCGAGCCCGAAGCCGTGGCTGATGACGATGAGGTTCCCGTAGGCACCCGACACCCCAGCTTCGCCGATCGTGCCGGCGGCGGTGGCATAGACGGGCTGGCCGCGATCACCCGCGATATCGAGCCCCTTGTGGAAATCGTCGCCACCCTTGATGGGATCCTGTCGCGAACCCATGGCTGAGGTGAGCCAGCCCCTGGCCGGCCAGATCGACGGGGTTGCCGCGGCCAGCGCGTTACGCCTGTCGACGACGCCACTCACGGCCGTCAGGCGTGACTCGAGACCTTCGAGCAGGGTGCGGATCAGACCGAACGTGTCGTCCGGGTTCGCCAGGGCCGAGAGCGTGCGGGCGGCCTTGTTGACTTCGGTGCCGCGGCCAATCGCCCGGGCCTTGGTCAGGGCCGGCAGCTTGTCCATGGCGCGCGCAAGCCCGGGATCGAGCGCCGAGCGGGCACCAAGGTCTGCGATGGCTGACTGCAGTTCGCCGATTTGACCCGCGAGCGACTCAGTCGCCGCGCGGTAGCTGGCGTTTTCAACTTCGAGGGCTTCGCGGCGGGCCAGGACGTCGGTGACGTTCGAGGTCGCCTTCCACGCCGCACCAAGTCCCACGAGCACGGGAATGGTGAGCAGCATGCAGCCGGCAACCACGACGGGTCGCAGAGGGACGGTGACCCGTCGCTCGTCCCCCGTCTTCGGGTCCCATACGATAATCTTCAGACGTCGTGACGCCATTAATAACTGTGGGTTCTGCGAACGGATGACCGGAACTTCGCAGCAGACTGAACGCCTCAGGCTATCACACCGAACCTTGGCCAGCCAACTCGTAAGGACTTGGGGCCAATGACCCCTGTGGCCGGGGCCAGGGGCCTGGCGGTGGCCGCTGCGGTCCTGTTCTCGACCGGCGGCGCGGCCATCAAAACGGGGGCGTTCGGTGCCCTGCAGGTGTCCTCCACGCGTTCGGCTATCGCCGCCCTGGCGCTCCTGATCTTCGTGCAGGGGCGTGTGAGGGTGGACGGATCGATTCTGGCCGCCGGCGTGGCCTACGCTGCCACCCTGACCCTGTTTGTGGCCGCCACCAAGCTCACCACGGCTGCCAATGCCATCTTTCTGCAGTCGACCGCCCCCCTCTACCTGTTAGTTCTCGGTCCCTGGGTCCTCAAGGAGCAGTTCCGGCGCCAGGATCTGGGTTATGTCCTGGCGATGGCGGCGGGTCTGATTGTGTGTTTCCTTGGTCAGCCGGCGGCCACGACCACGGCTCCGAACCCGCCGCTCGGGAACCTGCTGGGGCTGGCCTCCAGCCTCACCTGGGCCGCGACCCTGGTCGGCTTGAGGCACGTCTCGAGGGCGAAGGACGGAGGGCTGTCGGCGGTGGTGGTGGGCAATGTTGTTGCGGCTGTCCTGACACTGCCGTTTGCGTTTCCATTTCCGGCGGCCCCGCCCATGGCCTGGCTCGGGTTGGTGTACCTGGGCGTCGTGCAGATTGGGTTGGCGTATATCTGCCTGACCCGATCGCTTGACCGGCTGCCGGCGCTCGAGGTGTCGTTGCTGCTCCTGCTCGAGCCCGTGCTCAACCCGGTGTGGACGTGGCTGGTGCGGGGGGAGCGTCCAGGCGCGTGGGTCCTCGCCGGCGGCACGCTGATCCTCGCGGCCTCCAGCTGGCGTGCGACAACCGGGGTCTGGGGTCAGACCGGGGTCAGACCGGGGTCAGACCGGGGTCAGACCGGGGTCAGACCAGGGTCAGACCAGGGTCAGACCCCTCCCGGACGTCCTGAGTCGGGTTGATGCCCAGGTGCCACATCACGAACGCGTAGATGTCGGCAACCGTCTCGAGCTGCTTCCGGGTGTTGCTGGCGCCGTGCCCCGACCTGGTGTCGATGCGAATCAGCACTGGTGCGTCGCCGCCCTGGCTGGCCTGCAGGGCCGCAGCGTACTTGAACGAATGGGCCGGGACCACGCGGTCGTCATGATCGGCGGTCGTGACGAGCGTCGCTGGGTAGCTGGTGCCTGCCTTCAGGTTGTGAAGGGGAGAGTAGGCAAGCAGCGCCCTGAATTCGTCCTCGCGGGCCACCGAGCCGTAGTCAGCGATCCAGTTCCAGCCGATCGTAAAGGTGTGGAATCGGAGCATGTCCATGACGCCCACCTGTGGCACTGCGACCGCGAACAGATCGGGACGCTGATTCATCACCGCCCCGACGAGCAGCCCGCCGTTGGAGCCGCCGGTCATGGCCAGTTTCCCCGGGGAGGTGTAGCCGGTGGCGATCAACCACTCGGCGGCGGCGATGAAATCGTCGAACACGTTCTGCTTGGTGAGCCTGGTACCGGCCTCGTGCCAGGCCTCGCCGTACTCGCTCCCACCTCGCGTGTTCACCGACGCATAGACAAATCCCTGTTCGAGCAGGGCGATGCGCAGCGCATTGAACGCCGGCGCCGTCGTCACGTTGAAGCCCCCGTAGGCATACATCAGGGTGGGATTGTCACCAGTCAACGTCATCCCCTTCCGGAAGGTCAGGAACATCGGGACGCGCGTACCGTCCCTGCTCGTGACAAACACCTGCTTCACGTCGTAGTTGCTCTCGACGAACCCCGGAATGTCGACCGAGCGGAAGACGGTGGACGCACCCTCAGCAATGTCGTAGCGGAAGATCGTCGGCGGATAGTTGAAGGACGTGAAGGTGTAAAAGACCTCCGTGTCGTCCTGCCTGCCGAAGAAACCGCTCGCTGCACCCAGGCCTGGCAGGACCAGGTCCCGTTCGAACCGGCCGTCGAAATCGAAGACAGAGACACGGGAGGTCACGTCCTCGAGATAGCTGGCGAACAGCCGATCGCCAGCTGTTCCGACCGACTCGAGGGGGTTGGTGCGTTCCGGGATGATCTCGGTCCACGGCCCTGTCGCTGAGGCTCCGGCGTCGAACGCCACGACGCGACCGTTGGGCGCCTGGTGGTTGGTGTGAATCAGGAACCGCTCACCGACGGTCTCGATCACGGAGTAGCTGTCGTCGCCGACCACTTCGACGATCGGGTGAAACGGCGCGTCGGATTCGTGCAGGTCACGGTAGAAGAGCGCGTTGCCCTTCTTTCCCGTCCCGCGGTCGGACACCGTGAGGATGGCGAAGCGCTCGTCTTCTGACACGTCGACAGTGTGAAAGCGCTCGGGGTGGTCGGGGTCAGCAAAGACGAGTTCGTCCTGCGACTGCGGCGTGCCGAGGCGATGGTAATAGACGCGGTGGTCGACGTTCCTGGTCGAGAGTTCCCTGCCCGGCTCGGTGGCAGGGTAGCGGCTGTAGAAGAAGCCACGGCCTGCCCATGCGGCCCCTGAGACTTTCACCCAGGTGACGCGATCGTCGAGCGTGCGTCCGGTCGCGACGTCGAGCACTCGATATTCCTGCCAGTCCGATCCCCCGATCGACAGTCCATAGACAGCCAGGGCTCCGTCCTTCGACAACGCGAACATGGACAGCCTGGTCGTGCCGTCCTCCGAAAACGTGTTCGGATCGAGCAGCAGTGCAGGGGCGCCGTCCAGGCCGACCTGCCGATACCAGGCCGCCTGATTCTGCAGCCCGTCGTTCTTCATGAAGAAGTAGGCGTTACCGCGGCGGATCGGCTCCGAGTACTTCGGGTAGTTGTAAAGCTCCTCCAGCCTCGCGCCGAGCGCCTTGCGGAAGGGGATGGCCTCGAGATGCGCAACGGTGACGAGGTTCTGCGCCTCGACCCACGCGCGCGTCTCGGCCGAGTTGTCATCCTCGAGCCAGCGGTACGGGTCGGCGACGGTCGTGCCGTGGTAGGTGTCGACGTAATCGACGCGTGCGGTGGCAGGGTAGGTCTTCAGGGGGGAAAGTGTAACCCGCGGTGACGCGCGCACGTCACTGACGCATCCGGTACTGCAAGGCTTCGGCAACGTGCTCGACGCACACGTGTGCGCTGCCGGCGAGGTCGGCCACGGTCCGCGCCACGCGCACCGTTCGCTCGTAGGCCCGCGCACTGAGACCGAGTCGTTCAGCGGCGGCACGCAACACCGAGCGCCCGGCCTCATCGAGGGCGGAGGCTTCGACAAACGCCCGGCCCCTGGCGCGCGCGTTGGTCGAGGTTGACCCTCGCCCATAGCGCGTGAGCTGGCGGTCGCGCGCCGCCAGCACGCGGCTCCGTACCACGGCCGTGGCTTCACCGTCGGCGCCATCGGAGATCGCAGAGACAGGCACTGCCGGCACCTCGACGACCAGATCGATGCGATCGCGGAGTGGCCCCGAGAGCCGCTGTCCATAGCGATCCACGTCGAGGGGTGTGCACTCGCAGCGTCGGCGATCGTCGCCCCGGACCCCGCAGGGGCACGGATTCATCGCCGCAATGAGTAGAAAGCGCGACGGGAACGTGGCGGTGCGGGTGGCCCTGGCCACGGTGACGCGCGCGTCCTCGAGCGGCTGACGCAGCACTTCGAGTACCCGACGCGGAAACTCCGGTAACTCGTCGAGAAAGAGGACGCCGTTGTGGGCGAGCGAGATTTCACCGGGTCGCGGTCCGCTTCCGCCGCCAACGAGCGCGATGCTCGAACTCGTGTGATGGGGCGCGCGAAACGGTCGCTCCGCGAGCACACCGGTCCCCGGCGACAGCGTGCCCGCCACCGAGTGCACGGCCATCGTCTCGAGCGCCTCCTCACGCGTGAGCGGTGGAAGAATGCCCGGTAACCGCCGCGCGATCATCGTCTTTCCCGATCCGGGCGGGCCGATGAGCAGGAGGTTATGTCCGCCCGCCGCCGCGACTTCGAGCGCGCGACGGGCGAAGGCCTGGCCACGAATGTCCTTGAGGTCGAGGTCGCTCTCCCACAAGCAAGGCGGTGCCGGTGGTGGGGGAGGCAGCGCCGCATGGTCCGGGTTGTTGAGCGCGTCGACGGCCTCGGTGAGCGAACGCGCGATTCGCACCTCGATGCCGTCCACCAGTTCGGCCTCGGCCGCGTTCTGCGGCGGCAGAAGCACCCGTCGGACGCCATGGTGACGTGCCGCCAGCGCGACCGGCAGTGCGCCACGAATCCCGTTGATGGCGCCGTCCAGCGACAGCTCGCCCAGCACGATCGTGTCCGGCGAATCACGCCGCGTCAGCGGACCGGTGACGGCCAGCAGCCCCAGCGCGATGGGGAGGTCGAAGGAGGAGCCGGCCTTGCGTACATCAGCCGGCGCCAGGTTGACGGTGATGCGGTGGGCAGGGAAGTCGAAGCCGGAGTTGCGGATGGCGGCGCGGACCCGGTCGCGGCTCTCGCGCACGGTGGTATCCGGCAACCCGATCACCGTGAACGACGGGAGCCCGAAGGAGACGTCAATCTCGATCTGAACCGGCACCGCGTCGATGCCGACCAGCGAGGCGCTGCGCAGACAGGCAAGCACGTGACAGGGGTCTGCAAGGAGTGTGCACCCCGTAAAAACAGGCCGCTTACGCGGGATGACCGGCCAGGATTGTCCAAACTGCCACCGGTGGACCGCCTGAAGTGTTCAACGGCTACAATCTGACGCATGAGCGTGATGACTTCCGAAGGGCCCCGCAGCCGCGCCGCCATCGACGACAAGTTCAAGTGGAATCTCGCCGAGCTCTATCCGACCGCGGAGGCGTGGCGGGCCGAAAAGGCGAGGCTGGCGGGCGAGATCGCGCGCGTGCGTGCCTTTGAGGGACAGCTCGCGACCTCACCTGCGACCCTGGCCGATGCGCTCGAGCTGGTGTCGAGCCTGGACAAGGAAGTCTCGCGTCTCTACGTCTACGCCAGCATGCTCGGCGACGAGGACACCCGCGAGTCGGGCCCGCAGGGCATGCAGCAGGAAATGCAGCAGCTCTATGCCGACTTCGGTGCCAATGCCTCGTTCATCGAGCCTGAAATCCTCCGCGTGGGGCAGCCGACGGTCGAAGGGTTCCTGGTCGCTGAGCCCAGGCTTGGCACGTATGCCTTCCCGTTGCGCGACATGTTCCGGCGGTCGATGCACACGCTGTCGGATCAGGAGGAGAAGCTCCTGGCGGATTTGTCGCCGCTGGCAGGTTCGGCGTCGAATATCTACGGGATCTTTTCCAACGCGGACTTTCCGTATCCCTCGGTGACGATCAGCACCGGGCGGCAGGTCAAGGTCGATCACTCCGGATACTCGGAGTTGCGCACGAGCGCCAATCGCGCTGACCGACAGCTGGCGATGAGCACCTTCTTCACGTCGCTCGGTGGCTTCAGCCGGACGTTTGGCACCACGATGAACGCGGAGGTCCAGAAGGTGCTGTTCTACGCGAAGACGCGGAAGTACGGCTCCAATCTGGAGATGGCGCTGAATGCGGCCAACATCCCGGTCACCGTCTACTCCCGCCTGATTGAGGGCGTCAACGCGCACCTCAACGTGTTCCACCGGTACCTGCGCCTCCGCCAGCGCATGCTGAAGCTCACCGATGGCCTCCGTTACTACGATCTCTACGCCCCGCTGGTCGCGTCGGTGAATCTCAGCTACACCCCCGAGGAGGCCGAGGCGCACATCCTGGCGTCGTTCAAGCCGCTCGGCCAGGAGTACGTGGACGTCGTGGGTCGATCGTTCGCGGAGCGGTGGATTGATTTCTACCCGAGCGAAGGGAAGCGGACGGGCGCCTACTCGAACGGCGCAGCGTACGACGTGCACCCGTACATGCTGCTCAACTACCTCGGGCAGTACAACGATCTCAGCACCCTTGCGCACGAGATCGGCCACACGATGCAGAGCTACTGCTCGAACGCGACGCAGCCGTATGCCCTGGCGAACTATCCGATCTTTGTTGCCGAGGTCGCCTCCACCTTCAACGAGGCGCTGCTGATTCACTACATGCTCGAGCGGATCACGGACACGCCCACGCGCGTGTCACTGCTCGGCAGCTACCTCGAGAACATCAAGGCGACGGTGTTCCGTCAGACGCAGTTCGCCGAGTTCGAGCTGCGGATGCACGAGATGGCGCAACGGGGCGAACCGATCACCGGCGACAGCCTCAACGAGCTGTATCTCGGCATCACGCGTCGCTACTACGGTCACGAAGCCGGGGTGTGCACCGTGGACGACTACGTCGCCCACGAGTGGAGCTTCATCCCGCACTTCTACAACGACTTCTACGTCTACCAGTACGCCACGTCATTCACCGCTGCTGAAGCGCTCGCCTCGAAGGTGCTCGCCGGTGACGCCGACGCCACGTCCCGCTACCTGGCTTTCCTCTCGGCCGGCGGTTCGAAGTACCCGATCGATCTGCTGCGCGACGCCGGCGTGGACATGACCACCGACGAGCCGCTCACGCTGACGATGGCGAAGATGAGCGCGGTGATGGACGAAATCGAGGGCGTCCTCGATCGAGGGGAAGTCTAGACAGTAGGCAGTAGGCAGTAGGCAGTAGGCAGTAGGCAGTAGGCAGGCCGGACCTTCAGGTCCGGCTTACAGAATGCTCTTGCCGAGCGCCGACAGGGCGAGTTCGGTGCCGAGTTCGGCCGTCGTGTTGCGAAGGTCGAGGGTTGGATTGACCTCAACCAGATCGAGCGCGACGAGCGCGTTCGAGTCGGCGATGATTTCCATCAGCAGGTGAGCCTCGCGGTAGTCAAGGCCTCCTTTGACCGCCGTGCCGACGCCGGGGGCAATGAACGGGTCGCAGGCGTCCATGTCGAATGACACGTGAACACCGCCTGTGCCCGCCGACGCAATCGTCAGCGCGCGTTCCGCGATCCGCGCGATGCCGTCACGATCGATGTCTTTCATCGTGAACACATGGACACCCGAGGCACGGATCTGCGCCTTCTCCCGCTGGTCGAGATTGCGTATGCCGAGCAGCACGGTGTGCTCCGCGCGGACCGACGGACGAGTCGTGAACGACGCCAGTTCCGCAGGCTCCCAGCCGAGCAGGGCGGCCAGCGGCATTCCGTGCACGTTGCCGCTCAGAGACGATTCCGGCGTGTTCATGTCGCCGTGGGCGTCGACCCAGATCAGCCCGACCGGGCGCTGCTGTGTTTCTCTCAGCCAGTCGGCGCTGGCCGCGACCGAGCCTGCGCCAAGGCTGTGGTCGCCCCCAAGAACCAGCGGGAGCGCTCCTTCACGCAGCGACGCCAGCGAGGCGGCGTGGAGATCGCGACAGACCGAGGCGATCTCGTCGACGTATCGCTTGGTGGCCGCCGGCGCCGGCAGCGTTTCACGAATCGGCGAGGTGAGGTTCCCCTTGTCGACGACCACCCGGCCGAGCGCGGCGATCTGTTCGCCGAGGCCGGCGATGCGAAACGCCGACGGCCCCATGTCCACCCCGCGTCGGCCAGCGCCGAGGTCGAGCGGGACGCCGATGATGTGAACCGGTGCGTGGCCGGAACCAGGCATGGGAGTTTCGCTATCGCCGCTTGTAGGAGACCGACATCCCCTCGCTGCCCGGCGACACGACGCTCGTGAAGAGGTTCGGGTGCTGGAAGATGGCGGCAAGAAAGGGTTCCATCTCGCTCTTCTTGTTGACGACGTTGTGGGCCATGAACACACCGCCCGGCGCCAGCCGTGGGTAGACCAGGTCGAAGAACTTCTTGTAGTCGGGCTTCCACGCGTCGAGGAACACGAGATCGAACATGCCAGTCAGCTTCGGGATCTCCGCGAACGCGTCGCCGTGGACGACGCGCACGACGTCGGTCAATCCGGTCCTGGCAATGTTGGCGGCGGCCTCTTTGGCGCGCTGCGGGTCGAACTCGATCGCAACGACCTTGCCGCCTGACTCACGTGCGCCGAGCCCCAGCCAGATACCGCTGTAGCCGCTGGCCGCACCAATCTCGAGGATCGACCTGGCCTGACGTGTCGCCACCATCACGCGGAGAAACCGGCCGTCCTCTTCCGAGACCGCCAGCTGCCCCTTGTCGGCGGCGCGGATGCCGCGCAGCACGGTGTCGATCGCAGGCGGTGCCGCGCCACCGCCGACCTGCTGGGCGACGGTGGGAGCAAAGAAAAATGTCAGGAGCAGGGCAGAGCAGATCAGGACGCGCATGGACATCGATTGTATGCCGACGCTACGCCGGGCGGCGTCGCAGGAACTCGGCGGCGCGCGTCGCAGTCTCGCGGGCGTCGGCAATGGTGTCGGGGATGCCGATTGAGCGGAACCCGCTTCCGGTGACGAACAGGCCGGGATGCGCGGAGAGCATCTGTTCGATCGAGGTGACGCGGTGCAGGTGACCGACCTCATACTGAGGGCTCTGCCGTGTGAAGCGGAAGAGGCGCGCGACGACTGGCTCGCCTTCGATGTCCATCAGCTCACCGAGCGCTTGCCTGACCGTGGCGATGAGTACTTCGTCGCTTGCCTCGGTTCGGTGAGGGTCGCGTCCGCCGCCGAGGAATCCACGCAGGAGCACGTGGCCATCGGGTGCCCGTCCCGGCCACTTCGACGTGACCCACGTGGCAGCCAGCAGCGGCGTACGTTCGAGCCGCGGCACGACGAAGCCGCTGCCGATCATCGGGCGCCGAACCTGTGCGGTGCGATACCCGAGCGCCACGGTGGCGGTCGACGCATACGGCACGGCGGCACAGAGTCCTGCCAGCCTGGTATCGAAGCTGCCCAGGAGGCTCCCGGCGATGTAGGCGGGGACGGCAAGGATCACGGCGCGGGCGCGGTGGCGCGTGCCCGCGCTCTCGACCACGTACAGGCCCTCTCGATGGAGCTCGGTAACCGGAGACTGGTACCGGATCGCATCAGGGCCCAGTGCCTTGACCAGTGCCTCAACGAGCGCGCCGGTGCCGCCTGGCAGCGACACAAACGCGCCGTTGGGCGACGGCCTGGCCTGAAGGGCCCTGAACGCGCGGATGACGCTGCCGGTTCGACGCTCCGCTTCGACCAGTCGCGGAAACAGTGCCTGCACCGACAGTCGGTCGGCATCTCCGGCATGGATGCCGGCCAGTAGCGGGTCGGCCAGATACTCGGCAGCTTCGTCGCCGAAACGACGTCGCACAAACGATCCGATCGACTCGTCTTCCTCGCCGCCGCCGCGCGGCAGAACAGCCTCGGCGGCCATGCGCACCTTGCCGTGGAGGCTGAACAGGGAGGAGCGCAGAAAGGCCTTCGCGCTCAGCGGGAATCCGAGAAACGAACCTTCGACGATCGGGTGAAGCGTGCCGTCACGCAGGACGTAGGCGGTGCGTGGTGTCAGCGTCGGGACGAGCGCGTCAGCAATCCCGAGCTCGCGGCACAGACTCACCGCGGCGGGCTTCTGCACCAGGATCGAGTCGGGTCCGCCGTCGATGACCCAGCCGCCGGTGCGTTCGGTGACGATCACACCACCGGCTCGCGTGCCGGCCTCGAGGACTCGCGCGGTGAGCCCGAGCGTCTTGAGCTGATACGCGGCAGACAGGCCCGCGATGCCCCCACCGATGATGGCGACGTCTAAGTCGGCGGGCTCAGTCATGCACCGAGCGGGCTAGGGAACTCCGCCACCCGTGCGTGTGGCGCGGTGCACGTAGTGGGCAAGCATCTGCACATGTTCGACGGGCGTTGAGGGCAGGATGCCGTGGCCCAGGTTGAAGATGTGCCCGGGCCGGCCACCCACGCGCTGCAGGACGTCTTCGGCCGACGCGAGCAGTCGGGCGGTTGGCCCGAGCAGCAGCGTGGGATCGAGGTTGCCCTGCACGGCGTGGTCCGGGCCGATCCGGGTCCAGGCCTCGTCAATCGGTATGCGCCAGTCGACGCCGATGACGTCGCCGCCCGCTTCGCGCAGCAGCTCGAGCAGTGTCGCCGTTCCGGTGCCGAAATGAATGGTCGGGACGCGGCCACCGATCGTGTCGAAGATGCGACGCGTGTGGGGCAGGACGAACTCGCGGTAGTCCGAGGCGCTGAGCATACCCACCCAGGAATCAAACACCTGCACGACGTCGACGCCGGCCTCGATCTGCGCGAGGAGATAGTCGCCGACCATGGTGCTGAGCCGCTCGCAGAGCCGATGCCACGCGTGGGGGTGTCCGTACATCAACGACTTCGTCTTCGCGAAGTTGTTGGAGTGGCCTCCTTCGATGGCGTACGACGCGAGCGTGAACGGCGCACCGGCGAAGCCAATCAGCGGGACCCGTCCGCCAAGCTCGCGCTGGATCATCCTGATCGCGTCGAGCACGTGGCTCAGCGACTCGCGTGGTTCGAAGTCACGCAGCGCATCGATGTCGGCTGGAGTGTTGATGGGCCGCTCGAGCTGTGGTCCTTCACCCTTGATGAAGTCGAAGGGGAGGCCCATCGGTTCCAGTGGCAGCAGGAGGTCGGAGAACAGAATTGCGGCGTCGACCTCGATGCGATCCACTGGCTGCATCGTCACCTGGGTCGCCAGCTCGGGTGTCCGACAGAGCTCGAGGAGCGAATAGCGTTCTCTGAGTGCCCGGTACTCGCTCATGTACCGTCCTGCCTGGCGCATGAACCAGACAGGCGTGGCGTCTACGGGTTGCTTGCGACAGGCCTGGAGAAAGCGGGAGGGCACGTGGTTGGGATGAGGGCGGTTAGGGGACAGGGGATTTACCGAACGACGGCCGCGTGAACGAGCTCGCGGGCGACGTTCACCAGCTCGGACAGCCACAGCGGCCGGTACTGCAGCGTCGCGCCGAGCGAACGCAGTACATCAGCCTGATCATTGGTTACATAGTAGTCGCTTGTGACCAGGGCGAGCGGGGCATGGGCCAGCCCCGGGAGCACGCGCACCCGCCGCAGGAGGTGGATCCCGCTGTCAACCGGCATCCGGAAGTCGACGATGACGGCGTGAGGGCGGTATTTTTCCGCCAGTGTCAGCCCCTCTGAGGACGACAATGCCCCCCACACCTCGAATCCTTCTAACCGCAACGTCCGGCAGAACATATCGCTCACGCTGACATCGTCATTGACGAGCAGGACGCGCGGAGCGGAGCCGGAGGCCGGGAGAGGCACGAGGCATTGTGGGGCGGGCCATGACGGCCGTCAAGGACCGGCGTGAAAACGCCTGCAGTTCATATTGCGTGTGCAGCCGGTCGTGTTATAGTCAGCCCGAATTTCCACCTTCGGAGGCTTTGTTGAGCCCAATCCTCGTGCGGCCGGTCCGCGAGCAGCTCGAGCACGATCGGGTCATTCGCCTGCTGCAGGCGAAATACAAGAGAAAGTTCGACGTCGCCATCAACCCCGGCAATGAGCAGTCGGCAGGGGTTGGCACCGGACCGTCGCCCTGGTATCCCGACCTGGTTTTGCATTCGACCGAACGCACCCGGAAATTGCTGGGTGTGGTCGAGGTTGAGACGGTTGAATCGATCAACCACCTCGAAGCGATGTCGCAGTGGGCGGCATTCTCACGCCTGAAGACACCGTTTCATCTCTACGTGCCGGCGGCGATGGTTGACGTGGCGCGGCGCTTTTGCGTCGACCTCCAGATCGCGGTCACCGAGATCTGGGCCTACCACTCGATCGGGGATCAGATCCGCTTCACCTTGGTGCAGCGGGCTCCTGGTGCTGAGGACAGCTTCAGCATGCCGCGCGAGCCCCGGCGTCCGAAAGTCCCGGCCGTCGTTGCAAAAGCGCCGGTGGCCGCCCGCGCCGCCAAGCCGGTGACCAAACTGACGGCCAAGCCGGCACCGAAGGCATCAGTGAAGCCGGCACGCCGTGCCGCTCCCCCTGCCCGGAAGGTCGTACCACCGGCCCGAGCCAAGGTGGTGCGCACGGTGAAAGCCGCCAAGGCTGCGGCGCCGGCGGGCAAGAAGTCCGTCAGCAGCGCCGCCAAGCGCAAGTAGTCCTGCGTGCCGTTTCTTCGTGTCGTTCGCGACAAGCGCGGTTACGAGACTACCTACCTGATTCATTCGTTCAAGGAAGGGCCGCACCCGGGGTCGCGCGTGCTTTACGCGTTCCGATCACCGGGTGGGGTGCGGGTTGGTCGGAATCCGTTTGACCAGTCGGTGCGACGGGAGATCGAACGGAGCAACCCAGACTTGGCCTTTGACTGGGACACGCTCGTCTCCGGCCAGCAGGTGATCGACTCGACGCCGGATCCGCGCCGGCAGCGGCGTCGGTCGGGCAGTGCGCCAGGGGCCCCGCCGGGGGCGTCCGCGGGGACGTCGCGCAGCGAGTCGCGACCCTCGCCGCCCCGTCGGGCGGAACCTCCGCCGCAGGCGCCACGTCTCACCGTGCCGACCGTGATCGAAGGCGACACACCGGAAACGCGGATGCGGTTCCTGGCCAACTGGCATGGCATCCTCTGCGAGCAGCTGCCCGAGCGCGTCACCGACCCGGCGCGCCTCGAGGCGTTGATGGCCGTCGCACAGCGCTTGAACCCGGCGGGTTGGCTGGACGCTGATGAAATCAGCGCAGGCATCGAGGGGGCGA
Organism: Vicinamibacterales bacterium; assembly: GCA_040081265.1. GTDB lineage: Bacteria > Acidobacteriota > Vicinamibacteria > Vicinamibacterales > UBA2999 > JBEBGV01. The sequence goes on from JBEBGV010000054.1 coordinate 27,885, forward strand.
CAGAAGCGCTCGAACGTCTGTCCCGGATGCTCTCAAAACGGCGGAGGAAGCCGCGCAAGAGCGGCCAGCGCGATGCCTCATCGCCGGCCGACGCACCCGCCGACGACGCCTCCCGATCCGACATGGCTCAGGAGGCCGACGACGAGGTCGGAGAGATCGCGGATGAGGAGCCTGAGGCTCCCCAGACCGACGTCGCAGCCGACGACGATCCAGAGTCGGTATGACGCAGTGGTTCAACGCCCTGCTCCTGCAGATCGCCCAGATGGGATCGTGGGGGGCGGTGGCGTTCATCGGTCTCTACATTCTGGCGGCGTTGATCATGGCGCCGGCTTTTCCCCTCACGGTGGCGGCTGGCGCGATCTACGGGGTGCTGCAGGGCTCGGTGGTCGTCTTCATCGGGGCGGCGCTTGGCGGGTTTGCCGCGTACGGCGTCGCCCTTCGCCTGGCGGGGACCCGGTGGCTGAGGCGCTTCGACGACCGGCCACGCGTGGTGCTCGTCCGTGAGGCGATGGCCAACAACGGCGTCTGGGTGCAGTTTCTGCTGCGTCTGTCACCGATCATTCCCTTCACCATCCTGAACTACGCGCTTGGCCTCGCCCGCGTGCGCCCACGCGACTTCACGGTCGCGCTGCTCGGCATGGTGCCGACAATCGTCCTCTACACGTATTACGGCAAGGTGGTGGGGGACGTGGCGGCGCTGGCCGCCGGGAACGCACGACCGCAGGGTCCCGCGTATTACTGGCTGCTCAGTGCTGGACTCGCCAGCACATTGATAGCGACCCTGCTCATCAGTCGCGCGGCCAAGCGTGCGCTGGCGGGTAAGCCTGGTGGGCCGGAAGGCCCGCCCTACGTCCGGTAACGTTCCTCGATCGCGAGCACCTTGCCAAGCCGCGTGGCGTGGCGCGGCTCGCCGGAGAAACGCGCCGCCAGGAAGGTCCCGACCAGTTCCAGCGCGAGCGCGATGCCGATCACCCGGGCCCCGAGGCACAGGACGTTCAGGTCGTCATGCTCGACAGCCTGATGCGCGGTGTAGCAGTCGTGACACACCGCCGCGCGTATCCCCGGCACCTTGTTCGCGGCCACCGAGACCCCGGCGCCGCTCCCGCAGACGATGATTCCGCGTTCAGCGCGTCCATCCCGGATGGCCTTGGCCACCGCTTCGGCTGAATCCGGGTAATCGACTGCCTCGGCGGAGTTTGTGCCGAGGTCGAGCACCTGGTGCCCGGCCTGGGTGAGGTGGCGGACAAGGTCGTCCTTCATCTGGAAACCGGCATGATCTGCGCTCAGGGCTAGTCGCATGTCCCAGTAATATACCGTCCTGCTATACTCACCGCACTATGCGACGTGCTGCTAAGTACCTCAGTGTCAGCGCATTCGTGGCGATCCTGGCCGGTGTCTTCTCACTCGAGGCACCGTCGGTGCAGGCCCAGGCCCCAGCCGCTCCGCGCCCGGCCCCGATCGTCCCGCTGTCCCCCCAGCAAAGCCAGCCGACGTTCCGCGTTGACGTCGATCTCGTCACGACCGATGTCATCGTCCGCGACGCGAAGAGCGATCAGTTCATCGCCGACCTGAAGGCCGGCGATTTCGACGTGTTCGAGGACGGTGTGAAGCAGGAACTCACATCGATGGTGCTCGTCCACGGCGGCCGTGCCTACAACTCGCTGTCGGCGCCGCCTCCTCCCGTGCAGGAGGGCATCATCCTGCCGGTCAGCCGTCCCACCAACGACACGGCAGGGCGCGTGTTCCTGCTGTTTGTCGACGACCTCCACCTCGACTTCCAGAGCACGCCGCGCACCCGCGATCTCTTCAAGCGGATGCTTCGCAACCTGATTCACGAAGGCGACATGTTCGGCATCGTCTCGACCGGCACCTCATCGCTGTCGATCCAGCTGACCTACGACCGCCAGGTGCTCGACGATGCGATCAAGCGGATTACCGGTGGCGGAATGAAGCCGGCGGACATCGTCACGGGGCAGCAGTCATCGCAGGGTCCGACCGAACTTCGTTATCGCGCGCACGTCGCGTTCTCGACCGCCTACGACCTGATGAAGAACCTCGAGAAGCTGCACAACCGGCGCAAGGCCGTGATCTGGGTGAGCAGTGGCTACGACTTCAACCCGTTCGAGCGCGCCCGCATGGAAGAGATGTCGCGCAGCTTCGGCAATGAAGCTGAGAGCGATGTGTCCAACGATCCGTCGATTCGGCAGCAGTTCCAGGGGACGCAGTTCGCGATGGCGGACCTGGCGCGCGAACTGGCCGACGTGACCAAGGCGGCCAACCGCGCCAACGCCACGCTCTACACCATCGATCCGAGAGGGTTGGTGGCCGGGCCCGACATCGACGACAAAGTGCTGGAGAACCACATGGAAGAGTGGAACCAGTACGTGCGTCGCACGCAGGACAGCCTGCGCACGCTGGCGGAAGAAACGGGCGGGATTGCCGTCGTCAATCAGAACGACTTCGACAAGGCGCTCAAGCGGATTGACGCCGAGACGAGCGACTACTACGTGCTCGGTTACTACTCCAGCAATCCGGACCCGCTGAAGAAGACGCGCAGGATCGAGGTCAAGACCAAGCGCGACGGCGTCACTGTGTGGTCGCGGACGTCGTACTCGCTGCGACCGACGCCGGCTGCCGCTCCCGCCCGCTAGTAGGCACCTCGACTGTACGGCAAGGCCGGGTCCGCGGGACCCGGCGTGGCTAGAGCGTTCGTGGCGCCTGGCCAGCGGCCTCGAGCCGCGGCTGAATCCCGTCGAACACCCGCATCACCTCAGACACGACGCGAGGCATCCGTCCCATCTTCGGATAGAGCCAGCCCGTCTCCCGCACCAGCGGGTAACCGGTGATCCGGCTGGCAAACAGCTGCCTGGCACGTACGTCGGCCGCGGCCGCCTGCCAGGGCACGATGCCGATGCCAAGGCCGGTCCTCACCATGGCCTTGATGATCTCGACGTTTTCGGTCTCCATGACGACCTCGGCGTCGATGCCTTCGCGGGTAAAGAACTCGTTGACCAGCCGACGGGTGATCGATCCCGTCTCGAACAGGATGAACGGCTGTCCGTTGAGCTCCTCCGGGTCGACCGTCCGTTTCTTCGCAAACGCATGAGACGCGTAGCTGACCACCAGGAGCTCCTCGTGGAGGACGGGGACTGACACGAGATCGGAGGCCTCGATCGGCAGCGTGAGGAGGCCGAGATCGCCGGCACCCGAACGCAGCATCGCGATCGAGCGGTCGGTGCTGCCGACCGTGATCTTGATCTCGAGGTTCGGGTGTACGCGTCGGATCTCCGACAGCAGCGTCGGGAATACGTACAGGCACACGGTCATTCCACCGACCAGGCGCAGCGTTCCTCGCAGGGTTTCCTGCTTCTCGCTGATCGCCATGACCGTCTCCTGGAGGTCCTGGAAGACGCGGTTGCTGAGCTGGACCAGGGCTTCGCCGGCCGGGGTGATCCGGATGCGCCTGCCGATGCGGTGGAACACCGTTTCGCCGAGTTCTTCTTCGAGGAGGAGGATCTGGCGGCTGATCGCCGACTGCGAGACGCGGAGTTTCTCGGCCGCCGCCGTGAACGTCCCGGCTTCGGCAATCGCGCGGATGATCTCGAGCTGACGCAGGTCCATGCCCAAGGCTACATAAGCCTACGGCATGGGTTCAAGGCGATTCATGCGCCGCGCGGGTTCTGGCGATGGCTTCCTTGAGGTAGTGCTCATCCAGCTCTATACCGACGAAGTCGATGCCGAGCTGCGCGCACGCGACTGAGGTGGAGCCCAGCCCAAGGAAGGGGTCGGCCGCTGTCCTGACCCGGGGCCGCCCATGGAGCCTGATGCACATTTCGGGGAGTTTCGGCGGAAAGGTGGCCGGGTGCGGACGGTCTTTGTCCCGGCTCTGGATCGTGTCGTAGGGGATGAACCAGGTGTTGCCGCGGCAGCGCACGCCGCCGGACGCGCCCTGCCAGCGGGCGACGTTGGACTTGTCCTGGTACTTCACCCCCACGGCCAGCCGGTCCAGCGGCCGGCGGCCATCAGGCGTGAAATGGAACACGAATTCGTGGCAGTCGTTGAGGAATCGCTGGCTGTTGATGGGTTTGTAGTGCCCGACCGCGAGGTCCTCCGAGAGCCTGTTCCGGGCGGCCGCCCGATCGATGGCGATCGACTTGATCCAGTGAATGGTGTTCTGGAGTTTCAGCCGCGTTCTCACGGTCTGCGCGATGTCCAGCGCTGTCCATGGGTCGGTGGGTTTGGCGCCCACGTTGAGGAAGAAGGAGCCTTCCGGACTGAGCACCGATGCGGCGGCCTGGACCCAGGTGCTGGTCCACTCCAGGTACTGGTCGCGCGGCATCGTGTCGTCATACGTCCGATACCGGATGCCCAGGTTGTACGGCGGCGACGTGATGATGGCGTCAACGGAATGCGCCGGCAACCGGGCGAGGATGTCTACGCAGTCACCGAGGTAGAAGCGCAGCGTCGCGCTGCCACGGCGCAGCGTGGCATAGGGCCGAGGACCAGCGGTCACTGGTTGGATTGTACTGGAGG